>JABXHX010000060.1 GCA_013373385.1 Flavobacteriaceae bacterium
AGTGTGTTCCTCTATTACTTGCAACGGTATTGTATATGAAAAGTAGCTCGATTTACACACTAACTTTTCGGATTATAACTGACCTCTAATTTATTTATTTTCTTTCGATTAAGCGATTAAACCGCTATTTTTTATATACGTTGTTAGCTTGCGTTTTTTTTCAATTGTTTTTTGTTTGTCAATATTAAAATTCCTCCAATCACAAATCCACTTATCAGCCCACCAAAATGAGCTGAATTATCAATTCCGCCTAAAAATCCAAATAACAAACTTACACCTGCGTAAAGTCCTAATAACATCCAAGTCATTCCTCTCATATAATTTGGGTAAATTTTAAATACCGTAAACGCCAAAATCAGACCATAAAGTCCAAAAATTGCTCCAGATGCTCCAACACTAACTGTATTTTCGTGCCAATAAATACTCGCTAAACTTGCGAGTATTCCGCAAATAATGTAGATGATTATTAATTTTACTGAACCAAGTACATTTTCTAATAAGCTACTTCCAAGTCCAAGACCAATTAAGTTCATAAATAAATGTAATAGTCCACCGTGAATGAACATAGAAGAAAATAACCTCCAATATTCTCCATTCATTACCTCAAATCTTCTATTTCCTCCAATTTCGAGTAATTCTTTTGGTGTAGGCGAAACAATGTTTAATCCGTCAAAAATCATAATTAGGAAGACTATAATATTTAGAAGTAATAGTATTGCAGTAGCTTTATTTTCTCCCATTGGATTTAATAAGCTTAATACATCTTTTAAATCGTCCTCTTTCAAAGGTTTGTTTTGCCTAAAATCTTTCAATTCCTTTTCGTCAATTTTTGGAATTAATACCATTGCTAAAAGAACTAAAGCTCCAATTCCAAAAGAGCCGAAAATCCAAGGAAAGGAATTGCCAAGTCTTTCCTCAAAAACATCTTTTTTAGGGATAAGTATTATTTGTTCCTTTTCGTTTATATTTTCATATTTTTCTTTTAACGCTTCTATATATCCATCTCTGTCATCTGAATATCCAAGTCGTTCAAAATATTCTACATCTTGAAAATCATAGGTTTTAAATTCTTTTTCTGATTTGTTTATAAAAGTTCTATATTCTGAATTTTTCCTTTGTTCACTAATTCGGTTGCTTAAATTTTTTTTATACTCAACTCCATACCAAATAGCGTTTGTGTCCTCAAAGGGACAAGCGAGGTATAAGTAAAAATTTAAATTATCATTATTTCGACCTGAAGTTCTTGCGGTTATATATGGAAGACTTGAATTTTGGTCAACATTAAAGGAAGTTATTTTGAAATATTTTTCATTTTTTAATTCCTTTACTTTTGAGATTGAAGATATTTCGTTCAAATCAAAAGAACTTTTCTCAATGTAATCTTGACTTATAATTATTGGAACAGCCATTGCTGCTGCCATAGCAAATTGATATCCAAAGTATCCGTTGTCTCTTTTTCCTCTAATATTTAAAATTCGAATTCTTCTTCGTAACCAAATAAGTATTGGAATCCAAGGAAGAGCAAAAGGAATCCAAAAATTCAATAAGTTTTCTTTTAATGGTAGAATACCGAGTTTGATATCCAAAGTCCAACGGAAAATGTTGTAAAAAAGAATAGTTCCTATCGAAACTATTAAAAATGGAATATATACTTCTTGAATTTTTGTCTTAATGTTGTTCAATTCTCGATGCTGGTTTTAAATGCAAGCTAACGGTCTAGTATAAGAATAGTAGCGGATTTTACACACTAACTTTTCAGCTAAACACAGACCTTTTTTATATTTTCTTACTTTGGTTTTAGCGATTAACCCGCTATTATTTTTATATAATGTTAGGCAATGTTTTTTACCAATTCCAACGAATTACATACCTAGTCGCATATTTGGTTGCTTTAATATCAAATTGATAAATTATACGATTGTCTTTTTTAGTCACTTTTTTTTCTTGTGTAATTATTCGTTCGAAGGTTCCTTCGTTTTCAAAAATGTCAATTGTTTCAGGTTTTTTATTCACTGAAAAGTCAAAAATGATTTTCATTTTCTTTGATTGATGCCATTTTTGAATAAACCAATATTCTTCGGGTTCAGGAAAACAATCAATTAGATGGCATTTCACTTGTCTTTCTATTGTTTCGTTTTTTAATAAAGGTTTATTGAATTGACTTTTGATAAGAGTTCTTTTATCATCAACTACATCAACAGATACTATTTTTGCTTTTGTAATCTCAATGTTTTCAATCTTTCCATCCACTATTATTCCGTCAGTATGAAAATTATATTCGCCTCGAACACATTTTAGGACTTGATTTTTTAGATAAGTTGTCTTATGGCCAGATTTATCAAAAGTCAGAGTTAATTCAGTACTAATTGAAACTATTTTTGATGATTCCAATCTTTTTTTATTTCGCTCTATAACTGAAATTATTTCATTAATGCAGCTCTTATAATTTTTGTTGAATTTGATATATTTTTTGTCTTTTAAAAAAAGAGGTAACTCTATTTCGTCTATAACAATTGGTAAAATCAAATTATCTTTTTTCTCAATTTCAAGCGTTAATGCTGCTGTTATTTCTTTCTCAACCCAAGAACTTTTTAGAGCTTTTTTTGAAATAAATAACAAGACATAATCTGTCATTAAAAGCCCTCGTTCTATAGATTTTAAGATTGAATCACCGATTAAAATTGAATCTTCATCAAGCCAAACATCGAAACCTTCTTCTTCCAATAGTTTTTTAAATTTTCTTACTATTGGTTTATCAAAACTTGTATGACTTAAAAAGATTTTTTCCATTCAGATTGTTTAATGTTGCCTAACGGTTTCGTGTTATGAAAAGTTGCGTATTTAACGTGAACGGCAATTTTCCGCAGGAAAATTGAAGTTCGCAAAAAAGCAACAACCTTTGTTTGAGCTAAAAATAGCAATTTTTGATACACGTTGTTGCAAAAAGTAGAATTTTGATTAGAAAAATTCCAATTTAGTAGAACTCCGATTTTGAGAAAACAATTCCGCAAAGAAATTCAATTCCACAAGTAGCTTAAATTCCAGTTTTTCACTCACACGTTTTGCTGAGAGTCACACGTTTTGAAATTCAGAGTTTGAGTAAATTCCAACAAAAATTTTTCA
>JABXHX010000075.1 GCA_013373385.1 Flavobacteriaceae bacterium
ATGCCACCAATAAAATATGCGAAAATTAAATCAAAAGGGGCTAGCCCCTTTTGATTTAAAAACAATAAATTTGAATAGATTAGAAATATAAACAGTTCTAATTAGGGGAAGCTTACAGTTATGAACAATATAAATCAAAAAAAATCCTACTACAAACCAAATTATCCATCTATAAAATTGATTTTTTAATAACTCAAAAAACTGAACATTATCAAATAGGTTAAATCTTTCTATATAAAATAATTGCTGAGAAGTTTCAAAACAAATGGTAAGCAACAAAACAAACACTATAAATGCAATATTTCTTGTGCTTGATATTTTCTTTAAAAAGTTCAAAATTAAGCTTCTCTATTAACCAAATCAATAGAAAATGCAGGTAAACAAATTGCTAGATATTCACAAGGTTCGCTAAAAGGATTTGAATACTGAACTCTAACATTCTTTTCAATTTTTATAGATTGTCCAGCTTTTAGCACAACTGTTTCATCTTCAATAATAAACTGTTTTTTCCCTTTAATGATGTAAGTATATTCATCAAATTCTGGAGTTTGAAAAGGTTCGCTCCAATTTGGTGGGGCAATCATATGTGCTATACTAATATTTGAATCTTTATTAGATCCATTGCCAAAATGTTCTTCAATTAACTTACCATCTGTAGTAGGTATAATAAAAGGCATTTTCTGGATTGTGTACTTCTTTGTCATTCAAATTAATTAAACCAAACAATAAAAGATTTTACCTTAGCCAAACCTGGAATTTGCTCTAAATTAATTTTTTGTGAGCTTTCATTTTTTAAGCCTAAATCCTCTTTATCTAAAGTTAAAGTTACGTTTAAATCGTCTATAAATAATGTTGCAGAGCTCAAAGATGTCTCTACATTAGTAATGGTGTTGTTTAGATTAACTTCTTCAAATGAAGCACCAAGAGATATTGCTGATTTTGTCTTAAATCTTTTGTCAAAAATTTGAATGCTTTTTATGGTCGATGTAGAATCTAATTGCTCTTTTGGTACTATTGTTAACAAATGCTTACCGCCTTTTTCATACACCAAATATTCATCATCATCTTGAAAATAATTATCCCCAGTAGAACCTTCACTCAAGTTCTTAACAATAGAATCATTTTTAAAAATATGCTCTAACTGGTCTATTGTAGTCTTCGGAGTCAATTTGCCTACCTTTTCCTTTGATACAGCAAACTTATTATTAGAGTTACATTGAATAAAAAAAAGTGTTATTACACAAAAGGATATCAGTTTATAACTATTCTTACGCATTCTTTTAATCATTTTTGGTTTTATTACTAAACGCAAATTTTTATTTTTTGTTATCTAGTGCGTAAAAGTAATCATTCTCTAAAATATTTTTAGTGGTTAACTATTAAAATTATCGTTAAAGTTCTCAAGTAAATTATTGAATGTAATCTTAATAGTTTCTGTATCTTTGCCAACCAATGAAAAAAAAGGATACCAATTTAATTGAGAAAGGATTAATGCTTCCGTTAATGGAAGAGTTTTACACCATACAAGGCGAAGGTGAGCATACTGGTACAGCAGCGTATTTTATAAGAATTGGCGGTTGCGATGTGGGATGTCACTGGTGCGATGTAAAAGAAAGTTGGGATGTAGATATACACCCTGCTACAAACACAGATGTAATTGTTAGTAATGCTAAAAAATTTACAGATACTGTTGTAATTACTGGTGGTGAGCCTTTAATGTGGAATCTAGATTATATTACTACCGAACTTCAAAAAAAGAATATAAAAACTCATATTGAAACTTCTGGAGCATATCCTTATTCTGGAAAATGGAATTGGTTTTGTTTATCTCCTAAAAAAACCATGTTACCTTTAAATGATATTTATGAGAAAGCAGACGAATTAAAAATGATTATTTACAATAAAAACGATTTTAAGTTTGCAGAAGAGCAAGCACAAAAAGTTTCTGAAAATTGTAAGTTGTTTTTACAACCAGAGTGGAGTAAAAGAGAAAAAATGATTCCGATGATTGTAGATTATGTGATGCAAAACCCTAAATGGAAAATCTCTTTACAAACACATAAATACCTTGATATTCCTTAAAAATAATTATTTGACTACTTATAAGCTACAACCTATCTTCTACTAGTTCTAGTATCATTTCAAATTGTGCTTCTTTAGTTAAATGAGAATTGTCAATTTCTATGGCATCATTCGCTTTAACTAGAGGAGAATCTTTTCTTGTTGAATCCATTTTATCTCGTTCAACAACATTTGTTAATATGGCTTCATAACTAACCTTCTCTCCTTTCTCAATCAATTCGTCAAAACGTCTTTGTGCTCTTGTTTCAGCAGAAGCTGTCATAAACAATTTAAGTTCAGCATCTTTAAATACAACCGTACCAATATCTCTACCATCCATCACTACCCCTTTGTTTTTACCAATGCTTTTTTGTATGGCAACCAGCTTCTTTCTTACTTCAGAAATGGCAGCAACTTTACTCACTAAATTAGACACCTCTAAAGTTCTAATTTGCTTTTCTACATTTTTATCATTCAAAAATATTTCTGCATAACCCAACGCCTTATTAAATTTAAAATGAAGCTTCGCCATGTCTAAATTATCTACCAACCCTTGAGTATCTAAATGATCTTGACTTACAAAATCACATTGCATTGCAAATAAGGTAATGGCTCTATACATGGCCCCACTATCTACATATATATAGCCTAGTTTTTTTGCTAATTGTTTTGCAATGGTACTTTTTCCTGTTGATGAATATCCATCTATAGCAATTGTAATTTTTTTATTCATTTATTTTTTATCTAAATCAATTTGTAAACTAAACGTACTCACATTTGATGCTGTATGCACTTTAGAAAATGCATAATTGAATTTAAATGCATTCATTTTTAATCCAAAACCAAATGATATTCCCCCAAAGGTACGAACGTTTTGTAATTTATACTCTTGAGATTTTCTAAAATTATACCCCAGCCTTAAATTAACAGCATTTTCAGGAAACAACTCCACTCCAACAATTACATGCCTCAATGCATTGTTAAGAAATCCTATTTTTTCTTCGGTAACATTTCCTTCTAAATCAGAAGACTGGTTAGACGGGTTAGAAACTGCAACTTTCCATTGCTGTAAATTATCTAAAGTAAAATGCCATTTCATAGGCACATTCTCTAACTGATAAGAAGCTCCTAAGGCAATCTCAAATGGCAATCCTTCTCTAGTAGCATTAAACGATTTTATTTGTGTCCCCATATTTCTAAACACCAAAGTAAACACATAAGATTGATAGGGATTATAGTACAATAGTGAAAAATCTGTGGCTATCCCAAAAGAAGAGTAACTACTAATAGAAGAGTTGATTAATTTTAGATTTGCTCCAGCATAAAAATTTGTCCATGGTAAATTGATTGCATAACCTGCTGATAGTACTAAGTCATTTGCAGAAAATGTTCCTGTAATTGTTCCATTTTCATCAGCTTGAGTTAGCATTCCGTAATTAATATATTTAATCCCTCCATGAATAGTTCCAAATCGTCTACTAATCATTCTTGCATAAGATAATGAGCCAATATGTATACCAGCTAAATAAGAAGAATAATTAACGGCTAATTGATTGTCTATAGATTGGTTGATTAATGCAGCATTCCATAATGGTTGATTTACATCATTTAATAATGTCAACGTCTTTCCTCCAAGAGCGTTTTGTCTTGCAGAGGTTGATATATTTAAAAAAGCATACGATTTCTCACCTCCAACCTGTGCAGTAACAATTATTGATGTAAAAAAGATAAAAATTAATAGTACTCTCATATATGCTGCAAAGAAAAGCTAATTGTATTTAGAACGAAAGATTTCAGATATATTTTATTTAAGAGCATAAAAAAACCTCAATCTAAAAAATAGATTGAGGTTTAAGATACTGAAATAAATTCAGCATAAAGAAAGGCGACGACCTACTCTCCCACCATTGGCAGTACCATCGGCGCAAATGAGCTTAA
>JABXHX010000084.1 GCA_013373385.1 Flavobacteriaceae bacterium
GCAACATCTACTGCATAGCCTTCTTCTTCTAGACCCTGCTTCAGAAAATTGGAAATTCCGGGTTCATCTTCCACGACGAGTATTCTCATTGCTTCACTTCAACTATTTGCATAATTTTCCATCCATCAATATCCTGCAAAATCCTCCAGTTCAAGTTATCGGGAAGATTTGGCATTTCCTTATTTGATTTGGCCACCCAGATTCCTTTTTGATTCCCAGATTCAAGAATCCATTCAGGTTGGTCTTTCAGGTTGATCAAAGACTTTTTCCAATCCTCATTTTTCTGAAATTGGGTTTCCCTATTCAAACTTTCATCTCCAGCATAAATTGAAATTACGGATCTTTCTGTTTTAAAAGGAATAGAAGGCAGCCTTTTGTCGAAGATTACAATCCTTTCGGAAGGCGGTGTGTGCTCTTCAATCCAATCTACGACTCTGCGAGTATCATTGACCATTCCCGGATTATTGCTAAAAACATAGGCTGACATTGCTGTAATCATCATGGTAAACATCCATGCACTGAGAAGTGCTTTATCAGAAGTTTTAATTCCTGATAAATACAAGCCCAGAAGTAGGGAAAGTAAGATCACTCCTAAAAAATAAAATTTAGCGCTTAAATGAAGTACCTCCTCAAAAACCGGAGAAATGAAAAGGGCTAAAACGATGAGAACCTGGAAAACAGTCTGTGCATTTTCCCATCTTTTTTGCGTACTCTCCTTCAACCCTCCCCAAACTTCCACTGCGCCAAATGCCAAGCCTCCAAAGATTGGGAGAATATACAATACCAATTTGGATTGACTGATGGAGAAAAACAGAAGAGGCACAAAAACCCAAATCCAAAAACGGGAAAGTAAAGAGTATTTTTTTTGAAATACCGTCTTGGATTTTGATAACAAAATAATAAACCAAGGAAACGCTAAGAGCAGCAAAATCACAATATAAAACCAAAAGGGCTGACTTCTGCTAAAGGTATTGGTCGCAAACCGCTCAATGGTGTGCTTGAAAACGAAGTAGTCTAAAAATCGACTATCCTCTATCCATAACATCAAAAACCAGGATAAACCAATAATCAAAAACAACAAAAGTCCTAACAGACTAGAAGCATTAAATCTAATTTTTGAGGAAGAGAAAACTATTTGATGAACCCAAAGGACAACTGGAACAATCAAAACCACCGGGCCTTTGGTTAGGAATCCGAGCCCCAAAAACAAATTCATAAAGATTAAATCCCAATTCTCTCTTCTTTGAAGGTATCGAAACCAAAAAAACAATGCTGCTAAAATAAAAGTAGCGAGGTAAGCATCAGTAGTCAATGCCCTTCCTCCAATGATTACCACGGGAAAGGAAGCATACAGCAAAGCTGCTTTAAAGGATTTATTTTTGTCCTTCCATAACAAAATCCCAATTCGATAGACCAAAAAAAGTTGAATTAAAATTGCGATTTGAAGAAAAAATCGAGCAGCAAAAGGATTAACTCCAAAAATCTTATAGGACAAGGCAGTAATCCAATAAGTCATCGGAGGCTTGTGGTAATGATAAATCCCTATCAACTGTGGATGCATCCAATCTCCAGTTTGAAGCATTTCTTTACTAATCTGGGCATAGCGGGCTTCACTGGATTCCGTTACGGACCAAGAATTCAAATTAAAAAACAAAAAGAAGGCAGTCACTCCTAAAAAAAGCCCCATACGGTAGGTCTTTACCTTTTCCAGAAAATTGAGATTTCTCTTATTCTGAAATCCGAAATGAATCATCACATTGCGCAAGTAAACAATCATCCCAAAGGCCTGACCAATGAATAAAACCGCATCTTTTCTTACAATGGCATAAATAATAATCAACATAGCTCCCACCATACTGATATACCAAAAACTCAAAGGAAAATAAGATTCTTCCTTCCTCTCAGAAAAATACCACTGGACAAGAAATCGAGAGGTAAAGATTAACTGACCAATACTTCCCCAGGTCAATAAGAAAAAATCTATATCGGGATTATTGAGTGTAAGTAAAAACTCAGAATGCCAAAAAAAGGCAAAATAGAATAGAAAAAGAACAGGTAATCCGAAGAAAAAAAGCTGGAGTATCTTGGGGATTTTTCTCCATTCTCCCTGAAGTTGAAGATTGCGGATGTATACAAAATAACCGATTAATTGTCCCCCAACGATTACTGGATCATGTCTAAAAGCCCCATAAGTCATCAACAAAAGGGATGCAATCAAACTCAGCTGCCAAAAAATCGCCGGTGAAAGCACCTCCCCCTTTTTTTCAGATTTGACCAGTTGGATTAAAAACCTAGCCGAAAATAATCCCTGAGCCAAAAACCCTAATCCTAATAAAACAGAACCTTTCATAGGCTTTTGTTTTGTTGGTTAAGAATATCAAAGGAACTTATCTTGTAGGTAATATTTCGCTTAGTCATCCATCGGACTGCAAATGTATCCTGCAAGGGAGAGAGCATTCTGTTCCATAGATTGAACTTACTTTTCCCTGTAACCCTGGGGAAATGTGCGATTGGAACCTGCTTGACCTTTCCTCCATTCATCAACACCAATGCTGGGATAAAACGATGCATTCCTTTAAAAAAAGGTATGCTTACAGCAAGATCTCTTCTTAGGATTTTCAATGGACAACCGGAATCATTCACTCCATCATGGAGCATAAAATCCCTAAAACTATTCGCAATACGTGAAGAGAGTTTTTTCACGAGAGAATCCTTTCTGCTAGCTGAGCGATCCCCTAAAACCAAATCAAAATGGTCCAAATAGGGCTCAAATTTCAAGAAGTCTGTTGGTTTGGTCTGAAGGTCTGCATCTATATAGCCTACCCAATCTGTTTTTGCATAATCAAACCCTGCTTTCAAAGCAGAACTTAACCCACTGTTTTTTTCTAGGGAAATAAAATGAAAGCGGGAATCCTCCAAGCAAAGTTTTTCGATCAAATCTAAACTAGCGTCCGTGGAGCCATCATTAACCAATAAAACACTTGCGCTTAGCGAGCTTAATTCAAAATACTCGGAAAATTCCTGAGGGAATTTTGGAATCGCTTCTTCTTCATTATAAATGGGAACGATTACACAAATTGATTCCATGGGATAAAAATTAAAGAATCAAAAATCCCCTTTTAACAGGAAATCAAATAAAAATTCGGCTTAAAATTTCCTTAAAATTTAATTTTAAAGGTAAAAATGAAGGAGCTCGAAATTTTTGAATGATAAAATCACCCTTGACAAACCAAATTTGTGAAACTATGCCGCTTCCAATTGCCTTCTTTCCACTTTCTTCTTTTTAGATGATTTTTTCTTCTTCTTTTTGTTCCACCAAATCAAAGTGCCTGTAATAGGAAGTGAGGTAGCAATCAAGCAAGC
>JABXHX010000024.1 GCA_013373385.1 Flavobacteriaceae bacterium
ATTCTCCGCTTACATTATAGCAAGCGATTGGTCTGTCAAAATTATTTTTTAAATCTCTGATAATGTCTAAATACGATAAGGCTGGTTTTACCATTAAAATATCTGCACCTTCTTCATCATCAAAAGTTGCTTCACGTAATCCTTCATCTCTATTTGAAGGATCCATTTGATAGGTTCTTCTATCTCCAAATGATGGTACTGAATCTACCGCTTCTCTAAAAGGACCGTAAAATCCTGATGCGTATTTTACAGAATATCCCATGATTGGTAAGTTTGCAAAACCAGTATTATCTAATGATTCACGCATCATAGCGATTGCTCCGTCCATCATTCCTGATGGTGCTACCATATCTGCCCCTGCCTTCGCATGCGATACTGTTTGCTTTGCTAAATTTACTAAAGTTACATCATTCTCTACATCATTATCATGTATAACTCCACAATGACCATGTGAGGTGTATTCACAGAAACACACATCGGTAATTACATATAAATTTGGATAGTTCTTTTTAATGAATCGAATAGCTTGTTGCATAATTCCGTTGTCATTCCAAGTTTCGGTACCTTCATCATCTTTTTTAGATGGAATTCCGAATAACAATACCGCAGGGATTTTTAAGGCGACAACTTCGTCTAATTCTTTAGAAATAGTATCTAACGAATAGCGATTGATTCCTGGCATAGAAGGAATTTCTGTTTCAATGCCTGTTCCTTCTTCAATAAATAGCGGATATATAAAATCATTGACCGATAATTGGTTTTCTCTTACCAATCTTCGGATTCCTTCTGTTTTTCTAAGTCTACGTGTTCTATTCATCTTATATTGTCATTCCTGCGAAGGCAGGAATCTTTTTTATGATGTATTTCCTTTTTTAAAGAGACTCCTGCCTTCGCAGGAATGACATTTAAATTATAGATCGCAGGATTCATAACCCTGAGGTCTAATTATTTTTTTACAAAATGTAAATTTACCATTTCAATCACACTTTCTACTGTTGGTAAATTGGCAACTTGTACATTCTCAAAATGTTTACGTGCTTCTTTTGCTGTGCTTTCACCAATACAAAATGCTATTTTATCTGCTGAATTTTCTTGTAGATAACTTTCTACAGTAGATGGACTGTAAAACAAAACTCCGTTTACATTTTCTTTAACAATCACTGGACTATACATTGTTTTATAAGCCTCTATTTCATGTACAATAATATCGTTTTCAGCTAAAACGGTTGGTAATGTATCTAATCGTAAATCACTACAGAAATAGGTAACTTCTTTACCTTGCAACTCATTAGACAAGTACTCAGCTAATTTTGAAGCATTTCTAGCTTGAAATACAACTTTCCCTATTTTTTGTTCGATTAACTTTTTAGTTCTTCGACCTACACAGTATATGTTTTTAAAATTTAACTCATCTTTTGCAAATGAATTTAATATAGCCTCAACTCCATTTTTACTGGTTATGATAACGTTTTCAATTTCGTCTTTCACCACTTTTGGAGCAATTCTATTAAAACGGATTTTTATAAAATCACTATCTAAAACCTCCATTGAAGTTGGTAATAATTTCTTTTGAATTTCAGACAACTTTTTTGTTGAATAAATAGCAAACTCTTTTTCTAGGCTTTCATCTTCCAACATCAACTCTTTTCCTCCTCGATTAATTACATAATCTGCACAATCTTTTGCTAAATATCTATGACGACCTACTTTGGCTGTTTTTACAACAGAGATTTTCTTTTGTCCGTCTCTACTCAATAAAATTCCTTTAAAGTTAATCTCTTCAGTTTTTTCATCTATATAGGCATGGGCTCCAATTGGCGCAGTACATCCACCTTCTAATCGATTTAAAAAATCACGCTCTATATCAGTACAAACTTGAGTCTCGTAATGGTTTAACTGCTCACAAGCGTCTTTTACATAATCATCAGACTCTAATGCAGTAATCATAATAGCTCCTTGAGCTGGTGCAGGGATCATCCAAGAAAGATTCACTGCTCCTTTTGGACGTAAGCCTATTCTTTCTAATCCTGCCGCAGCAAATACAGCCCCGTTCCAATCATTATCTTGTAATTTTTGCAAACGGGTATTTACATTACCTCTTAAATCAACAACTTTATGGGTTGGGTAACGTTGCAACCATTGAGCTTTTCTTCTCAAACTTCCTGTGGCAATAACGCCGTTTGGTTGCCCAAAAAATTCTTCGTTATCTTTTAATACAAGAATATCATTTGGGTTGGCTCTTTTTAAAACAGCAGCTTGAATAATTCCTTCTGGTAATACTGTGGGCACGTCTTTTAATGAGTGTACTGCAATGTCGATATCATCATTTAGCATGGCGATATCTAAATTCTTGGTAAAAATTCCTGTGATTCCTAGCTCGTATAAGGGCTTATTTAGTACGATATCTCCAGTAGATTTTATTGGAACTAATACTGTTTCGTAACCTAATGCTTCGAGCTCTTTTTTTACTTTATTGGCTTGCCAAAGTGCTAATTGGCTTTCTCTAGTACCAATTCTAATGATCTTCTGCATGTACTTCTTCTAATTCAGCTCCAAACATTTTACTAACAACATTAATACTTTGCGGTATAGATGTTTCTTCGTCTTTTAAATGCTTTACAAACTGTGTTGTAATTTTTTGTATAAATCTTGATGTAATAATTTCTGCTTGCTCTTCATCAAAATCTTTTAGTTTCTTTTTATGGAATGCCAACTCATTTTGTTGCATTGTTTCTAAAGACTTTTTTAAAGCATACACAGCAGGTGTAAATTTACGGTGATGTAACCACTCGTTAAACTCTGCCTTATGTTTTTCTATAATTGCTTCTGCAACAGGGATTTCTTGCTGACGTATTGCCAAGGTTTCGTCTGTCACTTTAGACAACTCATCTACATTTATTAAAGTAACATTTTTTAAACTACTTACTTCTTTGGCTACGTTTGCTGGCATAGACAAATCGAGAATTAATAATTCTTTATCTGCAGGCACATGCTCTTTTACTATTGTTGGCTTATTAGCTCCAGTAGATACAATTAACACGTCGCTTTGATAAACTTCATTTTTTAATTCTTCTATGGTTGCTTTTCTTATTGACGGATGCTCTTTTACAAATTTTGTTGTTTTTTGCTCTGTTCTATTTATTAAACATATAGATTTATTTTGAGTATATTCTGCTAGGTTTTTACAGGTATGTTTTCCCATTTTTCCTAGACCAAAAACCAGAATATTCTTTGAATTGTAGTCTTTAAAATTATTGATGATATACTGTACAGCTGCATACGATACTGAAGTTGTACCAGAACTCAACTTTGTTTCGTTCTTTACACGTTTACTTGCTTGCATAACGTGGTTAATTAATCTTTCAAAATAAGCATTTGTTGTCTGCAACTTTTTTGCTTGTTTAAATGATTCTCTTAACTGCCCTACAATTTCGTAGTCTCCTAAAATCTGACTATCTAATCCTGTACCTATTCTAAATAAATGCGAAATTGCTTCTTGATTCTTATACACATTAGAAACCTTTGCAAACTCTTCTACTGTACCTTTAGAGTGTTTGCACAGTAAGTTTATAAGCTCAAATGGATGTTGTGCAAATCCTGTAATCTCTGTCCTATTACAAGTAGAAACCACAAAAATCCCTTCTACACCAGCAGCTTTTGCTTCTTTTAATAATTTAATTTGTGTTTCTTTTGATAAAGAAAATTTACCTCTAACTTTAGCATCAGCTTTTTTATAACTGACTCCTATGCTGTATAAATTAACTTGATGATTTTTGATTGTCATGTATTTTAATTCATCTAAAACGCATCAAAATTAAAAACTAAAATCTGATAAAAGTATCGCTGTAAGAACAATTAATGTCGCTGTAAGAATTTCAACCTTAAAAAGATAGATAATTAATAAAAAAACGTATTTTCGCAGCTTTACTAAGGCTTTAAGAGCACTTTACATAGAATCATTCTAAATAACAAATTAGCTATCAATTAAAAGTATATGTCAAAAAACATCGCAGAAAGTTCCATCACTGAATTTAACATTGAGAATCAATTTCACATCCTACATATTAAAAACGAAAGTGATGAAATTCAACACTTTACTAAGGAAATTGATAGTACTTTTATTCAACTACACTTTTGTTTAAAAGGAAAATCTAAGTTTTTATTTAACAACGGAAAATACGCATTAGATGTACAAGAGCAACATGCAGTTTTATTATACAACCCACAGCAAAAGCTTCCAATAAATTTAGAATCGTATCCAAATACTACATTGTTCTCATTACTTATATCTATTGAAAAATTTCATTCTTTGTTTTCTAAAGAAGCAAATCATATTCATTTTTTAAGTGAAGAAAACATCAATAGAAAATATTATAAGGATGATTTAATCAAACCTATGGTTCAGATTGTATTGCAGCAGATTATTGAGTCTCATGTGCATGAAAACATCAAAAATCTATATATAAAAGGGAAAATATACGAATTATTAAGCTTACATTTTCAAAAAGAAAATGCCAGTAATGCAGAGTTCTGTCCGTTTTTAGTTGACGAGCAAAACGTTATTAAAATTAGAAAAGCCAAAGATATTATTATTGCTCGCATGGCAGAACCTCCAAGTTTACAAGAGCTAGCAAATGAAGTAGGCCTTACCCTTAAAAAACTAAAAGATGGCTTTAAACAAATCTATGGAGATACTGTTTACAGTTTTTTATTTGATTATAAAATGGAGCATGCCAGAAGATTGCTTGAAAGCAATAAGCACAACGTAAATGAAGTAGGTTTAAAAATTGGTTATAGTACATCTAGCCATTTTATTGCTGCTTTTAAGAAAAAATACGGGATTACTCCAAAAAAATACATCAGCTCTTTGCAAAACAATTAAATGAAACAGTTAAATCATACAGAAATAGAAAACCAACAACAAAAATTTCCTATTACAATTGTTTGTGACGCTATTAGAACACCAGAAAATATCGGAATGTGTTTTCGTGTTTCTGAAAGTTTTGGGGTTCAGAAAATATATGTACACGAAAACTCCCCATCAGAAGAAAATAGAATTGTAAAAAAAACTGCCAGAAACACACTTTCTCAGGTAAAACATGAAAGATATGCTGATTTTAATCAATTAATTCAGCAGTTAAAAAATGAAGGCAATACCATCATAGGTATTGAAATTACTGATGAAAGTACAGCTATTCAAGAGTATAATTTTAAATCTCTTGATAAAATTGTGCTACTTCTAGGAAGTGAAAGAAATGGAATAGAAAATATTAATGTTGTTGATGCTACCGTTGCTATCCCTATGTATGGTAGAAACTCATCAATGAATGTAATACATAGTTTAGCAATTGCTTTGTATGAAGTTACCAATCAAATAAAAAAATAAAAGACATAATTTAGCACACATATGAAAGGCGTATTATTAATCAATTTAGGATCACCAGAAAGTACATCAGTAAAAGATGTTAGAACCTATTTGGATGAATTTTTAATGGATGAGCGTGTAATTGATATTCCGTATTGGAAACGTTGGTTATTAATTAAAGGAATCATTTTAAGAACTCGACCAAAAAAATCTGCTGCTGCATATCAAAAAATTTGGTGGAAAGAAGGTTCTCCTTTGGTTGTTATCTCTGAAAGGTTTGCAAAAAAAGTTCAGAACAATACAGAAATTCCTGTTGCTTTAGCAATGCGCTATGGAACCATGAGCATTCAAAAAGGATTTGATGAATTAGCACAAAAAGGTGTAGATGATATTTTAATTGTTCCGTTGTACCCACATTATGCCATGTCTTCTACAGAAACGGTTTTAGTGAAAGCAGAAGAAGTTAGGAAAGCATTTCATCCAACTATCAAAACAACAGAGATTCCTCATTTTTATAACGAACCTCGTTATATCAAAGTCATGTCAGATAATATCAAAGAACATTTAAATGATTTTGATTACGATCATTTGTTGTTTTCTTACCACGGAATTCCTGAGCGTCATATTTACAAAACTGACCCAACTAAAAGTCATTGTAAAATAGACGGTAGTTGTTGCGAGAAAAAATCTGAAGCACACAATACATGTTACAGACATCAGTGTTTTGAAACTACTAAAGAAATTGCCAAAGAGTTAAAACTAAAAGAAGGAACTTATAGCAATTCTTTTCAATCTCGTTTATTAAAGGATCCTTGGTTAAAACCTTACACAGATTTTGAATTAGAACGTTTTGCAAAACAAGGAGTTGAAAAATTAGCCGTAATTACGCCGGCTTTTGTTGCTGATTGCTTAGAAACACTCGAAGAAATTGCCATGGAAGGAAAAGATGACTTTTTAGAAGCTGGAGGAACAGATTATAAACATATTCCTTGTTTAAATGACAAGGATGATTGGGTAGCTGTAATGAATACTTGGATAGATGAATGGGCGAATAACAATGAACAGTAATTAATAAACAATCGTCAATTTGCAATAAACAATGTATCTTTAACAACTGATAACTGATAAACTATGGATTTTTTCTACATAAAAGCATTGCACATTATTTTTGTGGTTACCTGGTTTGCTGGATTATTTTATATTATTCGCTTATTTATTTACCATGTAGAAGCAGAAGACAAAGAAGAACCTGCTAAGGAAATTTTACAAACTCAATATAAGTTAATGTCCAAACGGTTATGGTATATTATTACCTGGCCATCAGCTATTTTAGCTAGTTTTTTTGCTTTTTGGATGCTCGTTAAAAATCCTGCCTATTTAACCATGGATTGGATGTTGGTAAAATTGGCTTTTGTACTAGCCTTATATTTTTACCACGGAAGCTGTCATGTAATTTTTAAGCAATTGCAAAACGATATTGTTAAATATTCTTCTTTTAAATTAAGAATCTGGAACGAAGTTTCTACTATTATTTTGTTTGCTGTGGTATTTTTAGTCACCCTAAAAAGTGCCATTAATTGGATTTGGGGAGTTGTAGGAATTATTTTATTTGGAGTGTTATTAATGCTCGGAATTAGACTCTACAAAAATTTACGTGCAAAAAATAACTGGGAAAAAGAGGATAATGAAAAAATGAGCAATCGCTAATAGCTAAAATACTAACTCCGAATACTCTGCTCAAACGGAATCCTATTTACAATAGATCTACCAAGAGTAACCTCATCTGCATATTCTAGTTCATCACCAACAGAAATACCTCGAGCAATAGTACTGGTAGTAATATTGTATTTTTCAATCTGTTTAAAAATATAGAAGTTAGTAGTATCTCCTTCCATGGTAGAACTCAATGCAAAAATCAATTCTTTTACTTCTCCATTAGCAACCTTTTCTACCAAAGATTCTATTTGTAAATTGTGTGGCCCAATTCCTTCAATCGGAGAAATTTTTCCACCTAACACATGATACAATCCTTTAAATTGTGCCGTACTTTCAATAGCCATTACATCACGAATATCTTCTACAACACATACAATTTCTGAGTTTCTATTAGGATTGTTACAGATTTCACACAAAACAGTATCAGAAATATTATGACACTTTTCACACGATTTAATATCGTTTCTAAATTGTGTAATTGCTTCAGCCAAATATCCGGTATGTTCTGCTGGTTGCTTTAATAAATGTAACACCAAACGCAGTGCAGTTCTTTTACCAATTCCTGGTAAACGAGACACTTCATTAACGGCATTTTCTAACAACTTCGATGAAAAATCCATGGCAGCAAATCTACAACTTCCCAATTAACTATTCAACAAATAAAACACTATATTCGTAATACAAAAATCAAAAATATCCATGCAACCAATTCATATTGTATTATTAATTGTAGCCTATTTTAGTGTACTCATTTTAATCTCTTACATTACCGGAAAATCTGCTAATAACGAAACCTTTTTCAAAGCCAACAATTCATCTCCTTGGTATTTAGTAGCATTCGGAATGATTGGCGCTTCTTTATCTGGAGTCACATTTATTTCTGTACCAGGTTGGGTAGAAGCTCAAAGCATGAGCTATATGCAAATGGTATTAGGTTATATTATTGGTTATGCCGTAATAGGTTTGGTATTGCTTCCACTCTACTACCGATTAAATCTGACTTCTATTTACACCTATTTAGAAGATAGATTCGGGAGAAATTCATACAAAACAGGAGCTTCTTTCTTTTTATTATCAAGAACTATTGGCGCTTCTTTTAGATTGTTTTTAGTTGCCAATGTATTGCAGCTGTTGTTGTTTGATGCATACGGAATTCCGTTTTGGGTTACCGTAACTATTACTATTTTACTCATTTGGTTATATACGTTTAAAGGTGGCATTAAAACCATTGTTTGGACAGACACTTTGCAAACCTTATTTATGCTCATTGCTGTGGGTGTTTGTATCTATGCTATTTCTGATGAACTACAAATTGAAAATATATTTACCTATGTTACCGATAGTGAGTTATCTAAAACATTCTTTTTTGAAGATGTAAAAGCTGGGAACTATTTTTGGAAGCAATTTTTAGCGGGTGCTTTTGTAGCTATTGTTATGACAGGTTTAGACCAAGATATGATGCAAAAAAACTTAACCTGCCGCAATTTAAAAGATGCACAAAAAAATATGTTTTGGTTTACCATTGTTTTGGTAATTGTCAATTTTTTCTTTTTAGCTTTAGGAGTTTTATTAACAGATTATGCACAACGCAACGGAATTGACGCACATAAAGACAATCTCTTTCCAATTATTGCTACCAAAGGAAGTTTAGGTTTAGCAGCTGCTATTTTCTTTTTATTAGGATTGATTGCTGCTGCCTATTCTAGCGCAGATTCTGCCTTAACAAGCTTAACCACTTCGTTTAGTATAGACATTTTAGAAGTAGACAAAAAGAAGGATAAAAACCAACAAGAGCGCATTCGTAAAAAGATACATATCCTCTTTTCGCTAGTATTGATTGCTACCATTCTCGTCTTTAAATATTTCATTGCTGATACCAGTGTGATTGCCAAAATATTTACGTTTGCCAACTATACCTATGGCCCTTTATTAGGACTCTATGCTTTTGGGTTATTTACCAAACTCAATGTAAAAGACAAAGCCGTACCTTTTATCTGTATTGCATCTCCATTTTTAACCTATTTAGTGAACTATATATGTTTAATATTTTTAAGTTTTGACTTTGGATTTGCTTTATTATTACTGAATGGATTGATTACTTTTTCTGGGTTATTATTATTTAAAAAAAAATAAATTTGGCATCAAAAATGAAAATTTAAAAAAAGGAGTTATATTTACGCTAGCAAAAGCCCCAAATTTCAATATTAATTTATGAAAATACTTTATTTAGACGATGACGCTATAAATAGACTGATTGTCAGTGAAAAAGTTGCTGGAAAATACGAAATTGACGCTGTAGAAACAACTACCCAGTTTTTCGATTTACTAGACCAAAATACATACAACATATTTTTAATTGACATCAATCTAAACAACTCAGATATAGATGGGTTTGGTGTTTTAGAAAAGATAAAGGAAAGAAACCTCCCAAAAGAAACTTTTTACATTGCTCACACAAACTATTTTGGCGAAAACTGGAAGAAAAGATGTCTAGATAACGGATTTGACTTTTACCTACCTAAACCTTTTGTTATGAGTGTTTTTGATGAATATATTCATAAATAGTTTCAAGACACATTTACAATTACAAATTACAACAATTCTTAACCATTGTAATTCATACTGCTTATTCATTTTAATAAAGTAAAAACTTTTTTTTAAAAAAAACTTTAAAAAAATTGCAATAAAAGTATTTCTCGTCGTCTTTATTTATGAAGACCTCAAATAAGGTGTTTTAATGACAACTAATAAAAACAACGAAAGAGAATTAAAATCGTTTTTTAACAAAGAATACCACAATCTAAAAGCATATGTGCATTCTAAAATAGAAAACGATGTTGACAGAGATGCAGAAGACATTATACAAGATGTTGCTTTAAAAATTTTTTCACGTAAAGAAGTTGTTCCTATAAATAACATTGCAGGTTTTGTCTATCATTCTATAAAAAATAAAATTATAGACAGCATGAGAAAAAAAAAGATAGTCAGCGCTGAAGAAAGTTTTGAAGAACTATTAACAGATTTTGCAGAACAATTCTACAGCAATACTGAAAGCCAATATTCTGAAAAGTTAACAACTGAATTAAAGAAAGCTATTTTTAGTTTAAAAACACCTTATAGAGATATCATTTTAGCTATTGATGTAGAAGGTTATACCTATAGAGAAATCTCTGAAGAAACAGGGATACCTGAAGGAACATTATTATCTAGAAGACACAGAGCTATTTCTCAATTATACAAGAAATTAAAAACACAAAAAGAAAAAACATCCTATCATGAAAAATTATTTTAAACACAAATTAAGAAGCAAAAATCCTGCTATTGTAGTAGGCTGGGTATTATTATTTGCGATTCTTATCACAGCTTTTATTGCCTTATTTGGATTTGTTTTCCAATACCTTTGGAACTGGTTAATGCCTGATATTTTTGGCTTAACAACCATTACGTATTGGCAAGGAATCGGGCTAATTATTTTAGCTAAAATTATTTTTGGCGGATTGGGTTGCGACAAAGATAGCAGCAACAGTTGCGACAGTACATCTAGCAATAAAAAGAAAAAATCATCTACAAGCGATTTTTCTAAATGGGAATTGTATGATGCGTATTGGAACGAAGAAGGCGAAGCTGCTTATGAAGCTTATAAAAACAGAATCAACAATCCATCTACCGATACTCCCCAAGAAAATTAACATGAAACTCATTATTCTAAGAACAGATATCAAAACCAAAAAGGAAGTAAAAAAGGTAAAATCATTTTTAAATGCTCATCCACAAATTATCAATTGGTCTGTAGATGTAGAAGATATTGATAATGTTTTACGCATAGAATCTACCGATCAACTTAGAGAAACTCAACTTATAGAACATATAAAAGAACGTGGTTTTTATTGCGAAGATTTACCTGAATACTTACCAGTATAATTCTTATTAAAAAATAGGTTCAGTTAGGTAAAAACTCTTATTTTTACCTAACTAAAAACCTATTATGGCTCACGATTTAAGCAATTATCGTAAAACCTACAAAAAGCAAGAATTACTAGAAAGTAATTGCCCAGAAAACCCAATAGAATTGTTTCAGCAATGGTTTTTAAATGCTGATGCTTCTACTATGGTTGATGAAGCCAACGCCATGAATATTGCATCAATTGGTTTAGATGGGTTCCCAAAAAATAGAATTGTACTATTAAAGAAATATACTTGGGAGGGCTTTATTTTTTACACCAACTACAACTCAGAAAAAGGAAAAGCCATTGCTACAAATAATAAGATTTGCTTGTCTTTTTTTTGGCCAGCATTAGAACAACAAATTATTATTAAAGGCAAGACTGAAAAGTTAGCAGAAAACTTATCTGATGGTTATTTTGAATCGCGTCCTGATGGAAGTAAACTTGGAGCCTGGGCATCTAATCAAAGCGAGGTAGTTGCTTCTAGAGAAGTCTTAGACAACAATTTAAAAACATTTGAAAAAAAATTTGAGGCTCAAGAAATTCCACGTCCAGATTATTGGGGCGGATTTTTAGTTAAACCTATTTCAATAGAATTTTGGCAAGGTAGACCAAACCGAATGCATGATAGAATTCGATATACTTTGCAGAAAGATTTTTCTTGGAAAATAGAACGTTTGGCGCCATAATTTTTTATATTTATCCTATCAAACTTTACAATGAAAACACTATATATTGTTAGGCATGCAAAATCGTCTTGGTTATATGATGGCATTGCAGATATTGATAGACCTTTAAAAAAAAGAGGGATCAATGACGCCCATTTACTATCAAAATATTTAGCTAAAAACATAGCAAAACCCGATGTTTTTGTTACTAGCAGTGCCAATAGAGCTTTGCATACTTCTATTATTTTTTGCGAAAATTTTGGATATCCAATGGCTAACCTAAAAATTAAAAGGCAATTGTATAGTTTTAGTGATGGCTATTTGGTAAAAACCATTAAAGCCCTAGATGATAATTTTGATTCAGCCATTATTTTTAGTCACGATCATGGAATCAATACTTTTGTAAACAAATACGGAAACAAACCGATAGCACATGTACCCACTTGTGGAGTTATTGGTATTCAGTTTGACACAAAACATTGGAAAAGCATTAAAAAAGGAAAAACAATCTTAATAGAGACACCTAAAGATCATAAATAAAAAAGACCACTTTGCTAGAAATAAAAAAATACGCAGCAATAGACATTGGCTCTAACGCCATCAGATTACTCATATCTAACGTTATTATAGAAGAAGACAAAGATGCTCGTTTTAAAAAATCGTCATTAGTTCGCGTTCCTATCCGTTTAGGTACAGATGCTTTTGTTGCCGGAAAAATCAGCCAAGAAAACACGTATAGAATGGTAGATGCCTTAGAGGCTTTTAAGTTATTAATGAAGGTTCACGGAGTAGAAAAATACAAAGCCTGTGCAACTTCAGCTATGAGAGAAGCAGCAAATGGTAAAGATGTAGTACAACAGATTTTTGACAAAACAGGCATTAAAATAGATATAATTAACGGTAAAAAAGAAGCGGCCATTATTTTTTCTACAGATTTAAGTGAACTAATAGATACTGATCAATCTTATTTGTATGTTGATGTTGGTGGTGGTAGCACAGAGTTTACCCTTTTCTCTAAAGGAAGGATTGTCAACTCTAAATCTTTTAAAATGGGAACTGTACGTTTGCTAAACAACACAAAAGCAGAAAATAAAGCCAAATTTAAAAAGGTACAAGAATGGATAGAAGCTAATACAAAAGACATTAAAAAGATTTCATTAATTGGTTCTGGAGGAAATATTAACAAACTTTTTAAAATGTCTGGCAGAACTATAGGCAAACCTATTTCTTATATTTATTTGAATGCACAATACCAGTTTCTTAAGCAGATGAGTTATAAAGAACGTATTTCTGAATTGAGCTTAAACCCAGATAGAGCCGATGTAATTATACCTGCAACCAAAATTTACTTATCTGCCATGAAATGGTCTGGCGCAAGAAAAATTTATGTACCAAAAATTGGACTATCGGACGGAATTATAAAAAGCCTCTACTACAATACACTATAGTGCAGAATTTACATAATTTGTTATCAGCAAATCAAACTCGCCTTTACAGTTTACAAATGCAGTATCAATAGGCAAGTAAAAAAGTGTATCTATTTTTTCAGAGAGTCGTACAAAATCTTTCTCGGTTGTTACCATAACTTTATTTTCAGATTTTAACCCTAAAAATTGTTTGTTTAGTTGCACAATATCTGTTGTTGTAAACTGATGGTGGTCTGGATAACTTTGATGTGTATACTTACAATTTAGTCCGTCCAAATATTGTAGCAACGGACTTGGATTTGCGATTCCTGTTACCAACAAAATTTCGTATTTATTTAGTTCAGAAGCAACTATTTGCTGTTCTCCGTTACTCAATAAAACATTGGCATAACTAATTTTTGAAAAGAAAATAGGTCCTTTAAAATATCTTCGTATCAATTGCTCTGTAGCTTTAATTTGCACTGAGTTAATTATATCTGGACATTTGGTCACCACTACAACATCAGCTCTGCTTGCTCCCACTCTACGCTCGCGTAAATTCCCAACTGGCAACACAAAATCGTTCGAAAACAAGGCATCAAACTTAGTCAACAAAACATAAAAACCAGCCTTTACTTTTCTATGCTGATAAGCATCATCTAACAATACAAGTTCAGCATCTCTTAACTGCGCAATTCCATGTACCCTATTTTCATCAACAGCAACCGTTATATCACTAAACTTCTTGTAAAATTGTAAAGGCTCATCACCAATATCTTCTGAACTTTTCGTTTCATCTGCACATATAAATCCGTTCGTTTTTCTTCCATAACCTCTACTCAATACTGCTAACTTTCGATTCGCACGCAGCAATCGTATCAAATATTCAATTTGCGGAGTTTTTCCTGTACCACCAACAGACAAGTTACCAACAGCAATAACAGGTTTCTCAAAACTTGTTGATTTTAAAACGCCCACATCAAATAAAAAATTACGAACCGTAGTAATTATTGCATATAAGATGGCAAACGGAAATAATAAAAAACGGAGTACTTTCATTAACACGAAAGTAATTAAAAATCTTAACTTTGGTTCTCAAAATATTTTTCTTGTCATCGATACTAATCAAATTGAAGGAAAGGTATTTAATTACGATAAAGATTTTCAAAAGACAAACTCATGAAAATAAAAGACATTACAAATTTTATAGAAGAATTAGCTCCGTTACACTATGCAGAAGATTTTGACAATGTAGGCTTGTTGGTTGGCAACTACAACACAACCGTTTCTGGAGTACTAGTAACACTAGACACTTTAGAACAAACGGTTCAAGAAGCCATAGCTAAGAATTGTAATTTAATTGTAAGTTTTCATCCAATTATTTTTAGTGGATTAAAAAAGCTAAATGGCAACTCTTATGTAGAGCGCGTGGTTTTAAAAGCCATTAAAAATGATATTGCCATTTATGCAATGCATACGGCATTAGACAATGTGCAACAAGGAGTTAGCGGAAAAATATGTGAAGTTTTAGGCATTCAAAATCCACAAATATTGATCCCTAAATCGAACATAAAAAGCAAAGAAACCATAGGCATGGGAATGATTGGAGAATTGCCCAACGCTATGAATGAAGTAGATCTTTTACAATTTGTAAAAACAACGATGAAAACCGATTGTGTAAGACATTCTGAAATCTTAAATACACCAATACAAAAAGTAGCTGTACTAGGTGGCTCTGGCAGTTTTGCTATTAGCAACGCAATTGCCAGTAAAGCAGACGCCTATATAAGTGCAGACTTTAAATACCATGATTTTTTTAAAGCAGAAAAGAAAATTTTATTAATTGATGTAGGACATTACGAAAGTGAGCAATTCACAAAAAACCTTTTAGTTGAGCATCTTACAAAAAAAATTACTAATTTTGCACCTGCCTTATCTGTAGGCAATATTATGTTATCAGAAAAAAGTACAAACCCAATATATTATAGTTAACACATGGCAAAGAAGAAAGAGGTTACGGTTGAAGAAAAATTAAGAGCATTATATGACTTGCAATTAATTGATTCTAGAATTGATGAAATAAAAAATGTAAGTGGAGAATTACCTTTAGAGGTTGAAGACTTAGAAGACGAAATTGCTGGTTTAAACACAAGACTTTCAAATTTTGCTGAAGATGTTGCAAATTTAGAAACCGACATCAACAATAAAAAATTATTGATTGAAGAATCTAAAGCATCGATGAAAAAATACGAAGAGCAACAAAAGTCTGTTAGAAACAATCGTGAGTTTGACTCTTTGAGTAAAGAAATAGAGTATCAAGAACTAGAAATTCAATTAGCAGAGAAGAGAATTAAAGAATTTTCTGCAAGAATTGAACAAAAAAATGAAGTCATTGCTGCTACAAAAGAAAAATTAGCTACACAAGAAGAGCATTTAGCGCATAAAAAAGCTGAGTTAGATGATATCTTAAAAGAAACAGAAAAAGAACAGAAAATGCTTGCCGAAAAATCTGAAGAATTTTCTGCTTCGATAGACGAACATTTATTAGCTGCCTATAAAAGAATTAGAAACAAAGTTAAAAATGGTTTGGCTGTAGTTTCTATTGAAAGAGGTGCTTCTGGAGGTTCTTTCTTTACTATTCCGCCACAAGTTCAGGTAGAAATTGCAACTCGTAAAAAAATTACAATTGACGAATATTCTGGTAGAATTTTAGTGGATGCTGATTTAGCGAGAGAAGAAAAAGAGAAAATTGACAACTTAATTGCTTAACAAAAGCAATATTTACCATATAAAAAAACTCGGAAGTTACCTTCCGAGTTTTTTTATAGTTCTATTTTTTTTTTTAGTAATCTAAACTTCTTAAATACTTCAGCTTTTTCTTCCATATTTTAGCATTCTTTTTGTGCTCATTAATATCATTACGCACTTTTACTACCAAAGGATTGTCATCTTCTGCATTCGAAAAGAAACTTAAATTATTTTCTAATTGCTGAATTTCTTTATTGGCTTCATCAATCTTTTTTCTAACAAACATTTGCTCTGAATCTAGCTTATGAGTATTGTTTTGTGCTAAATATCCGTCTACAAGATTTTTGAACTTTAACATTGCTATTTCTTCTTTACTCATAGAAAGCCCTTCTAACAATCTATCTACTTGCTTATAGAATTTAGATTCTAAATGTCTAGCATTTCTAGGCGTTTGCCCTAGATCTTTCCATGTTGTAATTAGTGTTTCTATCTCTTCTAAGCTTGCTTTTTCTAGCTCTTTTACCTTATCTAAAAGTACTTTTTTATCTTCTATAAAAGCTTGTTGTTCTTTACTTAAATCATCTTGTCTACCATGATATCTATCAAAATAATGATTACAAGCTGTTTTAAATCGTTTCCAGATATCATCAGAAAATTTTCTTGGCACATGTCCAATTTTTTTCCAATCTGCCTGAATTTTTTTCATTGTATTTGTCGCAGTCTCCCAATCTTCACTGTCTTTTAAAGACTCTGCCTGCTCTATCAAAGCATTTTTCTTATCTAAGTTTTCTTGCTGAACTCTTTTTTCATTTTTATAAAAAGTGTTTTTGGAATGATTGAATTTTTTTGTGGCTGCTTTAAACTTCTGCCAAACTTCTTCGCTTTTAGAATATGGCAACTTCCCAGCATCAAAATATTCTTTTCTTAAAGCTTCTATTTCTTTAATGCTTTTCTGCCAATCACTGTGTTTTACATTATTAGAAACATCGTAAGCATCAATCTTTGCAATTACTGCTAATTTTTTCTCAATAATAACTTTAAATTGAGATTTTAACGATCTAAAATACTCATGTCTTCTATCGTGTACTTTCTTACTAGCATCACTAAATCTTTTCCAAATTTCTTCTCTTTGCTCCTTAGAAACCGGACCAACATCTTCTTTCCATGCTTTGTGCAGTTTCTGCAATTCTTTAAAAGCATCGTTAACATTTTCGTAAGTTGCCAATGCTTCTGTACGTTCAATTAACTTTAGTTTTTCTTCTAAGTTATGCTTAAAGTCTAAATCTCTAAAATCATTACTTAAATGTAGTAAATCGTAAAAACGTTCTACGTGATGATGGTAATTTCTCCAGGTATCATTGTACTTACTTCTTGGCACGGGTCCAATTTCTCTCCATCTATCTTGCAAAGCCCTAAAGTTTTTATACATTGTTTTAGGGTCAGCATCTGCAATTAATTCTTTTAATTCATTAATTACCGCATGACGCTTTTCTAGATTGTTTTTGAGTTGGGTGTCTAACTCAGAGTAGTAGGTGTCTCTTTTCTTTTTATAGTCTGATAATAAGTTGTTATAGGTTGTTTTTACCGGACTTGAATATTGGAAATCAATCGAGTTTCCTCCATCAGCTAAAAAAGCAGCTTTCTTTTCTGCCAGTAAAGTTCCGAACTTTACATTAAAAGCACTTTTAATTGCATCAACATTTGCTTTTAATTGCTGAATTGGATAGTTTTTGATAAGTTTCTCTAATTCTTCTGCCAAAGACTCAAGCTCCATAGTATCATATTCTAACATGGGTATTGAGCTCTTTTCTGCGTCTTTTTCTGCATCTTCTGCTACTTTTTCTTCAATTTCTTCAACAGCTTTATCAGTCTCATTTTTTTCTACCTCAACTTGCTCAACATTTTCTGTTGTTGAGTTTTCAGCAGGAGTTACTTCATTTGTTTTCGGAGTTTTGTTAACTTGATCTTCTGTATTTTCTTGATTTTTATCTAACATCTTAAAATGTTTAAGGTTCCTATATTCAAGTCTAAAGATAGGAATGTATTAGAAAATAGCAAAATAAGTTAGTGTTTTCTAACAAAAATTATTGGTTCCAGATTTGCCAAGATTTTTCTGCTTGCAATTGCAACATCTCCAATCCGTTTTTAACAACAGCTCCTTTTTCCTTTCCTTTCTTTAAAAAAGTAGTTTCTGACGGATTGTAAATTAAATCGTACAACAAATGCTTAGCATTGATGTATTGGTAAGGTATATCTGGAAACAATTTGGTTTCTGGAAATGTGCCTAATGGTGTACAATTTACAATGATAGTATGTTCAATAATTATAGCTTCTGTAAGATTTTTATATGAAATTTGATTACTATTTTCTGGGTTTCTAGAAACAAATGTAGATTGAATTTGTAATATATCTAAGGCATGTTTTATAGCTTTTGACGCCCCGCCAGTCCCAAGAATTAATGCTTTCGTATGATGTGACTCTAACAGAGGTAGTAACGATTTTTTAAATCCAAAGACATCTGTATTATACCCTCTTAATCTTCCATCAGCTAAAAATTTTATTGTGTTTACAGCTCCTATTTCTGCTGCTTCATCATCAATTTCATCTAAAAACGGAATGATTTCTTCTTTATACGGAATGGTAACATTCATTCCGTTAACTTTTTGTTTAGGCAAACTAGAAAAATCATTGATAGTAGGTATGTCAAAATTTATATACCGGTGATTTTTTAAACCTAAGTCATTAAATTTCTCATTAAAATATCCGCTAGAAAAAGAATACGAAATATTTCTTCCTAATAAACCAAACAGCTTATTTTCTTGAATGTTTTTTTCTGTCATAATAATCAATTCCTAAAATTAATGCTATACCAAAAACAATATAAAAAACAGCTATCCATGTTTCTACATTTGAGAAGTCTGGAAAATAACGTTCAAAATTTTGAAGGATTTTATTTCCAGCTGCATCAACTAAAAACTCTCCATTTTCTTCTGCAAATATTTTCTTTTTCCAAGGCCAAACTATTCCTAAAGAACCTGCTATAAATCCGATTATAATGGCTGTAACAATTTGATGCCAGCGTTTTAATACATAACCTAGCACATGCGAAATAGACACCAAACCAAATGCAGAACCTGCTGTAAACACAGTTATTATTTTTAAATAACGGATGTTTTCTGGCACATCTAACACCTCAAAATTTCCAGAGAGCAATCCAGTAATTACAGTAAAGAGTCCATTTACCGAATCTACCAATAACAGTACATAATTGCCTAATAAAATAAGAATGAATGAACCTGACAAACCTGGTAATGTCATGCCAGAAACACCTATAATTCCGCATAAAAACACAAACCAAAGATTGTCGTTTTCTTGTGCAGGCGTCATAAAACTAATACCAACTCCAACAGAAACACCAATCACAAAAGAAAGTGTGTTTTTCAAATTCCAATCGCCAAAGTCTTTATAGATATAGAAAACAGAGCCGATAATCATCCCAAAAAACCAACTCCACACGTAAAGTTCATAATGTTGTAAAAAATAGTCTAGCACCAAAGAAATGCTAAAGTAACTAAACATACTTCCGCCTAAAATCAATAGTAAAAACTGGCCGTTTATATATTGGTAAAAGCTTTTAAAACGACCGTTAATTAAAAGTTTAAAGGCTTTTAAGTTTATTTTCTGAAATGAGTAAATCATCTCTTCATAAAAGCTCAATACAAAAGAAACCGTACCTCCAGAAACGCCAGGAACTTTATTTGCTGCTCCCATTGCAAGTCCTTTTAAAAAAAGACCTATTTTCTGAATTAATGTACGTGGTGCTTTCATTTATTTTTCTTTTACTACTGCCAATTTTTCTAATAGTAAAATCAATGCAAACCCTACAAAAGCTAAGGCAATTGCATACAATAGTTGATTGTCTTCAAATGCAAAAGGCGATACACTCTGTTGGTTGAATGGCACTTTAACTCCATGTGAATTTGTACGCCAAGTAATAGTTTCTTTCCATGGCCAAATTTTATTTAACGAACCAATGATAAACCCCGTTAACATAGCCAATGTATAGTTTTTAAAATGTGCAAACAACCATTTTAAAACCCTAGAAAAAGTAAGCAAACCAACCATAGCACCTGCACCAACCAATGCTATTACTGTAAAATTTCTATCATTTACAGCAGCCAATACAGGTTTATAAGCTCCAAGCAACACCAATATAAACGAGCCAGAAATTCCTGGTAAAATCATCGCACATATAGCAATTGCACCTGCTAAAAACAAAAATAAACTCGATGAGTTTTCTGATACCAACGGGTTAAGTGTTGTAATATAATAGGCAAGAATTGCCCCTACAATCAGCAATAAAACAGCTATAAAATTCCACTTAGTAAGTTGTTTGGCTATATAAATTACGCTAGCTAATACCAAGCCAAAAAAGAAAGACCATAACAAAATTGGTTCGTTTTCTAACAACCATTTGATTACTTTTGCCAAAGAGACGATACTTATAAAAATTCCTATAAAGAGCGATAGTAAAAAAGAACCGTTGAGCTGTTTCCATGCTGCTTTGACTCCTTCTTTTCTCAAGGTTTTTATCAAACTAAGATTCACATTACTTATTGAACCTAATAGTTCTTCGTAAATACCAGAAATAAAAGCAATGGTTCCTCCTGAAACTCCAGGCACAACATCGGCCGCTCCCATGGCCATCCCTTTTAAGCCAATTACTACAAAATCTTTGATTGTTCTACTCATTTGTTTGGTTGTTTAAAGAAAAACGAAGATACTGAAATAGAATAATTATTAAACAATAAAACCGAGCTTTTCAACTCGGCTTTATTAATATGTTTATTTTTAATATTACTCAGTTGCTTTTAAATAGTTGTTAATAACTACCTGCACTTTTTCGTTTTCAAAAACGGTTGGATACAATTCTTTGACAATCATTCTATATTCTGCATCTATTGCCAAACCATTTTTTAAGTGTAGTAAACTATAGTCTTCTTTTTGCGTTAACATAAACAAACCACACAAACGGTATTCTATTTCTGCAAAATCTTTATAGTAATTTTTCGACTTAATTAATATCTTTAAGGCTTCGTAATACTCTCCTAAAAACACCAACACATCAGCTAATCCTACATAAATTTCTATAGATGTATCATCTAATGACAGACACTGTTCAAAGGCTTTAACCACTTCTTGATACAAGTTGAGTTTTAGATTAATCTCCGCATATTTTCGCCAATACAGCGGATTACTTTCATCGGTTTGCAGTGCTTTAGAAATGTAATACAATGCTTTTTGATAGTCTTCTAATTGTTGATATGAATTGGTTAGCAACAGCCACCCTTTATCTAATAATGGATCTTCATGCACTGCTTTTTTGTAATACGATATTGCTGTTTGCACATCGTTAAGTTGCTGATAACACTCACCTATTCGTACAAACACAAATGCCGTAGGGTCATCTAATTCAAGGGTGATTAAATAGTTTTGTATAGCCTCTTCATACCTCTGTAACTCTTCTAAGGTTTTTGCTTTTTCTAAATACCCTCCAATAAAACCCTCATCAATCAATACAGCATAATCAAAGGCAATTAAAGCTTCTTTAAATCTATTTAACACAAAAAATTGTCGCCCTAATTGATGCCAAGCTACTTCGCAATACGGATTGGAATCAATATAATTATTTAAAAACCGTACTGCTTCTTCATGGTTGTTCTCCATATCAAAACAATACATCACATTGTACAAAGACGAATAGTCTTCATAATCTACATCAATACAATAGGCAAAATACAATCTAGCATTTTCAAAATCATCTAAATACAAATACTCCATACCAATCATAGACCAAATATCTATCTTATCTTCTGTAAGAGTTAAAATATGCTTTAAGGTTTCTATAGCCGCTTCGTGCTTGTTGTTTTTAGATTGCAAAGTTGCTTTGTGTATTAGCAAATCTTCGTTATTAGGCTCTACGGTTTCTATTTCATTAATGAGTGCTGTTGCGTTTTGCAATTTATCTTCAAAGATTAGCAACTCTACTTTTAATAGTTTTAAGATTACAGATGTTGGATGCTGTTCTAACCCCAAACGCACTGCCTTTTTTGCCAAAGAATGTTTACCATTATCTAAATAGTGCTGAATAATTTCTTCAAACTCTACAGAGTCAAAAAAATACACACTATTTGTTTTTAACATGGATTCAAACTTAGAAAGTGACATAGGCTTTTAGTTTTTATCATAAAACATTAAAAGTAAAGACAATTTAACCGTTTCATAATCATTAAACAAGCAGCAATAATTTCTTAAAAGATAATGTCATTATTGCTTACTTAAAAATACTATAAGTCTTGTACCACATAGAAAAATGTTAGTTGAGTTTTCAACAAATTAATTAACAAATTATATCCATTTAAAAAATGCGTGTAGTTAAAATTTTGCGAATCCTTTTATTTGCATTAATTTTGCCAACAACAAACATCAGTAAAACTGATTTATTCCAAATCTTATTTTGGATTTTTCTTATGAGCTCAAAAGTTTTATTAAACTCGAAAGAAATTGAAATCATCTTACATCGACTAGCTTGCCAGCTTATCGAAAACCACAACGATTTTTCTAATACTGTTTTAATTGGATTACAACCTAGAGGTACTTATTTAGCCAATAGATTAAAAGATATTTTAGTACAACATTACAATATCAAAGACCTAAAACTTGGTTTACTAGACATAACCTTTTACAGAGACGATTTTAGAAGAAGAGAATCTCCGATTGATGCCAGCAGTACAGAAATTGACTTTTTAATTGAAAATAAAAATGTGGTTTTAATTGACGATGTATTATTTTCTGGACGTAGTATTAGAGCGGGTTTATCTGCCATTAACGATTTTGGCAGACCTAATTTAGTAGAGCTTTTAGTATTGATTGACAGAAGGTTTAGCAGACATTTACCAATACAACCAAATTATAAAGGAAGGCAGGTAGATGTTATTAACCAAGAGAGAGTAAAAGTTTGCTGGAAAGAAACGCATACAGAAGACGTAGTTTATTTAGAACAGAACACATAAAATGAAACAACTAAGTGTAGACCATTTATTAGGTATTAAATATCTTAATAAAAATGATATTGATCTTATTTTTGAAACTGCCGATCATTTTAAAGAAGTTATAAATAGACCTATTAAAAAAGTCCCTTCACTTAGAGACATTACCATTGCCAATTTATTTTTTGAAAACAGTACAAGAACCAAACTTTCTTTTGAACTAGCTGAAAAGCGTTTGTCGGCAGATGTGATTAATTTTTCCGCAAGTCAATCTTCTGTAAAAAAAGGAGAAACTTTAATTGATACTGTGAACAACATCTTATCTATGAAAGTAGATATTGTAGTAATGCGTCATTCTAATGTTGGTGCTGGTGTGTTCTTATCAAAACATGTAGATGCAAAAATTATCAATGCTGGAGATGGCACACACGAACACCCAACGCAAGCTTTACTAGACTCGTACTCTATTAGAGAGAAATTAGGCAGTGTAAAAGGTAAAAAAGTAGTAATTGTGGGCGATGTATTGCACTCTAGAGTAGCATTATCAAACATATTTGCATTGCAATTACAAGGCGCCAAAGTTAAAGTCTGTGGCCCAACCACCTTAATTCCGAAATACATTACATCACTTGGAGTTGAAGTAGAAACCAACTTGAAAAAAGCTCTTGAATGGTGTGATGTTGCCAACGTATTACGTGTACAACACGAGCGTATGGATGTAAAATATTTTCCGTCTACAAGAGAATACACACAATTGTTTGGTATCAATCAAAAAATTTTAGATAGCTTAAATAAAGATATTGTAATTATGCATCCTGGACCAATAAACAGAGGAGTAGAAATTACAAGCGATGTGGCAGATGCTCACAACTCAATTATTTTAAATCAGGTTGAAAACGGTGTAG
>JABXHX010000008.1 GCA_013373385.1 Flavobacteriaceae bacterium
GTAATTTATATGATTAAGTTAGGTCACATGATTGAAGATAAAATGCACGCGCGTTCTATTGGACCTTACTCATTAATTACACAGCAACCATTAGGAGGTAAAGCTCAGTTTGGAGGTCAGCGTTTTTGAGAGATGGAAGTTTGGGCATTAGAAGCTTATGGAGCATCTAGTATCTTACGTGAAATCTTAACAGTTAAATCTGATGATGTGTTAGGTAGAGCTAAAACATACGAAAGTATTGTAAAAGGTGAAGATATGCCAGAACCTGGTTTACCTGAATCGTTTAACGTATTAATGCACGAACTAAAAGGTTTAGGATTAAACGTTCAATTAGAAGAATAATTTTTTTCAGTAAACAGTTTTCAGTAGTTTAAAGTCTACTGAAAACTGAATACTGCCAACTGAATACTCATAAAAAACATGGCAAGAAAAAACGAAAAGTACACTGTAAAAAAGTTTAATAAAATTTCAATTGGGTTATCATCTCCAGAATCTATTTTAGAAGTTTCTAAAGGAGAAGTATTAAAGCCTGAAACAATCAATTACCGTACACACAAACCAGAAAGAGATGGATTGTTTTGTGAGCGTATCTTTGGTCCTGTAAAGGATTTTGAGTGTGCCTGTGGTAAATACAAAAGAATTCGCTACAAAGGTATTGTTTGTGACCGATGTGGTGTAGAAGTTACCGAAAAGAAAGTACGTAGAGATAGAGTAGGACACATTAATCTTGTGGTTCCTGTAGCTCATATCTGGTACTTTAGATCATTACCTAACAAGATGGGATACCTTTTAGGATTGCCATCTAAAAAGTTAGATATGATTATTTACTACGAGCGTTACGTAGTAATTCAACCTGGTATTGCTAAAAATGCAGAAGGTGAGCCATTGCAAAAAATGGACTTCTTAACAGAAGAAGAATACTTAGATATTTTAGAAACAATACCTGCAGAAAATCAATATTTAGAAGATTCTGATCCTAACAAGTTTATCGCTAAAATGGGAGCTGAATGCTTAATTGAATTATTAGCTCGTATCGATTTAGATGAGTTATCTTATCAATTAAGACACAAAGCAAATACAGAAACTTCTAAACAACGTAAAACAGAAGCATTAAAGCGTTTAAATGTTGTAGAAGCATTTAGAGACTCTAATAAAAATAGAGAAAACAAACCAGAGTGGATGATTATGAAAGTAGTTCCGGTAATACCGCCAGAATTACGTCCATTAGTTCCATTAGATGGTGGTCGTTTTGCAACATCAGATTTGAATGATTTATACCGTAGAGTAATCATCAGAAACAACCGTTTAAAGCGATTGGTAGAGATTAAAGCTCCTGAGGTTATCTTACGTAATGAAAAACGTATGTTACAAGAATCTGTAGATTCATTATTTGATAATACACGTAAATCATCAGCAGTAAAAACAGAATCTAACAGACCTTTAAAATCGTTATCAGATTCATTAAAAGGTAAACAAGGACGTTTCCGTCAAAACCTATTAGGTAAGCGTGTTGATTATTCTGCACGTTCTGTAATTGTTGTTGGACCAGAATTAAAATTATACGAATGTGGATTGCCAAAAGATATGGCAGCTGAATTGTACAAACCATTCATCATCCGTAAGTTGATAGAAAGAGGTATTGTAAAAACAGTAAAATCTGCAAAGAAAATAATTGATAGAAAAGAGCCAGTAGTATGGGATATTTTAGAAAATGTACTAAAAGGACATCCTGTATTATTAAACCGTGCTCCAACACTTCACCGTTTAGGAATCCAAGCTTTCCAACCAAAATTAATTGAAGGAAAAGCAATTCAGTTACACCCATTAGTGTGTACGGCATTTAACGCCGATTTTGATGGTGACCAGATGGCGGTACACTTACCGTTAGGACCAGAAGCTATTTTAGAAGCACAATTATTAATGTTGGCTTCTCACAATATCTTAAATCCAGCAAACGGTGCTCCAGTAACAGTTCCTTCTCAGGATATGGTACTTGGACTGTACTATATGACCAAAGAAAGAATCTCAACTCCAGAAGTTCCAATTAAAGGAGAAGGGTTGACTTTTTACTCTCCAGAAGAAGTAACTATTGCTTTTAACGAAGAGAAAGTTGACTTGAATGCAGGGATTAAAGTAAGAACTTTTGATGTTGATGAAAAAGGTGAACGTGTTCAGAAAATTATAAAAACTACTGTGGGTAGAGTACTATTTAATGAAGTAGTACCAGAAGCAGCAGGATATATTAATGAGGTATTAACTAAAAAATCTTTACGTGGAATTATCAGTAAGATTTTAAAAGTAACAGATATTCCAACTACTGGAGCATTTTTAGATGGTATCAAAAACATGGGATACAAGTTTGCATTCCAAGGAGGATTGTCTTTTAGTTTAGGTGATATTATTATCCCAGCTGAAAAAGAAAAGATGATTGCAGAAGCAAATGAAGAAGTAGATGCAATTATTGCAAACTATAACATGGGTATGTTAACCAACAAAGAGCGTTACAATCAGGTAATTGATATTTGGGGTTCTACAAACAACAGATTGACAGAATTATCTATGAAACGTTTGCGTGAAGACCAGCAAGGATTTAACTCTGTATACATGATGTTAGATTCTGGAGCGCGTGGATCTAAAGAGCAAATTCGTCAGTTAACGGGTATGCGTGGATTAATGGCAAAACCGAAGAAGTCTACAGCAGGTGGTGGAGAAATTATTGAAAACCCGATTTTATCTAACTTTAAAGAAGGATTATCAATTTTAGAATACTTTATCTCTACACACGGTGCTCGTAAAGGATTAGCCGATACTGCCCTAAAAACAGCCGATGCTGGTTATTTAACACGTCGTTTGGTAGATGTATCTCAAGATGTAATCATCAACGAAGAAGACTGTGGAACTTTAAGAGGATTAGAAGTAACTCCGTTAAAGAAGAACGATGAAATCGTTGAATCATTATCAGAAAGAATTGAAGGACGTGTTTCTTTACAAGATGTATACGCACCACTTACAGATGAATTATTGGTAAATGCAGGTGAAGAAATTACAATGGCAACTGCCGAAGCAATTGAAGCTACTGGAATTGATAAAGTATTGGTACGCTCTGCATTAACTTGTGAATCTTCTAAAGGAATTTGTGCGAAGTGTTACGGACAGAGTTTATCTACACGTAGTAAAGTACAAATAGGTGAAGCCGTAGGTGTAATTGCAGCTCAATCTATTGGAGAGCCAGGAACACAGTTAACATTACGTACATTCCACGTAGGAGGGGTAGCAGGAAACATTTCTGAAGACAATAAGTTGATAGCTAATTTTGATGGAAATATTTCTATTGAAGATTTACGCACGGTACAAGGTAAAGATGCTAACGGAGAAGCTATAGATATTGTAATTTCTAGAACAACAGAAATTAAAATTATAGACAAGAAAACAGGAATTACATTAAGTACAAACAACATTCCATATGGTTCTACAATCTTTAATAAAGATAAAAGAGTAATCAAAAAAGGAGATGTAATTTGTCAATGGGATCCATTTAACGGTGTAATTGTTTCTGAATTTGGTGGTAAAGTTCGTTTTGATAATTTAGAGCAAGGAACAAACTATCAAGTAGAAATTGATGAGCAAACTGGTTTCCAAGAAAAAGTAATTACAGATTCTAAGAATAAGAAAATTATTCCTTCTTTAATTATAGAAGATAAAGACGGTAATGCGTTACGTTCTTACAGCTTACCTGTAGGTGCGCATCTAATGATTAATGATGGAGATAAAGTTGAGTCTGGTAAAGTATTAGTAAAAATACCACGTAAGTCAGGTAAAGCAGGTGATATTACAGGAGGTTTACCACGTGTAACTGAATTGTTCGAAGCACGTAACCCATCTAACCCAGCTGTTGTAGCTGAGATAGACGGTGTGGTGTCTTTTGGAAAAATTAAGCGTGGTAATAGAGAAATTATTGTTGAATCTAAAACTGGTGACGTTAGAAAATACTTAATCAAGTTATCGAATCAGATTTTAGTTCAAGAAAATGACTTTATCAAAGCAGGTATGCCATTATCTGATGGAGCAATTACTCCAATAGATATCTTAAATATTCAAGGACCATCTGCTGTACAAGAGTACTTGGTTAATGAAATTCAAGAAGTATATCGTTTACAAGGAGTGAAAATTAATGACAAACACTTTGAGGTTGTAGTACGTCAAATGATGCGTAAAGTTAGAATTATTGATTCTGGAGATACTTTATTCTTAGAAAATCAATTGGTTCATAAAAACGACTTTATAGAAGAAAACGATGCTATTTATGGAATGAAAGTTGTTGAAGAAGCTGGAGATTCTGAAAACTTAAAAGCGGGTCAAATAATTACTTCACGTCAGTTAAGAGATGAGAACTCTATTTTACGCAGAAACGATAAGAATTTAGTAACAGCTAGAGATGCTCAGCCAGCAACTGCAGAGCAAGTACTGCAAGGTATCACAAGAGCTTCATTACAAACTAAATCGTTTATCTCAGCGGCATCGTTCCAGGAAACAACAAAAGTATTGAACGAAGCAGCAGTTAATGGTAAAATAGATACTTTAGAAGGATTAAAAGAAAATGTAATTGTAGGTAAGAGAATTCCTGCAGGTACAGGTATGAGAAAATATGATCATATCATAGTTGGTCCTAAAGAAGAAATGGAAAACAATCTATAAGTAAACGTTTATTCGTTTAAAGTTTAAAAGTTGAATTGTTTATTGTAGTTTTACTACAGTATTCAATTCAACTTTTTTATTAAAAAAAATTCAGTAATAAAAATAATTTACAAATAACAAAATGGAAGAAAATCAAAACCAAGAAGGGCAAATAAATATTGAATTAGATGAAGCTGTTGCAGATGGTACTTATTCTAATTTGGCTATTATCAATCACTCTGTTTCAGAATTTATTGTAGATTTTATAAATATTATGCCCGGTGTACCAAAGGCAAAAGTAAAATCTAGAATTATTTTAACACCACAACACGCCAAGCGTTTAACGCAGGCATTGTTAGATAATGTGCATAAGTTTGAACAAGCCCATGGTGAAATTAAAGATTACGAGCAACCTCCAATTCCAATGAATTTTGGGCCTACAGGTGAGGCATAAGATGTAAATAAGCATATTAATGAGCTCAAAAAAAGGTTGTTCGAAATACATCGTATTGCAACCTCCAATTCCAATAAATTATAGACCAACAGGAGAAGCGTAAAAAATAAAAACGTGAAACTTTTAAGTTTCACGTTTTTTATAATTATATTTTTCTAGTTTTATTCAATAAGTAAAAATCAGCCAAAACCAAAGCGGTCAGTGCCTCAACAATTGGTATGGCTCTAGGGACTACACAAGGGTCATGCCTTCCTTTGCCATGGATTTCTGTAATATTACCCTCAGAATCTATAGTTTGTTGATTTTGCATAATGGTAGCCACTGGCTTAAAAGCCACACGAAAATAAATATCCATTCCGTTACTAATTCCGCCTTGAATACCACCTGACAAGTTGCTTGTTGTTTTGCCGTTTTCTGTAAAGATATCATTATGTTCGCTACCTTGCATTTTTGCACCGCAAAATCCAGAGCCAAACTCAAACCCTTTTACAGCATTGATACTTAGCATTGCTTTGCCGAGCTCTGCATGTAGTTTATGAAAAATAGGCTCTCCTAAACCAACAGGAACATTCTGAACAACACAAGTAATGGTACCGCCAATCGTATCGCCTTGCTTTTTGATTTCTTTAATTTTTGAAATCATTCTTTCGGCAGAAGCTTCGTCTGGACAACGAACCATATTTGAGTCTGTTTTAGAAAAATCTAGTTCTTGGTATGGCTTATCTATAAAAATTTCTCCGACAGAAGAAGTAAATGCATTGATATTGATATGATTGATCAACTGTTTTGCCAATGCGCCAGCAACCACCCAGTTGGCAGTTTCTCTTGCAGATGTTCTTCCGCCTCCACGATAATCTCTAGTACCATATTTTTTATCGTAGGTAAAATCTGCATGAGACGGACGATATACATTGGTGTTGTGGTTGTAGTCTTTTGATTTTTGATTGGTATTCTGTATTTGAAACCCGATGGAAGCTCCCGTAGTTTTACCCTCAAAAATACCAGACAAAAACTGTACAGTATCTGGTTCTTTACGTTGGGTAACAATGGCAGATTGCCCAGGTTTACGACGATCTAACTCTTTTTGAATCGCATCAAAATCAACTTTTATTCCGGCAGGAAAACCATCAATAATTCCGCCAATTGCTATACCATGCGATTCACCAAATGTTGTTAGTTTTAATATGTTACCAAAAGAATTGAATGCCATAGGTCGTTTTTATTATCAATCAAAACACAAAGCTACTATAAAATAATTGAAGAGCTAAGGTTTTTAATTCGAAAAAAACCAGAGTTTAACAGCTAAAATACTTACCATAACTACTAAAAAAGTTTTGATAAAACCATCTCCTTTTTCAACAGAAAATCTACTGGCAAACCATCCGCCAAGAGAGGTTCCGATAGCCATAACCAATCCTATTGCCCAATCAACTTTACCGTTGAGAATAAATACCAATAATGCGCCAGACATATAAATGGTAATTACAACAGCTTTTATTGCATTAGATTTTACCAATGAAAACCTATTGAAATAATGCAAAAAAAGAATCAAAATAAAACCTAAGCCAGCATTGATAAATCCGCCATAAATACCAAAAAAGAAAAAAGCAATACAGCCAATCCAAGTATATTTACCTTTGGTTCTTTCTATTAAGTCTTTGGCTTTTATTTTGGGTTTAAAAACAATGATGAGCATCACCGCAATCATAATAAATGAAAGAATCTTGTTAAAGGTTTCTCCTTTGATGTCAACTGCAATTTGAGCACCAATGATAGAGCCTAGTAGTGCAAAAATTCCTAAGTAAATACTATATGGAAAAGTAACAATGCCTTTGCTTTTAAAACCTGCAGAACCCGCTAGCATTTGTATTACAATACCAATTCTATTGGTTCCGTTAGCAACATTTGGTGGTAGTCCCATAAATATTAATACAGGTAATGTTAGTAAAGAACCTCCGCCTGCAATTGTATTAATTACTCCGGCTACAAACCCAACTATTATTAATAAAACATAGTCTAACATTGTCTATATAAATTTGTTTGTAAAAGTATTATAAATACTTGAGGTATGAGAACGAAATTTTTATTGTAAAAAGTTTCTTTTTTCTTTTTAGAACTCAAAAAAGATTCTATATTTGCATCCGCAAACGCGCAATCGTTTCGACTGGTGAAATGGCAGAGTGGTCGAATGCGGTGGTCTTGAAAACCATTGACTGTAACAGGTCCGGGGGTTCGAATCCCTCTTTCACCGCAAAACCTCACAATTTATTGTGAGGTTTTTTTTATACAAATTTTCTAAAAATCCACATTCAATACCAGTCACAACTACTAGTAAGAGAAAAGTCTAATATTAAAAAACTATAAGTTATGTATATAATATTGCTTTTATGTATGCAAATACTTCTTTTACTAAAGTCTTTTTACTAGAATTATCAAAGAAAGTTTTGTGATTCATCATTCAGAATTAATTGATGGAATTGGACTACACTAACATCAATTCAAATACTTGTAGATAAAAGTTCCAATTTGGTAGCTGTAGATGCATCAATTATTCAAGCTGGTAATACAATGTATTTTCTTGGAGTCAACCCAGAAGATTGTTTAAAAAAAGCAAAAACATATTTACAATTTTAAAAAGTAAATAAAAAATACTTATAGGTATCTATAGGATGTATGTTTGCACTTAGTTCTGATTGGTCTTCATTTTTTATAAAGCTTCATTTTTACTTATAAATTAGAGTCACAAAACAAAACAATTTTTAAAAAATGAAAAAAACAATTCCATTCCTTTTGTTATTAATTTCGTTTTGTGCTTTTGCACAAACATCAAAGTTAGATAACCTAAAAAAAGTAAATGAGTTATTTAAAAAATGGAACAATTCTAGTTCTCCAGGAGCAGCAATCGGAATCATTGAAAATGGAAAACTAGTATACTCAAAAGGATACGGATTGGCAAATTTAGAGCATAACATTCCGAATACACCAAAAACAGCATTTAACATTGCCTCTAATAGTAAGCAATTTACAGCGGCTTGTATTGTGCTTTTATCACAAAGAGGAAAGTTAGATTTAAACCAAACATTAAGTTCATTTTACCCAGAATTTCCAGAATATGCAAAGGCAATAACTATTAAAAACTTGTTGTACCATACTAGTGGTCTAAGAGATTTTTCGCAAATTACGTATTTAAGTGGATTACGACCAGATGATTATTACAATGATGAAGATATTTTAAAATGGATTGGTAGTCAGAAAGAACTTAATTTTACTCCTGGAGAAAAACACCTATACTGTAACTCAGGATATTGGTTATTGGGACAAATTGTAAAAAAAGTATCAGGAATGCGTCTTGCAGATTTTGCTAGAAAGGAAATATTTTCTCCTTTAGGAATGGAGCATACGTTATTTCTTAATAACAATACAATGCTTATAAAAAGAAGAGCTTCTGGTTACAGTCCAAGTCGTTCAGGAAACTTTAGAAATATAGTTTCTACTTTAGAACACACGGGTAATGGAGGTGTTTACACTACCATAGAGGATATCAAAAAATGGGACGATGAATTTTACAATCGAACAATTTTAAACGATACTTTTTGGGAGTTAATGACTACGAAAGGAACTTTAAACAATGGTGAGAAAATACCATATAGTGGTGCGTTGTTTATAAAAAAATACAAAGGATTAAAAACGATTGATCATGGAGGAAGAGCGCCTGGTTTTAAATCAAATATTTTACGTTTTCCTGAGCAAAAATTTTCTGTAATTGTATTTACAAATGTTTCCAATGCCAATGCAATTCCTTTAAGCTATCAAATTGCTGATATCTTTCTTAAAGATGCATTTAAGAAACCAAAGAAAAAGGTAAAATCGAAAGGCAACTTAACCTCAATAAAACTTTCTACTAAAACTCTTAAGAAATATGTCGGTTCCTACTGGAATTCAACAGACAAGTATTCAAGGAAAATTCTCCTTAAAAATGATACTTTAAGGTATGCGCGTTCTCCTAGAAATATAAATAGCTTATTACCAATAAAGAAGAATGAGTTTAAAATGTTAAATACACCGCCAGGGTTAGAGATTATTGTACGTTTTCAAAAAGAAAATAGCATGATTTTTATAGAGAATGGAGTTGCAGTGGCAGCTTTTAAAACATATGTACCTGCAACTTATAACTTGAAAGATTTAGAATCATTTTTAGGAAAGTATTATAGTGAAGAAATTGACACAAACTATGAGTTGAAAATAAAAAGAGATCGCGTGTTTTTATTTATCAATGGCAAAGAAACGGTGCCTTTACGACCAGTAATGGAAGATTTGTTTTCAAGTCCATTAGGAATTTTTAAATTTAAAAGAAATAACAAAAATCAGATAAAAGCATTCTATGTGTCAACACCAAGAGTTCAAAAACTAATTTTTGAAAAAATGAAATAGCACTATATTAAAATAAAACTTATTTAGTGCTTAAAAGCTGTAAAATAGCATTAAAATATTTTTCATTTTGTATCCATTGCTTAGCATCATTATAAGTTAAAGTATGTAAATTTATTTTTGGATAGATGCCTTTAAATATCGTTAATGCAGCAAAGAAACTTCCAGCAACAGAAGGATGAAATTGATCCGAGCTATACAAAGAAACAGTGTTGTTTTGAGCTTCATATTGTTTCCAATAGCTTCCTACAGAAAAAAGTAGGGTATTATTTCTTTTTGCAGCCTCTTTATGATTGGCAATCACTTTATCAAAAGTAAAATAGTATTGCTTTGACGGCCAAACCATAAAGTACCCAAATCGGGTAGAGTGTTTTTTACATAGTTCTACTAATTTTTTTCCGTCATTGATTAGCATTTTTCTTCCTTGTTCTTGAGAAGAAGGTCCTTGTTGAGCAATTACATAATCGTACTTTTCTGAAGCTATTTTCTGTTGTACTTTTCCTTCTCTTAGATGGTCAATAATAGCATAATTTGGATAGCATAACATTTCAGTATGAATCTTTTTATCAAATTTTTTTCCTATTTGCCTCAATATATTAGGCATATCATTATAATATGTTAAACTATTACCTACAAAAAGAATTCTTTGAGCATACAGTTGTGTATTAAGAACAAATAATAGTAGTAAAAAGCATTTACCCATAATAAAAATCTAAACCGAAAAGATAGTTCTCTTTTTTAAAGACAACAAGTTTTTAGTATATCTTTAACAAGATAAAGTCAAATTTATTTTTTACCTTTGCTACCATGTTTAAAAGAATCTATAAAAAAATCACTGCTGTTTGTATGGCTTTATTGGTAATGATATCTACCATGTCATTTACAATTAACCAACATTATTGTGGTGGTGATTTGGTAGATACTTCATTGTTTGTAAAAGCAGATACTTGTATGATGGAAGAAGTGGATATGACTTCTTCTAACGATACAAAAGTAATTTCAGATTTGTGTTGTAAAAATATTGTTACAGTTATTGATGGACAAGATAGCGTGCAAAAAGAGGCAAGCGAAATTACATTTCAACAGCAATTATTTATAGCTACATTTTTTTATACATATAGTGTATTATTTTCTAATAAAGAAAAAACAATTGTACACTATACACACTACACACCTCCTATACTCGTCAAAGACATACTAGTGCTAGACGAAACGTTTTTAATCTGATTTTTAAATAATAGACTTTTCTATCCAGTGGATTATTTCCATTAGGATATTTCCTCGTATTCGGTGTTTTCTTAACATCAATGTCTAATTATTTAATTATCAGAATCAATGCTAAATAAAAGCATCAAATTTTTAATAGAAAACAAACTTGTTGCAGTATTATTACTAGCCCTTTTTATAGGGTGGGGAACAGTCAATGCACCTTTTAATTGGGAGACAGGTTTTTTACCAAGTAACCCTGTAGCTGTAGATGCTATACCCGATATTGGCGAAAATCAGCAAATAGTATTTACCAAGTGGGATGGTCGATCACCACAAGACATAGAAGACCAAATTACCTACCCATTAACCACATCACTTTTGGGTATTCCAGGAGTAAAAACTATTAGAAGTTCCTCCATGTTTGGCTTTTCAAGCATCTATATCATTTTTGAAGAAGACATTGAGTTTTATTGGAGTAGGAGTAGAATATTAGAAAAACTCAATTCTTTACCCAGCAGTTTATTACCCGAAGGTGTTAACCCTGCATTGGGGCCAGATGCTACAGGCTTGGGGCAAATATTTTGGTACACACTAGAAGGTCGTGACGAAAAAGGCAACGTTACAGGTGGCTGGGATTTACACGAACTGCGAAGCATTCAAGATTATTACGTTAAATACGCATTATCCTCAGCAAGTGGTGTGTCGGAAGTCGCTTCAATTGGAGGATATGTTCAGGAATATCAAGTCGATGTAAATCCAGAATTAATGCGTCAATATAACATTGGATTGCACCATGTTGTAAAAGCAGTAAAAGAAAGCAATAAAGATATAGGTGCGCAAACATTAGAAATTAACCAAACCGAATATTTAGTACGCGGATTGGGATATGTAAAATCCATATCAGACATAGAAAATGCAGTCGTTACTTCCAAAGATTTTACAGCAATAAAAATAAAAGACATTGGTAAAGTGTCTTTGGGGCCAGCAACCAGAAGAGGTGTTTTAGACAAAGAAGGTGCAGAAGTAGTTGGTGGAGTTGTAGTGGCTCGTTATGGCGCAAACCCAATGGAAGTAATTAACAATGTTAAAGATAAAATTAACGAATTAAGTGCAGGATTACCCTCAAAAGTATTGGCGGACGGAAGCACCTCGCAAGTAACTATAGTTCCTTTTTACGATAGAACCGAACTCATTCAAGAAACATTAGGAACACTTAATGAAGCCTTAACTTTAGAAATACTAATTACCATTTTGGTTATTATCATTATGGTCTTTAACCTTCGCGCTTCAGTATTAATTTCTGGACTATTACCTGTTGCTGTTTTAATGGTATTTATTGCTATGAAACTCTTTGGAGTCGATGCTAATATTGTTGCACTATCAGGTATTGCTATTGCTATTGGTACTATGGTAGATGTCGGTGTTATACTATCAGAAAACATCATTAGGCATTTGGACGAAGAAAGAGAAAAGCGAAAAGTTAATAATAAAAAATTACCTATTAACCAAGTTGTATACAATGCCACAGCAGAAGTGTCAGGAGCCATAGTTACTGCAGTTATGACAACCATTATCAGTTTCATTCCTGTATTTACAATGATTGGTGCAGAAGGTAAATTGTTTAGACCATTAGCCTATACAAAAACCTTTGCATTAACAGCATCTATAATCGTAGCATTATTTTTAATTCCGCCATTTGCAGCCTATTTATTCAGAAAGAAAAGCATTAAAACCAATTTTAAATATGCTATAAATGGTGTTTTGATTGTATTAGGAATTATAGCCATAGTTTACGGTTATTGGTTAGGATTAATAGTGATAGCTTTTGGAGCAGTTGCGTTGTTAAGTACGATTTTAGGAAAAGATGAATTTCACTTTTCATTGTTCACTTTTCACTTTTCACTTTCAACTAATCTCTTAAATATCATTATTTCAGCATCAGCAATAGTTATCCTTTTAGCCGAATATTGGAGACCGTTAGGTGTAGATAAAAGCATCTTTTGGAACCTTATTTTCGTGAGCATTATTTGTTTTGGTTTATTAGGGGTTTTCTCATTATTCATCAAATATTATACACGTATTTTAAGATGGTGTTTAGATCATAAATTACTCTTTTTATCTGTTCCAACTGCAATTGTAATAGCAGGTTTTTTAATTATGAAAAATACAGGCAAAGAGTTTATGCCATCGTTAAATGAAGGCTCTTTTCTGCTGATGCCTACATCTATGCCGCATGCTGGAGTAGAAGAAAATAAACGTGTACTACAACAGTTAGATATGGCGGTTGCTAGTATCCCAGAAATTAAAACCGTAGTTGGTAAAGCTGGGCGTACAGAGTCGGCATTAGACCCCGCACCATTATCAATGTATGAAAACATCATTCAGTACAAGCCAGAATATATGCTGAATAAAAAAGGAGAACGCCAACGTTACAAAGTAAATGATGAAGGATTATTTGAGTTGAAAGATGGAAGTACTGTTGCAAACCCTAATACTACTGAAAATACTGTATTAACAACAATAGAAAAATCTCAATTAATAGAAGATAACAACGGAGAATTCTATCGTAATTGGCGACCCAAAATACAATCTCCAGACGATATCTGGAAAGAAATCGTGAAAGTAACCAAACTACCTGGCGTTACTTCTGCACCCAAACTACAACCTATAGAAACCCGATTGGTAATGCTCCAAACAGGAATGCGTGCACCAATGGGAATTAAAGTAAAAGGACAAGATTTAAAACAAATTGAAGCCTTTGGAGTGCAATTAGAAACTATCATCAAGCAAGCAGAAGGTGTTAAAAAAGAAGCTGTTTTTGCAGACCGAATTGTTGGTAAACCCTATCTGTTAATTGATATAGATAGAGAGAAAATAGCACGCTATGGTATATCTATTGATGATGTGCAAAGCGTTTTAAAAGTCGCTGTTGGCGGAATGGTGTTAACTCAAACCGTTGAAGGGCGAGAACGTTACGGCGTTCGTGTACGTTACCCAAGAGAATTAAGAGCAAACCCAACCGATTTAAAACAGATTTATGTACCCGTAGAAAAAGGAAGCCCTGTGCCTTTAAGTGAATTAGCAACTATTCGTTACGAGCAAGGCCCGCAAGTTATTAAAAGTGAAGACACTTTTCTAGTAGGCTATGTGTTGTTTGATAAATTAGAGGGCTTTGCAGAAGTTAACGTAGTTGAAAATGCACAGAAACTCATTCAAAATAAAATAGATTCTGGTGAATTGACTGTACCAAAAGGTATTAACTACCAATTTACAGGAACGTACGAAAATCAACTGAGGGCAGAAAAAACCTTATCAGTAGTCGTGCCTTTAGCATTGGCTATTATCTTTTTAATCCTGTATTTTCAATTTCGTTCGGTGGGCACATCTTTAATGGTTTTTACAGGCATAGCTGTAGCATTTTCAGGAGGTTTTATCATGATTTGGTTATATGGTCAAGACTGGTTTTTAAACATTAATTTCTTTGGAGAAAACCTACGAGATTTATTCCAAATGCACCCAATCAATTTAAGTGTAGCCGTTTGGGTTGGTTTTATTGCTCTTTTTGGAATTGCAACGGATGATGGTGTAGTAATGGCAACCTATTTAACACAAACTTTTGATAGAAACTCACCAGAAAATAGAAACGAGATTAGAGCGTCCATAGTAGAAGCAGGAGAAAAACGAATTAGACCCTGTTTAATGACAACGGCAACTACCATATTGGCATTACTGCCAGTGTTGACATCTACAGGTCGAGGAAGCGATATTATGATACCTATGGCCATACCAAGTTTTGGCGGAATGCTTATCGCTTTAATTACCCTATTTGTAGTCCCTGTTTTATATAGCTGGAAAGCAGAAATTCAACTTAAAAAAAGAACAAAATCAAATATTTAAAAATGAAAAAGTCAAAATACATAGTAGAAGCCTTAGTTTTTCACTATTCACTATTCACTATTCACTTAAAGAAAGTGTTGATTTTTAGCTTTTCACTTTTCACTTTTCACTTTTCAAACGCTCAACAATTGCAAACCCTAATTGATGAAGCATTAATGAACAATCCTGAAATTCAAAAATTTGAACTACAATATAAAAGCGTTTCAGAAAAAGTAGAAGAAGTTAACACACTTCCAAATACCGAATTTGGTGTCGGGTACTTTATAAGCGAACCAGAAACGAGAACAGGAGCACAACGTTTTAAAGTATCTGCCAAACAAATGTTACCATGGTTTGGTACCATAACATCACGTAAAAATTATGTGAGCTCGTTAGCAGATGCAAAATATGAAGACATCGTTATTGCCAAACGAAAATTAATGGCTTCGGTATCTCAATCCTATTATAAACTATATGCTAACAAAGCAAAACAAAAAGTATTAGGAGAAAACATCGAGCTGTTAAAAACGTATGAAACTATGGCGTTAACCTCTGTAGAAGTTGGTAAAGCATCAGCAGTAGATGTATTACGATTGCAAATGCGTCAAAACGAAATGCAACAACTAAAAGACGTTTTGGTTCAACAATATTTGGCTGAACAAACAACACTGAACAAACTTTTAAACCGTGATAAAGATGTTATTATTAATGTTGTTAACAAATTAACAATTCCTTCTGAAACTACTTTAATTGATGTCAAAAAATTATCTCTTCACCCTGAATTGATAAAATATGATAAACTCTACCAGTCTGTTGAAAAATCAGAACTGTTAAACCAAAAAGAAAGCAGTCCAATGATTGGTTTTGGATTAGATTATATCAATGTTTCTGAAAGACCCAATATGAATTTTTTAGATAACGGAAAAGATATTGTAATGCCAATGGTTTCGGTATCCATACCAATTTTCAACAAAAAATATAAATCCATTACCAAGCAAAATAAGTTGAAACAACAAGAAATTCATTACCAAAAACAAGAACGTATAAATACTCTAGAGACACTATTAGATAAAGCCATTAACAAGCGCATTGCTGCAAAAATAAGTCATGCAACACAAACCAGAAACTTAAAACAAGCCAAAGATGCAGAGCAAATTTTAGTTAAAAGTTACGAAACAGGAACCATAGATTTTAATGATGTTTTAGATATTCAAGAACTGCAATTTAAGTTTCAAATAAACCAAATTAAATCGGTAAAAATCTATTATATAGAAACCACAATAATAAATTATTTAACACAACAATAATGCAACACACCTATCATATACACGGAATGACTTGCAATGGTTGCCGCAGTCACGTAGAAGAAACGCTCTCTAAAGTAGAAGGTGTTACAAAAGCTATAGTTAGTTTAGAAAAGGCAGAAGCTACTATTGAAATGGAATCGCATATACCCATAGAAACATTTCAAGAAGCGTTAAAAAATGATGGAGATAGATACAGTATCCATAAACAAGGAGAGCATCATCAACATGCTGAAGATAAAAAGAAAAAACAACCTAAGGGGATAGGAACAGGCACATTTTATTGCCCTATGCACTGCGAAGGCGATAAAACCTATAACAAACCAGGCGATTGCCCAGTTTGTGGAATGGATTTGGTAGAAGAGCAAAACTTATCAGCAATATCAAAGGCGCAATGGACATGCCCAATGCATCCAGAAATTGTTAAAGACGAAGCAGGGGCGTGCCCCATTTGTGGGATGGATTTAGTACCCCTGCAACCCGATCTTTCAGCAGAGGAAAAGACCTATAAAAAACTAGTAAAAAAGTTTTGGATAGCATCAGTATTCACCATACCAATCTTTTTAATAGCAATGAGCGAAATGCTCAATAATAATCCGTTATACAATATAATGGAGCAGAAATATTGGAATTGGGTACAGCTTGTACTATCCATTCCTGTGGTTTTTTATGCCACTTGGATGTTCTTTGAACGGGCTTATAAAAGTATTAAAACATGGAACCTTAATATGTTTACACTCATTGGTATTGGAGCAGGAGTAGCGTGGCTATTTAGTGTTTTTGGAATGGTATTTCCAGAGATATTTCCAAATCAATTTAAAACCCAATCGGGAGCCGTACACGTCTATTTTGAAGCAGCAACGGTAATATTAACATTAGTGCTTTTAGGGCAATTATTAGAAGCTCGTGCCCATAGTAAAACAAATTCTGCAGTAAAAGAATTATTAAAATTAGCACCAAATAAAGCACAGAAAATTGTAGATGGTAAAGAGATTGAAGTTAGTATAGACGAGATAAAACTAAACGATATCCTTAAAGTAAAACCAGGCGATAAAATTCCTGTAGATGGTGTAATAACCGAAGGTAATACAAGCATCGACGAATCCATGATTACAGGAGAGCCAATTCCAGTAAATAAAACTAAAGATGATAAAGTAAGTAGCGGAACCATCAACGGAAATCAATCCTTTTTAATGAAAGCAGAGAAAGTAGGGAGCGACACCTTACTATCTCAAATTATTCATATGGTCAATGATGCTAGTAGAAGCCGTGCACCTATTCAGAATTTAGCAGATAAAGTTTCGGGGTATTTTGTACCAGTAGTAGTTATCATATCTGTAGCCACCTTTATTGTATGGTCTATTTGGGGACCAGAACCCGCTTACGTGTATGCGCTGGTCAATGCCATTGCCGTTTTAATCATTGCATGCCCGTGTGCATTAGGGTTGGCAACACCAATGTCTGTAATGGTTGGTGTGGGTAAAGGTGCGCAAAACGGAGTATTGATTAAAAATGCCGAAGCCCTTGAAAAAATGGATAAAGTAGATACGCTTATCGTTGACAAAACAGGAACCATAACCGAAGGTAAACCAACTGTAGAAACCGTTGGTGCTTTTAATGAAGCTTTAAGCGAAAAAGAAGTGTTACAATACATCGTTTCATTAAATACCAATAGCGAACATCCTTTAGCAGAAGCGACTGTTAAATATGGCAAAGAACACAACGCAGTAATTTTAAAGTCCGAAGATTTTAGTGCAGTTACAGGAAAAGGTGTTGAAGCTACAATAAATGGTAAGAAAATAGCATTAGGAAACCCTAAAATGATGGAATATGCCAAAGCAGATATTACTTCTAAAATGAAAGACGAAGCTAAATCTTACCAAAAACAGGGTAAAACAGTTTCTTATTTGTCAATAGATGAAACCGTTGTTGGATATGTAGTTATAGGCGATAAAATAAAAGAAACAAGTGCCAAAGCGATTAAAGCACTTCAAGATAAAGGTATAGATGTTATCATGCTTACAGGCGATAATCACGATACAGCCCAAGCAGTAGCTTCCGAACTAAATCTGGCAGATTTTAAAGCGAGTATGTTACCCGAAGATAAACTCAAAGAAGTAGAAAAATTACAAGAGAACGGAAAAGTGGTTGCTATGGCTGGAGATGGTATTAACGATGCACCAGCATTGGCTAAAAGCGATGTAGGTATTGCTATGGGAACAGGAACAGATGTAGCAATTGAAAGTGCCATGATAACCTTGGTAAAAGGCGATTTGCATGGTATTGTAAAAGCAAGAAACTTAAGTGATGCTGTAATGAAGAATATTAAGCAGAACCTATTTTTTGCGCTCATTTACAACACCTTAGGAGTGCCCGTTGCAGCAGGTGTATTATTCCCATTCTTTGGAGTTTTATTATCACCTATGATAGCGGCATTAGCCATGAGTTTTAGCTCTGTTTCGGTTATAGCGAATGCCTTACGATTACGAACAATTAAAATTTAAAACAATGAAAAAATATATAAGTTACATAGGAATATTAGTTGTTGGTTTATTATTGGGTTGGTTATTATTTGGAAATTCATCACAAAAGGAGACAACGCATAAACATGATGAAGTTACAGAAACCAGTAAAATGTGGACCTGCTCCATGCATCCACAAATTATGCAACCAGAACCAGGTGATTGCCCTATATGCGGAATGGATTTAATTCCTGCAGAAGCAGGCGCAGACGGGCTTTCTGCAGACCAATTTAAGTTAACCGAAAATGCAATGGCGTTAGCCAATATTCAAACAACAGTTGTTGGTAAAGGCAATGTTGAAAGTAATACCATAAAATTATCTGGTAAAATTGCTGAAAACGAAGAAGCCAATGCCGTACAGGTAAGTTATTTTGCTGGAAGAATTGAACGTTTGAATGTGAGTTTTACTGGCGAAGAAGTTCGTAAAGGTCAATTATTGGCAACTATTTATTCGCCAGAACTCTATGCTGCACAACAAGAATTGATTACAGCAGCTTCTTTAAAAACTTCACAACCAGAACTATACAAGGCAGTACGTAATAAGTTGAAGTTATGGAAGCTTTCTGAAGCGCAAATCAATCAAATTGAATCTAAAGGAAAAGTAAAAGAAAATTTCCCTGTATACGCTACAGTTTCTGGTACAGTAACTGAAAAATTAGTAGAACAAGGCGATTACATCAAACAAGGTCAACCCTTATTAAAAATTGCAAATCTAAATACAGTTTGGGCAAACTTTGATGTATATGAAAATCAAATTGATAGATTTAAAAAAGGACAAGAAGTTTCTGTTTCAACTAACGCATATGCCAATAAAACATTTAAAGGGAAAGTCGATTTTATAGATCCTGTTTTAAATACCAAAACACGAACAGTAACCTTACGGGTGGTACTCAATAATAAAAATAATATTTTTAAACCAGGAATGTTCGTAACAGCAAATATTGAAGGCAGTACAGCTAAAAATGACGAAGTATTAACAATTCCAGCATCTTCTGTTTTATGGACAGGTGAACGTTCTGTAGTGTATCTTAAAACAAATCCAGACCAACCTGTTTTTGAAATGCGTGAAGTAACGTTAGGCAATCAAATAGGTAATAAATATGAAGCTTTAGAAGGCTTGTTTGCTGGAAATGAAATTGTAACTAACGGCACATTTACGGTTGATGCAGCAGCACAATTACAAGGAAAAAAGTCTATGATGAATAAAGATGGTGGTAAAGTAATGACTGGTCACGAAGGACATTTAGGAATGGATAACAATTCATCTAACAATGAAAGTGACCACATTAATATGAATGAGCGTTTGAAAGTATCAGCGAAATTTCAAGAGCAGTTAAAAGCTGTTTTCAATGAGTATATCAATTTAAAAGATGCTTTAGTAAAAGAAGATTCAAAAAGTACTTCAGTAAACGCAACAACTTTATTAAATAAATTGAACAAAGTAGATATGAAATTGTTGTCAGATAACAAGGCGCATAACCATTGGATGTCATTAGCAAAAGATATAAAATCTTCTGCAACTTCAATTTCTGAAACGTCAGATATAAAATCACAAAGAGACCGTTTTAAACATTTATCATCACATCTAATCAATGCTGTTCAATTGTTTGGTGTCAATAAAAAGGTCTATGTGGAATTTTGTCCAATGGCAGATAACAACAATGGTGCATATTGGTTGAGTAAAGAAGAAAAAGTAATAAATCCGTATTTTGGTAGTGCGATGCTAACTTGTGGAGAAGTAAAAAAAATAATAAATTAATAACCTAAAATTAAATAAAATGAAAAAAGTAATTTTTAGCGTAGCAATAGTAGCTACTATGGTATTTACAGCTTGTAAATCTGAAAAAAAAGAAACAAATAAGGTTGAGCAAACTACTACAAAAGTTGCCTCGACGGATGCAAGTTTTGGTGTAAGAGGTAATTGTGGCATGTGCAAAAAAACCATAGAAAAAGCTGCCAATAGTGTTGCTGGAGTAACTGCAGCGAATTGGGATAAGGTAAAAAAGAAAATAGATATTTCTTTTGATGCTACAAAAACAAATGCCCAAACTGTTGAAAAAGCAATTGCAGCTTCTGGATATGATACTGAAAATGTGATGGGAGACCTAGAAGCTTACAATGGGCTTCCAGGTTGTTGCAAGTACGATCATGAAATGAAAATGAATCAAACAGGTGGCAACAAAGATAAAAAAACACATTAATGTGTGATAAAGTTAAAAAAAGCGATGTATACATCGCTTTTTTTGTTGTTAACAATGGATTTATTTAATCAAAATAATATACAAAATATTTTGCCCTATGAAGGTATTACAAACTATCATGGAAAAGTATTGTCTGAAAAGCAGAGTAAGTTTTTTTATGAAAGATTACTTCATACAATTGATTGGAAAAATGATGAAGCCATAATTTTTGGTAAGCTAATAAAAACCAAACGCAAGGTTGCATGGTATGGAAATCTAACGTTTAGTTACACATACTCAAACACAACAAAACATGCTTTACCTTGGACAAAAGAATTGTTAGAATTAAAAGAAATTGTAGAAAAAGAAAGTAATACTACTTACAATTCATGCTTGTTAAATCTATATCATTCTGGGGATGAAGGAATGGCTTGGCATTCAGATGGAGAGAAAATGTTAAAGAAAAATGGAGAAATTGCATCACTAACTTTAGGGGCTGAGCGTAAGTTTTCTTTTAAGCATAAAACAACAAAACAGAAAGTAGATATAGTTTTAGAAAGAGGAAGTTTATTAGTTATGAAAGATACTACACAAACTAATTGGTTACATAGATTGCCACCAACTAAGAAGGTGAAAACACCAAGAATAAATTTAACCTTCAGAACTATAATTATCTAAAGAATCCGTTTCTTTGCAATAACCTTTTTTGAAAACTATTTTGGATAATAAACAATCTACAAATCTTAATAAATTTATTAGTAGTACAGGAATCTGTTCTCGTAGAGAAGCTGAAAAATTGATTACTTCTGGTAGAGTTACTATTAATGGTAAACCGACTCAACTTGGTAATAGAGTTTTTGATGGTGATATTGTTAAGATAGATGGAAGACCTTTAAAAGCTAAGCCTAAAACATTGTACATTGCTTTTAACAAACCCATCGGAATTGTTTGTACCACAGATTCTAAAGAGAGAAATAATATTGTTAAATATATCAATCATCCAGAAAGACTATTTCCAATTGGTAGATTAGACAAACCTTCTGAAGGCTTAATTTTTTTAACCAATGATGGCGACATTGTCAATAAAATTTTACGAGCAGGAAATAACCACGAAAAAGATTATATAGTAACTGTAGATAAACCTATTACAGAAGATTTTATTAAAAAGATGAGTAATGGAGTTCCTGTTTTAGGAACTATTACCAAAAAATGCAAAGTCACAAAAATTAGCACAAAAGTTTTTCAAATAGTACTAACGCAAGGTTTAAACAGACAGATACGTAGAATGTGTGAATATTTGGATTATGAAGTCATCAAATTGAAACGGACACGAATCATGAATGTACATTTAGATAAGTTACCAATTGGACATTGGAGAGAGTTAACAGAAAACGAGTTAACAGAAATTAACCGAATGGTAGCTACATCATCTAAAACAGAAGAGGCATCTTTGGATACACAAAAAACACAAAAAAGAGAGCTGAACAAACCTAAAAGAAAGCCCACAGCATTTAATAAAAAAAGCGCTTCATTCAGAAAAAACGCAACAAAATCAAAAAGAAATGCTTCTGCTTCATCAAGAAAAAGAAAGCGTTAAACCTTCGTTGTTTTTTTACACATCAATTCTTAAATAACTGTATCTTTGCAGGCAATGGAACGAGCATTATTACATTTTAAAGAGTGGTTTATTAAAATAACGATTTAAAATTTTTAATGAGAGAGCGAGTGTAGCGAGTGGTTACACAGGTTCTTAATTTTATAATTAAATAAAAGCAACTAATTACTAAAATTTAAACGTGTGAAATTTGACTTAAAAACCACCGACCCTAAAAGTAAAGCCAGAGCTGGTGTAATTACCACAGATCACGGTACAATAGAAACCCCAATTTTTATGCCCGTAGGTACTGTTGGTACTGTAAAAGGAGTGCATCAAACAGAATTAAAGAATGAAATAAATCCAGATATTATTCTAGGAAACACTTATCATTTGTACTTACGCCCACAAACCAAGATTTTAGAGGCTGCAGGTGGATTGCATAAATTTATGAATTGGGACAGAAATATCTTGACCGATTCTGGCGGATACCAAGTGTATTCTTTATCTGGTAGAAGAAAAATTAAAGAAGAAGGGGTTAAATTTAAAAGTCATATTGATGGTTCTTATCATTTCTTTTCGCCAGAAAGTGTGATGGAAATTCAACGTTCAATAGGTGCAGATATTATCATGGCTTTTGATGAATGTACACCGTATCCTTGTGATTATAATTATGCAAAAAGATCAATGCATATGACACATCGTTGGTTAAAACGTTGTATCAATCATTTAGAAAAAACACCTTTTAAGTACGATTATAGCCAAACTTTTTTTCCAATTGTACAAGGAAGTACCTATAAAGATTTACGCAAACAGTCGGCCGAATTTATTGCTTCGGTAGAAGCAGAAGGAAATGCAATTGGAGGACTATCTGTAGGGGAACCAGCTGAAGAAATGTATGAAATGACTGAGGTGGTTACAGCTGTATTACCAGAAGATAAACCAAGGTATTTAATGGGAGTTGGAACTCCGATTAATATTTTAGAGAATATTGCCTTAGGTATTGATATGTTTGATTGTGTTATGCCAACCCGTAATGCCAGAAACGGTTTGTTGTTTACTGCACACGGAACCATAAATATTAAAAATAAAAAATGGGAAAACGATTTTTCTGCCATTGATGAAATGGGAATTACCTATGTAGATACCTTATATTCTAAAGCCTATTTGCGTCATTTATTTGCAGCTAAAGAATTATTAGGGAAACAAATTGCAAGTATTCATAATCTTGGATTTTATCTTTGGTTGACTAGAGAAGCAAGAAAGCATATCTTAGCAGGAGATTTTACTGAGTGGAAAAGCAAGATGGTAAACCAAATGAACAAAAGACTCTAACTTGAGAATAATAGATAGCTACATATTAAAAAGATATTTGGTAACATTTGTTTTTACCTTATTAATTTTAATTCCTATAGCTGTAGCAATTGATATTGCAGAAAAAATAGATAAGTTTTTAGCATCTGATACACTTACTTTTGTAGAAATCGTAAATGATTATTACAAAAATTTTATTATTTATTACACCAATACGTTTATGCCCTTGGCATTGTTTATTGCGGTTATTTTCTTTACATCAAAGTTGTCTAATAATACAGAAATTGTAGCAATTAATAATGCTAGAGTTTCATTTACCAGATTTTTATATCCGTATTTTATAGGTGCAACGTTGGTTACAATTTTTTCGTTAGCAATGAATCATTTTGTTGTACCAAATAGTAGCAAAGTCAGAAAGAAATTTGAAAAAACCTATATTAAAAAACCTAAATATGGAGAAAACAATGTAAGAGATTTTTCGCTTCAATTAAGCGATAGCACATACATTTATTTACAAACATTTGATATTGTTAGAAACAATGGATTCAAATTTTCATCAGAAGTATATGATGGGTATAGACTAAAATCTAAATTAACTGCAGAATATATAAATTGGGAAGCAAAAGATAGTACATTTAAATTATCTAAGTATAAAATTAGAAGAGTTTTAAAAGATAGAGATAGTCTTTTTATAGGATCTTCGGTAGATACGATTCTTGGCTTTACTCCAAAAGATTTAATTTACAATGCTGCATTGGCTCAAGAAATGCCATCAGACGAGTTGATTGAATTTATTGATACTTCTAGAAAAAGAGGTATTAAAAATTTAAACGCACATTTGGTAGAGTTGCATAAAAGAACCAGCTTACCTTTTGCTACTTATTTTTTAACCATTATTGCAGTTGCCTTGTCGTTTAAGAAACGAAGAGGGGGAACAGGAGTCAATTTGGCAATAGGTATTGGGCTCATGTTTGTGTATATATTTTTCTTAAAAGTCTCTGAAGTGCTTGGGGCAGTTGCCGGAGCAAATTCTTTATTTACAGTTTGGGTACCAAACATTGTTTTTGGTTTTTTAGCAGTATACTTGTATTACAATGCAAGAAAGTAAGACAAAACATTTTTTACAGCTTCATTTAATTGTTTTTATTTGGGGATTTACAGCAATTTTAGGAGCCTTAATTAGTATTGATGCAGTTCCGTTAGTTTGGTACAGAATGTTGCTAGCAGTTGTGTTTATTGGCTGTTATTTTTTAGTGACAAAAAAAGATTTTAGAATAGATAAAAAATCATTATTAAAATTTCTACTTACAGGTACATTAATTGCCTTACATTGGATTACATTTTTTAAAGCCATAAAAGTATCTAATGTGTCAGTAGCATTAGTGACTATGAGTACAGGCGCTTTTTTTACATCGTTAA
>JABXHX010000072.1 GCA_013373385.1 Flavobacteriaceae bacterium
CCGTAATTGCGGTTATACATTGTTGTAATGCGTTTTTATTTTAGGTCTCCATTTTCTTTGAGAAATCCGAATATTTTTTTATCCACTTCTGATATAATGTCCAAATCTTTATAATTCAGCCATCTTATTTCTTCAATTTCACTTTTTGGACTTAGAATTCCATCATATTCTGCTTTATAGCAAGTCATTTTAACTAAAACAGCTTCTTTTGCTCCGTCAGATTGTGCTTTAAAAGTTCCGACATATTTAATCGTGTCATTTTTGATTCGCACGTCTAATTCCTCCAATATTTCTCTTTCAAGAGTTTGTTCGTCAGTTTCACCTAATTCTCTTTTTCCTCCTGGAATATAATATTTTGATTTTCCTTTAGATTTTGTGCTCAATATTTGTCCATTTTTCGTTTCAATGAACGCTATTTTATCAACTTCTTTCATTTTTTTGGTCAATTTTTCAAATGCATTACAACGGTGAGTATATGAAAAGTAGGCGATTTCGAAGCACGAAACTTTCGGTTAAGCAAGAACTTTGATACGAGCCACAAGCCTTGAATTTATTGCTATTTCGCCTATTTTTTATATACATTGTTCTCTGCTGGCTTTCTTTCATTTTTCTTTTGCGGTGGCAAGCCATACTCTTTGGCAAGTTTTGCCTTGTGCGATGGCTTTGTGCGACTTGCCAATGTGTATGGCTATTTACAGGGTTTAATTAAACTAAAGGTTCATTCATTCTTAAAAGGTCATAAGGGTAATAATCTACTCCTTCAAGTTCGCTGTCATCTAAGCCAAAAAGTTTAACCAATGCTGCACTTTCAAAACTCCAATAACCTACGTAGTCATAGCCAGATTTATCATTATGAGTATTATACCATACTGCGTCTGAACTTTCTTTATACCAAAAATCAGTAAGATATGTCTTTATGTCTTCAATATTTCCGTTTTCTTTCTCTTTCAATAACTTTTCTAAACGTTTATAGGGTTTGTCAAATTCAAAACCAGAGGTTACCCTATAATCACTTTTAAATCCACTTATTATTGAACTTATAAGCATATCGTTAAAACCTTCTTCTTCAATATCAGATATTAAAGCATCTATTTGGTCTGATTTAATATCTAGGCAATAATAGATTGACATAAACCATACTATTTCTTCATAAGCCCCGTAAATTGAAAATTCTGCTTCCTTATAAGTGTTTAAAAATTCTTCAATTGTTGCAGTTAATTGATTTCTATTGATTTTAATAGAATAAAGTAATATTATCTTTCTAATATAAAAACCCAATAACATCTCACATCTTCTTTCTATTTGAGTTTTATTTAAATCACCAGATTTAATAGCTGAGATATATCTATCTATTTTTCGATTGTATGAAGCAAGAGCATCATCAAAATATTTTGTGTCTTTATGCGTTTTATTCATTTTTGTGTTTTTATGAAATAATTCTCATCAATATCTTCTATGGCTTTCCCTCTTTTGTTTAGTTTTTGAATTTTAGCCTTTTTTTCTTTATTTATGTTTTTCCAAGAAATCAAAACAGACTCATATCCATCAGATATTTTTTCAACCAATTCTTCAATTGCAATATCATCTAAATACGGATTTGATTTACGAATCGCTTTTTCAATTCTATCCCCAATCCATTTACTACTCATTTGAAAGCCACTCTTAGTATCTATGAGTGTTGCACCAAATGATTTTGATTCTGCAATTATAAATTCTGGAGGTGGAGGTTTAGGCCTGAAATCCATATTTTGAAATATCCCATCAATTCCTTTGTCTATTGGATTGTTCCAATTGGCTGTCATTTCGTGTAATGGCTTCCATCTTTGGTCTAAGTTTAAGAAAAATTGGTCAGTTTTCATTTCTCCCCAATTTCCTTTTGTGTTATTCAAGTTTTTTCTTTCTATTGGCTTCCCTTCAGAATCAGTTTTTTTTCTTGTACCAGTTTTAAAATCTGCTTCGGATTTTATACTATCTAAATATTCTTTTTGTTTTAAGTATGCTATCTTTTGTTCTTCGGTTAAATACTTAAAAGAACGAGGATTTAAATCTATTACTTTAGTCTTTTCTTTTTTCTTTTTTAATTTATCTTCTATTTTCTTTTTTAGTAGTTTAGGATTAGATAGTAGGTCTTTTGTTTCCTTAAGCGTCTTTTTTAGCGTTAATAAAGTGATTTTTTTACTTGCAATATAGGCAACACCACCTCCAGCAGTCATTATTCCAATTATTATGTCCAATATAATTTCAGCTAAATCTTCGCCTAAAAACTTGGCTATGTCATAAGAACTTTCTGCTTCTTGATATTTCTTTATAAAATCATCAAAAACATCTTTCAAAAATTGAATTATACCTTCTTCTGCTATTTTTGCTACAAGGTCTTTAAATCCCTGAATAATTTCTTTTAATTTTTCACTTTGTAAAAGATTACCTATTAATTCAATAATAGCAGCAACCAATTCAATTACACCATTGTATAGCCCAACAAGAAAGGCGTTTAATAATCTTGAAAACTCAATAAAACCTAAATAAATATCTTTTAAAGTGGTATATACAGAAACTAGAATATCACGAACTGAGCTGTAAAAACCTTTTGTAAGGGTTAACATAAAAGATTGACAACCATTGTCTGCAATTTTTTCATTAACTCCATTTATCCAATCAAACTTATTTATTTGATTGAGTATAGTTTTATCAATTTCCTTATATCTGGCTTCAATAGCATTAAAATCAATACCTAAATCAAGGTTTGGAATAAATGCAGGTTCGTAAACCTGTAGTCCTTTTTCATTATCAACAGGCCTCCATTTTTTTTCATCTGTTATTTTTAATTCTCTTATTCCGTTTGCAATCCAAACTAGAAATTGACCTAAAGCCTCTTTAATAATGTCAATTATTTCAAAGAATATTTCAAGAATATATATTAAGGATTTTTGCCAATCTGCTAAATTGTCATAAGTAATAAACCCATTATAAAAATCTTCTATAGCATTTCGGAATTTTATGAAATAAAAAGATTTTGCATCTTCATCTCCTTTGAAAGTCCAATCGAGATAACTTTTTACTAAATAATCTAGGTTGTCTTTTATTGGTGTTTCAGACATTGAAATTGAATATACTAATGACTTACCAAGAGTAATGCAATGAAGCTGACCAAAATCCTCACTTGAAAAATTTAACGTATTTAATAAATTTGGAACTTCTCCTATTTTATTATATTTAGAGTTACTTTCTGCATTTAATATAATGACTGAAGATATTGAAGCTTCTGTTTTTATATCACACACATTTTCAGGTGGGATAAATCCAAGTGGATATAATTTTAAAAACATAGAACTAACAGATACTAGTTCTTTGGAGGCAAGAATATCATTATATGGCACGGTATACTCTATTTTATTATCAGCAATAGGTGATTGATAAAATGGAGAATTATTAAATTCACTTTGAAAATCTGGAAAGTTATCTTTAACCCTTGACATATAAAATTATTTTACTCTCCGTTCCCTTTAAGTCCAACATTTAAATTCTTTAACACTTCAGATTTTCCAATTATTTCTTTAGGTTGTACTTCTTCATCACAAAAACAAGGTAGTCCTTCTGCTTTTAGTGCTATGGTATCAGATTGTATAAGAGTTAAGGTGCTTGGTTCACGAGTTTCCCAAGTTTCCTCAATCTTGTATTCTGGATTGTTGAGTTCATCTGTAATAGAAAGGAACAAATCTTCATCAAAAATAGGGGTGTCTAAACCATTCCATATTTGTCCCGTTTTAAGATACCATTGTACGGATTTCTCAAAATTTGGTCTTACAGTAACAATCACTCTACCCATTCCTGCCTGCATAAACTCCTTAAAGCGTTTATCATTTACATCATAATTATAGAGTGTTTCCCATCTTTGTTTGTCTGCCCAATAAAAAGGATAAAACATATAACTCATTATATCCCATTCAAAGGCTTGCTCAATAAATTTGACCATAGCAGAATATCTATCCATTTCTTGTGTGTTTTTTACTCGTACATTTTGCATTGAGTCATTTCCTATGATAAAATTCTGCCCCAAATTATTTGCTCCTATTAAGTAGTCAATACAATTCTTCTTAAGAACTGTATGAATAATTTCTTGATAGAATGCAGGATTTGTCCCCATCAAGATTCCTTGTTTAGCTTCTGCTTGAGCTAAAGCATCCTGATAGTCTTTCATCTTGTCGTTATAAGCATCCATTATGGAGTTATAGGTTTCTAATTGCCATTGCTCAAAATGCTCTTGCTTTCGTTTGAGAATTAAGCTAGCATTTACTGAACCTGAAAATGTATTGAAAAAAGAAGCTGAAAAAGGAATTGTATTTTCATAATATTCAATTTCGGATAATTTACTTTCATCAATAAGTAAATGATTATCTATACTTTCTCCTAGATATTCACTTATTCCAGCTATTGCTACAGCAACATTAAAAGTATAAGTACGATAATTAACAGATTTAACACTTACAACAGCTCTTTTTAAACCATAACCCGAAGGAATTGGGATGTTTTTTTGTACAGATGATTCTCCTTTTGTCGGGAGTAGTGAGTCACCTACTACTAAAATTCTAGAAGGAGGAGATTGAACTCCATCTGCACCATATTGGGCAGCCCAAAGCATATAATTGGCTTCTGTAAGATTATTAGGATTATTTAGATTGCCTATTGTACCAAAAGTTCCTGTTTTAGGATTTTTTGGCATTTCAATGGATACTTTACCTTGTTTTACGGATGATTGCTTAGCTAGATGATGCAGACGTGCAGGCTCTGGAATTTGAAACTCATAAGTAAGTCTTTTGCCATAGTTGTATATCTCGTTTTTATAAATTTTATCTACCCATCTAAATACTCCAGAAATATGTTCTGCTCCTTCACGATTGTCAAAACCGTGTCGGTTTTGTTCTTCAAATTCTTCTACGATTTTCTTTACTCTTTCCTTTTTTACTTTTGAAGTGAGTCTATCAGTAGCCTTTTGGGTAATGTCTTTAGACATATTAACAGCTTCATTCTTAGACTTTTCTTTAGATTTATTTTGGGAATAATTAGCTCCAACATCAACCTTTACATAATGAGTATTTACTCCAATGCTTGCGTGCATACCGAACTGAGTCTGTTCAGAAACTACTTCAGAAACTTCTTTTTGCATATCAAAACGAGAGGTAGTTGAAGTATCAGTTAAAGTTTCACTTTCAGATTCTTCCGTTTCGGTAGTTGTAATATCAGATTTTCTCAATCTTCGTGTGCTGCGTTCTTTGTATTCACGAGCCATTACATTTTCAATATGTGATACTTCTCCTGCAACATAACAGCAAAGATGTTGCTCTACTTTTCTATATTCTGCAATACCTAAACGAGTAATCCCAAAGCCATTGGGAATAAATAATTCTTGTTTTTTTGTAGCACTTTCCTCGAATGTCATTATCCCGAAAACACCTTCCTTCATATCCATTTTCTCATCCCAAAGTAACTTTGCACCATTTGTAAACTCAATGCTGCCTTTAATTTCTAATTTTTGTTTGTTGTCAGCAATTTGTAATCCAAAGTTTGGTGTAAGCTCAATTATGAGTAGACCATTTGTAAATGATGTTTTATAGCTATTGAAATTTTGTACAGGAGGTATTTTTGCTTCATAGTCAATGTTGCTTACTTCATTTCCTAAGTTGGCAGTGTTCACTATTAAATGTAAAGCATAATTTTTTGATGCTTTTTTATATGCCTTGAGGTAAAATGAATAATTAACTCCGGTAGAATAAGCATCACTGAGTAAAGGAATACCCATCATATCTACAGTTGCTGTGTAGAAATTTGTAACCTCAAATATCTTTTTGCTTTCTACTTTTGATAATTCAGTTAAACCTTGTTGTACCTCTACAAAAGTTCCTTTATTATCTAATTTAGCTTCTGTCAATGCTTGAACCGATTCTGGGCTTAGCACTTTTTTTAATTCGGACAATTTGATTTGAGGCACAGGAGTGTAATCCATTTTTTTATAAGTAGTAGTACCCACTTCGCCTGTAGCAACTTCTACAGTTGGTTCATTTTCTGCTTCTTGTGATTGATTTGTTTGTTGAGCAGATTGTGTTGTTTTTAATTGAGCTGTTTGTCTTACGTCTAAACTCATTATTTGAGCATCAACTTTTATCGCTTCGTGCGATATTGGTGTTTGTTTTGATAATTCACCTTGCCACTTTTTATAAGCAGATTGATATGTGGTGGCATTAGTTTTATGGTAAGTGGTTTCTGCTAATTCTAATTCTTGACTTGCTTGTAGTAAAATGTCCGCTTTCAATTTGTTTTCAGCATTTTGCATTTGCTCTTTGAAAGCCTGTTTGTTGATATAACCAGAAAGTTGAGAATTTACTTCTTCATTAGTAGGCAATTCTTTTTTTATTTCAAACATTACTTTAGGAAGCACCACTGTGGAAGATGCCAAATCTTGAAGCGTCTCATCATCCTTATCAATATCTTGGTACAAGTTAATAAAATGTGAGGCTACCAATAATTCCATACAAGCATCTCTCAAATAAGGATTTTCTTGGGTTAGGCACTCGTCAAACAGATTGTTCCACACCTTTTCTTGTTCCCATTTGGTTAGAGGACTCAATCCTTGAATTTTGTCCTGTACTTCAGCATCATTTAATGTACTACTATTACGAGCTATCCAAACGGCAAATTCATATAAATCAGGTTTGAAAGTTTTTACATCATCCAGATTTTCAAAATCAGAAAAGTCTTGGGCTGTTTTTTCTAAATTCTTTGATTTTTTTACTGGGTCATCTATTCCTTTAATAGCATCAAAAAATGGACTTGTTTCTCCATCAGGATGATAGACAAAAAATTTCTTTCTGTTTTCTTCTGAAACTTGCTGAGGATTGCTAAGTTGAGCAAATCGGAATAGGGTGTATGATGATTTCTGTGCCATTGTTTTATTTTTTATTTACAAATGTCTTTTTTTTATTTTTCATTTTTTACAGGGTTTCCACCCTTATACTTAGGTTGTTTCCCCCTTTTTGGTTTGGGTGAAAACAGCTCTTTTGGTTTTTTAGCTTTGGTTTATGTGTTGGCAAAAAACCAAATGTGCTGTTTGTGCGGCTGGATTTTCAGCTTGCAGAGAACGGTCTTGTATATGAAAAGTAGCGGATTTTTACGCACTAATTTTTCGGATTATAGCTGACCTTTATTTTATGTTTTTACTTTTGATAAAGTACTTAAACCGCTATTTTTTATATACGTTGTTGTGTTTTCGTACTATTTTTTCCGTTCTGCTGATAGCGTTGGCAAAGACATACTCTTTTGCAATTTTGGATTGAGCGTTGGCTGTGGCGATTGCAAATGTGTATGGCTTTTAGCATCAGGTATTCTTAGTGTTAATCCCTCCTTTTAATTCTTCTCCGTCAAAATAGTAAGCTCCACTGATTTCTAATCTTCCTAGATAGTCAGTTCCAAAAGATCGTCCTCCAATTATTTGCTTTTCTCCCAATACTGTCCAAACAACTTTTAAATTATTTTCATTTAGAAATTTCAAAAAAGAATTCTTTCGAACAAGCAAGTAAGATTTTGAATTATGATAAACATTTGGCGCAAAGCATTGTACTATTTTGGAGTTGTCAATAAACTCTCCCTCTCTTAGACTATATTTTAAATCCATACCCTTATGAATAACGGTACTTGGTTTCAAAAAGCTAATGGTTTCTTCTTTTGATTTATCAAACTCTTCCTCCCATAAAAAGCCTTGAGCAGTTACATTGACTTCTACTATATACTGCCCTGATTCCCTGTCATGAACTTCTGTCCATTCAGTGCCTCCATAATATTCAGTCATAAAATAGTCCTGAGCAGGTGACCAATAATATTCTCTGCTGAACATTTCGTGTCTGTCACCACTTTCAGGCATCCAACGTCCCATGAATTCCTGTTGGATAGCCCAATCTTTAAAAGAATTGAATTCATCATCTTTAACTAAATAACTTCTGATATGACTCCAAAGCTCCTTATGTGGTTGATCCCATTTTTCTTCACCAATTTTTTTTGGTTCTGACCAGGAGGGATAACCCTCCAATACTAACCATTCTTCTCCCTTATCATCTTTTATCTGGATGATATCTTCCATATTAGGCAAAGTTTCTGAATCACTTACCCAGTTTTCATTTGTACAATCCCAGTTAAATATTTTGTTGTTAACCCACCAAAATTCCTGCTGTATTTCATCATCATAACTTCCTGTTTTACTAATTAACATGGTAGGGTCGATATCTCTTATGTACGGGCTCCAAGGCCCCTGGTAAGGTTCTTCTTTTTCCTTATTAAACCCCCATTCTTCGTATTTCTTAAAATTGTCGGAAACTCGAGCTACCATTTCGTAAAGAGCAATCCATTGATATTTCTTGCCAATACGTTCTATTGTTGATGCTCTTCTGTCATGTGAGTTTGTATTTCTATCATACTCTCCATGTTTTTCAACATTGTAACCATATTTTTCGAAAATCCACTCGATAGCAAGATTACTAAGATCGTTTGTGTTGACATCCCATGATCTTAATGCACTTTCAAAAGTGTATCGTCCAAAATCACCATACCCACCAGTACCTCTTCCATATTCAGTGGTCATTGAGCTAATAATTGAATTCTGAGACCAATAGTGTTTTTTGAAGTCCTTTGCCTCATAATCAAATTTGTAATTTTTATCAACTTCCTCATTTGTCATGATTTGGTCGGGAAATGAACTTTTGTATGGAGGTCTAACATCTTCTATATCAAATGGCAATTTAAAACCAGAAAAATTGGTGAACTCAATTACTCCTCGTGCATAATCACGAAGAAGTACATGTGGGTAAACTTCATCTTTGTCCTTAAAGATTGTTTGATATATATAATCACTTAGACTTGCTAACTCTTCTTTTTTATTTGTTCTTATTGCACACCCATAGGCAACTGCAAACAAACGATCGTATACGTACGGGTCATTAACCGTTTCAAACTTTTTAAGGAGTTTAATAAGTATATGAAGTCTATCCTGAAGTAAGCTAACTAATGCCTTTGTGGAACAGTCTCTAAGTTCTCTATTAGTTGAAGTATGGAACCATGTTAATGTCATACTAGATAGCAAAATTGATTCGTCAGAAATGTGTGATTTATCTGTCTGATTCCAAGCCCAATCGATAAGACGTTTTACTGACGATTCATCAGTGTATCTATGTTTTATAAATTGAGTCCAGTTGGCATCTCGGTCAGGTAGTGAGTGTTTGATCAAATGATCATGCAAAGAATGAGCATTAAAGAAATGGTTTGGAATTCCTGTAACCGCAAGTATAGTTTCCCAGAAATAGTCATGTGTGCCTTGGTAGGAAAACACATGTTCATTTACATATTTTTTTGATTCTTCATTTACGGTTTCGACCTTTCTCCAAAGTAAACTTTCAACAAAAGATTCGATAATTGGATATTTATCTTTAAGATCAGGAATAAGGGTGTAAAACTCATATCCTTTTTTTTCAGGAACTTGAATTGAAAAAGCCTCAATTAGTCCTTTATGTCTATAAACTACATTTTCATTTTCTACATAATTATAGAGTTTACCATTTTCTTTGAACTCTTCCTCTAAGTCAGAAAATTGTTCGAGCAAATACTGAACAGTTAGGTGGTCTTCAAATCGCTCATATGCTAAATAAACCCCTTCTTCATAATCATTCTCTTCTTTCCAAAAAAGGTTTTTTGATAGTACACCTTCAGTAATTAATTCATCTATAAATCCTTTTTTGTCAATAAAACTTGAAATGGATTCATTAATAACTTCATGTGCTAATTCATATGGTACATATCTAAGTTTATTGTCAACTTTACACTTTATTAAAGCATAAATGGATTTTTGCACTAGGTTTAAACTATCTGAGTACCCAACTCTTTTTGGTTTTGATAAAACAACATTTACGTTTTTGACAAAAAAGTTAATAATTGAGGTGATCCCTTGAAGACCATCAGGAATACGGGATAATTCAGCCTTGTTGATTCCTTCACAAAATAGTTTTAAGAAGAGTGGATTTTGAAACTCAGGATGCAATAATGGCACATTAGGCAGTTCAATTTTATAATTATCAAAAAATAATTTGCTTGCTTCATATTCAATATTCCTAAATCCATAGTGATGATGTTGTACTATGTCAAGAATGGACATTTCTTCTTCAGGAAAAATTAAATTTTTGTAGGAAGTTCTTATTGTTAATACAAGACCAAGCCATTCATATTTCTTTATCTCATTAATGAAACTTTTTACAAACTCATTCCAGAAATAGTTGCCTTTTCCTTCATTGATAGCATCAATAAAAAGAACTATTCTCCTTCCTGACTCTTCAGCTCTTTGATTTAATTTTCTAAGAAAATCTTCAGATTTAGAGTTGATTTGAAGTCTTTTGAAAATTTGTGTCCACGGATCTTCTTCGGTTACAAAATGCTGACCAAGAAGAAAAACACTTTCATGTTCTTTATTAATTCTTCTTGATACTATATCTCCAATCAAATGTGACTTCCCGATACCAGCTTCACCATCTAGAAGTAAAAAAGGATTATTCGCAAGTTTAAATGAAGAACCATGAATTAAATCTTGAAAAGTCGAAAGCTCATGTTCAAACTCTCTAATATTTCTTAACTCAGTACCGTGTTTATGATAATATTGGTAATCATTTTTTTCTTTTTGAAGTTTTCTTTCTTCAGTTATGTAATAATCATAAATTTTTTGAGCTGAACTCTGAGCATCATTTAACAAACTTTCGAACTCATCTATTGGAAGAGAGATAGTTCCTAAGAATTCAATTTTATGAAACAAAGTCTGTAATCCATCAAAAGCTTTTTCTAAACTCTCAAGACTTTCTTTTACTTCAGGTTGATCTTTTAATATCTTTTTTCCTTTTATCAGAAACTGATCAAAGAGTTTTGTTACTTTCCTTTTGAACTCTTCGGTTCTTCCAATTCCTTCGAAGATTTCGGAAACTTCAAGTTTTACATTTAATTCTGGTGTATACCTTTTTCCAAGATCATGTATTGATGATTTACATTGCTCTTGAAACCAGTCTTGATCTGGTTGAAATGTTAACTCAGATTTAATTTCTTCTATCTTATCATCAATATTTTTCGAAAGGCGATTGAAAATATTATCTGTAATACTTTTTACGGAAGCTTCAATGCCTAGTTTTTTAGCTTTTAACTCATGCAGATAAACATAAGTAAACAAAAGGAGCATTATGATGATAAGAAAAAGACTCCACCATGGAAGATTAATGCTAAAATAGAAGTGAACAGCCTTCCAAAATAGTTTTGTCCAGTATCCTTCCGAACTTTCATGAAGTTGGTTTGTCACTTTAACCCAGATGTCCAGTTTCTTTGCAAATTCGCCTATAACGAACAAGCCAGCTGGTACAGCAATACTCCAATAAGTTTTTTTTAACCTTAGTTTAAAAACCCACGACAACACCCATTCAATTATTGACTTTAACTTATCTGTTTTATTCATTCAATTCAGTTTCTATATTGTCGAGCGTTGGCAAAAAACAGCTCTTTTGGTTTTTCAGCATTGGCTTTCGTGTCGGAAAAAACCAAATGTGCTGTTTGTGCGACTGGCTTTTTTCGGTATGAAACACAACGGTCTCGGCTATGATTTCGTTGTGGAATCATCCGCAGGATTATTCCGCCGAAATCCAGCCGTTTGATTTATACTTTTACTTTGGTGTTGCACAAAACCACAATGAATTATAGCCATTGTTAGGCAACGTTATTTATTCTTTTTCAGACTGTAATTCAGCCATTTTTTTGTCAGTCATAGTTGCTGTCTTTGCCATTCCATTTATTATTTCGAAAGTCAAGGTCAGAGCAACTTTTGGTTCCAATGCCATTTTCGTTTCTATCAATACACGAGCAATAGCATCAAGTACTATTTTTAAAGTCTTTTCGTCATTTTCAAGATTAATATTTTCATCAACAAATTTTCTTGTCTCATATCCGGCTTGAAGTGGAAGAAAGAATGGTTTGTTGTCATCTGGAATTGACAAAGAAAGATTTCCCCATTCTGTTTCTCCAATATTCTTTGCATAATTCTCAAAAATTCCAGTCAGAGCTGGAAATGAGCTGTCGTCAAAATGTGAGTTTATTTTTCTTTTGATTGTTGCAAAAACGGATTCCTGTGGTAATTCATTCCAGTTATCAACTGCTACAGGTCCAACAAGAATCTCGTTGATTTTTTCCGAAAAAACGGCAGAACCTGGTTCAAACTCGTGCTGATTAATTGAAAATTCATTCGCGAGTTCAATACATCTTTCCGCTACTATTGTCGACATAACACAAAGCGCATCTTCGACTCTAACTCCTTTGTCAGTTTGAATACTGTTATAAACATAATTCACTAACTTTTTGGTCAGCTTTTCATCTGAAGGTTTAGTTAAAAAGTCAAATATTCCCATTGTTTCGTTTTAATGTTGCCTAACGGTTTTGTATGATGAAAAGTTGCGATTTTTGCGCTCGGCAATTTTCCGCAGGAAAATTGAAATGAGCAAAAAAGCAGCGACTTTGATTCAGCTAAAAGTAAGCAATTTTTTATATAC
>JABXHX010000038.1 GCA_013373385.1 Flavobacteriaceae bacterium
CATAACTCAAGAACCTGTAATATTTAATGATAATATTTTTAATAATGTAACATTTTGGGCAGAAAAATCTCCTGAGAATATTCAAAAGTTTGAAGAAGCTATTAGGCTAGCGAATATTGATTCATTTGTTATGTCTCTTCCAGATAAAGAAAATACAAGGCTTGGTGATAATGGAATGTTAGTTAGTGGTGGGCAAAAGCAAAGGATTTCAATAGCTCGAGAGTTATTCAAAAATGTTGATGTCTTAATATTAGATGAGGCAACTTCTGCTCTTGATAGTGAAACTGAGCGATCCATTAAAGAAAATATTGATAACCTAAAAGGTAAATATACAATCATTATTGTGGCTCATCGATTAAGTACAGTAAAAAAAGCCGATGAAATTTTAGTGTTAGATTCAGGGAATATAGTTGGTCAGGGTACTTTTGATAATTTGATTGAGGAAAGTAAAGCTTTTAAAAGAATGGTTGAATTGCAAGAGTTTTAATTTTGTCTAGACCAAATAAATTTTTATATCTTCTATGTTCTAATCTTCCTCTTCCTTTTGAAGGCATTGGTAGTTGGACTGATGAGATTAATTATTTTTTAGAAAAAACTAAAATAATTGATTTTGTTCTTTCACCAAACCCAAGGTCTAATAACAAATATATTAGATGTGAAAAGAACAGGGCATCTCTAATACATAAGTTTTTACCGTCTCAAAAAAGGAAAAAATTTGAATATAAGTCTTACGTAAAAAGGATTTTTGAAATCTCGGAAGGAGAAAATCCCCTAAAAATACTTGTAATTGATGATCTTGGACTTTTAAAAGCTATTGCCTCAATTAAAGAAAAACTTCCAAAAGGATCTCAATTACTTTATTATTTTCATGGTCATTTATTGATTTTACCACCTCCTTTAATGTTTCGGGTGGATGAGGTTTTTTTTCTGACGAAAAAAGGTTATTTAGAAAGTATGTCCCATAATTTACAATTTACCCCTGAGGTAAAAATTTTGGGAAATGGGGTTTCTTCCGAAATTTTCTATTTACTTTCTGATAATCAAAAGAATTCGGTTAGAGAAAAATTAGGATTTAATAAAGATGATATTCTTATTACTTGGATGGCAAATTCAAGACCGGTTAAAGGTATCCATCTTTTTTTGAAGATGATACCAGGCTTGTTAGATTTAAATGATAACATAAAAATATTAATTATCGGTACCACAACTATAGAAATAGAACCCTCAGAAAGAGTGAAAATTTTGGGGGTATTAAAGCCTATTGAATTAGCAAAATTTCTTCAAATAAGTGATTTTTATTTCTTTACTTCACTTTGGAAGGAAGGGTTTGGCTTGTCTTTAGTAGAAGCAATTAAGTGTGGTAATTTTATTCTTTGCCCAAGAAATGGTGGGATTGAAGAAGTTACCTCCGAATATGCAAGGAAATCTTTTGTTGACTTTCCAAACATAATTCAAAATTGGATATTAGTTTTTGAAGAAATTCTTAAAAAGAATCAGTGGAAAGAAATCGAGGATAATTTGCCGGGAAAACTTGAGAAATTTTATTCTTTAGATTCCTGGACAGAGCGTATGCAAAAAGCTATATCCTAAACTTTGAATTTCACTCCAGTTTTTATGAGTTTTTAGTAATTACAAAATTTTATAAAAATGATTCATTCTTTGAAAAGTAGATTGAGAACGTGGATAAATAGTCGTTACAGAGTCTCGTTCTCCAAATCAGGTGAAGACATTCAATTATTTAAATTATTAAATAAATTCGAAGGAAAATATTTAGATATCGGTTGTTTTGAACCAATAACTTTTTCGAATACTTATTTTTTTTATTTAAAAGGATGGAATGGATATGTAGTAGATCCAAATCCAAAAGTAAATGGAATGTTTTCTAAAATAAGGCCAAAGGATACCTTTATTCAACGTGGAGTATCTTCTGAAAGTGGGAAGATGACTTATTATATGTTGCAAAGAAATCTTTCCTCTATGAATACTTTTAATTATGATTTTTTAGTTTCAAATAATTTGACAGATTTTATTGAGTCTCAAATAGAAGTTCCAATTTGTACCTTAGAAGAGCTAGTAGACGATTATAATTTATATAATCATATTGACTTTTTAGATGTGGATGTAGAAGGTTTAGATTTTGAAGTGCTCAAGTCTAATAATTGGGATAAGTTTAGACCATCACTGATTATGGTAGAAACGGACTTATCACTTGAGGAGGATCTAAAATCTCCTATTTATCAATTACTAAAAGAAAAAGATTATAAAATTCTAGCCAAGCTTGTTCAAAGCAATACGGGCTCAGGAAATTTATTATTTTCGAGGTCGGATTATTCAATTAATACCAAGTAAATGAGAGAAGGAATAAACCCAGCAAAGCTTGATCCATATATCGAAAAAAAATATTATCATAGAATAATAATCCCAATTTTTATTCCTGATTTTAACGGATATTTTAAAAATATTTTTGAAGTATATAAACTTTGTTTAGAATCTGCTTGGTTGACTCAGCATGGAAAATCAGCAATTACTGTTGTCAATAATGGGTCCTGTGAGGAAGTCAATCAGTGGCTGAATGAATTACATAAAGAAGGAAAAATTGAGACATTGATTTCTCATTCTTCCAATATTGGTAAAGTTGATGCAATACTTGGAGCGGCAAGAAGTTGTAGGGAGGACCTAATTACCCTGACCGACAGTGATATTCTTTTTAAAAATGGCTGGCAAGAAGCCGTGGAAAAGGTTTTTTTGAATTTTTCAAAAGCTGGTTCTGTTGCTCCTTTTCCAATTTCAAGACACCTTTACTATTATTCAACTTCAACTCAAAAGGCTGTCGTGCAAGGAAAATTGTCGTTTTCTTTTGAAAAGGCCACTGTTCAAAACTTGAGGGAAATTGAACAAAATTATTTGTGTTATAATTGGTCTTTCGAAAAAGAATACGATGGGCTTTTACCCATAGTTGGCTCATCATCTGGTAAAGCAGTTTTAGGAAGTGGGCATCAAATCATGACAGTGAGAAGGGATGCTATTTTTTCAATGCCTTATAACCCTAGTTTTATAAAAATTTCTTCAGGAAGTGAGAGTAATTGGATCGATAAACCAATAGATGATTTTGGGTTTTGGAGACTTAGTACAATAGATACGATGGTCCAACATATGGGTAACCAACTTACTCCAAATAATTTAAGGACTTTTGAATTCGTTTATAAAAATGAAACAAATCCTGAACCTCTAAAATTACCCCCATTCATACCAAAAAAAACTTCTTCGTTATTAAAGAGGATGTATTCTAAAATTTTTAGATTAAAATTTGATAAAAGACCTTTGGCTCCAAAATTAGCCATTCAGATAGAACAAGATCGGGTACTTTAAGAGTAGATATTATCCGTTCTAAAGGGGAATTCTTAAATCTTCAAAACAACCCTAATCAATAGATTAATTGACTAAAATTTGTTTTCTAATTCCTGATGGAGTAGGAATCCGAAATTATTTATATTCGGATATTATAAAGGATTTACATCAGGCTGGTTTTAAATTCCAAATTTGGCATTCGTTAGATTCTCGAGTTATTCAAGAATGTAAACAAAAGAATAATATACAAATTGAGTCATATGACCTCGAGGTCTTTAAAGAAGATGCTATAACCCAACTTTTAAGAGAATCCATAACTTTTGCGAGGCTGAAAAGAGGAACAAAATTAACTGGTAATAAAACCATAATGACAAACTGGGCAAAAAACCAGCTTTCTTTTCGCAAAAGGACTTTATTGGGTTTAGCTGAATTTATGGGGCGTTTCATGAAGGATTATGATAGTATTATTCAAACAGAGAAATTACTAAATTCTAGATTGCGAGGAACAAAAGCCTATGCAACTTATAAGGAGAAGCTATCCAAAATGAATCCTGAGTTACTATTTTGTACTCATCAAAGACTTCCCGCAGCTAGCTCGGCGGTTTTGGCCGCGAAAGATTTGGGTATTATTACAGTAACGGCAATTTTTTCTTGGGATAATCTACCTAAGGCAAGATTAGCCATTCGACCTGACTATTATTTGGTTTGGTCGGAGTATATGGCAAATGAGTTGAAATTTTATTATCCCGAGATAAATCAAAGTCAAATTAAAATTACAGGAACTCCTCAATTTGATTTTTACACTAAGACAGATCTTGTTCAAAATAGATCAGAATTTGCCAAAGAGTTTGGATTAGATCCTGACAAAAAATGGATTTGTTTTTCTGGAGATGATGTTAAAACATCCCCCAATGATGATAAATACCTTAGGGATATTGCGTTGGCTTTAGAAAAAGAAACCGATGTCCAAATTATCTTTAGACAAGTTCCAGTTGAGAATACTAAAAGGTATGACGCTGTTTTGGAGAAGTTTCCTCAAATTATTCATATCAATCCATTTTGGGAAAGAGGCCAATATTGGCAACAATTCTTTCCATATCCTAAGGATATCTCCCATTTGGTGAATTTAGCCTACCACTGTGAGACGGTTATAAATATTGGTTCTACCATGGCTTTAGACTTTGCGTTTTTTGACCATCCAGGATTGTATCTAAATTATGATCACTCTTATGATCAAATTTGGAAGACAGAAATTATCTATAATTTCCAACATTTTAGATCAATGGATGGCTTGGATGCTGTTGGCTGGATTCATTCTTCAGATGAAATTCTGGAAAAAGTTAAACAGACCATAAATCAGCCGTTTTCTATTGCTAAGGATAGAAAAAAGTGGTTGAACAGAATTGTTTTAGACCCAAATCAGAAAACTTCATCTTCTCGTATTGTTTCCTTTATAGAAGAAACTTTAAGTTAGATTTTCAAAAGAGATGCATATTTGCTTTTTATCTCATGAATTTCCCCGAGTAGGTGGAGTTCATGGAGGAATAGGTAGCTTTTTGGCTAATTTTACAAGGTCTCTGATACATAGAGGGCATCGTGTCACCGTTGTAGGAGTGGGCGGAAGCAATTATGAGGATACAGTGTTGGACGGTGTTAGGGTAGTGAATTTTCCTGGAAGCAAAACGAGGCTTATAGCTTGGTGGAGAAATTTTAATCGGATAAATGAATTTTTGATAAAACTTCACCGGGAGTATCCTATTGATATTGTAGAAGGTTCGGAATTGACGTTAGCTTTTTTGAATAAAAAGAAAGGGATAAAGTATTTAATCAGATTGCATGGAGGCCATCATTTTTTTGCAGAAGGGGAGAATAGAAAAGTGAATCTTTGGAAAGCTTTTCAAGAAAAAAAATCATTCTCTAAAGCTGATGGATTTATAGCAGTTTCTAATTTTGTGAAAATTCATACTGAAAAGTATTTAAATTATCACCAAAAGCCCATCGAAGTAATCAATTACCCAATTGATTTAGATAAATTTTATCCTTCAGATCCCGAGAAATCAATACCCTTTCGTTTGGTTTTTGCGGGGACAGTTTGTGAGAAAAAGGGGATCAGGCAATTAATGCTTGCTATTCCATTGATTAGTTCAGATTTTCCAGAGATTCATTTGGAAGTTTATGGTCGAGATTGGAGGTTTTCCAGTGGCAAGTCATACATTGAATTTCTGAAAGAAACGATGCCCAAGGAAGCACTTGCAAAAACGACTTTTCATGGACCCGTTTCTCATGATGAACTTCCTCGTTTCTATGAGCAAGCTGCAGTATGTATTTTCCCCTCCCATATGGAAACGCAGGGTTTAGTTGCTCCTGAGGCCATGGCAATGGAGAAACCTGTCATTTTTTCCGAAACCGGCCCGGGATCAGAGACAATCATTCATGGAGAGGACGGCTGGTTATGTGATCCTCATTCTCCTGAAAGTATTGCGAGAGCGGTAAGAGAGGCCTTTAAAAGGAAAGATGAATTTGAAAAAATCGGAAAAGCAGCCAGACGGAAGGTAATTTCCAAATTTGACACCGGAATGGTGACTGAAAAAAATCTTCATTTTTACAAAAAAGTGATTTCGGGAGAGTGAAATTCCTTATAATTACTCATGTGGTTCACAGGTATAAGAATGGTTTTTATTACGCCTATGGACCCTATGTGAGAGAGATGAATATATGGCTTAGATTGGTAGATGAAGTAATTGTACTTGCTCCATTGGCAAAACTAGATCCACCTGATCCAATTGATATTCCTTATCAACATGATAACTTGAGAATTGTAAGTGTCCCTCATTTTTCTCTTACCTCACCTGGACAGGTTTTAAATTCTTTTTGGAAGGTGCCACTTATTTTTTTTAAGGTTTTTCGCCAAATGAAGTCATCTGATCATATTCATTTAAGATGTCCGGGAAACATGGGCTTGGTAGGATGTTTTACTCAGATTTTTTTTCCAAATAAGGTTAAAACAACTAAATATGCTGGCAATTGGGATCCGGCGAGTAATCAGCCATTCACCTATAGACTACAGCAATGGATTTTGAGGAACCAAGTTTTGACAAAAAACATGAAAATATTGGTATATGGAACTTGGCCTCATGAACCTCCGTCAATCCATCCATTTTTCACGGCCACCTATTCTGAACGAGAAAAAGAAGATGTGCCTGATAGGCAAATCAGAAAGGACAAAACTATTCGATTGATTTTTGTTGGTGGATTATTTGATGGGAAACAACCCCTACTATCTGCTTCTGTATTGAAAATACTTAGGGGTAGGGGGTATGATGTACGACTTGACATTTTTGGTGAAGGGCCCGAGAGAAAAAAAATCGAGCATTTTATCGAAGAAAATAATCTTCATGATTATATAATCATGCATGGAAATGTTTCTGCAGAGCAGGTAAAATATGCATATAAGAAAGCCCATTTTCTGATTTTTATTTCAAAAAGTGAAGGATGGCCCAAGGCAGTGGCAGAGGCTATGTTTTGGGGCTGTGTTCCTGTAACTTCCCCTGTTTCTTGTGTTCCTCAAATGTTGGGTAATGGTGAGCGAGGAGAATTGGTTCCTTCAGATGTAGATCAAATAGTTTTTCGTCTTGAGAAATTGCTCGAAAGCCCGAATGTTTATCGGGAAAAGTCTTTAAATGCTGCCACCTGGAGTCGCCAATTTACTATGGATCGTTTCGAATCAGAGATTTCTTCATTTTTACAAAAAGGTTAGCGTAGAGTATGAAGATTCTTCAAATCATTGATTCATTGAGTCCAGGAGGAGCTGAGAGGATGGCTGTTAATCTTGCGATTTCTTTCCAAAATGCAGGAATTCCCAATCATTTGATCGTGACCCGATATATAGCATTAGACCATTCTAGGATACCCAGCGACATTCGGATAAATGAATTGGGGAAGCGTAATTTTTTTGATTTTCTTGTATTTAATAAACTTTTTAGATTGGTAAAAGCATCTTGTCCCGATATTATTCATGCCCACTCTACCTCCTTATTTTGGGCTGTTTTTTTAAAATTACTTTTCAAAAAATCAACCCTTATTTGGCATGATCATTATGGGTTGAGCGACCAGCTTCAATCGCAAGACCGGAAACTAGAGCGGTTCTTTTTACGATATGTTGATGGAATTATCCCTGTGAATGAAAAGTTAGAACGATGGGTACTTTCAGAAACAAGTTTTCAACCATCTAGAATCAAAGTAATTTCAAATTTCCCGATACTATTACGACCGTTTTCTAATGTGAGAAAGCTTTCGGATCCAATTATCCTGCTGCAATTAGCCAATTTCCGGAGGCAAAAGAACCATTACCTTGCCATAGAGGCTTTGAATGTGCTCTGTAAAGAATATGGTTACAACATGGAGCTATGGTTGGCTGGAAATACCGATATCGAACCAGCTTATACCATTGAAGTGAAAAACAGAATATCCAGTCTTGGTTTAGAAAATAAGGTACGAATTCTTGGAGGCGAATGTCAGGTAGAGGACTTGTTAGAAAAGGCAGCTATAGGATTATTATCATCAGACAGTGAGGGGCTTCCAGTAAGTTTATTGGAGTATGGATTGGCTAATCTACCTGTTGTTGTCACAGATGTAGGCGAATGTGATTTGGTTCTAGGTCATGGAGAATATGGTGAAGTTGTGGCGCCCGGAAATACACATGCCTTTGCAGAATCAATTTCAAAATTAGTTGAAGATTATGAGGTGGCTTTAATAAAAGCAAATAAGTTTAAAAACAAAATTGAGCTAGAGCATGGAAGTAAGAAATTCCTTCAAATTTATACTGATTTTTTGTTTAGCCTTAATGGAAAAAATATCAATAAGAATAAATAATTTTACTCATCATAGATATGAAGGTATATTTCTGGTTTAAACATGAAATGATCTGAAGAAAGTCCTCATTAATTATTAATATTATTTGAGAAATTAACTTGTGCTATTTAAAATTTATTGAAAAATAATTTCTAATCATATTTTAAAAATCAATTAATTATAAAATTGAAAATAACTTAAGTTGTACTTAATAATCTATATACGAGTTTGTTATTTTATTTAATAAAAAATAAGTTTCCGATTATTTTAATAATTCTCCATTTTATTTTGGGAATTACTGCCATACTTACTCCCTATGTGATTATTGGATGGTTTTATTTGGTTTTATTAACTTCTTTTATTTACGTTCTTAAAGAAAGGTATTCTGTGTTTCCTTTAGTGGGGCTTATCCTTTATTTAGTGTCGTTTGAGTTACTATCAAGAATGGCGCAGACTTTTCCTTTTATTCCCTATGAGCTTGGAAAATATTTATTATTTGTAGCTTTGATTTTTGGAATAGTAAGATATCAAACGATCGGTTTTATAGGATGGGTAATGCTTTTCTGCATGGTTCCTGCTTTATTTATAGATATTTCAGGAAGGGTTCAAAGCTCTGACATTATTTTCAATATTTTGGGTCCAATGAATGTTGCTTTGGCAATTACATTATTTAACAAGAAACCCATTAGTTCAAAAGACCTCAGCATTATTTTAAGATTGATGCTTTATCCAATTTTGGGAGTGTTAGCTTATACTCTTTTAAAATCTCCTGATTTTGATGAGGTTGAGTTCTCTTTAGGGGGGAATGTGGATTTAAGTGGAGGTTTTGGTTCAAATCAAGTATCTACACTTTTTGGTTTGGGTACACTTTTCATATTTATCTTATTAATTAATAAGTGGAAATTCTCGGGATATTTCATAATTGATTTGCTTATCCTATTTGCTTTATCATTTCAAGGCTTACTCACCTTTTCAAGAGGTGGAATGTTAGGGGCATTATTAGGTGTAATTGTTGTTTTATTTTTTGTTAGAACAGCCCCAAGAACTTTGATTTCAAAATATAAATTACCAAAAGTAGGGAAGTATGTTCTTCCGGGAATTCTAATAGCCGGGCTATCTTTCTTTGTTGTTAATGAAATAACAGGTGGATTATTGACTCTTCGATATCAAGGAGAAACAATGGGGACTCTACAGGGAACAAAAGAAAGAACCCTATATACAATCACTACAGGTAGACTTGATATTTTTATTGGGGATGTTAATCTTTGGTTTGAACATTTTCTTTTTGGTGTAGGCGCTGGAGCATCTCGTTTTTTAAGGGAAACATTAACTGGAACTGTTGCTCACGTTGAGGTTAGCCGATTGCTTGCCGAACATGGATTTTTAGGGTTTATTTATTTCATTCTGCTTTGTTGGATTGGTTTGGCAATTTTGAAATACAACGAAAACCCAATGATCAAAGGAATTCTTTTCGCATTTTATTTGGTAGGTGTTTACACTTCTTTTCATGCTGCTATGCGAACATATGTGACGCCAGCTTTGATTGGCTTAAGTGTTTTAATGATCAGGAAACCCCAAAAAAAAACCACAAAAAGGATCAAAAAGAAAATTGACCGACCTCAATTAATTCTTGAAAAATAGTTACAAAGTGAGCTTTATAACCAAGTATTTTCTGGAAAATATTGTCTTAAAAGCAGGAGATTTTGCAACTGGAGGAAGCTTTGTTTCCAAATTAAAAGAATGGAGAAGGATTTGTAGATTCTCTAGAGAAAAAATTTATGAACTTCAAAAGGAAAAATTGAAGCAGTTGTTGAGTTTTGCGTCTGTTAATTCTCCCTATTACGTACTTCAAAATATTCCTAGAGAGGAAGATCCATTTACTTGGTTAAGGAATTTTCCTATTCTCAAAAAAAAATCATTTAGAGACAATCTAGATTATTTTATTACTGAGAAAAATAGGCAAAAACTAACTGTAATTACCTCTTCGGGATCAACTGGGCCACCTTCAAAGGTTTTTTTCGATAAAAAAACCTTGAGTAACAATCGTGCTTTACAGATCCTTTGGTGGGAATGGGCGGGTTATCAATTTGGAAACTCCATTTTGCAAACGGGAGTCAATATGAATCGATCTCGAGAAAAGGCTATTAAGGATATCCTTTTGAATACTCGATACATTTCAGCAATGAGTCATCACGAGAGTGAAATTTTGGAAGAATTAAAGAAACTCCAAGAAACTCCAAGAGATCATTTTGTAGCCTATGCTTCAAGTTTGTATTTGTTTGCTAAAACAGCACTTAATAACCAATTAAAGGGTATAAATTTTAAGTCCGTGATTTCTCTCGGCGAAAAACTGATGCCCGAATTTAGGGAAACTATTGAATCAGCGTTTTCTTGTCCTGTTTATGATACATACGGGGCTTCTGAAGGATTTTTAATCGCATCCCAATGCACACAAGGGAACTACCATATTATGAGTCCTCATGTAGTCGTAGAATTACTGGATGATTGTGATCAAGAAGTAAAGCCTGGTGAAATTGGCCGTGTAGTTTTGACTGGTTTGGATAATTATACGACTCCATTAATCCGGTATGAGGTGGGGGATATGGCTATCAAATCCGAATTAAAAGATTGTTCTTGCGGAATGAACCTTCCATTGTTGGGTGAAATTACTGGGAGAAAGACTGATTTTATAAAAACCCCTCAAGGAAAGTATATCACTGTCCAAAATGTTGTTAGGGTTTTGAAACATTTTCCGGCAATTGATCAATTTAAACTTGTCCAAAATCGGAAAGGAGAAATTTCAATTATTTACGTCCTTAATAAGGCCTTTACCTTTCTTGATCAAACAGAAGTGATAAGAATGTTTGAAGAAGTTTTTTTAGAACCAATGAAAATATCGTTTAAAAAGGTAAATGAATTACCAAAAGCAAAAACAGGAAAATTTCAATTGATTGAACGAGTAGAGTAAAGAATGAATTTTTTTAAGAAACTAAGAGTTTTTAAGCCTGTTAAAGTAGAAATGTTGGTTTACTACTTTCCTCTTATTGAATTAAATAATACAGGTTTAACGGTCGATGGGGCAAGTTTGGTAAAATCTGGTAAGGAATACAGGATAGAAAATAAAGGACAATTGATTCATCGAAGCAGGATATTTTTTAAGAGTCATTTTTTAACCAGTTTTCATTTTCCCCAACCTTTTGTAGTTATTGGGGATTGTTTGACGAATCCCGACTATAGAGGGATGGGGATTTACCCGAAAGCCATCCGATATATAGCTTCTGAATATATTCAGGAAAAACAGGTTTTCATATTAGTTTCCAAAGATAATTTTGCGTCAATTAGAGGAATTGAAAAAGCAGGGTTTAATTTTTTTGTCAGACTAAAGGGCTTCAGATTTTTAGGTCTGTATTTTAAAAAACAGATTTTTTGCTCCAAAAATGA
>JABXHX010000088.1 GCA_013373385.1 Flavobacteriaceae bacterium
ACCGAATAGAAAATCCGCGAGGATTTTCGTAAGTAGGCAGTAACTAGCAATGAATTATACACGGTGTTACCTGCTGTTTTTTAATCTTTCTTTAAATAATGGAACTTTTCTTAATCGACTTTTGTGTTTCCACTCATTTAGTCTTTCGTAAAGCTCAGTGTTCAATAAATCGTCCTTTTCCTCAATGTCAAAGTGAAATTCATAAAATGACTTCATATCACATCTGTCAATTAAATAGTCATTTAGAAGAGAAATCATTTGTTTAGCATCTTTTAATTTAACTTGAGATGGCAATGAAATTCTGCTATTAACATTTATATTCCTTCTGTTTTTTTCTAATCCAACATAAGTCGCTTTTTGTTTTTTTAATTCCAATTCTCCATTCTCAATAGATTCTATAAACTTCTCGCTATAATCTCTTGAAATTCCCCAGCCAAAGAATGCTCGTTGTTTTTTAGGATGGAAGTACAATAAATTTAACCACTTTTGTTCAAATTCTTTGTCTGGAAATCCATCATTTGTAATAGAAGTATAGTAGTAGTGTTCAACCCATTGCGATTTACTAAATTCCTCTAAAGCTAAAACCGACAATTGATACGCTGAAGGATAAGATTGGTTTTTATAAAGTAGAATTGAGTCAAAATGAAGCCTTAATCCATTTCTAAAAGATTCGGTTGCAATTTTTTTGAATTTATATATTGATAATTTCTCTCTCAATCTTCAGGTTATGATTTTTCGTTTTTTCAAATTGCAGGTAACGTGTTATATCCCATCAAATATAACTGTTTTCGGTTAAATTTTTCCGGATAACAGAGCATTTCTGTTTGTAATATCGGTTGTATATAAATCTATCAATGCGCTTCTAGCCAATTAGCGCCAATCCCAATTTCTACATCTAACGGAACTGTCATTTTAAAAGCATTCTCCATTTCCTCTTTAATAATAGGTATAATAACTTCTAATTCATCTTTATGAGCATCAAATACCAACTCGTCATGAACCTGTAAAAGCATTTTAGATTTAAACTGCTCTTTTTGAAATCTGTTGTAAATATGTATCATAGCTAGTTTAATAATGTCTGCAGCACTCCCTTGTATAGGTGCATTAACAGCATTACGCTCGGCAGCACTTCGCACTACAGCATTTCTAGAATTAATATCTTTTAAATACCTGCGTCTATTTAAAATAGTTTCTACATAACCGTGTTCACGTGCAAAGTCTATTTGTTTGGCAATATATGCTTTTAGCTTCGGATAAGTTTCATAATAGGTGTCTATCAATGCTTTGGCTTCGCTTCTAGTTAAATCGGTTTGATTGCTTAATCCAAAAGCAGAAACACCGTAAATAATCCCAAAATTGACAGTTTTTGCATTGCTACGTTGTGTTCTGGTTACTTCGTTTTGTGGAACACCAAATACTTTAGCGGCAGTAGAAGCATGAATGTCTTCGCCGTTTTTAAAGGCTGCTATCATAGTTTCTTCTTCGCTTAATGCAGCAATAATACGCAATTCAATCTGACTGTAATCTGCAGCAAGTAAAACGTGATTTTCATCCCTTGGTATAAAGGCTTTTCGTACTTCACGACCTCGCTCTGTTCTAATCGGAATGTTTTGTAAATTAGGATTGTTAGAACTCAAACGTCCCGTTGCAGCAACGGCTTGTGCATACACGGTATGAATTCTGTTGGTTTTTGAATTGATTTCATTTGGTAGCGCATCTACATAAGTGCTTTGTAGTTTTTTGTACTGGCGAAACTCTAAAATGTCTCTGATAATTTGATGTTCTTTTGCTAGATAGCTCAAAATATCTTCTGATGTTGCATACTGTCCAGTTTTGGTTTTTTTAGGTTTGTCAACCAATTTTAATTTTTCAAAAAGGATAACACCTAGTTGTTTGGGAGATGCCAAGTTAAATTCTTCCCCTGCTTGCTCATACACACCTTTTTCTAAACGCTCAATATCATTCGCTAAATCAACTGATAAATTCTTTAAGAATGTGGTGTTAATGTTGATTCCTTCAATCTCCATTGCTGTCAATACAGAGACCAAAGGTAATTCTACCTCATTAAAAAGTTTGGTAAGGTTGCCGTTTTCTAATTCTTTTGTAAAATGCTCTTTTAATTGTAGGGTGATGTCTGCATCTTCTACAGCATACTCTGTTTGTTTAGAAAGTTCTACGGCTCTCATAGAAAGCTGATTTTTTCCTTTTTTACCAATCAATTCTGTAATAGGAACAGGCTGATAATTCAAATAGGTTTCTGCCAATACATCCATATTATGTCGCATGTCAGGGTTGATAAGATAATGCGCAATCATAGTATCAAAAAGTTTTCCTTTTACAGAGATGTTGTAGTTTGATAATACTTTGATATCGTATTTTAAATTATGTCCAATTTTCTCAATGTTATGATTTTCAAAGAACGGTCTAAATTCTTCTAAGATAGCTTGTGTTTCTTCTTGATTTTCTGGAAACGAAACATAATAACCTTTGCCAACTTCATACGAAAAAGCGATACCAATCAGTTCAACTTCTAAGGCCTTTAACCCTGTGGTTTCTGTATCAAAACACACAGATGTTTGCTGCTGTAGTTTTTGAATGAGCAGTTTTCTAGAGAGAGGTGTGTTTATGTGTTGATACAAATGATTGGTGGTTGCAATGGTTTTGAATCCGCCAGAAACTTCTTCTTCAGAGATATTTCCGCTTCCAGGGGTGGCAAATAAATCAAACTGTCCGCTAGCATTTGTAGGTGTTGCCTTTTTTGCTGTCAATTTTTCTTGCTGAGTACTTTCTACTTCAGCAGAAATAGTATCAGAAGCTTTTGTGGTGGTTTCAGTAGCAAAAGTTCTGGTAAAATTGACCAATAAATTTCTAAACTCTAATTCGTTAAAAAGCTCGGTGACTTTTTCTATATCTGGTTGATCTAAGGTAAAATTATCTGCATCAAAAGTTACAGGAACATCGAGCATAATGGTCGCAAGTTTTTTAGAAAGCAATCCAAGTTCTTTTGCGCTTTCAACTTTCTCTTTCATTTTTCCTTTTAGTTCATGCGTATTGGCTAATAAGTTTTCCATTGAGCCGTATGCAGCTAAAAACTTTTTTGCTGTTTTTTCTCCAACTCCAGGTAACCCCGGAATATTATCAGAAGAATCTCCCATCATTCCTAAAAAATCAATGACCTGTTCAGGTCTTTCAACCTCAAACTTTTCTTGTACTTCTTTAACTCCCCAAACATCATAGCCGCCCCCAAAACGAGGTTTGTACATAAAGATGTTTTCAGAAACCAACTGTGCAAAATCTTTATCTGGTGTAACCATAAAAGTAGTATAGCCTTCTTTTTCTGCTTGTTTAGAAAGAGTACCGATTACATCATCTGCTTCAAAACCCTCTTTTACCATGATAGGGATATGCATGGCTTTTAAAATTTCTTGAATATAAGGCACTGCAATTTTTATGGCTTCGGGTGTTTCATCTCTATTGGCTTTGTAGGCTTCAAATAGCTCAATACGATCTGCACTACCACCTTTATCAAAACAAACGGCTAGGTGATCGGGTCTTTCTCTTTTTATTACATCTAGCAATGAGTTCATAAAACCCATAATGGCAGAAGTATCTACTCCTTTTGAGTTAATTCTTGGGTTTTTGATAAAAGCATAATATCCACGGAAAATTAATGCATATGCATCAACTAAAAAAAGGCGTTTTTTGTCTGACATTTTGTTGTTTTAACTGCTAAGAGAATTGATATTTAAAATGAGATAAGAGAGGTTAGTTGTTAAATAATTACCGCTACAGACTCTGTGTAAAGCTACAAAACTTTAACAGCATGTTAAAACAGTTTGCAGATTTATGCGCTATATTTGATAAATTTTTTTAAAATCTACACTTTATGCCTCGTTGGGTTGCTACCTTACTTATTTTTTCTATAATTATTGTTGTTGTAGAACTGTATACTTTTCAGGCTGTAAAAACACTCACTAAGAATAAATTTGTAAAATGGATTTGGGTATTAGTAGGCTTGGCAGTTTATTTAAATTTGTTTTATGTGCTTTTTACCACACCGCGCAGTGCTGGGCAAACTAAAGCTTTTCAATGGGCAGTTGGCTTGTTGCTCACAACATTAATTCCTAAGGTATTGATATTGGTTGTTATGTTTGGCGAAGATGTGGTGCGCATCGTACAAAAAGGATTCTCGTTCTTTTCGGCAACAGAAACACAGCCAATGGCAGGCAGAAGAAAGTTTATTTCTCAACTCGCATTAGGGATTGCAGCATTGCCTTTTGTAGGTTTTTTATACGGAATTATTCAAGGGAGATTTAATTATAAGGTTCTTAAATACCAACTAGTGTTTAAAGATTTACCTGAAGCGTTTGACGGTTTTACCATCACGCAAATTTCTGATATTCATTCGGGGAGTTTCCGAAACAAAGAAAAGATAACATATGGTGTTGATATGATCAATCAACAACAGTCAGACCTAATTTTATTTACAGGTGATATTGTAAATAATAAGGCAGAAGAAATGGATGATTGGATTGAGGTGTTTGCTCAATTAAAAGCACCCCATGGAAAATATTCAATATTAGGAAATCACGATTACGGAGACTATATTCAGTGGAAAACAGCCGAAGAAAAACAGCAAAATTTTAAAGCTGTAAAAGAGGTGCATCCAAAGATAGGATTTGAATTGTTGTGTAACGAACACAGATACATAGAAAAAGACGGAGCGAAAATAGCTTTAATCGGAGTGGAAAATTGGGGAAAAGGATTTAAAAAAGAAGGCGATTTGCAACTTGCTACAGAAGGTGTGCAACAAGATGAGTTTAAAATTTTAATGACCCACGACCCAAGTCATTGGGATTTACAGGTAAAAGAAGATAGCTTCAATTATCAGTTAACCCTTAGCGGTCACACACACGGTTTACAAATGGGGATAGAAATTCCAGGGTTTTTCAGATGGAGTCCGTCTCAATATGTGTACAAACAATGGGCAGGTTTGTATAAAGAATACGGTAGATATATTAATGTAAATAGAGGTTTTGGCTATCATGCCTTTCCCGGGCGAGTGGGAATTTGGCCAGAAATAACAGTCATTGAATTGAAAAAAGCTTGATAATCAATAGATTTAATCAAAAATGTTATATTTGTAATCCAACAAATGTTACATTTGTGTGTTTTCCCCTAAAAAATGATGTATTATGACAAAGTTTGGAGAATTAATTAATGTAGAAAAACCAGTACTGATAGATTTCTACTTTGACTGGTCTGAAGAAGAAAACAACCTTGATACCTTGAAGGATGTTGCTGCTGCATTAGGTGATAAAGCTAAAGTAATTAAAATAGATATAAAAAAGAACGAAATACTTGCCGAAACCCTGCGTGTTAAAGGAAATCCTACTTTTATGATTTATAAAAATGGCGAAATGAAATGGCGCCAAACTGGTGAGCAAGATGCCAATACCTTAATCGGCTTGGTACAGCAATATGTTTAGCAGATTGCTTTAAATTCATATCCTTTTTTAGTAAAGTGCTCCAGTACTTTTGGTAGCACATAAGTTAGTTTTTCTGATGCTTTTATGCTATCGTGAAAAACAATAATACTTCCGTTTTGTGTGTGTTTTACTACGTTTTGTAAGCATTGTTCTTTAGAAATACTTGTGTCAAAATCTGCGCTTAATACATCCCACATAATAATTTGATAACCTAAACTTTGTAGCTTGTTAGCTTGACTTCTTTTTATTTTTCCGTAAGGTGGGCGAAAGAGTTTTGAGTTTTTCGGATTTGCTATTGGATGTACAATGGCTTTTTCGGCCAGCAAAGCATTTTCTATATAGTGCTTTGCACTTGTTTTAAATCCGTTTACATGATTGTGTGTATGATTGCCAATGGCATGGTTGTCTTTTACTACTTGGTCGTACACCTCTGGATGATTTACAATGTTTTTTCCAATGCAAAAAAAAGTAGCTTTTGCTTCGTGTTTTTTTAATTGCTGTAAAACCCAAGGTGTAATTTCAGGAATAGGTCCATCGTCAAAAGTTAGGTAAATTACTTTTCTATGAATAGAAAAACGCCAAGTGTACTTCTTGTAGATATACTGAAGTATCTTTGGCGTTTTTGTAAAATATAATTTCATTAAAGAAACTTATTTGTCAGCGGTTAAATGTTCAAAAAGCTTGAGCGAATCCATAAAACCATTTTGTAGTTTTTTAATATATGTTGGGTCTTTGTCATAGGCTTCAACATAGTTTAAGATTCCTATTTTATACATCTGTAAAATATTTTGCACTTCTTCAATGATAATATCTGCATAAGAAAGATCAAAAGTGCTATACCAAGTTAGTTTTTGTTGAAGTATGTCTATAATGGTTTCAGCAACTTTACGCGCCTTTTCTTGATTGCCAGCTCTGTAATACATCTCTGGGTATCCTAAAGCAATACTGTAATGTCCAAAATCTTTAATAGGCATTTTTTCTAATGATACGTCTAAGATTTCTTCTGCTTTTTTGTTGTCTTTTTTGTCAATAAAAGCTTCTGCCAAACGCAACATATTGTTGCGTAAAGAAATGGCGTTTTTACGTGTTTGTTCATCAATATAAATGTTACCACTATTTATATTTCTCCATTCTAGCTTCTGAATGTTTGCATACATTTTTTCAGCATCAATTCTACCCATATCAAACATGGTAAGTCTTTCAATAACTTTACCAGCTGCATCGTATCGAACCATTGGTGTTTTAATAGGTACTAGTTTGTAAGACATACCGTCTAGTTGTAAATAATCTTTTAGCCAAATGTATTCTGCATCATCATTTGCTCCGCCAGTAAAATAGAGTGCTTGTTTCCAATCAAAATTAGCCAAGATATCTAACATTAAAATTCTATTTTTTGTCAGCGCTCTAGCATCAATAGTAATGTCTATATAATCCACCATTTTATCAGCATCTTTCGCAGCTACAATACCACTTTTTAAAGCATTTACTTTGTTTACCGGAATTCGTATTTTATTGGTTGGGTAGGTTTTTAATTTTTCATCTCCAGTATCATAGTAAGTCACAGGGTTTTCACTCTCTATCCAACGCATAAAATCTTTAATACTGATAATTGAGTCTTTAAATTGCGGATGCGGCACATGATATGCAACATCTAAAGAACCTGTTTTGTATTTGTTATGTGTTAATTGCGATGGGATTGGAGGAGCAGTATAAGTAGCTCTTTTCATCTGATCTATATACCAATCTGTTGCAAATAAGCTGGTGTTTACCAGTTTAATATCTCTACGGATGCCTTCAACTTCTTGCATATACCAAAGCGGAAAGGTGTCATTATCACCTATGGTAAACATAATGGCATTACGGTCGCAAGATTCTAAATAAGCCTGTGCATTTAAACGTGTAGTGTATCTGTTAGATCTGTCGTGGTCGTCCCAATTTTCTGATGCCATTAATGTAGGAACTGCTAACAAAGAAACTACTGTAACTGCTATGGCAATGGTCTTTTTGTTTGCCAAATGTTTTAAGTATTGGTAAAGGGCAAAGACCCCGAAACCAATCCAGATAGCAAAAATATAGAAGCTGCCAACTACAGCATAGTCTCTTTCTCTTGGTTCAAAAGGTTTTGGATTGGTATAAAAAATAATGGCAAATCCTGTAAAAACAAAAAACAATAGTAATGTGTAAAAGTTTTTTGGATCAAACTTTACTTGATACAATAAGCCAATAATTCCTAGAATTAATGGTAAAAGGTAGTAATGATTTCTTCCTTTATTGTTTTTAACATCGTCTGGTAGATTTGTTTGCGGACCTAATCTGGCATTGTCAATTAAAGGGATGCCGCTCATCCAGTTTCCGTTAAAAATATCAAGTTGCCCTTGTGTGTCGTTTTGTCTACCAGCAAAGTTCCACATAAAATAACGTCCATACATATAGCCAAACTGATAGCTAAACATAAACTGTAAATTTTCGCCAAAAGTTGGTCTTCTTTTTGCATTTGGATGCATGCCAATAATGGCTTTGTAATTTTTTTCTCTTTCAGGGTCAACCATTCTAGGGATAAATCCTTTATGTCTTGATGAGTAATTAGGAACCGTTTTTTCGTACTTATTAACAATAACGTATTTACCAAGCTTTGTGTCTTTTTCATACTTGGGTTTTCCGTCTACGTAAGGTTGATTTTTGTCTAGCTCATCTGTATTGTACTTGATTGAGTAATAGGTGTCGTAAAACACATTGGCATCTCCGTATTGTTCTCTGTTGTAGTAAGCCAATAATTCTCTTGCGCTAGAAGGATTGTTTTCGTTTATGGTAGTGTTAGCATTGGCTCTGATTGGCAGCATCAACCAAGACGAAAATCCAATCATAATAAATAACACCGATAAGATTAAAGTATTTAAGTGTACCTTATTGTGTTTTCTTGTATATCTAATACCAAAATAAAAAGTAGCAATCAAAAGTACAGCAGCAATAATACTTCCAGAATTAAAAGGTAATCCAATGGTATTTACAAAAAACAATTCGGTAGAACTAAAGAATTGAAGGGTATACGGAAATAAGAATTTAAATACAAAAGCAAGAATTAAGACAGCAATTACCGATGCTATTGCTGTTGTTTTAAAATTGATAGTGTGATAGGTTTTAAAGAAATATAACATTACAATAGCTGGGATTACCAGTAATGATAAAATATGTACTCCAAAAGACAATCCAACTGTAAAAGAAATCAGCAAAAGCCATTTATTGCCACGTGCTAAATGTAGTTCACTTTCCCACTTTAAGCCTAGCCAAAATAAAAGCGCCATTAAAAATGATGACATTGCATATACCTCACCTTCAACAGCACTGAACCAAAAACTATCAGAAAACGTGTATGCCAAACCGCCCACTACACCAGCGCCTAAAATAGCAATTACAGTAGCCAAAGACATGCCGTCTTCTTTACTGGCCATTTTTTTTGCCAAATTGGTAATGGTCCAAAACATAAATAAAATTGTAAAGGCACTTGCCAAAGCAGACATAAAGTTTACCATCATGGCAATATTGCTCAACTCACCTGTAAACATCGCAAAGAATGCTCCAAGCATTTGAAATAGCGGTGCTCCAGGTGGGTGCCCAACAGAAAGCTTTACCGAAGTGGAGATGTATTCGCCACAATCCCAGGCGCTTACTGTAGGTTCTAGTGTTAATGTGTAAGTAATTAATGCAATGGCAAATACAATCCAACCAGTAATTGTATTCCATTTGTTATATGAAGTTTGTGTAATCATTAATGTCAAATAAATTGTGTGGCGAATTTACTAATTTAAATGTAACTTTATGTGGCTAATTCACTGAACCCGATAAATATCAATAATAAAGAAATGTTAAAATTAAAAAAACAGAAAAAATATTTGCAATATTAAAAGATTGACGTAAATTTGCATCCGCTAAGAAGTATTGGCCTATGGTGTAATGGTAACACACCGGTTTTTGGTACCGATATTCAAGGTTCGAGTCCTTGTAGGCCAACAAAATCCTTACTAGTTTTTTAGTAAGGATTTTTTATTTGATAGCTCTCTTAACACTGATTCTTTAGAATTGATTTTTCTATACTACTAGCTATGAATATTTAGTGTCAAGCAATTTGGGTATTAATGAATTAGTTACTATATTTGCAGCGAAATAACGTAAAAGAAGAATGAAGGGGCCTTTAAAGCCCCTATTTTTATACCAAAAGATGGATAAAAAAAAGGTGCAAGAGTTACTAGAAAGTGCGTTGGCAGAAAATGAAACATTGTTTTTAATAGACTTGTCTTTTTTTCCAAATAATAAAATACAAGTTGTAGTTGATGGTGATGCGGGAGTTTCGTTAAGCGAGTGTGTTAGAATTAGTAGAGCAATAGAGCATAATCTAGATAGAGAAGAAGAAGATTTTTCTTTAGAAGTTACATCGCCAGACATTACAGAGCCGCTAAAAGTAAAAAGGCAATATGTAAAAAACAAAAGTAGAACCTTAAAGGTGAAGACTGCTGATGAAGTTTTTGAAGGAATACTTACAGAAGTAAACAAAGACAGTATTGTGTTGGCTTGGAAAACAAGAGAGCCAAAACCAGTTGGAAAAGGTAAAATTACTGTTGAAAAAACAGCAGTAATCAATTACGAAGATATTAGAGAAGCAAAAGTGAAGATAATTTTTTAACAAAAGAGTTGAATGGAAAATATAGATTTAATTGATTCATTTTCTGAATTTAAAGATAATAAAAGTATAGATAGAGTAACATTGATGTCTATCTTAGAAGAGGTTTTTAGAGCTGCCTTAAAAAGAAAGTTTGGGTCTGATGATAACTTTGATATCATTATCAATCCAGATAAAGGAGATTTAGAAATTTGGAGAAATCGTGTGGTTGTAGCCGATGGAATGTCTGAAGATGATAATGAAGAAATTGAATTATCTGAAGCAAGAAAGATTGAGCCAGATTTTGAAATTGGTGAAGATGTATCTGAAGAGGTGAAATTAATTGATTTAGGAAGAAGAGCAATTTTAGCATTGCGTCAAAATCTAATTTCTAAAATTCAAGAACACGACAGTACCAATATATTTAAGCAATTTAAAGATTTAGAAGGAGAAATTTACAGTGCAGAAGTACACCATATACGTCATAATGCTGTAATTTTATTAGACGATGAAGGGAATGAAATTGTATTGCCAAAAAGCGAGCAAATACGTTCAGACTTTTTTAGAAAAGGAGATGCCGTAAGAGGTGTTGTAAAGTCAGTAGAATTAAGAGGAACAAAACCTGCAATTATATTGTCAAGAACGTCTCCGAAATTCTTGGTAAAACTGTTCGAACAAGAAATTCCAGAAGTGTTTGACGGCTTAATTACTATTGAAGGTGTGGCAAGAATCCCTGGAGAAAAAGCAAAAATTGCTGTAGATTCTTACGATGATAGAATTGATCCGGTTGGAGCATGTGTTGGAATGAAAGGTTCTCGTATTCACGGAATTGTACGTGAATTAGGAAATGAAAACATCGATGTTATCAACTATACAAAAAACGAGCAATTGTTTATTGCTAGAGCTTTGAGTCCAGCAAAAATTGTTTCTATGGAAATTCATCCAGCAGAAGAAGTTGTTGATGGTAAAAAAGGGCGTGTAGATGTGTTTTTAAAACCAGAAGAAGTTTCTAAAGCTATTGGTAAAGGTGGTGTAAATATTCGTTTAGCTAGTCAATTAACAGGATATGAAATTGATGTACAACGCGAAGGAATAGAAGATGAAGATGTAGAATTGACAGAGTTTGTTGATGAAATTGAAGGATGGATAATAGATGAGCTTAAGAAAATAGGTTTAGACACTGCCAGAAGTGTTCTAGAAAAAGATGTAGAAGAATTGTTGAAAAGAACAGATTTAGAAGAAGAAACTATTCTGGAAGTTCAACAAATTCTAAGAGAAGAATTTGAAGATTAAAAGCAATCTAATCAAATTATACAAAAAGAAAATAAAGTAAAGAAGGCAACAATAAAATAATTATATGGCTGTAGGAAAAACAATGAGGCTAAATAAAGTTTTAAGAGAATTAAATATTTCTTTAGACAGGGCGGTAGAGCACTTAGCTAAACACGGACACGAAGTAGAAGCGCGTCCAACTACCAAAATTTCTGATGAAATATATCAAGTATTACTTGATGGTTTTCAAACTGATAAAACAAAAAAGGCAGCATCAAAAGAAGTAAGTGAAGAAAAAAGAAAAGAGAAAGAAGCCATAAGATTAGAATTAGAAGCTAAGCAAGAGAAAAAACGTTTAGAAGAAGAAGCAAAAAAAGAAGTTCTAAAAGCAAAGGCAGAAAAATTGGAGCTAAAAACCGTTGGTAAAATAGATATTGAACCAAAGGTAGAGAAGAAAGAAGAAGCGCCAAAAGTAGTTGTAGAAGAAAAGAAAGAAGTAGTAGAAAAGCCAGTTGTTAAAGAATCTAAGAAAGAAGAAAAACTTGAACCTACAGTTAAAGAAGAAAAGAAAGCTGTTGAAAAACCAGTTAAGAAGCCTGCAAAACAGGTAGAAGTCAAGAAAGAAAAGAAAGTTGTAGAAGAGGTTACTCCAGAAAATGCTGAGAAGTTAACTACTCAATACAAAAAGTTAGATGGACCAAAAATTACAGGCCAGAAAATAGACTTAAAGCAATTTGAAAAACCGAAGAAGAAAAAACCAGAAGCAAAAGCCGATGCAAATTCATCTGAAGGTAAAAGAAAAAGAAAGCGAATTGTTAAGCCTGTAAATCCAAGACAAAACCAAGGCAATAATGCTGGTGGTAGAGGAAGATTTAATAAAGGAAAACAGAATCGCCCAACTGTAAAGAAAGAAGAACCAACAGAAGCAGAAATCCAAAAGCAAGTAAGAGAAACCTTAGAAAAGCTACAAGGAAAATCTTCTAAAGGTAAAGGGGCAAAATACCGTAGAGACAAAAGAGATCAGCACCGTCAACAATCTGAGGCAGAAATGCAAGCTGCTCATGAAGAAAGCAAAGTGTTAAAAGTAACAGAGTTTGTTACTGTTAGTGAAATTGCTACCATGATGGATAAACCCGTTACAGATATTATCTCTGCTTGTATGATGCTAGGAATGATGGTAACTATGAATCAGCGTTTAGATGCAGAAACATTAACCATTGTTGCAGAAGAATTTAATTACACAGTTGAGTTTGTTGGGGCAGAAGTAGAAGAATCTATTGAAGAGGTAGAAGACAAGCCAGAAGATTTAGAAACACGTGCGCCAATTGTAACTGTAATGGGTCACGTAGACCACGGTAAAACATCGTTGTTAGATTATATACGTAATGCCAATGTAATTGAAGGAGAATCGGGTGGAATTACACAGCATATCGGTGCCTATTCAGTAAAAGTTGGTGATCAAAAAATTGCATTTTTAGATACACCAGGTCACGAAGCCTTTACAGCCATGCGTGCTCGTGGAGCGCAGGTAACCGATTTGGTAATTATTGTAGTTGCAGCAGATGATGATGTGATGCCGCAAACCAAAGAGGCGATTTCGCATGCGCAAGCTGCAGGAGTGCCAATCATATTTGCCATCAATAAAATTGATAAGCCAAACGCGAATCCAGACAATATTAAAACGCAATTATCTACCATGAATTTATTGGTAGAAGATTGGGGTGGTAATATTCAATCGCAAGAAATCTCTGCAAAAACAGGTCAAGGTGTTGATGAGTTGTTAGAAAAAGTATTGTTAGAAGCAGAGGTGTTAGAGTTAAAATCAAATCCAAATAAATTAGCAAACGGAGCAGTAGTAGAAGCTTTGTTAGATAAGGGTAGAGGATATGTAACTACAATTTTAGTACAAGCAGGTACGTTAAAAATTGGAGACTACATGCTAGCAGGTAAAAACAGTGGTAAAGTAAAAGCGATGTTCGATGATAAAGGACATAACTTAAAAGAAGCTGGGCCATCAACACCAGTATCTATTTTAGGATTAGACGGTGCGCCTCAAGCGGGAGATAAGTTTAATGTATTTGAAGACGAAAGAGAAGCAAAACAAATAGCATCTAAACGTTCACAATTACAACGTGAGCAATCTGTAAGAACTCAGAAAACATTGACATTAGATGAAATTGGACGTAGAATCGCCTTAGGAGACTTTAAAGAGTTGAATATAATCTTAAAGGGAGATGTAGATGGTTCTGTAGAAGCCTTAACAGATTCGTTCCAAAAGTTATCTACTGACGAAATTCAAGTAAACATCATTCATAAAGGTGTTGGGGCAATTACAGAATCTGATGTGTTGTTAGCATCGGCATCAGATGCTATTATTATTGGGTTTAACGTGCGTCCGCAAGGAAACGCAAGAATGGTAGCAGATAAAGAAGAAGTAGATATTAGAAGTTACTCTATTATTTATGATGCCATCAACGACTTAAAAGATGCAATGGAAGGGATGTTATCTCCAGATACCAAAGAAGAAGTTACTGGTAATGTAGAAATTAGAGAAGTGTATAAAATATCTAAAATTGGTAACATTGCAGGTTGTATGGTAACAAGCGGTAAGATTTACAGAAACTCTTTAATTAGAATCATTAGAGAAGGAATTGTAGTGCATACAGGAGAGTTGTCTTCTTTAAAACGATTTAAAGACGATGTGAAAGAAGTAGCAAAAGGATATGACTGTGGATTGCAAATTAAAAACTACAACGATATTAAAGTAGATGATGTAATTGAAGCATATCAAGAAGTAGAAGTAAAGAAAAAGTTGAAATAAACCCTATTTATTAGAACAAAAAAAGGAGCGAGAATTCGCTCCTTTTTTTGTTGATATATGCTCTTTAAGTTTATCTAGGTACAATAATTGCCGAAGGAAATTTTGCCTTAATACTGTTCAGCATTTTATCGGCTTCTAATTTTGTTTTATAATCGCCAACCTGAACTTTCCATTCTGGAGATTCAAATAATAAATACGATTGTATGGTTGGAAATTCAATTCTAAATTTACTTCTGGTAGTTTTAACCCTTGTCTCAAAACCATTGTCTAACTGAATTCTAAAACCATAACCATTCTTTTTATTGTAAGCTCTTTTTTTATTGATTAAAGAGGTAACCTTTTCATCTTTAATAGTTTGTCCGTGTCCAGTAAAAATTCCTAAACAAAAAATTACCAAAAAAATGGGCAATATATATTTTCTATTCATAAGTGTAAAACTTTTCTACAAAAGTAACAACTTGTTTTTAACAAGATTAGTATTCTTATTTATTTAGAATCGATATAAATTACAAATTAACATTATATTAGCATTTCAAAATTTAGCGAGAAATACTACTTTTGTGGAGCTGTTCAAAGACCGTTTTGTTAGGTTTTTGAATTATTAAAAAGCACCAAACTAGATAGAAAATTTATATTTTATAGTATGAAAAGTGTGGAAAAACACAGTCAATTAACCAGATTACTACTAAAAAGTTTTACTTTCCTTTTAATTTTTTCGATGAGTTTCTCTTTACAGGCGCAAGATTCTGTAGATGCTGAAAGACAAAAAGAAGGTAGAAAATTATTCAAATCACTTTGTTCTTCTTGTCATAAATTAGACAAGAAATTTGTTGGGCCTGCATTAGGTAAGATAGAAGAAAAAAGAGATGCAGATTGGTTAAAAGCATGGATTAAAGACAATGCGGCTTTAAGAGCTTCTGGAGATGCAGATGCAATCGCAATTTTTGATGAGTACAAAGGCTCGCCAATGACAGCGTTTCCTCAGTTAACAGATAAGAATATTGAAGATATTCTTTATTACACAACTGTTGGTGAACCTAAGAAGACAACTGCTGCAGGTGATGCAGATGCAACAGTAACTGTTGCTAAAGAAGCATCGCCATGGTTAACTAGAATTTTAATAGCAATAATAGTAATTGGTATTTTAATCATTGCTAGTTTGTTAAAAACAATTAGCGAGTTAAAAGGAGCGCCAAAAACTCCAGGTTTAGCATCCAATGTAAATGACTTATGGGTAGGGTTTAAACGAAACACTTTTTTACATGTGTTGTTAACTATTTTCTTAGCATTAACAACAGCGTATGTGTTATTTGGAGTGTTGTTTCAAGTAGGTGTAGACGAAGGGTATCAACCAATTCAACCTATTGCGTTTTCGCATAAAATTCATGCAGGAGATAATAAAATAGACTGTCAATATTGTCACTCTACAGCTAAACACAGTAAAACTTCTGGAATACCATCTACAAATGTTTGTATGAACTGTCATAAAAACATTTCTGAAGTTGCAGAAGACACCAAAGTAACTATTGGAGAGCAAGTGTTAGGGAAAGCAGAGTTAGATAAAGAAATCCAAAAATTGTATAAAGCAGCAGGATGGGATGCAGATAATTTAACCTACACTGGTAAAACACAGCCAGTAAAGTGGGTAAGAGTGCATAACTTACCAGACTTTGCTTATTTCAATCACTCACAACACGTAACTGTAGGTGGTCAGAAATGTCAGACATGTCACGGGCCAGTAGAAACGATGGATGAGGTATATCAATTCTCTCCATTAACTATGGGTTGGTGTATAGACTGTCATAAAGAAACTAAGGTAGATTTAAAAGGAAATGCATATTACACCAAGATTCATGAAGAGTTGGCTAAAAAATACGGAGTTAAATCTGTAACAGTAGCACAACTAGGAGGGTTAGAGTGTGGTAAATGTCATTACTAATACAAAAAAATAAAAATTAAAAGATTGAGTTGAGCATTTCAATAAAAATCTTTCAATCATAAATAAAAAAACAAATACATGGCTTCAAACAAAAAATACTGGCAAAGTGTTGAAGAACTTAAAGAAGGTTCTATTGTTGAAACGCTAAGTAAAAATGAATTTGTAGAAGAAATTCCAACAGATGAGTTTTTAGGAGATAAAGAAACATTAGAAGCATCGTCTACATCGAGAAGAGATTTCTTAAAATATGTAGGTTTTACAACTGCTGCAGCTTCATTGGCAGCCTGTGAAGGACCGGTAAGAAAATCAATTCCGTATGTAGTAAAACCAAACGACTTAACGCTAGGTGTAGCAGATTGGTATGCAACTACCATGGCAGATGGGTATGATTTTGCAAACATTTTGGTAAAAACAAGAGAAGGTCGTCCTATCTTGGTAATGCCAAACAAAGAAGCAAATGGTGTAACTAATGCAAGAGTTCAAGCTTCTGTTTTATCATTGTATGATAATCAGTTACGTTTAAAAGAGCCACAAGATAAAGAAGCATTTTTAACTTGGGATGATGCAGATAAACAGATTATTACTAAGTTAAATGAATTAAAAGCAGCAAACGAATCGGTTGTTTTATTAACGGGTACATTAGCAAGCCCGTCAACAGAAAAAATTATTTCTGAATTTGTAGCAGCATTTCCAAATGTAAAACACGTAGTATATGATGCCATTTCAGAATCTGGTGCATTAGACGCTTTTGAGGCAATGTTTGGCAAACGAGCTTTGCCAACGTACCATTTTGATAAAGCAGCGACTATTGTATCTGTTGGAGCAGATTTCTTAGGTGATTGGCAAGGTGGCTATGCAAGTAGTTATGCAGCAGGAAGAAAGCCAGCAGAAGGAAAAATGTCTCGTCACATTCAGATTGAATCTAATATGACGCTTACTGGAGCAAATGCTGATAAGAGAGTATTGGTAAAACCTTCAGAACAAGTATTTGCATTGATCAACTTATACAATGCTGTTACAGGGTCTAACGTATCATCTAAAGCAACACCAATAGACGCAGAAATTAAAAAAGCTGCAAAGCAATTAAAAGCAGCAGGTTCTAAAGGGGTGGTTGTTACTGGTTTAAACGATAAGAATGCACAATTAGTTGCGATGTCTATCAATAGCTTTTTGCAAAGTGAAGTGATGGATGTGACTACGACAAACAATAGCAGAAAAGGAAACGATACAGCAGTAGCGCAAGTAGTAGCAGATATCAAATCTGGAGCAGTAAAAGGATTGATTACTTACAATGTAAATCCGTTGTACACTTTAGCTGCAGCTGGAGATATTCAAGATAAAATTGCAGGATTAAAATTATCAGTTGCTTTATCAGAGCAATTTGATGAAACAGCAAGTGCAACTGCTTATGCATTACCAACTTCTCATTACTTAGAGTCTTGGGGAGATGTGTCAATAAAAACAGGTGTGTATAGTTTAGTACAGCCTACAATACAGCCATTATTTAATTCGCGTCAATTCCAAGATGTGCTGTTAAAATGGTCTGGAAACAAAACTTCTTATTACGATTATTTAAAAGCCTTTTGGGCTTCAGATATATTAAAAGGTCAATCTTGGAACCAAGCATTGCACGATGGGACATTTACAGCAAATGTTTCTGATACCGTGACTGCAACTTCAGTTGATGTTTCTTCGGCAGCATCGGCATTAGTTGGCGGAACAAAATCATCTGCAATGGAATTGAACTTGTATACTACTATTGCTTTAGGTGATGGTAAACAAGCCAACAACCCATGGTTACAAGAATTGCCAGATCCTTTAACCAGAGCTTCTTGGGACAATTATGTGACCATGTCTATTCCAGATGCAAGAGAATTAGGATTCTCTAATCCTGTAAAAGATAACGGAGCAATTAATGGACAGTATGCTAATGTAACTGTAAACGGAGTAACAGTAGAGAATATTCCAGTAATGATTCAGCCAGGACAAGCAAAGGGTTCTATCGGGTTGGCATTAGGTTACGGAAGACAGCAAAACTTAAAAGATGCAATGATAGTTGGGGTAAACGCTTATCCGTTGTACTTCAATTCAAATCATATTCAAACAAATGTAACTATTGAAAAGGTTAGCGGAACGCATAAGTTTGCTTGTACACAGGTACAGAAAACCATTGCAGGACGTCATGATATTTTAAAGCAAGCTACGTTAGCAGAAGTTACAGACAGTTCATTAGATCCAAAACATTCTTGGAATAAGCCAGCAATGGTGTCGTTGAACCATAAAGAAACAGAAGCAAATTCAGTTGATTTATGGGATGCACACGATAGAAGTGTTGGGCATCATTTTAATTTATCAATCGACTTAACCTCTTGTACAGGATGTGGTGCTTGTGTGGTTGCATGTCATGCAGAAAACAACGTACCAGTTGTAGGTAAAAGAGAAATGAGAATAGGTAGAGACATGCACTGGTTGCGTATTGATAGATACTATTCTTCTGAAATCGAAACTAGAGAAGAAGCAAAAGCAAAAGGCTTAAGCAGAGGAGACGTATATAAAGCGATAGAAACTGTTGCAGAAAACCCAACAGTAGCTTTCCAACCAATGATGTGTCAACACTGTAATCATGCACCATGTGAAACAGTTTGTCCTGTTGCAGCAACTTCTCACGGTCGTCAAGGTCAAAACCAAATGGCATATAACCGTTGTGTAGGTACAAGATATTGTGCAAACAACTGTCCATATAGAGTTCGTCGTTTTAACTGGTTTAACTACAGTAACAACAAAGAATTCGACTTTAACATGAATGATGAGTACGGTAAAATGGTATTGAATCCAGATATCGTAGTACGTTCAAGAGGAGTTATGGAAAAATGTTCTATGTGTATTCAAATGACACAAGCTACCATCTTAAAAGCAAAAAGAGAAGGTAGAAAAATTAAGAAAGACGAATTTGCTACAGCTTGTTCATCTGCTTGTACAACAGGAGCAATGGTGTTTGGAGATGTAAATAATTCTGAAGATGCTATTACAGATTTAGTAGCAGATAAAAGAGCATATCATGTGTTAGACTATATTGGTACAAAACCAAATGTAGTGTATCAAGTAAAAGTTAAAAATACAAACGAAGCGTAATTAAAATTTAAGATATAGAAGATGTCTCATTACGAAGCACCCATAAGGGAACCATTAGTATTAGGTGATAAAAGTTATCATGATATTACCGAAGACATAGCAAAACCAATAGAAGGTAAGGCTAATAAAAATTGGTATATAGCATTTTATATTTCTTTAGCAGCAATGTTATGGGGATTTGGATGTATATTCTATACTGTAGGAACAGGAATTGGAGTTTGGGGATTGAACAAGAACATTGGATGGGCTTGGGATATTACCAACTTTGTATGGTGGGTAGGTATCGGTCACGCAGGTACGTTAATTTCTGCTGTACTATTATTGTTCCGTCAAAAATGGAGAATGGCAATTAACCGTTCTGCAGAAGCG
>JABXHX010000015.1 GCA_013373385.1 Flavobacteriaceae bacterium
AGCTAACACCGTATATAATTTATTGCTAGTTTAGCCTATTTACGAAAATCCTCGCGGATTTTCTATTCGGTTTTTATTTGCTAAATTAGGTGATTAAACCACGCAACAAACCATATACAAAACCGTTGGCAACAAACCATATACAAAACCGTTGGCAACAATTACAACATACCAATGGGAATAGACAAGTATTACATCTTGTAAATAATCTCACTACAGTAACTACACAGTCACCCTGCGAAACTGCCACGTTCTACCCTCAACACTGAAGGGAACCGTGACAATTTCGTCCATTTCACCCTTGACGCCGGGGTAAAAATGGACGAAAAATCAATAAAACCCAAGTTGGCTGTGTAGTTACTCACTACATTTTATTAATTTTTTATCACTGATTATCAATTAGTTACACTACGATAGATAATTTTTTATCAAAATACATTGCATAGCTATGTATTCTTTTATATATTTGCATTGTTATACTATGTATTAATTAAAACTATATATTGTGAATAATGAATTTATAGAAAAATGGAAATCCCAAGTCAAAAAAGGAACGCTTTCCTTTATTGTCTTAAATGCCATAAGCAAAAAGGAACTGTATGGCTATGAGCTTATCGAAACCATAAAGAGAACCACAGCAATTGAAATAGCAGAAGGAACTTTGTATCCTTTAATGAATCGCCTAAAAAAGGAAGGATTGGCTTCATCTAAATGGGTAGAGCAAGAGTCTGGAATTCCAAGAAAGTACTATTTACTTACCAAAGAAGGAAGAGAGAATCTAGAACTCATGAAAGCTTATTGGTACGAATTAGAAAAATCAATTAAAAAATTAACGAATAATGGAATTTAAAGAAATACAATTTACAGACAAAAATGTACAAAGGGTATACAAGAACTATATAAATAGTATCAAAAATGTAACGAAACCTTTATTGCAGTCGGACAGAAATGAAATACTAATGGAGTTCAACAGTCATATTTATGAAAGTTTGAATAACAATGAAAAAAGCACTGAATTAGATAATTTGCTAAACGCTATAGACAAATTGGGCGCACCTGAAGAAGTTTTAAAGCCATTAATTGCCGATAAACTATTAGAAAAAGCCACAAAGTCATTTAATCCTATTGATGTTTTCAAAGCTTTGGCGCTAAATATTGGTAACGGTATTAGTTATATCATTTTCACCATTCTATACTTGTGTTTAGGAGGTTTTATCTTCTTAATTTTTGCAAAAATCAAAAACGGAGATAAACTAGGAATGTATATGCAAGATGGAAAGTTTCAAGCAATTGGAATGCTTTCAGATACAACTGACTATCAAGAAGTATTAGGCAATTGGTTTATTCCTGTCATGTTATTATGCATAGTCGTATTGTACCTATTTATCACCCTTTTATTAAAATTAAAAAAATCATTAATTAAAAAATAACAATCATGAAAACTTTTATTACATCAATCATCCTATTTATAATAGGACATGGCATTTATGCCCAAGAAACAATTATTAATGCAGAAAAAAAGCAAAAGATTATTGAATATATTAATCATTTTGATAGCAACAACAAGCTTATGGGTACTATATCCATTTTTGAAAAAGGTAAAGAAGTGGTAAATGCTACTTTTGGTGAACACAATCAAGTAACAAAACCTATTCAGGACAGAAAATACGCAATAGGTTCTATAACTAAAATGTATACAGCCATTTTAATGGCAAAGCTTCAAGAGGATAACGAAATCAACTTCAATGAAAAATTGGATAACTATTTTCCAGCAATTACAAATGCCGATAAAATAACACTAAAACAAATGCTAAACCATACTAGCGGATTAAAAAACTATGTTGCGCACGATAGCATCACTCAATGGTTAACCACACCTAGATCGCATCAAGAAATAATGGATAAAATAACCTCTGAAGGAGTTTCATTTAATCCAGGTGACTCTTTAGAGTATTCAAATTCAGCATACTATCTACTAGGTAAAATATTAGAAAAGAAACACCAAAAACCATTTCGAAAAATAGTAGAAGACGAAATAGCAAAACCTCTGCAATTGCAACATACCATTGTTATTGATGAAACAAACAACTCAAATGAACTCGCCAAATCTTATAAACGTATTGATGGCGATTGGAAAGAGATGAAAGAATTTCACTTTCCAAATGCTTTTGCCGCTGGCAATATTTTTTCAACAGCCAGAGAACAGAATATTTTCCTACAGGAATTATTTGCATACAATATCATAAGTGAAGAAACTCTTAATACTATACTGCCAGTAGATAATGCTTGGTTTGGCCTAGGAATTATGAAAGCACCCTTTTATGAACATATTAGCTACGGACATGGTGGCGACACCTATGGAACACATTCTGTTGCAGCTTATAATCCAAAAAATGGGATTGGCATAACCCATATTATCAATGGAGAAGACTATCCCCATACTCAATTTATTCTTGGGGTATTAAGCATTATTTATGATAAAGAGTATGAGCTACCAAACTTTGAAGAATATATTCCAGATAAAAAATATTTTGACAGTTATATTGGTACCTATGGTAGTGATAAATTACCAATTACTATTAAAATATTTATGGAAGACGGGGAATTAAAAGCACAAGGTGAAGGTCAACCTTCTTTTATATTAACACCCAAGGCCAAACATAAATTTGAATTTTTGGAAGCAGGTATCGTTATGACATTTGATGGATATAATGACACCATGACCTTTACACAAGCAGGACAAGAGTTTGTAATGACAAAAAGAAAATAGGTAAGATTATGAAAAAATATAACATATACTTTGTACTCTTCTGTTTTGTTAACACATTATTTTATGCTTGTGCACAAAAAACAAAAACAGAATTGATACTTGATAAAATAATCGAACATGCAGAAAACAACTCACTCTACAGAGAAAATATAGATTGGAATGTTCTTAAAAAAGAAATGTTCAGTTTAGCAAAAGGTGCTGATAGTATGGCTCAATTAAAGCCTGCTCTTGACTTAATGCTAAATAGGCTAAATGATACCCATGGCAGAATATTTTATAATAATCAATTTCTATCTTACTATATAGGCGATAAAAAGCTACACAGAAAAAATATTGATTCTAAAATCTATAACCAAATTCAATCTGGGCAGATTTACAAATTCAAAGCAACTATGTTACAAGATAGTATTGGATATGTGCGAATCGTTGGATTGCCAATGGGAGATAACCAAAAAATGTCGACCGAAATACAAGATGCTGCTTGTAGAATAAATGAACAAGGTGCAAAAAAGTGGATAATAGATTTACGCTATAACGGAGGAGGCAATATGTTTCCTATGATAGAAGGCATTGCAACAGTAGTAGGCGATGGTTTTGTTGGTGGCACAAAGGGACTAACAGACGAAGAGAGTTCTGTATGGAAAATAAAAGATGGAGATTTTTACTATGATGAGCAAACAGTTGCACTAAAAAACAAATGTTATCTCACAAAACAACCAAAAGTTGCCGTTCTATTAAGTCCTTACACAGCCAGTTCAGGAGAAGCTTTAGCAGTAATTTTAAAAAACAGACCCAACACACGCTTCTTTGGTGGCAAAACAATGGGATTGGTTACTGTAACGGATTGGAAACAAATAGACAGCCTAACAATGATGTCAATTTCTGTTAGCTATTACAAGGACCGTAACAATAATGTTTACAAAGAATATGTAGATGTTGATGAAAAAATTGAATTTGACCCTGACATAGATATTGAAGATGACAAAGGAATAAATCGGGCAATAGAATGGCTGAATAATGAAAAGGAATAAATAACTGTGGGCAACACGGTGTATAAGCAATAGCGGTTTAAGGGCAAACTTGAACCGTTTTTTCATTTTAAAAAAGTATATTGTCACCTGAAAGGTAGTTGTATAAAGTCCGCTACTGCTCATACACCAGACCGTTGCAAGTAATAGAGGAACACACTCAGACGCAAACAATTCGGAATTTTATAAAACTGGAATCGGACAATCAAAACGTGAAATAAATCTTAAGGAATCTGACTCAAAATCGGAATAACAAACAACTG
>JABXHX010000079.1 GCA_013373385.1 Flavobacteriaceae bacterium
ATCCGTACCCAAATTCATGACATTATTTATGAGGCGATGGCAAGGAAATAATTTAGAATCAAGCCGTCGGTAAAATCAATTAAACTTGTTCATTTTATCCTCCTTATTAAAAGGGAGTCTGATTCAAGAGCTTGAATTAAATCTTGCTTGATTCTTTCATAGCCACCGGTGGTTTTGAGCTCGATATCGTATTTCATAAATGGCTCCGAAATCGCAAAAGAATCCAATAAACTTGGATTCACGATCCCAAGAATATTCTGAAGATTCATATTAGTAATCTGCAACCCGTCCCCTTCCGGGCTGTAGGAGCTCACATTTGATTCTAAAAAAGGAGCCCTCTTCCATTCAAGCTTGTAATCATCACCTTCCACGATGTGTAAATCATCCGAAACAAATTGAAGACCCAACAAAAAAATAATACCAACCAATAGATTCCACGCCCCATGAAATACCATGGCCCACCAAATGGATTTATTGATAATTATCCAACTGAGTATGAGGCCTAAAGAAAAGGACTGTGCTAAAAAGGGAAGCCAAGATCTAGTTAAACTTGCTTCTGAGGGCAAATGATGAATACTGAAATAAAGAGCCGAAACAATCAGAAGTATATTCAAAATCCAATCTTGGCCATAGAATTTATAAATAAAAAAAAGACAATAAACCATGACCATAAGGAGAAAAACCATTGTATTCCAACCAGATAGAATCAAACCTAAGGGTGTGAGCAGAAGGAAGAGCGCATGAAGCACTTTATTATTTGTCAGAAATCCTCTAAATCGAATCTCCTCCAAAATCGGTGCTATTAAGACAGGAATAGTAAAAGTCACAAAATAAAAGTTTGTAAAACTACCAGGCTGACTTCGATCCAGCGGTGGGGTTATCTTAAACGCAATCAAATAAAAAATTGTCAATGAAAGTAAGGCACTCCCACCGACAAGTAACCAATTTTTCTTCATTCTAAGAAGGTATCTTACATTCTACAGAACAAGATTTTTAAAAAAACAAAGTAATAGCAACATCAAATACTTTCCCTAGTTTCTATGAATTTTTTGAGCCATTTGTCATTTGAAAGTTTTTTATCGTCAAGTATTATAAGGTCTTTCATACTTCTACCTTCCATTTCAAACAGGAATGGGATTCCTAATTCATGCTTTCGAGTTGATGATAAATTTAGTATTTGATTTTCAAGCTTGTAGGTTTGTTTAAATGCATTAAGTTCAAGCTCTGTATCAAACCGAGTTATAATCCAAATATTTGATTCATTTCGAATCTCAGACAAAACAGTAAGTTTGCAGGTAGTACAAGTCAACTGATCATCAAAATATAAGAAAAACTTTCCGCTGGATTTCTGTAGTTCCTTGTAATCTTTGGCATACCAGCTATATATATTCCTCGAATAATCATCATCAACTTCCTTTACTTCAAACTTAAAGCCTAAATTAGATAGCAAACCAAAAAGTACAATTAGTTTAAAGCAGTGCCTAATTTTCATAATTCAATTAAAATTAAACGATTTATTAAAAAGTCTCTAGCGCCGAAAACTTGAACTAAACATACTGCCCCCACGAGAAAAGCAAGTATTTACTAAATATTTTTTACTGCTTTATGCAAAATTAGTTAAAACTTGCTAGGTCAGACTGGTTTGATTTAAACCTTCGAGGTAAAAAAAAGGCCTCAAAGCTTATAGTTAACCTTTGGGGTCTTAGTAACCCCGAAAGTTTCTAATCATTTTCCCCCGTCCTACTTTTGGAGATCCCCGACAGCTGACATTTTGGAACAAAGACTCTTCCTGCTTTCGGAAAAGCAGGAAAACAGAATGCCATCTCAGCGAAATCGTTTGAAAATATTTTCTTAGACTTTTACCTCAAATCAAATCTGAAAAGATTAGCCTTCCCATCATCCACATAGCCCATTAGGTAGTTGTCATCTTCATGGACTGCGATCCGACTCAATGCTTGATCTAAGTCTAGAATCTCTACAGGATTCAAACTCCAGTCATAAACAAGAATCCGGCTGCTCGTTTGAAAAAGATCGTTATTCCAAGGTAAGTCATTGTAAAGTACATAGATTTTATCGGTTGAGACTGCGGTACTGATATTTCCAAATACTGCATCCGGCAAAATGGTGGAAGAAACCCTTGATGAATTTTCCGATGGATCAAATAGAGTAGGCCAATAATGCCGTGATGCTGATATTTCTAATTCCCCGTTCTTATTCAGTTCTAGTACGTCCATGTTAAAAGAGTAAGGAGAAGTGCTTAAAGTTTTGGGATTTTTTGGGTTCTTAAAAAAATCAAACTGATAAGCTAATGCTAAATTCATGACCGGGACAGCCTGAAAATCAGCTTGGAAAGGATATGCACCCAAAGACTGAACATTTTCAGCTCCTCGATATAAGTTGTAAGGTTGGCCACCGTCTAGGGAGAAAGCTAAAAAACGGATTGAATCAAGCTTCACATATTGCGTGACAAGACCATTAATTGAATACAAATAAGGTTCACAATTGGCTGTTTCGCTTGAATCTTCAAGAGAGGAGACCGGAAAACTTTGAAAACGAATTTGAGAGGCATCAAATATTCCTAGATTCTCACCATTACTTCCGTATCTATTCAAAAATACAGACGCACTTAGTTCACAGGGCCCCTGACCTGAGCGACCAAACTTTCCCAAGTATCTATCTTCGACAGGTTCGATCAATCGATAGATATAATCCAAACCATCGTCATTAATCAATAATTTATCCTCCACCAAATACATGTTCCACGCTCGAAACAGTGAATCGGCGGACGATAATGGGATAGCGTTCAGTTTTCTTGACCGATCAAACTCCTCCAGAGGATCCCGCAATTCGACTTTTTCACTGCAAGAAATGAATAGTGATACTAGAATAACAAAGGAAAAAAGGAAACTTTTTTTCATGTGTCAATCATTGATTTTCAAAGGTCACTTGGAATCTCGCATGGTTGATAGTCATACCAGTGTATGATGGCCACATCATGCTCGATTTCATGATCGGAAAAGAAAATGTCCCATATAAAAGATCAGACTACATATAAGATGGACATCGAACTTCAGTGCCATTTGCTACATTAAAATTGACCTGATTGCCATCTGAGTCGAAATAAACGACAACGGCACATTTTCGCCATGGATTTTCAACGCAACAAATAACAGTGGGTTCGGCCATTAACTTCTGAGACGTGATCATGGGAAGGAAAAGCAAACCAAAACAAATACTTCTAATCAAGTTTTTCATTTTCTTAAAATTTAAAGTTTAACGATTCATTAAAAAGCTCTCCGCGCCGAAAACTTGAACTAATTATACCGCTCCACCAAAAGAAAGTCAAGAATTTACTGAAAATTTTTTAGTTTTTTTTATTAACATAGTCAAAATTTATTTATTAGAAAATTCCTGTGATCACAGTTTTAGTTTTGCTAAAAAATCCAATTTTTAATACCTGATAATCAATTGATAAAATTAATTTTTCTGAAAAAGTTGGCAGTTTTGTTAACCTTTTGGTTTTCAAAGCCTCTAAGGTTTGTATGCATATTATCCCATTAAGATATATTGCCGGTTGGTACGACCGAAAACTTAAATGGTCACTTTTTTAGGGGAAGGATCTAACTAAAAAATAAAAACCTTCGAGTACACTGCGGCGTACTCGAAGGTTTCGTCAAAATCTACTTAACCAAAATCAAC
>JABXHX010000041.1 GCA_013373385.1 Flavobacteriaceae bacterium
AAACGCGTTTGTGGCATTGGCCCCTCAAATGCATCTACCAATAATAACACACCATCAGCCATTTTTAATACACGTTCTACTTCTCCACCAAAATCGGCGTGACCAGGTGTATCGATTACATTGATTTTTACATCTTTATAATTTACCGATACATTTTTAGAAAGAATAGTAATTCCTCTTTCGCGTTCCAAATCGTTATTATCTAATAACAAATCTGTACGTTCTTTACGATCGTCTAATATTTTTGCTTGATCTATAATCTTATCTACCAAGGTGGTTTTACCGTGATCTACGTGCGCAATAATTGCGATATTTCTGATTGATTGCATGCTTGCTTATTTTGAAGCTGCAAAAGTAGTGTTTTAGATTGAATTTGATGTGCGAAAAAATCGAATTCTTTTAATTGTCTAAATCGATGTCAATTTTATCGGAATCTTCTCTAAATGAGCTTGGTAAAATATCTGGAATCAATTTTATTAATAATGGCAATAAGATTGCGCCACCTGGTAACAAAAAAACCGCCAAAGCAGGAATACCTTTACAGATATCTAACAACTGATTTTTAACTTTTATTTTTTCTTCTGATGTTAACTTTTTATGAGTCGATTTTGTTAACAGAGCCAACAACTCTTTGCTTTCTTGTATCTCTTTTGCAAGTCGAAGTTTGTTTTTATAGATACTTTCTTTTATGTCTTGTATCGTGGTACTCACTAGAGTTTTCTACGCTTTTTTTCTGTTTTAATCAGATTCAATTCTCTACTTGTTTGTCCGGCTACCGAAGTATTTTCTTCTGCTCTTCTAATTAAATAAGGCATTACGTCTCTAACAGGACCAAATGGAACGTATTTAGCAACGTTATAGCCTTCTTTAGCTAAATTAAAGCTAATATGATCGCTCATTCCGTACAATTGTCCAAACCACATTCTTAAATCGTTTGCTGCAACATTGTGTTTTTTTGCCAATTCCATTAATAGGTATGAACTTTCTTCATTATGTGTACCTGCAAACAATGCCATGTTTTGATGCTCCATCATATATATAATGGCAGCATTATAATTATCATCTGTTGCTTGTTTGTTTACACAAATTGGTGATGGATATCCTTTTTCTTCTGCACGTTCACGCTCTTTTTCCATATAAGCACCACGCACAACTTTCATTCCTATATGATAGCCTTTTTGATGTGCTCTTTGATGCAATCCTTTTAAATATTCTAATCGATCATGACGATACATTTGTAGGGTGTTAAAAACAATGGCCTTCTCTTTGTTATAGATTTCCATCAACTCTTCAACCAAATTATCAGCTGCGTCTTGCATCCAACTTTCTTCTGCATCAATTAACAAAGGAACATCTTTGCTAACTGCTGCTTTACAAACCGTATGGTAACGCTCTACCACACGAATCCATTCCGATTTTTCATCAGTTGTCAATGCTTCTTTCTCTGTAATCTTTTGATATAAGGCAAACCTACCAAAGCCTGTAGGCTTAAAAACTGCAAACGGAATGGCTTCTTTTTCTTTTGCAAAATCGATTGTCTTTAAGGTTTTCGCTAACGCATTGTCAAATTGCTCTTCTGTTTCTTTACCTTCTACCGAATAGTCTAAAATAGCATGTACATTTTTGGTGTACATATTATCTATATTTGGCAAACAATCTTCCTCGGTTACCCCACCACAAAAATGATCAAAAACAGTAGAACGAATCAAGCCTTCAACAGGTAAATGCGCCTTTAACGCAAAGTTGGTTACTGCCGTACCAATACGAACCATTGGCTGACTTTGAATCATTTTAAATAAAAAATGAGCACGCTCTAGTTGTGAATCTGATTTTAATGAAAATGCTACTTCTGTGTTTTCAAAAAGTTTCATACGTGATGGATTGTAGTTTGACGAAACAAAGATAACTTTATAGCGCATATAATTCAATTTTTTCTGCGTATTTTGCACACTTAATTTAAAGCCATGAATTCTATACAAGCGGTCAATTATTTTGTGCATTTTGATGAGAAAGGGTATACAGCATTAAACACTTTAATTGCTAGTAAAAACTACTCTTCTATTTTTGTATTGGTTGATGAAAATACGCATAAGCATTGCTATCCGAAATTTATTCAGCAATTAGAAACGACCTTGCCAATTGAAATGATTGAAATTGAAGCTGGAGAAGAATTTAAAAATTTAGATACGTGTATTGGAATTTGGAATGCAATGACTGATTTGAATGCAGATAGAAGAAGCTTGTTAATTACACTTGGAGGAGGTGTTATTAATGATATGGGTGGCTTTGTAGCTTCTGCATACAAACGCGGAATTGATTTTGTAAATATTCCAACAACATTGTTGAGTATGGTTGATGCTTCGGTTGGTGGAAAAACGGGAGTAGATTTAGGAGTGCTAAAGAATCAAATTGGGTTGTTTGCAAATCCTAAAATGGTTTTAGTTGATACTGATTATTTAGAAACTGTGACTGAACGAGAAATTAAATCTGGTATAGCTGAAATTATTAAATATGGTTTAACATACGATGCTGCGTTGTACCATAAAATTAAAGATGCAGAAAATTTAACAGTAGTTGATTTAATTCACCGTTCTATAGAAATTAAAAATGAAGTCGTTTTAAAAGATCCTAAAGAAAAAAATCTTAGAAAAATTTTAAATTTTGGTCATACTATTGGGCATGCGGTGGAGTCTTATTTTTTAGAGGCTGAAGACAAAGAAAAATTGACACATGGTGAAGCTATTGCTATTGGCATGGTGGCAGAGTGTTATTTATCTACTAAGTTGTTCAATTTCCCAAAAGAAGAATTAGAAAATATCAAAGTTTTGATTAAAGCTATTTACGGATCTGTAGAAATTTTAGAATCTGATTTTACAGGAATTCTAGACTATTTAAAACACGATAAAAAGAATGTTCGTGGACAAGTAAATTTTGTGCTTTTAAGTGATTTAGAAGAACCTAAAATTGATATCAAAGTATCAAATGAATTGGTGCTAAAAAGTATTCAACACTATTTAAGTTAGCTTACTTTTTCTTTTAAAGATTCGTAAATCTCCTCGTATACAGGCAGAATATTTTTCAAAGAAAATTGTTGTGTGTGGGCTTTTGCACGTTGCTTAAACTCATTTAACGTTGTATCGTCTTTTAAAATCTTTAAGGTGTTGGCTGCCATATCTTCTACATCACCAATATTGCTTAAAAATCCTGTTACTCCATGAATATTAACTTCAGGTAATCCACCTGTATTTGTAGAAATCACAGCTGCTTCTGCCGCCATAGCTTCCAAGGCTGCAAAACCAAAACTTTCTGTTTCAGAAGGTAGTAGAAATACATCTGTATAACACAATAATTCGTTGACTTCTGTACTGTTTCCTAAAAATAATACATCGTCTTTTACTCCCATTTTTTTTACCAATAATTCAGCATTTCTTCTATCGGGACCTTCACCAACCATCAATAGTTTAGACGGAATTTCTTTCCTAACTAATGCAAAAGTTCTAATGACATCATTGATTCTTTTTACAGGTCTAAAATTACTAATATGAGTTAAAATCCTTTCCTCTGGTTGTGCTAGTGCAATTCGTTGACATTCTTTTTCATGTGCTTTGACAAACTTATTTTCATCAATAAAGTTATGAATGACTTGAATGTCATTTGTAATAGTAAATAGACGAAGCGTATCTTCTTTTAAACTTTTAGAAACTGTTGTAACTACATCAGAATTATTGATGCTAAATTCTACAGCGGTTTTATAGGTTGGATGGCTACCCACCAAGGTAATATCTGTACCATGCAAGGTTGTTACTACTTTTATATCGATTCCTTTTTCTTTGAGCATTTGCTTTGCCATATAGGCTGCATAAGCATGCGGTATGGCATAATGTACATGTAATATTTCGAGTTGGTATCTTTCTACAACTTCTACCATTCTGGTTGATAGGGCTAATTCATAAGGTTGATACTGGAATAATGGATATTCCTCTAGCATTACTTCATGGAAATGTAGGTTATGCGAAATAAAATCTAACCGAACTGGTAAATGGTAGGTAATAAAATGAACTTCGTGCCCATTATCTGCCAGCGCCATACCCAACTCTGTTGCTACCACTCCACTACCACCAAAAGTAGGATAACATACAATTCCAATTTTCATATAATAAAGTTTTTTCAACAGACGTAAAGATAAATGATTACTTACAAACAGATAGCTTTAGAAACCTAAAAGATTTCATAAAAAAAATCTGTGTAAAAGATAGTACACAGGTAGCTTTTGGTTGTAACTAAAGTTAATCTTTAATGATTTTTTTGCTAAACCCCTTATCTGTTGAAAATAAATAAACACCTTTAGAAATTGTACTTATATCAATTTTTGTAGTTGATTGTTTTGATTGATAATTTCCAGATAAAACTGTTTTTCCCAATATTGAAGTTATTTTCCAAGAGAAATCTTTAGTGCTTTTTAATTGCAATTGCTCTTTAATTGGATTTGGATATACTAGAATAGCTGTATCCTCTGTAAAAGTTTTAACATTAAGAGTTGTATTATTTGATGCATGCAAATCATTGTAATGGTTTAGGTAAATTGTTTCTCCTATATTAAAGAACACGTTAGGAAAAGCAAAAGGAAAGTTTGTCAACCCAGAAGCATCTCCCATAACAAAATTTGGTGTTTCTGTATTAGAATAAAGATACACTGGAGGGACATTATATGCAGAACTATACGATACAATGACTTGGTTATTAGTGGCAAAAAGATTGATGATTGCTTTTCCATGTGTATAAGGCACAAGTGTTTCTGCATTGGTTGATTTCCATGTTGCGCCATTATCATCAGAATAATAAACTGCTGTTTTATTAGTTGTTCCCGATATGGCAGCCCCTAAAAACAATTTATCAGTTCCGTTACTGGTAAGTTTACTAGGAATCATAGTACTAGGAAGCCCTGTTTTGGTAAGAACCTCCCAATTTTTTCCATTATCAGTAGATTTTGCAATACTAAAACCATTATCACTCGCACCAAAAGAACCATACAAAGCAAACCATGTGGTACCTATAGCAGTAAAGCTGAAATTTATTTTATTACTATTCGCAGGAAAAGCTAATGGCATCCATTTAGTATCGGTTACTTTTTTAAAATATGCACCGTTGACTGCTAAACTATTGTAAGCAACAACATATTCATTACCTAACTTTTTTATATTAAAAGCATCTTTTTGTGCTGTTTTAATACCGTAATAATGTGGCAAACCAATTGTATCCAGTTTCCAAGTGGTTCCATTATCTTTTGAATAGTAATACAAATAATCTGAGCTAGGCAATTTAACTGAAGCATATACTCTGTCTTTCACACCTTCGTAGTGAGCAACATAGCCATTATGTTCTTTTAAGATACCTTGAGATGTACTCCAAGTTACACCTTTATCTTTCGAGTAAACGAAACTGTTTTTACCATGTTGCTTACCAGCATCGTTACCAGAAACATATATGGTGTCATTTAGATTTCCAACAACCATTGTCGCTATGATTCCCGCTTTACTATTGATATCATAACCTTTCCAATTTTGAGAACTTATTGTTATTGTAAATAATAAACAAAGTAATAGTATAGTTTTAGCTTTCATTTCCAAATATTTAGTTTAATACTCAAAAATACTTTTAAAACTCAGTTAAAAAAATACGCAGTTTTACGTATTTAATTACCTTATTTTCAACAATAAAAAATGCCTGTACATTTTGTACAGGCACACATCTTGTTTGTAAGATACTGAAACAAGTTGAGTACTAGTAATCTCCTAAAGTTTCAGGGTTTTGTGCTAATGCACTTTCTAATTGCTCATCATTTGGTGCTTTACCATGCCAAGCATGCGTATGCATCATAAAGTCTACTCCATTACCCATTTCTGTATACAATAAAATACAAACAGGTTTTTGGTTGCCTGTTCTAGATTTAGCCTCTGCTAATCCATCTAAAATTGAAGCGATATCATTTCCTTTTTTAACTTCTAACACATCCCAACCAAACGCTTCAAATTTTGCTTTGATACTTCCCATTGGTAAAACATCGTCTGTTGCGCCATCAATTTGCTTTCCGTTTAAATCTACTGTAGAAATTATATTGTCAACTTTTTTTGCTGAAGCATACATAGCTGCTTCCCAAATTTGACCTTCTTGTAATTCTCCATCACCATGTAACGAATAAATTAACTTATCATCATTGTTTAACTTTTTTGCTTCTGCTGCACCAATAGCAACAGACATTCCTTGTCCTAAAGAACCTGATGCAATACGGATTCCTTCTAGACCTTCATGTGTAGTTGGATGCCCTTGCAAACGCGTGTCTAATTTTCTAAACGTAGCCAATTCTTCTACAGGAAAAAAACCTGAATGTGCTAAGACACTATATATTACAGGAGAAATATGACCGTTTGATAAAAAGAATAAGTCTTCATTTTTACCATCCATATCAAATTCTGTGGTATATTCCATAACTTCTTGATACAAACAAGTAAGGAATTCTGCACATCCTAAAGAACCTCCTGGATGTCCTGAATTTACGGCATGCACCATGCGTAAAATATCTCTTCTAACTTGTTGTGTAAAAATTTCTAAGCGCTGTACTGTTGTAGACATGTGTGTTTTCGTTTTGTTGCGGACAAAAGTAGTTTTTTAAAATGATATTTACCAATGCCAATGCTAAGTTTTTATTGACAGATTTGAGAAGTTATTAAGAAGATAAAAATATTTATTTTGGAAGTAAAAAAAGGATTCTTTGTTTAAGATATTTTTTCATAGTTATTTTCCCTTAATAATTTGTAATTCTACAAAGTAGATAAAAGAATCCTTTTTCATAAATCAAAGTAAGGGAAGAATTATAGAACTGACAACCATTTGTAATCTAGATTCATGAAAATCGTGTAAAGTAAAGTATTGAAAGCTTAAATACTTAATTTAAAAAGTTAATAATCAAAGAAATATAGATTCGTAGTAAATAATTCTATTTTTCATACTTTTGGAGCATTTATCTTTTATAATTATTATGAAAAAGACTTTTCGCATTATTTACATACAATTTTCATGGATAATTCTTTTTATACATTGTTCTTTAATCGCTCAAGAAACCACAAGAAATGATTCTTTAGCTAAATATAGTCATGAAGAGCTTTCTGAGAAATTTTATGCTGCTAAACCAGATTCTTTAAAAGCTGTTTTGTATGCAAAATATGCAATTATAAAAGCTAAGAAAGAAAAGGATACCTTAGAATTAGGAAGTGGTTATTACTGGTTAAGTGATATCACTAAAGATTCTACCTACTATGTTAATTATTGGAATGATATTATTCGTAAAACTAAAAACACAAATAACAAATTATATCCAGCATTATCATATTTGCAGCTAGGCGATTTTTATTATCAAAAAGGAAGTAAAGATACGGCCTTAAAAAAGTATTTATTAGCTAATAAAGAACTAGTTAATAAAAAAAACGATAGTATCAAAGCTTATGTTTTAACAAGGTTAGGTTTAATGAAAATACGAATTGAGGATTATGATGAAGCATTGAATTTATTTAGGCAATCAATGATGTACTTTAATCATAAAGGTAAGAGTTTTCCCGAATATTACTCTTTATTACTGAATACTGTTACAGTATTCAATAGAACTAAACGATTTGATTCTGCATATTACTATAGTGATAAATTAATTTCAACAGCTATAAAACAAAATGACTCTACTGTTTTAGGTTATGGTTTCACTTCAAAAGGCAAAATAGCATTATACAAAGAAGATTATAATGATGCTATTTTAAATTTTAAAAAATCAATTCCTCATATAATTAATGATGAAAATTATATTACACTATCAAGTTGTTTCTTAAATATTGCTCAATCATATAGTAAAATTAATGATAAAAAAAATGCTTTCAGATATAATAATAAAGTAGATTCATTATTTAATAAAACTAAGAATTATTACAG
>JABXHX010000047.1 GCA_013373385.1 Flavobacteriaceae bacterium
AACAGATTTACCGTTTTCAAACTCTTTTAAAATCTTCGCGATTTGCAGCGGACTGAACTTACTTTTTCTCATAATTACTGTTTAAAATTAATACTTTTATTCTACTTTTAAACAGTTCGGTTTTTAGGGAAGCTTACAGGAAGCTTACATTACACAGATAATTTTGAAAATCCCCAAATTGAATGGAACTTAAACAATACTTTCATACAAGACAAAGGAATAAATCAAGATTTTGGGCTTTTTGTCACACCTGATGATTTCTACGCTAAACACCAACAAAAACTTGGAATTTTCAAAAGGTTTATCTATCAGAAAATAGTTCGACACATAATGAATAAAAATGTTAAAAAGATAAGAAACGGTAGATAACAATTACTCCGTAATCTATTTGATTAACTCAAAAAATGTAGAACTACGTTTTCCATATCTATAGGCATTCATTAAAAAATTGTATATTAACTAAAAATTTTTTATTATGAAATCAAAACTACTCCTATCACTATTATTTATAAATAGCTTCATGTATGCACAAACATTAGTTTTTCCTCTTACAAATGGTGGAAACAAAGACCAAGGTGCAGTTTTTAAATATGATTATACGAATGGAAATCATGAAGCATTGTTCTTTAATCAAGAGATTGAAAAATCGGATCATTTAAATGCAGGTTCAACTAATCGCGAAAGCAAAGGAGTGTATGTCGCTTCTAATAATAGTATATACTATACTTTTTCTGCTGGTGGTACTCATGCATATGATGCAAAATCTAGTGGGCAAATAGTCAAGTATAATTTAACAACTGAAGAATTTTCAGTAGTTAGAAGTTTTAGTACACTCAATTACAAAGAAGGCAGTGAACCTACAAACGGATTAACTGAATACAATGGCAAATTATATGGGGTTTGCCGAGTTGGGGGAACCAATGATAATGGTGTTATTTACTATATAGACTTGACAGATGACAGTTATCATGTTGTTCATGAATTCCTTTTATCTACAGATGGGGCTTTTCCATCGTCAGCTTTAATTCTAGAGAACAATCTACTATATGGTGGAACAAGTGCCTCGACAGACGGTGATGGGTTTGCATTGTTCAATTTTGACCCCTCAAATAATAATTTTTCGGTTTTAAATGAATTAATTGGTTGGGGGTCTGGAGAAACAGTTAAAGATCTTATTTTTAAATCAGGGTTATTATACTATTGTAGTTCTACCTTAGTAGGTTATTACAATTTTGGTTTAAACACATTAAACACGGTACATCAAAGCACAGGTTCAAATGACGTTTTAGGAAATAGTTATCAAGGATTCAATTTTGCTTCTAATACTGGAAATTATTATGTGACGGCTACTGGAGGTGGTTCTAACAGCAAAGGGGCAATTTTACAATTAAACGGTAGTTCACCATTTTTAGTTAATGTTCATTCGTTTGGCGCAAATGGTACTTTCCCACAACAAGAGTTAATAGACCTTGGAAATGGCAGTCAATTGGGTGTTACCTTAGAGAATAGCTCGGATATAAATGGATCAATTTTTCAATTTACAGCAACCAATATAGAAGTGCCAATATTTAGTTTTCCAAATCCTAATACAGATGGTTACAGAATACAAGGTATACCTGTTTTAGTAAATAATGTCTTATACGGTTTTGCAGAAGAAGGAGGAGCTAACGGTTCAGGTATTTTTTATAAATACGACCTTTTAACTACTACCTACAGCAAAATTAAAGATATGGGTAGCTCAATTGGTAGAGCTCCAATAGGTCAAATCATTCCAACTGGTAATGGAGATTTTTTAGGACTAAATGCAAGAGGTTCCGGTAAAGGATATGGAGCTGTTTACAGCACTGACTTAACAACCATATCGAGTGTTTATAACAATATAAATAATAATATTATTGAACGATTTGAAACTAATTTGGTTCCTTATAACGGTAAGTATTATGGCGTGGGTTTAGCTTATAATCCGAACTCAATTGAGAGCTTCAGCATATTATATTCATATGACCCTGTTGCAAATTCAATAACCGCAGTCGAGGCAATTGATCCTAGTGGTATATCAGGAGTAGCTCTAGCCACTTCAATCTCGAAAGGAAAATTATTGATTGAAGGAGATAAATTATACGGATTCACTTCTTCTAAAATATTCGAATATGATTTAGGTTCAAACTCCATTTCTTATCCCTACACTTTCAATGCTTCTACGGATGGAAAATCTACTTTAAACGCTGAAGTAAATAATGGAATTATCTACGGAGTAAATTTTGACGATGGTCCTAACAGTTCAGGAACTATTTTTAAGTTTGAAATTGCGAGTTCAACCTTTTTAGTTTTGGAAGGTTTTTCTGCTATTACTGGAAAACCAATTAATATTGCAAAATCTGGTGATTTTTTATATGGAATAACATCAATTGGAGGAAATGATAATGTTGGGGAAGTATTTAAGTTTGATTTGATAAATAACACATATTCTACAATTCATGATTTAGGAGTAAACGAGGGGTATTACAGAGGAGCTAAATTGTTCCTTGCTTCAGACGGAAATCTATATGGTTCTTTAGATAAAGGTGGACAAAATGGTTATGGTAGTATTATAAAAATCGATCCAACTAATGATGGCGTAACATTCCCATTTCACTTTACTGAATTAACTGGAAACACAACTCTAAGGAGCATGATTTCTGAAGTGAACAGTTCACTTTCTGTAGAAGATATTAATATTAGTGATTTAAAAGTTTTCCCAAATCCAGGGTTAGACATTATTAATATTTCAGGTAAACAAATAGATAATATTGAAATTTTCACACTTAATGGTAAAAGGATATCCACTCCTTATTCAAATAAACAAATTAATATTTCAACATTAGCAAAAGGTGTCTATATTTTAAAAATATACTCTAAAGATGGATACACCTCTAAAAGATTAATAAAAAAATAATCAATCATTATTAGAAAAACATTTTTTATAGCAATAATTTCAGTTCTATTTTCGTGTTCAAATGATGACAAACCGAGTAGAACAATGTATGATATTGTATATACTGTAGTTGCTGAAAATGGAGCAACTATTAACAAGATTGAATATAGAGATGGTCAAGGTGATCTCATAGAGTTATCTAATATTACTTCTCCTTGGACAATAAACATTCAAGTAAGGGCTGGCCTTGGATTAGAAGCTATTGCTTATGGAGATATTCCATATAAGGGTTCATTAAGTATAACTGGTACCTGGACTCCAGAAGGAGGGTTAGCTAGTGGAGAAACAGAAACTCTTCCGAATGATAACCCAAATTCAATGATTATTAATGGTAGAGTAGAAGTTTCAGGTAGAACTTTGCGAGATTAAATAAAAAAACGAAACACCAACAATGTACAATAGTAATAGTGGTTTGAAAGCGATCTAGAACCGCTTTTGATTTAATTAAATCTTGTTTACTTGAAGATCAAGGTATAAATCCGCTACTACTTTTATACTAAACGTTATATGTCATTTGAGCCGAACGTTTACGAAAATGTCATAAGATTTACATAGAAATCAAGCAACCAATAGAAGAACATAAAAATATCTTTGCTAAATAATCATTAAAACACATCAAAATGAATAATCAAAACTTAGCAATCAAAATTAAAGCCTTACGAAACCGAAAAGGATTTTCTCAGTAGCAATTATCGGAAGAATCAAAAAAGAAAAACAAAGTTGGTATTTACCTACAATTCCATTTTTAAAATAAAAAAACACCATATTACACCGTGTATAATTAATTGCTAGTTCTACTCTACTTACCTAAAACCCATACGGATTTTCTAGTTAGTTTTGTGTTTACTAATTAATCGCTTAAACACGCAAAAAATCATATACAAACAAGTTCTAAGCAGCTGTAACGGGGATATGTGCGAGTATTTTACGCTGATACACTAAAAAGATAGCAAGACGTGTTGAATTTCCAATCGGAAGTTCACATGAATTAATTACTTTAGAACTACATAAAATCTATATTTTTATCACAAATTAACTATAACTTCTATGAAACAAATTGTTTTTACTTTATTGGTTTTATTAACATTATCAAATGTAGTAGCACAAAAATCAAATCCGAATTATAATAGTGATTTAGCTAAAAAATTAGGCGCAGATGACTATGGAATGAAAAAATTTGTCTTTGTACTATTAAAAACAGGCACAAATAAATCTACAGACAAAGCTTTTAAAAGCAAGTGTTTTGCCAGTCACATGAAAAACACAGACAACTTAATTAAAGAACGTAAAATGATTGTTGCTGGCCCTTTTTTTAAAAACAACAACAATTATAGAGGCATCTTTATTTTAGCAGTAGATTCTGTAGAAAAAGCACAAGAATTGTTAAAAAAAGACAAAGCAATTACAGAAAAATTCTTAGAAGCTGTTTATTATGATTGGTATGGTTCTGCTGCGCTAGGTGAATATTTAAACACAGCAGATAAAATTTGGAAAATAGGTTTTTAACTAGTTACTTTCTTTAATCAAATAAATATACACAGGGTAATGATCGCTATAACCGCCTGTATAATTTCCATTAGAAAAGCTTCTAAATGGATAGCCTTTATACCTGCCTTTTTTACTAGTTAAAAAGCGTTTATTAAAAATCATTGCTTTGTACATTTTATAAGTAGAAAAATCTTTTTTTCCTGTATCTAAAGCTGGCGATGTAAAAAGTATCTGATCAAACAAATTGATATTGTCTCTATAACCCAAAGTGTTAAATCCTCTTCTAAACAATTCTTCGTAAGGGTTGTACAAATCTCTACTGCCAACTGCTCTTTTTTTACTTTTGGTTTTTAATACCTTTTTAAAGCTTGCATTGGTTGGGTCATCATTAAAATCTCCCATAATAAAGATTTTAGCATTTGTATCTGTTTCTCTAACCTTCTCAATAATTTTTGTGTTTTGATAAGCAGCTTTTTCTCGTAAAGGTCTACTTTTTGCTTCTCCACCACTTCTAGATGGCCAGTGATTTACAATAACATGAATCAACTCGTCATCTAAATATCCAGAAACCAACAACTGATCCCTCGTATATACTTTATAACCATCTCTATAAATATTTGGGTTAAAAGACTCGTGATGTATCGGTTTAAAATATCTCTTTTGATACAACAAAGCCACATCTATTCCTCTTTTATCTGGAGATTCATAATGAATTATTTCATAATTCATTTTCTTTAAAAAGGTAGATTTTACCAAGTCTTCTAATACTGCTCTATTTTCAACCTCACAAACCCCAATAATTGCAGGACCTGTTTTTGCTTTGTCTTTCCCTATTTGAGAAATCACACTTCCTAACTTATCAATCTTATCCCAATATACTTTAGATTTATTTATTTTTAACTCCATCATCGGACTCGCTTCATCATTCTTGTCTGGGTTGTTAATTGTATCAAATAAGTTTTCTAAATTATAAAAAGCCAAAGTTCTTATCTTATACTGTTTTGTTTTGTTTTGAGAAAAACCAACAGCAACAGTAAATGCTGCAAAAACAAGGATTATTAATTTATTAAATCGCATAAAAGTATATTTATACTGCAAACTTATAAAACAATTTATAAAACTTCATATTTTATGTTGCTATTTTAACAGTTACATCTCTATTTTTTCTTATTTTTGTAGGCATTTCTTTTTGCAAAAATTACTTAATATAAACACATATTTATGAGAAAAATTATCTTCACAATGTTTTTGACTTTATGTACTTCGGTTACAGTAATGTCACAAAATATTGTAAAAGGAATTGTCGTTGATAGCAATTCCGAAAACCCTCTACAAGGTGTTTCTGTTAGTTTAAAAACAACTTCGAAAGTCACAACAACAGCTGCTGATGGTTCTTTTGAACTACGTAATTTAACTAACGGAGATTTTATTGTAGAAATTCGTTTTAATGGTTATGAAACGCAAAGTTTTCCGGTAAAACTTACTGGAAAACCAATTGACTTAGGAACCATCTTATTTTACGAGGACATTGCTTTAGATCAAGATTTAAGCACCATTACAATAACAGATGATGAGTTAAATGATGATAGTAGTGCAGCAGATAACATTTCTGGGTTACTGCAATCTTCTAAAGACATTTATCTTAGAACTGCTGCATTTGAATTTAGTTCTTCGTTTTTTAGAGTTAGAGGTTTAGATTCTGATAATGCTCCGTTATTAATTAACGGAATTGAAATGAATAAAATTTACAACGGAAGACCACAATGGAGCAATTGGGGTGGACTAAATGACGCCACTAGAAACCAAGAGTTTAGCTCAGGCTTAGCTCCGTCTAATTATACATTTGGTGGTGCTCTTGGATCTACAAATATTAATGTTAGAGCTTCTGAAGCAAGACCAGGTGGTAGAATTTCTTATGCATCTTCCAATAGAAGTTACCAACATAGAGTTATGGGAACATACTCTTCTGGATTAATGGAAAATGGTTGGGCATTTACAGTTGCTGCAAGTAGAAGAGCTGGTGAAGAAGGTTTTAATCAAGGGACTTTTTACGATGCCACTTCTCTTTTTGTAGCTATTGAAAAGAAAATCAATGATGCACATAGTATTAACTTTACTTCTATCTATGCACCAAACAGAAGAGGAAAATCGTCTCCAAACACACAAGAGGTCTACGATTTAAAAGGCATTAAATACAATGCGTATTGGGGGATGCAAAATGGTAAAATGAGAAATTCTCGCGAAAAAAGAATTATTGAGCCAATTATTATGCTAAACCACTACTGGACAATTAATGACAATACATCTTTAAACACCAATGTAGCCTATCAAGCTGGTTTAGTAGGGAATAGTAGAATTGACCACAACGGAACTAAAATTGATGGCGCAACGAACGGAATTCCAACTGTTGTTAGTTTAGGAGGATCAAACCCAGATCCAACATACTATCAAAAATTACCAAGTTACGCGCTAAGACAAGGGTATAATAACGTTTACGATATCCATCAAAACTTTGTAAATGACGGACAATTAAATTGGAATCATTTATACCAAAGTAATTTAAGCAATTTTAATGCAGGTTACTCTACTTATGTATTGTACGAAGATAGAAATGATGATACCCAATTTACTGTAAACACCATTTTTGAAACAGAAATTAATGAGAACATTACATTAAATGCTTCTGCCCAATACAGAAACTTGAGTTCAGATAATTTTGCAATAGTTACTGATTTATTAGGCGGAACAAAATTTTTAGATGTTGATAGTTTTTCTGATACAAATGACCTAAAACAAAATGATTTAAACAACCCTTTTAGAGAAGTTAGCGTAGGTGATAAGTTTAGATACAACTATAACCTAACAACGAATATTATCAACGGTTTTGCACAAGCACAATTTAAATATAACAAAGTAGATTTTTATGCTGCAGCTAGTATAGCAAACACTTCTCATCAAAGAAATGGATACTACAAAAATGGTAGGTTTGCTAACGGAAATGACTCTTTTGGAAAATCGGAAAAACCAACGTTTACAAACTATGGGATTAAAGGAGGTGCAACATACAAACTTACAGGCCGTCACCTTTTTGATATTAATGCAGGATACCTAACAAAAGCCCCTACAACAAGAAATACTTTTTCAAACTCTAGGGTTAGCAATTCAGTAATTAACAACCTAACGAGCGAAAAAATATTAACCGCAGATGCAAGCTATATTTTAAGAGGCGCAAAAGTTCAAGCAAAAGTTACTGGATACTATGCTAAAATTAAAGATGCAACTGAAGTTTCTTTTTATTATGCCGACGGTATTGGAGGTAGTGGAGCAGATTATACAGCTTTTGTACAAGAGGTATTAACTGGTATTGATAAAAAGCACTTTGGTGTAGAGGTTGGTCTAGAAGCACAAGTTACATCAACCATAAAATTAAAAGGTGCTGCAAATGTGGGACAATACACCTACGACAACAACCCAACGCTTTCTTTAAAATCTGAAGCAGCTGGATTTCAATTCAACCCAAGACCAGCCAACTTAAAAAACTATAAAGTTGCAGCTGGGCCACAACACGCCTATTCGGTTGGATTTGAATATAGAGACCCAGATTATTGGTGGTTTGGAGCTACATTAAATTTATTCTCTAACGCATATGTAGATATTGCTCCGTTAACAAGAACAAGCAATTTTTCAGATGATGGTGGAGTCCCTTTTAATGATTATGATGAAGCCTTGGCAAGAGAACTATTACAACAAGAAAAATTTGACAGCTATAACACCATTAATTTAATTGGTGGAAAGTCTTGGAAAATAGACGATTACTTTATTAGTATCTTTGCTAGCGTTAGCAACTTACAAAACACAAAGTATAAAACAGGTGGTTTTGAACAAGGTAGAAATGCAAACTTTAGACAATTAAGAGACGATAAAACCTTGAATACTCCTGTATTTGGAGCTAAGTATTGGTATGGTAGAGGCGCTACTTACTTTTTAAACCTCAACCTAAGATTTTAACCACATTATGAAAAACTTTTTAAAAAATACAACCATGAAAACAAATAAAATTTATACCATCTTTACTGTTGTAATCTTGGCGTTTACACTAAACTCTTGTATTACAGACAGTGAGTTTGCTGTGCCAGATGTAACAGTTACAGAACCTAACATTACACCAAACTCTAGTGTAAGTGCCGTACAGACTGCTTTAAAACAAGCCTATAATTCTAATAGTAAGTTAGTATATACTTTTCCAGAAAATAAAAGTAATCCTACCTATTTAGAAGCCTATGTTGTTTCTTCAGATGCTACGGGTAATTTTTACAAGAAATTAATAATTCAAGACAAAGCAGAAAATCCAACTGCTGGTATTGAAGTCGTTTTAAACAACACTTCTTTAAGTGCATCATATGAACCAGGAAGAAAAATTTATATCTTGTTAGATGGATTATCTGTTTCTTATGATGATGGGCAGAGTGCAAGTAGAATTAATCCTACAGATGCAATTGCTGGTAAATATACATTAGGAATGTTAGACGGAGATAGAGTAGATGACATCCCTTCTACTTCTATTAGCAAACATATCTTTAGATCTGCAACAGTAGCTAATATTGTTCCAACTTCAATTAAAATTGCAGACATAAAAGAAGAACATATCAACACCTATGTTACTTTACCAAAGGCACAGTTTTCTAAATCTAACATTGGTAAAACTTTTTCTGGAGAAGCCAATGACCAGTTTGATGGTTTTAGAGATCTTTTTGAGTGTGATACAGAAAAAGAAATAAAACTTCAAACAAGTACGTTTGCTAGCTTTAAGTCTGTTGTTATTCCTGCTGGTCAAGGAGCAATTAAAATGGTGCTTTCTAAAGATTATAGAGCAGAATTTTTAGTGGGAATCGTTAACACGCCTTCAGATATTTCTTTTGATAGCGCAGACAGATGTGACCCACCAGTATTAGATTGTGGTACAGGTAGTGTAGGCGGAAGCACAGTGGTCTTTAATGAAAATTTTACTTCAATTACTTCTGCTTCACAATTAACTGCTGCAGGTTGGACTAGTGTAAATACTAATGGAGGTAGTGGCTTGTTTACTCCTAGATCTTTTGGAGGAAACCAATACTTGCAAGCTTCTGCTTTTAGAAGTGGAGAAGATCCGTTTGAAGCTTGGGTGGTTACCCCTGCAATTAATTTAGATGCTACTACAGCAGAAGAATTAACTTTTGAAACAAATACAGGATATGATAATGGTAAAGCACTAACTGTTTTTGTTTCTACAGATTTTACTGGCGATGTTAAAACTGCCACTTGGTTACAAGTAAATGCTAAACTTTCTGAAGGACCAAGTTCTGGTTATGGAAGTAGCTTTACATCATCTGGATCAATTAATTTATCTTGTTTATCTGGTAATGTCTATGTAGCATTTAGATATTTAGGTGCTGATGGCGGTGTTACAACCACTTTCCAAGTGGATAACGTAAAAGTTACAGGAAACTAGTTTATTAAAAAACTAAAAAAATAGCCGCTTATAGCGGCTATTTTTTTAGTTTAAATTTCTTTTTTCTATAAAAAATCGTTTCAACAATCTACTACACTCTTCTTCTAAGATACCTTTAACAACTTTTGTTTTGGGGTGTAGTGTAGTTCCTAATTTTTCAAAACCTCTTTGAGGCTCAGAAGCACCAAACACTATTTTTCCTATTTGAGTCCAATAACTAGCTCCTGCACACATTTGGCAAGGTTCTAAAGTAACATACAGCGTGCAATCTTTTAAATATTTACCTCCTAAAAAATCTGATGCCGACGTAAACGCCTGCATTTCTGCATGTGCAGTTACATCGTTAAGAGTTTCGGTTAAATTATGAGCACGGGCAATTAGTTGATTTTTAAAAACAATAACCGCACCAACAGGAACTTCTCCCTTATCAAAAGCAACAAATGCTTCATCAAGTGCTTTTCTCATAAAATAAGTGTCATCAAAGGGATTCATCATACATAAAAATATTTTTCAATATTACAAAAAGCATATGAGTTGTAAAACTTGTATTTTTGCCTTATGTCAATAAAATTATTAGATACAATTTACAATCCTACAGATTTACGGAAACTATCCAAAAATCAACTACCACAACTTGCCAAAGAATTACGTAGGTTTATTATTGATATTGTGGCTACAAAAGAAGGGCATCTAGGTGCTAGCTTAGGTGTTGTAGAATTGACAATTGCTTTACACTATTTGTTTGATACTCCAAATGATTTATTAGTTTGGGATGTAGGACATCAAGCCTATGGGCATAAAATTTTAACCGAAAGAAAAGATATCTTTGAAACCAATAGACAACTAAACGGAATTTCGGGTTTTCCAAAAAGAAGTGAGAGTTTATATGATCCATTTGGTGTAGGCCATTCATCTACATCAATTTCTGCCATTTTAGGAATGGCCATTGCTTCCAAACTAAAAAACGATCTAGATAAACAACATATTGCTGTAATTGGAGATGCTTCTATTGCTAGCGGAATGGCTTTTGAAGCTCTGAACCATGCTGGAGTCACAGATGCAAACATATTAGTTATTTTAAATGATAATGCAATAGGCATAGACCCAGCTGTAGGTGCTTTAAAAGAATACCTTACCAAGGTAAAATCAAATAAAAGGTTAGCAACACAAAACAATATTATTAAAGCATTAAACTTTAATTATTCTGGCCCAATTGATGGGCATAATTTTGATGAACTTTTAACTGAGCTTTCACGCTTAAAGAACATAAAAGGTCCTAAATTTTTACATGTAATTACTACGAAAGGAAAGGGATTACAACAAGCAGAAGAAAACCAAGTACAATATCACGCTCCAGGTAAATTTAATAGCAAGACTGGTGAGCTTATTCTTAAAGAAGAAAAGAATTCACCACCCAAATATCAAGATGTATTTGGTAAAACACTAGTAGAATTAGCTGCTAAAAATAATCGTATTGTAGGAATAACTCCAGCAATGCTTACTGGAAGTTCGTTAAAATTTATGATGGATGCCTACCCAGAAAGAACATTTGATGTAGGTATTGCAGAACAACATGCCGTTACCTTGGCAGCTGGAATGGCAACACAGGGTATGGTTCCGTTTTGTGCTATTTATTCTACATTTTTACAACGCGCTTATGATCAAGTAATACATGATGTTGCTTTGCAAAACTTACCAGTAGTTTTCTGTTTAGACAGAGCTGGTTTGGTTGGTGAAGATGGCGCTACTCATCATGGAGTATTTGATATCGCCTATTTACAATGCATTCCAAATTTAATTGTATGCGCCCCGAGAAACGAAGAAGAGCTGCGTAATATGATGTATACTGCTCAGTTAGGAATAGAAGCTCCAATTGCTATTAGGTATCCGAGAGGAAAAGGTGTTTTAATTAATTGGCAGCAAGCTTTTCAAAAAATAGAAATAGGAACGGGTGTTTGTTTAAAAAAGGGGAAGAATATTGCTGTTCTTTCTATTGGTAGTATTGATAAAAATGTTACCGAAGCCATTGAACAATACTCCAAAAAAGAAATCGTTTCGCATTATGATATGCGTTTTATTAAACCTTTAGATGAAAAACTATTACATACAATATTTAAAACCTATACACAGATCCTAACTGTTGAAGACGGCACTATAAAAGGTGGTTTTGGAAGTGCTATCCTTGCTTTTGCCACAAAAAGCCATTATAAAAATACAGTTAGAAACTTAGGAGTTCCAGACGAGTTTATCCATCATGGAACTATACAAGAGCTGCAACAAATTGCAAAAATAGATGCTCTATCTATTTTAGAAGAAATTAAAAGAATAGGATAAAAAAAGCCGTTCAAATGAACGGCTTACTAATTTTACACTTTAGGTTATTTTATTACTATTTTACCTGTTGATTTTTTATTGTTAGCATCAATTAGATTGACAATGTATACACCAGCATTTAAGTTTACAGAAACTGGCTGTCTTTCTTGTGCAGCAAAATTCAACTGTTTTGAAAACACTTCTCTTCCGTTAATATCAAACAAATGCAATTTTGCTTTTCCTAAGCTACTTTTTGCATAAACTGTAAAATTGCCTTTAGATACCGTAGGATACATTGTAAACGTTTTAGTATCGTTAATTACATCATTAACAGATAAGCTTGGTGCTGTAAATTTACCTGTAAACATTCCTCTACCATAGGTGGTAGCCATAACGGTATTGTCTGCTGTTCTTAAACTAAATGATGTTACTTTTACATTAGACATTCCGTTATATGATTGTGTCCAATTAGGTGATGAAGCTTTAAAGTTTCCTGTTCTCCAAACTCCTAATTGTGTCCCAATTATCACCTCATCATTATTTAACGGATTCATCATAATGGCTTTTACAGGAATATCAGGTAAATCTCCTTCTTTACTCACCCAATTTGTTCCTCCATCTGTGGTATACCAAACACTAGTTACACCGTAATTGTGCATGGTTACAAGTATTTCATTTTCATTAGCGCCAAATTCTATTGACGATACACTACCCACAAGTTTAACGTCTCCTATAAAAGACCAGGTTGGAGTTGTATTTGCATTTTCAACTTTTAAAATTAACCCGTTGTTTGTACCAATAAAAAGCTTAGTAGATGTTGTAGTATATGGCGATACTTTAAAAGCTGTTGGTTCTCCAGCTAAATTAAAATTAGTCAGTTCTGTTTTAGTTGGTGTTCCTAATAAATTAGTATACCTAGCAACTTTATATGTTCTTTTATCTGTATTTGGATCTGTTTCTGAATAATTTGTATATAAAATATCTAAATTATCATCTAAGTCTCCAGGGTTAATAAAGCTCCCGTTAAACGGTTTACTATCAGAAAAGATTGATACTCCTGAACCGTTATATGGTAAATTGAGCTTATGATGAGTACTATACACATAAGATACAATCATATATTTTCCATCTTTATCTACAAATGAAGATGCTCCATCACCACCAAATACATCTGTGGTACCATTAACTCCAGCAGAAGCATTCTGTACAAATTGAGTTCCATTATCTTGTGCTCCTGCTAACAAAATATCATTTGAGGTGTTTTGACCTATTTCACCATGATAAAACTGTGTTACATTATAATCTTTGTTTCTTGCTTCTATTACAGTTGTAGAGTTTGCTGCTAACCATAAATCACTAGCATAATAAACTCCACCGTCATTACCTATAATTCCTTTTCTAGAGTTTGTAGGATGGAATGCAAAACCGTGTTGATCTGCATGTACTAATGGAATTGTTAAGCCCGATAAATTATTATTATTAGACCATTTAGAGATCTGTTGCCAAGAGCTTCCTGAATTAAAACTTAAAAATAAATCGATACCCCCAACATACACAAAATTATCATTTGTTGGATCTACTTCAATAACCAAATCATAAAACGATTGACCTCTTGTAAAATCTCCATCAGGGATTCCATTATCAGCATCTTTAGGCCCAACAATTGTTGTTGCTGTTGAAAATGAATTTGTGGTTTTTTGAATCAATGGATCCATATCTGCTCTATAACGACTTGCTAATACATAAATAACATCTTTATTTGTTTTAGAAACTGCTATTTCTGTTCTATCTGCATTTGCAATAGTATGAGCAGCCGTAAAGCTAGTTCCATTGGTAGATTTTAAAATAGTTCCTCCTCCATGACCCCAAGGATTTCCTTCAGTTCCTACCCAAATTGTATTATTGGCACCTATTTCAAGGTCATTAGGCTCATATGGACTTCCCTCAGTTGTATTAATTGTTAATTTAGTCCAGCTACCTCCATTATTTGTTGACTTATATAATCCTGTTTTGTTGTACCCTGCCCATTGTCTCCCTTCTCCATAGTAAGCTCCACCCACACCAATAAATACTTCTGTTTTATTTGTAGATGGATTGTTCCAAGCAATGATATCATTGATATAAAACAATCTTTGTAATATGTCTGTATTGAATGTGTCACTAAATACATTAGTCCAAGTTGTCCCCCCATCGGTAGATTTCCAAACACCATTTCCTACTGCGTCATCACCAGTATAAGATTCACCTGTCCCCACATACATGATTTGTGAGTTGTTAGGATCAACTGTCATACAACTAATTGAAAGATTTTCGTCTATACCAACTCTTGTCCAAGAAGAATTTGCATCTGTAATATCATTATTTACCCATAATCCTCCAGAAACACCTCCAGCAAAAACTCTTTTATGTGTTGCATCGTTTGGATCAAACATCACTACTCTTGTTCTTCCTCCTACATTATTTGGACCTCTTTCTATCCATTTGTTATTTGTTGCATCTCCAGGAACTCTTTGTAGTTTTCTGTTTGTTTTTAATTGCTTTTGAATTCTAAAAATATTTTCTGGGTGTGTTCTCCCAGTAGTAGGATTTATCTCTAATAAGTACTCTTGTTCAAAATATTTATTAGGAGGCATTCCTTTAGCCTTTCTTTCTTTTTTTGTTAGCTGCAACGACTTATTGTAGGGATGGTTTTTTAAAAAATAAGCGTGGGTGTTCTTAATTTTTTCTGTTTCAGATTCGTTTGTTAAAACAAATCCTATAACACCTATGGCAACAACAGATATTACTAGTAGTAATTTTTTTTTCATTTTTAGTGGGTTTTTAATTTTTTATAAGAAATCAAAGTTAGCAAAAAGATTTAGATTAAGTTCCCTTTCAACTTTTTATGCAGTCTAATTGCATAGCTATCAGACATTTTAGATACATAACTGCAAACTTGCATAATTCTATTATACATTTCTTTTGATTCTCTTTTATATTCTTTTGGCAACAGATTAATGACTAATGTATCATAATTTGATGCTTTGTTTAAATACGTATTATTTAGTGCATTTACAAAAACGTCTAGTAAGTCTGCAATAATTTTATATCCTGCAACTTCTTTTTCAACTACTTCTTTACTTTTGTATATTTTTTTGATACTAATTTTTAATATGTCGTTAATTTGTGCTTCATACTTACATTTATCTAATAAAGATTTGTCAAAGCTTCCTTTTAAAATAGCTTCTTCGTTCTTTAAAAATATTTCTACCGCTTCATTAATTAAGGTATTGATAGCTAGGGCACGCAGATAACTTATTCTGTCTTTTGTATGTTGAAGTACATGATATTTTTGTGTATCAATAGTGTCTTTTACTAATTTTATTAAGTATTCTAATGCAAATTCTTCTTCTATTAACCCTAGATTAATTCCGTCTTCAAAATCTATAATTGTATAACAAATATCGTCAGCTGCTTCTACTAAGTAGGCTAAAGGATGACGGTAAAAAGAAATATCATTTGTGTTTGATTTTACCTTCAGTCCTAACTCATTTGCGATGTCTAAAAACGCTTCTTTTTCTGATTGAAAAAATCCGTATTTTTTATCTACAATATGCTTGGTTGGTTTTTTGGGTAAAGATTCTTTTGGATATTTTAAAAACGCTCCCAATGTTGCATACGATAAACGAACGCCTCCAGAAATACCTTCTCTACTTTCGGTTAGTATTTTTAAGCCATTTGCATTCCCTTCAAAATCTATTAAATCTTGATATTCTTTTTCTGATAATTCTTCTTTAAATTTTAGTCCATTACCTGTCTTAAAATATTCTCCTATGGCTTTTTCACCCGAATGTCCAAAAGGCGGATTACCAATATCATGTGTTACAGAAGCTGCTGCTACGATGGCACCAAAATCATTAAACGTATAACCGAGTTCTACCAACTTTGGATGACGTTCTAAAATAACTTTTCCTACACGTCTACCAATACTTCTTCCTACAACCGATACTTCTAAACTATGTGTTAAACGTGTATGAACAAAATCGGTTTCTGATAGCGGAATTACCTGTGTTTTATCTTGCAAGCTTCTAAAGGCTGATGAAAATATAATTCTGTCAAAATCTACTTCAAAACCTAAACGTGTTTCATCTTGTTTTGCTCTGTAGCGTTTTTCTGTATCTCCAAATCGTTTTAATGATAGTAGTTGTTCCCAGTTCATTCTATGTTGAGTTTAATACCGTGTTATTTATTGATTTGTAAATCTACAAAATAGATTTATCAAACTTTATTTTATCTTTAAATGACAAAAAAAGAGAAGCAGATCTGCTTCTCTTTTACCCCTTTTAATTTAATTATTTGCCTATGAGACAATTTGGGTTTGATTAAGACCCACACATTAAACAATCGTCAGGACCAGCATTTCTAGATGCTTCTACCATTGCTTTAAATTCTTCTGCCGACATTGGTTTGTCTTCTTCTTTTTTCTCTTTTGATAAGGTAAACTGAATAGCGTTTACGGCAGATTTTGTTCTTAAATAATACATTCCGGTTTTTAGTCCAGATTTCCACCCGTAGAAATGCATTGATGTTAGTTTTCCAAAATCTGGATCTTGCATAAACAAATTCAACGATTGAGATTGATCGATAAAATATCCTCTATGGCGCGCCATATCAATAATATCTTTCATACTCATTTCCCAAACCGTTTTATACAAGTTTTTTAAGTCTTGAGGAATTGATTCTATATGTTGAATAGATCCGTTTGCTCGCATAATGTCTTCTTTCATATCATTATTCCACAACCCTAACTCTACTAAATCTTCTAACAAGTGTTTGTTTACTACAATAAACTCACCCGATAATACTCTACGTGTGTAAATGTTAGAAGTATACGGTTCAAATGCTTCATTGTTTCCTAAAATTTGCGATGTAGATGCAGTTGGCATTGGCGCGACTAACAATGAGTTTCTAACTCCATGCTTCATTACGTTTTTACGTAGCTTAGTCCAATCCCAATTACCACTTAACTCATCGTCTTTGATACCCCACATATTAAATTGAAATTCCCCTTCTGACATTGGTGAGCCTTTAAAGGTAGAATACGCTCCTTTTGCTTTTGCAATTTCCATAGAAGAAGTTACAGCCGCAAAATACATAGTTTCAAAAATATCTTGGTTTAATTTTTTAGCTTCGTCAGATGTAAATGGTAAACGCAAGCCGATAAAAGTATCTGCCAATCCTTGAATTCCTAAACCAATTGGTCTGTGACGGAAATTAGAATTTTCTGCTTCTTTTACTGGATAGTAGTTCATATCAATCACCGTATCTAGGTTTCTCGTTACCTTTTTAGTTACATCAAATAGTTTTTTGTGATTAAAGAATTTTTCTCCATTCTCTTTCTCTGTAATAAACATTGGCAACGCAATAGATGCTAAGTTACAAACTGCAACTTCATCTTCTGCTGTATATTCCATAATTTCTGTACACAAGTTAGAAGAACGAATGGTTCCTAAATTCTTCTGATTTGTTTTACGATTTACAGCATCTTTATATAGCATATACGGAGTACCTGTTTCTATTTGAGATTCTAAGATTTTCTCCCAAAGCTCACGTGCTTTAATGGTTTTTCTTCCTTTACCAACTTCTTCGTATCCTTCGTATAATTTTTCAAATTCATCTCCATAAGTATCAAACAAATGTGGACACTCATTTGGACACATCAAGGTCCAGTTTCCATCTTCTTGTACACGTTTCATGAATAAATCTGGAATCCACATTGCGTAGAATAAATCACGTGCACGCATTTCTTCTTTACCATGGTTCTTTTTAAGGTCTAAGAAGTCAAAAATATCTGCATGCCAAGGCTCAATATACATTGCAAAAGAGCCTTTACGCTTTCCTCCACCTTGGTCTACATAACGAGCCGTATCATTAAACACTTTTAGCATTGGTACAATTCCGTTTGATGTACCATTGGTACCTCTAATATAAGAGCCTGTTGCTCTTACATTATGAATAGACAAGCCAATACCTCCTGCAGATTGAGAAATTTTAGCCGTTTGTTTTAAAGTATCATAAATACCGTCAATACTATCATCTTGCATCTGTAATAAGAAACAAGAAGACATTTGTGGTTTTGGCGTACCTGCATTGAATAATGTTGGTGTGGCATGTGTAAAATACTTCTTACTCATTAACTCGTATGTAGCAATTGCTTCGTCAATATCTTCTTTATGAATCCCAATAGAGACACGCATTAACATGTGTTGTGGACGTTCAGCTATTTTTCCGTTCAGTTTTAATAAATATGAACGTTCTAATGTTTTAAAACCAAAGTAATCGTAATTAAAATCTCTATTATAAATAATAGTAGAATCTAATTTTTCTGCATTGTCTTTAATGATTTTATACACATCATCTGCTAACAGGGGTGCCTTTTTCCCTGTGCGTGGATTGATGTAAGTATACAAATCGTCCATAGTTTCTGAGAACGATTTTTTGGTGTTTTTATGTAGATTAGATACGGCAATACGAGCTGCTAATTTTGCATAATCTGGATGTGCAGTTGTCATCGTTGCTGCTGTTTCTGCAGCTAGGTTGTCTAACTCTGATGTAGTAACCCCGTCATATAAGCCTTCAATAACTCGCATAGCAACTTTAACAGGATCGACAATTTTGTTTAACCCATAACACATTTTTTTAACTCTTGCCGTAATTTTGTCAAACATTACTGGCTCTTTCTTACCGTCTCTTTTTACTACATACATAATTATTTAAGTTTTTAGTTGGTTTATTTGGTCGCCAAAACATCCACTTTTTGGCGATTCCTTTTTGCGTATTGAAAATTCAATACTATTTATTTAGTTGATTCTTAGTTGGGGTTCCCTAAGTATTAAAAGTCAGCATCAAAGCTGATGTTTCCTGTGCCGCCAGATTTTACTCCAGCTTTTTGATATTCTGATACTCTTTTTTCGAAAAAGTTTGTTTTTCCTTCTAAAGAAATCATTTCCATAAAATCAAACGGATTTGTAGCGTTGTATACTTTATCGCATCCGTACTCTACCAATAATCTGTCGGTAACAAATTCTAAGTATTGCGTCATTAATTTAGAGTTCATCCCAATTAAACTAACTGGTAATGATTCTGTAATAAACTCGCGTTCTACGTCTAAAGCGTTTACTAATATTTCTGTAATACGCTCTTTTGGCACTTTATTGATAACATGGTTTTCGTGTAAATACACGGCAAAATCTGCGTGTAGTCCTTCATCTCTATTAATTAACTCGTTAGAGAAAGTTAATCCTGGAAGTAACCCTCTCTTTTTCATCCAGAAAATAGAACAAAATGCTCCTGAAAAGAAAATTCCTTCTACTGCAGAAAATGCAATTAAGCGTTCTGCAAACGAATCTGACTCTACCCATTTTAACGCCCAGTCTGCTTTCTTTTTAATGGCAGGAAAAACTTCTATAGCTCTAAAAAGCTCGTCTTTTTCAGCTTCTTTTTTAATATAGGTGTCTATTAATAATGAATATACTTCTGAGTGAATATTTTCCATCATTAATTGAAATCCGTAAAAGAATTTTGCTTCTGGGTATTGTACCTCACTCACAAAATTTTCTGCTAAGTTTTCATTTACAATTCCGTCTGAAGCTGCAAAAAACGCCAAAATATGCTTTAAAAAATAACGCTCATCATCATTTAGCTTGGTTTCCCAATCAATAATATCTTGATGTAGGTCTATTTCTTCTGCTGTCCAAAAACTTGCTTCTTGCTTTTTATACCAGTCCCAAATATCGGCGTGTTTTATCGGAAAAATTACAAATCTGTTTGGGTTTGGCTGTAAAATTGGTTCTATAGCAGACATTAGTTAAAGAAATTTAGTTGTTTGTGTAAATTCAGGTTTTCTTGTCTAAAAAAGACTGTAACAAAGATTGGAAAAATTGACTTAAATACGAAGCGATACTTATTCACAAAAGTCCGAAGTTTTTAACAATATATGAATTGTTTTGTGTTTTTTTAGAAGAAAAAAAATTTATTCAACAATTTGATTTTCAGTAAGTTATAAAATTTTATTTTTTACAACCCCCTGATTTTATTGACAATTATTAAAAGAGTCATTTTAGATTTTTAGCATTTTTTGAGATTCATTTTTTACCATTCTACTTTTTATTTCTCACAAAAAAAGACCTATTTGTTTAATAGGTCTTTTTTACATGTTTTCTTGTACTTTTTACTTCTGAATGACAATTTTTTTTGAAAATGAACCATTTTTCATTGCTATTTTTAAAAGATAAATTCCACCTGAAAACTTACCCGTATCTAAGGTTAATTTAGAGCTTTGAATGTTATTTCTCTCTAACACTTTTTGCCCCATGGCATTAAATAATTGAACTTTTTGAATTGATTCGTTCTTTTTTAATGATATAGTCAGCTTTGATTTTACTGGATTAGGAAATAATAATAAGCTTTTAGAATTAAACTCCACATTTTCTGTAGATAAAACTGAATCTGTAATCTTTTTTAAATCTAATGAATTATTCCCTGCATAAACTGCATAAATATTATTGCTATTGTCCTTTATAATGTCCGAAAAGTTACCAATACCTATAGCAGAACTCAATTGAATCCAATTATTACCGTCATATCTATGAACCCTAATTTCATTAGTTGTAGTTTCTGTATAAGATAGGTATAAATTATCATTTTTATCTATAAATAACTCTTGTTCATTTGCAAAAAAGCCCATTCCAGGGGTTCCAATATTTTCCCAAGAAGTACCATTAAATTTTACAACATTTGAACTACCTCCGTTCGTTCCTGAAGCACTATAAGCTACATAAATTTTATTATTACTATCCTTTGCTAAACTATGATTTCTTGAAAACCCTGTAGAAAAACCTTGATTTCCGACAAACTCCCATGAATTGCCATTAAACTTCATTACACTGGTTTTCCCTGCATTTCCATTTGCTGTACTGTTAAATGCTACATATGGTATATTGTTATTATCAACAACTATTGTCGAATATGATGAAGTTCCTGAAAAGCCTCTATTACCAACTAATACCCAACCTGTACCATTAAATTTCATTACTGTTAGCTTATTTGCGTTGTCAACAAAATCTTCAAAAACAACATATGGAACATCATTATTATCGAAATCTATTTTTGGATTGTTAGCAACTCCAAAAGAGAAAAATTCATTTCCAACTAGCTCCCAACCATTACCATTATACTTTAAAACAGAAATTTTTTGATTGTTAGCATTGTTATGTGTATAAACCACATAAGGTATATTATTGCTATTAAGGTTTATGTCTATACCTGATTTTACCTGATGTGTTGTAATTTCTGGAGCTCCAACATAAGACCAACTTATTCCATCAAACTTAATAACATCTAACTTAAAACTATTATGTCTATAAGCTATATAAATGTTGTTATTGGCATCTACTACTATTCTATTGTTGCTTCCTCCAGCATCTTGCGAAAACCCAGAAATATTAACTTCTTGCCATTGAGCAAAAGCAGCAATATTCATAAAAATAAATAAATATAGTAATCTTGTTTTCATAATTGTCGTTTTATTTTCTTCTTGATTCTCTTACTTTAAATTTTACTGTAACCGTGGTTTTAAGTGTTTTTTTGGTTCCATCGTCCATTCTAAATTTCATTTCTAAAACATCTGTAAAGCTCCCAGATACTGTTCTTCTACTTTTAACTATACTCTTTTCCCATTGACCAACCTTGGTTATTTTTATTGGAGTACAGCCAATAAAATCACCATCAATTTTTTTATACGGTTGTTTGTTTTCTAAATCGATAAAGTTTAAACTGCCACATCCAGAAGTGTATTTTTTAGCATTCAGTATTCCAACTTTTGCTTCTCCTAAAAAATGTCGATTGATGTAGTGTATTTGCAATCCATTTTTTGCCACTAACTTTGATGCATTTATATTGCTAACACCTTTATGAAATTCTAAGTTTATCTGACTTAAATAATTCCCTTTTTCTGGAGTAAAAATATGTGTTCCTTTAAAGGGTCCGTCATTAAAAGTAATTTCTAAAAAATAAGTGTCCTTTTGCCCAAAAAACACAAATGAGCTAAAAAGTAACATTAAAAAAATAAGTGTTTTCTTCATTGTATTTTTTTTAAAACCCCATGGATTTATACTCATTGGTGTTAATGGTTAAGTTTCTGTTTTGGTTAATTTTTACAACTTTTACGCTTCCACTATCGTTGGTTGTGTTAAAATTTAATTCCATTACAAACCCCTCAAAAGAGCCATTATCTTTCATCCCCAACATTGGCACAAATTGGCCGTCTATTGGAAACTTTTCTTTAGTTACCCATGCTGTAATTGTTCCACCATCATTTTTGTATTTGTATTCATGACAAGCAAAACCTAGTATAGATTTAATATTTCCTGTTTTTATCAAATCTTTTTTAGTCGGAATTTTCTTAGAATTATCAAGCTGAGAAAACTGCTCATTAGGCATTGATTTTCTTAGTTTCATTCCTGGCATATTCATAAATATTGTTGCGCTTTTAGGTGTAATAAGATTATACACTTCTCCTCCCATATCTCCAGATTTTTGAGCATCTAAAGTCATACAAACAATATTTCTATTTGCTGTGCTAAAAAAGAGTTCAATTGTCGCTTTTTCTGACTTACTTGCAGAGAACTCCAAAACTACACTCTTATTAAAAACATATTTAGTCAGTAATTTTTCTGATGATTTTTTAGTGCCATCAAAAGCGTTGTCTATAATTTTATCTGTTTTTTTGTCAATTTTTTCTTCAGCTTTTCTTTTAACTTTATCTTTTAGCTTTTTCCAGATTTGTGCCTCTAAATTTGTTGAATACGAGACTATTAAAAAGAAAAGTACAATGGGTTTTATTAATTTCATAAACATTAGATTTTTTCTATATATGATTATTAATGTATCTCTAGGAAAAAAGTAAACATGTCTTTATTGTTTTTTCATATTTTTATTGAAAATGTTAACCTTTTAAAAAAAAGGACATCAATATGGTAGACAAGCAAGTCTTAGAATTATTAAAAAAAGGAGATACAGAAATTTTAAAAGAAATATACCTTTCTTATAAAGAAGATTTTATTCTGTTTGCAAAAAAGCATTCAATAACTAATGACACTGTTTTAGATATTTATCAAGATGTAATTATTGCCCTGATGGAAAATATTGCACTAGGAAAATTAACAACTTTAAAAAGCTCTTTAAAAACATACATATTTAGTATTGGAAAATACATGATTTACGAATATCAAAGAAAAAACAAAACGGTACACTTAACAATGACAATAGAAAGTACCGAATCGTACGATTTTTTGTTTCAACAAGAATTAACTAGTAATCAAAAAAAATTATATTACTCCTTTAAGTTACTTGGAGAAAAATGCAAAGAAATTTTGACTTTATTTTATTACAGAGGGTTTACTATTGACGAAATTTCTGAGCATTTAAACTACAACAATAAAGACGTTGTGAAAAGTCAGAAATCAAGATGTTTAAAAAATTTAAAAGATAAAATTGCTGCAAATGAATAAACAAGAACAAAAAGATTTGCAACTAATTATTGCAAAACAAGAAGCAGTAAAAACAAAAGACTTGTTAAATTCTTTTGAGAAAGGCGCTAGTAAAAGCTATAAAAAATGGCTAGTTGCTGCTTCTATAATTGCCATTATTGGAATTACAAGTTTTTGGCTTTTAAATAAACCTAACAATTCTGAAAATTTATTTGCTAATTATTATGCTCCGTATGAAAATGTTATTTATCCTATTTCTAGAACTGAAAAGGTAAAAAACAAAAAAGTTGCTGCTTTTGAAAGTTACGAATTAGGGAATTACAAAAAAGCTCTAAATCAATTTAACGCTTTGTCTGAAGAAAAAAAAGAAGATAAAGAAGTTATTACCTTTTATAAGGCTATTTGTTATTTACAGCTAGATCAGCCAGAAAAAACAATTGATTTATTAAGAAACAACTTTAAAAACAATGCTCTTTGGAAAGATAAAAACTATTGGTATTTGGCATTGGCTTACCTAAAAACAGACAATAGGATAGCTGCTAAAAAAGTTTTGGTAGAATTATCAAAACAAAAGGTAAACTTTAAAAAAGAAGCAACTTTATCGCTTTTGAAATTGTTGAAGTAACCAAAATAAGATAACACAAAAAAGAAATGTTAGCAATAAATAAAAAGGCAAATTATTCGGTTTTTCTTCAAAAACAATTGGTGTTATATCTCCAGAAATTACAAATCCTGCCCAATAATAAGGAACATTCAAATTCATATCGTTCTGTAGGTTGAGATACGAAATTTTAGCCTCTTGCAATGCTTTAGATTTAGAAAAACCTTTCTTTAGGTTTCTATAAAAGTTTACAATAATTTCTTTAGTTGTTTTGTCAGGAACATCCCACAAACTTGAAACTGTAGACGAAACACCCGCTAATGTAAAAGCTCTTTGTAATGAAATTGCTCCATTGTAATCTTCTAAATAACCTGTACCTGTGTTACATGCACTCAACACTGCCAAATGAGCATCAAGTTTTAACGCATACAATTCTTCTAAGTATAGTTTTTCTTTATTCTTTTGTGCTGAGTTTGCAAATGTAAAATAACTAAGTTCTGGTTGTTTATTATTAATATTAGCATGCATAGCTAAATGAATAATTTTTGCTTTTGATGCATGCTTTATAAAGTTTTCTTTTGTTGCTTTTTCTTTATTAAAGAGTTTATTTGTAAAAATATTAGAGATAATTTGTGTTTCTTTTACAGCACCCTGCAGCTCAAGTTGCGTTGTCTTATTTTTTTTATTTGATTGATAAAACGGAGAAAACAAATACATTTCTTTTATTTTTTCTTTTGTTTTTTTACTTTTTTGTTTTATAAAAACCATATCTGAAGCGTAACTTATACTTTTATCAACTATTAAATAGTTTCCTTGATGGGTTACTAATGTTTCAAATGGCAAATGATGTAAAACAGCATCTGGTATAATAATGATTTCTTTTTCTGTTACAACAAACGGAAATAATTTTTTAAAAAGACTTTCAGCCAACTTTTTATCGGCTTTTCTTTTCTTTAAAATAGAAATGTATTTTTTTACTTGAGACTCTACTAAACTAAAATTAATTGACTTTCTAACAATATAATTCTTTGATATCTTAAAAACATATAGTTCATTATCAATCTGCTTATATCTAACAACAATAGTATTACGGTCTAACTCTTTTTGAAATCTTTTAATATTAAAAGACGAGTAAGCATATTCAAATACTTTAGGAAATTGTTCTGTTAAAAAGCTATTTTGTTTTTCTAATTGATTTTGTAAATCGGTTACTAAAAGTGAGTCATTATTTTTTCTTGCTGTTACTATTTTTTTCCTTAAAGTAATTTCTTTTTTAAAAATAGAATCTGATATAGATGTCTTTGTTAACTTTCTATTTTGGTTGAATTCTTTCCATGCTAATCTGTTTTCAATATTTTCAATGCTATTAAGAATATCATGATTTGTTTGGCTTCCGAAGCCAAGTTGATTTGTTTCAATAAGACCTTTTAATGCAAGCGTGTAATAGTTTTTTAATTTTTTACTAAATGTTTCTTGTCTGTAACAGTTTTTAAATTGCTGCAGGCCCATTTCAAAAAACACTGTTGCTTGTTTTAAAATGACTAAACTATTTGGGTGTTGCTTAATGAGTATTTCTGGCACTTCTACTAATAATCCTGTATGATGCAACTCTGTACTCGGCACAAAATTACTACCATCTTTTTTTAATTTAGCCTTGCCTTTGTGTATTAAAGAAGCCATGTTATACAGCGCATTAATTGCAAGACTTTTCTCTCCTTTTTCAGAATATATCAACCCTTTTTGAGCATAAAAAAATGGCAACCTTGCATCACTTTTGTTTGCCAGTTTAAAGATTTTACTATTTGTTTCTAAGGCTTTACTATATTGTTTACTATATCTATAATATTTAGCAAGGTTAAAAGTAAACTGGATTTGATGATCAACGTATTTTTTCTTGTCTAATATTTTCAATGCTTTTTCTATATACTTTTTCCCTTGCGCCAACGCTTTATCAATGTCTAGTTTTTCTTTAAAATTTAAGTAAAAATCTCCTGTATAATTTAAGGCAACAGCAAACCTCAAACGGTCTTCTTCATTAAATTTTTGCAATCTATATAGCGTCTGTAACTTTTTGATATGGTATAACAACTTTCTTTCATCTCCTTTTTTAGCGTATAAATTCACATAATAGTATTCAAACAGTATCGGTTTAGAAGATTTTTCTACGTCTTTAGTTAAACTGTTTTTATGTTCTTTATAAAGCTCTACACCTTTTTTCAAATACAATTCTGCCTCATTATAAAAACCATATTCTACTGCAGACCCACTTAAATCTGCATAAATTGAAAGTAGATAATTATAATCTGGTTTTTTTAGTCTACTTAAAACCGCTTCTGCTTGTTTTGTTGAATTATACGATTCTATATACTGTTCTAGGTAGTATTCTGCAAAAGCCCTATCAAACAAAATAGTTCCTTTTAAGTTACTTCCTTTTTCATTTTTTGGCGTATATAGCAAGGCTTTGTTAAACCAAGTTTTTGCTTTTGTGTAAGCGCCGCTACCGTAATATGCTAACCCTTTTGTATACCCTATTTTTGAAGTATAGATACTGTCTTCTGAGCTTGATAAGGGTTTTAAATTTAATGACTCAGTAATTAAATGTAACGCGTTAAAAGAGTTGTTTTTATATAGCTTTTCTACTTGCCAGTAAATGCTATCTAAAGCAGTTGATTTTTGCTGAAAGCTAACAGCAGTAATCGTATTTAAAAGACAAACCAAATAGACAACTTTTTTGAACAAGAGCTTATATTTTATAACTTTTAAGTTTAAAAGTACAAGATTTTTTGCAATATAGAAGCCGTGTTTAGTTTTTTACCCTTTTAATATCTTTACCATCTATTATAACATTTGGAAAAGTTAATTCTATTTCAATTGTTGCTCGCTGATTGTCTAAATATTCTTGTTTTTTAATATCAGAGTACAACCCTTTTCCTTTGGCTTTTAACTTTACTTTTTGGGGTGTAATCTCTTGAATGGTAACTGCACCAGAAGAAAAGGTAAAATTTTTCATGTACTTATCTAAAATTACCGTTATGGTAAAAGGGTTCTTTGCTGTTGCATCTAAAGAGAGTGTTCCCGATAGCTTTTTGTTATTTACTTTCTTCCCTGAATAACCAATTCCGACAGAAATATCATGAGGCTTTATTGCTGTAAAAGTTGCTGCAAAAGTTGGTGTTTCTGTTTCCATTCCAACAGCATTGTTGGTGAGCCATTCGCTTCTTGGTGTAGATGAATCTACAAAAAACGTTGTTCCTTTATAAGTTTGACCTTTTACCTTAAACAAGACTTTCCCTTGAATGTTTTCTGCTGTATACTCTTTACTAGCTTCTTTTTTTTGATTCGCAGAAAAAATTGTAAATGCAATACATAGCAAAACAGTCAATTTTAAAATTGGATTTTTTATAACCATCGCTCTTTATTTTTTACATTTTTTTATAATTTGCTTTGCAAGATTAATTGCTATTTCTTGACTTTTTTTATAGGTTTCAACATTTACTTGCACAACAAATCGTTCTTTTTTGTACAAAACTGTTAATGTGGCATCTGTTGTCGTAGCTGATTTTAAATCCATATTACTCGTTGTCCAATATGCATAATCGCGTACACCTTTGGCATACTCATATTTATAAATTCTGTCTGTTTTACGCTCTACTTTACGCTTAAACTTTTCAATTGGTGCTTTTGATGTTACTTTTTTTAGCCCATATAGTTTTACATGGTAAGTTGTCTCATCATTTAGATACCAAAAAAATTGCGTCTCTACATAGTCTGTGCCGCTTCCTATAATATAATGGTCTAATTCGTATTGTTGCGAATACTCTTTAATTAGTTTTACAGGTAGTAATTGATCTAAATCTTTTTTGTAGTTAGTAAGGCAATTTTCTTGTTGCCCATAATTTATTTGTGATAGTACTAAAAACACCAGTAATATAGCTGCTCTAATATTTTCCATTTTTTTGTATTTGCTTATTAACAAATCAATTTAAAAACCCATTGACTTGTATTCTTTGGTATTGATAACCAATTTTTTATTTTGGTTAATTTTAACAACCTTAATACTGCTGCTATCTGTTGTGGTAGTAAAGTTTAACTCCATTACAAAGCCACCAAAAGTTTGGTTGTTTTTCATTCCTAACATTGGTATAAATGTTCCTTCTATCGGAAACCTTTCTTTGGTTACCCAAAAAGTCATTGTTCCTTCATTGCTCTTATACGTATATTCGTGACATGCAAAACCTAAAATAGATTTGATATTACCTGTTTTTACCAAATCGTTTTTAGACGGAACTTTATTAGAGTTATCATACTTTACAAATTGGTCTAAGGCAATTGATTTTCTTATTTTCATTCCAGGCATATTCATAAACATGGTTGCGTTTTTGGGCGTAATCACATTGTACATATCACCACCTATGCCTTGAGATTTCGCAGCGTCAAAAACCATACAAATAGTGTTTTTGTTACTTCTACTTAAAAACATTTCTACAGTCGCTTTCTCTGCTTTTTTTGTAGAAATTTAAATCAAGACACTTTGATTAAAATTGTATGTTGAAGGTCCTTTTTCTGATGTTTTTTTGGTTCCATCAAAAGCATCTTCAATCACCTTATCGGTTTTCTGGTCAAACTTTTCTTCTGCTTTCCTTTTAACTTTATCTTTTAGCTTTTTCCAGATTTGAGCTTCTGCTGTAGTTGTATTAAAAGCAATCAGAAATAAAAAAAGTAGTGGTTTTAACAATTTCATTTTATTATTTTTTGTTTAATAAGATGAAAAGTTCAGAAAATAGACACAAAATCTATTACGTTATTGTATAACTGGATATAGATCTTGTATAAATGGTTAAAATATTCTTGTTTCTTTTCTAAAAAGAATTTTTTTTATAGAAAAATGTGTGTATGAGAAGCTTTACTTAGTTATACTCTTTTCGGCAATTTTTTCTAATTCTGCATACCAATCTTCGCCAAACTTTCTAATAAGTGCTTGTTTTACAAATTTGTATACTGGAACTTGCAATTCTTTTCCTAAGGCACATGCATCATCACAAATTTCCCACTTGTGGTAATTTACCGCAGCAAACTCGCTATACGATTTAACCCTAATTGGATACAAATGACACGATACAGGTTTTTTCCAATCAATTATTCCTTGATTATATGCTTCTTCAATGGCACAAAGCGCAGTGTTATTTTCATCAAAAATTACATAGGCACAATCTGCATGATCAATCAGAGGTGTTTCTAATTCGCCAAAATCACTAGTAATCCATGTACCTTGCTTTTCAATAGCATCAACCCCTTCTTTGCGCAAAAAAGGTTTTACTTTTGGATAAATTTCTTCTAAAATTTTTGTTTCTTCTTTCTCTAATGGGGCTCCTGCATCGCCATCAATACAACAGGCTCCTTTACATGCAGAGAGATTACAAACAAACTCTTTGGTTAGAATATCTTCAGATACAATGGTTTTGTCTAATTGAAACATACAGCAAAAATACATTTATTTTAGAAGTTATAACTAAAAATAAAACTTAGTTAGCTAATTTTGCAGCAATAAAACAACCAAAAATGAATTTTAATATAAAAGAAATTTTTACTGCATTTATGGTATTATTTGCAGTAATAGATATTATAGGCAACATCCCTATTATTATTGCGCTTCGTAAAAAACACGGACACATTCAATCTGAAAAAGCCTCAATAATAGCTGGTGTTATTATGGTTATTTTTCTCTTTGTTGGTCAAAGTTTACTTTCTTTAATTGGTATTGATGTAAATTCTTTTGCTGTTGCAGGAGCCTTTATTTTGTTTTTTATTGCTTTAGAAATGATTTTAGGAATTACTTTATACAAAGACAATGATGATGAAGCCAGTGCTATTACTGCTTCTATTTTTCCGTTAGCGTTTCCATTAATTGCTGGACCTGGAAGCTTAACTACACTATTATCTTTACGAGCTGAGTTTAGTATCGAAAACATTATTCTTGCCGTATTACTTAATGTCATTATTATTTATATTGTTTTAAAAACTTCTTCTAGAATTGAACGCGTTATTGGTCCTAACGGAATTAATATTATCAGAAAAGTGTTTGGTGTAATTTTATTGGCCATAGCCGTAAAATTATTCGCTCATAATATCAAAGCTTTATTTGTTTAGTTATGCTTTTTGATGCGTTAATTATTGGAGGAGGTGTCTCTGGAATGCAATGTGCTTTAGTATTAGGTTCTGCAAAAAAGAAACCTTTTGCTACAGATAAAAACGTAGGTATTATTCTACATCAACGGAACTCTCATTTACAAAATGCGTTGTTTAATAATGTATTAGGCTTAAAAGCAGAAACTCTTGGTGCAGATATTTTAGAAAGTGGCAAAAAACAATTAGAAAGTCAATACCCACATGTCAATCAAATAGAAAATGAAAAAGTGTTATCTATTGTTGATTTGAATGATGGCTATAAAATTACGACCACTAAAAATGAATATCACAGTAAAATTGTTGTCATTGCATTAAACTATTCTAAGCCATTTTTAATTCAGGGTTTAGAGCAGTATATAATACCACACACCAGAGCGAATCCTAAAAAAGATAGAGTTCAGCTTAAAAATTCAAATCATTTAATTAAAAAAGGCTTGTATGCTTGTGGTACTATTGCTGGATGGCGGAGTCAGTTTGCAATTGCAGCTGGTAGTGGTGCTAGTGTTGCTACAGATATTTTAACTCTTTGGAACGATGGAAATCACACCAAGGTTCATGATAAAGTATAAAAAACTTCGGCTTTTTTTATGTGTTTATAGGTCTTCTTTTATTCTACTGTAACCGATTTTGCCAAATTTCTTGGCTGATCTACATTCTTACCTAACATTACTGCAATATGATATGACAATAATTGCAACGGTATTGTAGTTAATAACGGAGTTAAAGCTTCTGCAGTTTCTGGAATTTCAATAACATGATCTGCAATTTCTTTTACTGTAGTGTCTCCTTCTGTTACAACAGCAATAATTTTTCCTGCTCTAGATTTAATTTCTTGTATGTTGCTAACTACTTTTTCGTAATGTCCTTTATTTGTAGCAATTACAAAAATTGGCATGTTTTCATCTATCAAGGCAATTGGACCGTGTTTCATCTCTGCTGCAGGATAACCCTCTGCATGGATATACGAAATCTCTTTTAATTTTAACGCCCCTTCTAAAGCCACTGGAAAATTAAATCCTCTACCTAAATACAAACAATTGGTTGCATCTTTATAAATAGAAGAAATATACTTTACGTGCTCATCAGATTCAAGTACTTTTTCTACCTGACTCGGAATTAATCGCATCATTTGTATGTACGAATTAAAGTCTGTCTGAGAAATATTTCCTTTTGCCTTTCCTAATTTTAACGCAATTAAAGTAAGCACTGTAATTTGTGTTGTAAAGGCTTTTGTTGATGCAACACCAATTTCTGGTCCTGCATGGGTATAAGAACCCGAATGCGTTTCTCTAGCAATAGATGAACCCACAACATTACACACACCAAAAACAAAGGCTCCTTTAGATTTTGCTAACTTAATAGCCGCTAATGTATCTGCTGTTTCTCCTGATTGAGAAATGGCAATAACAATGTCTTTTTCTGTAATAATTGGATTTCTATATCTAAACTCAGAGGCATATTCAACTTCTACAGGTATTCTAGCAATATCTTCAAATAGGTACTCTCCAACCAAGCCTGCATGCCAAGATGTACCACAAGCAACAATAATTATTCTGTCTGCATTTAAAAACTTTTCTAAGTGATTTGAGACACTTGACATTTTTATAATGCCTTCATCTGCAAGCATTCTTCCTCTAAAAGTATCTTGAATGGCTTTAGGTTGCTCATGAATTTCTTTAAGCATAAAGTGATCATAGCCTCCTTTTTCTATTTGCTCTAAACTTAATTGTAGTTCTTGAATTGTTGTGTCTACTAGTGAATCGTCTTTAATTTTTCTTACTTTAACTCCTTTCCCTACTTTAATTACAGCCATTTCTTCATCTTCTAAATAAATGGCTTTGTTTGTATATTCTATAAAAGGTGATGCATCAGATGCAACAAAGAATTCTTTATAATCTTTTCCTATACCAATTGCAATAGGGCTTCCTAATCTTGCAACAACAATTTCGTTTGTCTTTGACTTGTCAAAAACAGCAATAGCATAAGCTCCTACAACTTGATTTAACGCAATCTGAACAGCCTTACCAAGCTTACAATCCTCGGTTTTTTTAACTTCTTCAATAAGATTTACTAAAACTTCTGTATCGGTATCACTTTTAAAAGTATAGCCTCTGTTTATCAGTTCTTTTTTAATGGTATCATAGTTTTCGATAATTCCATTATGAACAATAACTAAATTACCAGACATAGAAGTGTGTGGGTGTGAGTTTACATCGTTTGGTACACCATGTGTTGCCCACCTAGTATGACCAATACCTGTAGAGCCTTTTTTCGATTTTTCATCGTTATTAGCTAAGGCTTCTAAGTCGACTACCTTACCTTTGGTTTTAGTTACATGAATATCTTGTCCATCAAACAACATTATTCCTGCACTATCATAGCCTCTATATTCTAATCTTTGTAATCCTTTTATTACTATAGGGTAAGCTTCTCTATACCCTATATACCCTGTAATTCCACACATAGCGTTTTATTTTTTTACTGAATACGAAATTTTTAATTGTGCTCTTCTTGTTCCGTTTGCTTGAAAATGGTTTAATAGGGTAACCACCTTTGGATTCCAGCTATATTGTCTTACAATAGTATCGGTTGCATTAGGTGGAACGTCAGAAGAATTGAATACTTTTAATCTTAAGTTAGGGTTATATTTTATTTTTCCAGAAAATAAATCAGAAATATAGTCTGTAATTGTAAAAGAGTAATAATCTGGTTTTTTGTCTTTTTTAACAAGTCTACCATTAAATGCTGTAATCCCTTCACTAAGGATGTCTTTTATTTGTGAAGAACTCCCTTCTTTGTATACAAATAACTTATATGGCGTTGAGATGGTATCAAATCCAACAATATTTTGATTTACATAGAACGTTAGTTTTGCATCGTTAACCAACCATTCTTTATTTTTTAACGCGTTTAAGTTGTTTGCATCAAACAATTTTACGATTGCCATATTTCCTGCAGCTCCTTGTAAAATAATATTTCCGTTATTTGGAAATGCTTTTTCATTCATTTTGTATAGACTGTTGCTAAAATTTGAAAGTGGAAAAGAGCTTGACTTAGCAATAGTATCTACTACTTGAGAACCTCCTTTTAACACAGTTTTTGTATAACGTATTTCTATAGATGGTTTTAATTCTAAATTATTTGTAGTTAGATTAAAGCTCATTAAAGAACCTTCATTTCCTTTTGCCTCTAGATACAGACCTTTAATATATTCATTCAAGTCATCTTGAGTCTTAAAATATTGACTTTCAAATTGATCAACAAACAATTGTTTGATTTTATTTTTATCTAATGGAATTCTTGCAAATGGATTATTTGCTGCTAGTTTAAAAGTATCAACTTTATAAACATGTCCATTACTAAATCTTCTTTTAAAAACAAAAATAGTATCCTTTTCATTTGGTTTAAAAGGATAATCTACTTGAGCATTTAATTCTCCCGGTAAAATCTGATACGTATCATCTGAATAGAACTTATTAGTTTTAGATGGGTCAACAGGGTCTAACCTGTTCATGTAAGTGTCTGTTCTGTACAGATTAAACAAAAATGCTTTTGTTTTATCTCCAATAATAGAATCTAGTGTATAGTCAGAAGTTGTTTCTTCTTTGAGTGTTGCTTGATAAGGAATCTTAAAAAACACAGTATCAATAGTAGTTACTACTGTTGTGTCTGCTCCGTAAGTTCTTTCTTTATCATCTTTCTCACTTAAATTTGTATCAATTGCTAATTGTGATACAACAGACGCTTCTATTTTCTCGTAATTAGGATTGTTATACACCCCTAATAAATACTGTCCTAACGAACCTCCTATAGATAAACCATCTGTTCTAATATTTTGTATTTGCTTATTAGTAACTTCGATCTCTATTATAGTGTCTTTAGTTTCAAACTTTGTATTGCTAACCACGTTGGTAGCGATATCTTTAAAATCTTTTTCACACGAAATTATTCCAGATACAATTAATACAAATACACTAATGTATACAAACTTTTTTGTCATTCTTCTTTAATTAAAATGGGTTATTCTGCTAATACTTCATTAGCATAAAATTCTAGATAAGCTTCGGTTAAAGTCTCTTCTGATTGAAAATCTAAAACAGGTTTTTTATGTTCATCAATAAAGTTAGTTAATTCATCAGAAATATTTTCACTTCCCTTAATTACTGCATCAGAATTTTCAATAGCGCTTTTAAGTATATTTGTGTGGTTAGGTGTTTTTAAAACAGCGGTTTTACCATCGTCTATTTTATCAAATTGAACTTTCTCTATCATCGTTGGATTAAGTGTACCTTCAAAATCATTATTATAAATTGATGTTACTATTTTACTTTCTGCAAACAAAGGTTCTTCTTTGTAAAATTCTTTTAAGTACAACGGTAATAAAGAAGCCATCCATCCATGAATATGAATAATATCTGGTGCCCAGTTTAATTTTTTTACCGTTTCTATAACCCCTTTAGCAAAGAAAATAGCTCTTTCATCATTATCTTCAAAAAGATTATCATCCTCGTCTGTAAAGATAGCTTTACGTTTAAAATACTCATCATTATCAATAAAATATACTTGCATTCTTTCTTTAGGTATTGACGCTACTTTAATTATTAATGGCATGTCCATATCATTAATAATCATGTTCATTCCAGAAAGTCTAATCACTTCATGTAGCTGATGTCTTCTCTCGTTAATTACACCAAATCTTGGCATAAAAATTCGAGTTTGAACTCCTTTAGAATGCGCATTTCTCGCTGCATTAAATGCAGTTGATGCCATCTCTGTTTCTGGCAGGTATGGTACTACCTCAGACGAAACATATAATATTCTCTTATCTTTCATTAAATCAATCCCTTAATATGAGAACGCAAAAATACACATTTTTATGCTAATTTCATGTTAAAATGCTAAGTTTGCACACATTTTACAAAGAGTTTTTATGCAAGTTTTTAAAAAAAAGAAACTATTATCTGATTGGATTTCACTACAAAAGAGCCAAGGAAAACATATTGGTTTTGTGCCAACTATGGGTGCGTTACACTCAGGGCATCTGTCTTTGGTAGAAGCATCTAAAAAAAATAATGCCATCACTATCGTCAGTATTTTTGTAAACCCTACGCAATTTAACAATCAAAATGATTTAAAAAACTATCCGAAAACGCTTACAGCAGATCTTGATTTGCTTAAAAATATTGATTGTGATGCTGTTTTTATTCCTTCTGTAGAAGAGATGTATACAGCACATGTTATTTCTAAAAAATATGATTTTGAAGGTATAGAAAACGAAATGGAAGGTAGTTTTAGAACTGGCCATTTTGATGGTGTAGCAACTATAGTACAAGCATTGTTAGAAACAGTAAAACCTGACAATGCTTATTTTGGAGAAAAAGATTTTCAGCAGTTACAAATCGTAAAAAAATTGACTAAAAAACAAAACATTACTACTAATATTATTGGTTGCCCAATTTTTAGAGAAAAAGATGGCTTAGCAATGAGCTCTAGAAATGTTCGGTTAACAGAAAAAGAACGTAAAGAAGCTCCATTTATCTATCAGACAATAAAAAAAGCCACCACCATGGCAACCACTAAATCTATATTAGAAATTAAACAGTTTGTAACCAATACATTTAAATCCAACCATTTGTTAAGCTTAGAGTATTTTAGCATTGCAGACGAAGCTACTTTGCAAGAAGCTACTACGTTTGAGAAAAACAAAAAATACAGAGCATTTATAGCTGTTAATGTAGGTGCCGTTCGGTTAATTGATAACCTAAAAATCTTAAATTAGAGTTTAACATATTTATTACATTTAAAAGTTTTATTTTTGCGGCATGTTAGTGCAAGTAGTAAAATCTAAAATTCACAGGGTTAAAGTAACCGGTGCAGATTTAAATTATATTGGAAGCATCACCATTGATTTAGACTTAATGGATGCTGCAAATATAATTGAAGGAGAAAAGGTGCAAATTGTTAACAACAACAACGGAGAAAGACTAGAAACCTATGCTATTCCTGGGAAAAGAGGTAGTGGAGAAATAACCCTAAATGGCGCTGCTGCTAGAAGAGTTGCTGTTGGTGATGTGCTCATTTTAATTAGCTATGCTTTTATGAAACTTGAAAAAGCAAAAAAATTTAAACCTTCGTTAGTTTTCCCTAACGAAATAAACAACACACTTAGTTAATTTGAATATCAAAAGGATTTTAAAAATCATCTTACCTCTTGCTTTAGGAGGTTTTTTAGTTTGGTATTCTATCTCTGAAATATCTATTGATGTCTTAATTAAATATTTTAAAAATGCCAATTACCTATGGATTGCTTTAGGACTCTTCTTTGGACTATTAAGTCATCTTTCTAGAGCGTATCGATGGAAATTTCTTCTAGAACCTATGGGCTACAAGCCTAACTTTATAAACAGCACTATGGCTGTAATGGTTGCCTATTTAGTAAATTATGCTGTGCCAAGAGCTGGAGAAATTTCAAGAGCGGCAATCATGACAAACTATGAAGACATTCCGTTTGAAAAAGGGTTTGGAACCATTGTGGCAGAACGTATTGCAGATTTACTAATGATGTTAATTATCATTATTATTACCTTATTTGTTCAATTTGATTTTATTTATGATTTGTTAGCCAACAATTTTAATCCAACTAAATTGGCTATTGGTTTTGTGTTCTTAATTTTAATCAGCTTTATCTTTATCAAATACATTAAAAAAGCTCAAGCAGGAATTGGACTAAAAATCAAAACTTTTGTAACAGGTTTAATTGAAGGCACAACAAGCATTTTTAAAATGAAACACAAGTGGGCATTTATTTTTCACACAGTATTCATTTGGTTGATGTATGTCTGTATGTTTTGGGCAACTATCCCAGCTATTAATGGACTAGAAGTACCTTTAGGTGGAATTTTAATCGGATTTATTGCTGGTGGTTTTTCTATTGCAGCTACTAATGGTGGAATAGGTTTATATCCTGTTGCTGTTGCTGGAGCATTAGCTTTGTTTGGGATAGAACAAGAGCCTGCAACTGCCTTTGGTTGGATTATGTGGACTTCGCAAACTGCTGCCTTTATTGTTTTTGGTGGTTTATCTTTTTTATTACTTCCTATCTATAATAAAAATAAATAGTTTTTTATCTTTGGCTAAACTCAAATTTAAATAATAATGAAAAAGATACACTTAATTCCTCTTTTCTTACTTTTACTTTTATACAATTGCAAGAAAGAGAAAAAATCTAATACTAAAACAACGGTTTTAATAGGAACAGTTATAGACCGAAAAGCTAGTAAACACCTATCTCTTATAGAAAAAACAGGAGACTATAGAGTAAACGCTAAAAAAATACCAATTAAAAATGGTAAGTTTATTTATACAATCAAAAGTAACTTTATTCAAGAATACCAAATGGCTTTTAACGACGAGTTAGAAAAAGGGTATTGGATGGCTGTTAGGTTTTTTAACGATAAAGACACTATAAATTTTACACTTTATCAACCTGAAAAATATAACGACAATATTATTTTAGGGGGTACTCTTAATAAAAGAAGAAAAGAATATATTTCAGAACAAACATCATTATTCTATTCTAAAATAAATACCATTAATCTTACAAAAGTAGATTCTCTCTCTAAAATAAATCAATGGAATAGTAAACAAGTTTCAGAGCTATATAACATTCTAAGCAAAGAGAAAGATTTTAATAAAAGAAATGATTTATATAAAAAAATCAATGATTTAAGAGTTAAGAAAGAAGATCTCACACCGCAAGCTAGATTTTGGCAAGATAAAATAGATTCAATTATAAAAGATTATCAAAACTGGAATGATAATTTTATCATTACAGATAATACATTGCTTGGTTTCTCTTTATTGGTTGATCAACTTTATTCAAACACATATGAAAAAAACTTTAATTTCTTAACCCTCGAAAAAAAACTTAAAAATTATCAATCAAAATTCAAAAAACATCCGTACAATCAGCTTTCAAAAAATTTATTGAATGGTATTAAGAATGCCAAAAAAGGAGGGTACTATTCTGATTTTGAATCAAGAACAGCAGACAATAAACAAATAAAAGCTTCTTCTATTGTTACAAAAAATAAACTTACGTTAATAGACTTGTGGGCTCCTTGGTGTGGCCCATGTATTGCAAAAAGTAAAAAGTTAAAACCAGAATACTTGAAACTGCACAAAAAAGGGCTTGAGGTTTTTGCCGTTATCGGGGGAATAAATAAAAAAGAAAAATACACTGAGGCTAAAAACAAATATCAATACCCTTGGAAAATTAACTATGAAATTAATAACGAATTTAATATTTGGGATAAATATAACATTTCTCGATCAGGAGGTTCTCAGTTTTTAGTAAATAAAAAAGGAAAAATATTAGCTGTAAATCCAGAACCAAAAGTAATAGACTCCATTTTGAACACTATTCAAAAACCATAAAATGGCCAAAGTTAAAACCTCTTTTTTTTGTCAAAACTGTGGAGCACAAACTCCAAAATGGACTGGGCAATGTAGCACTTGCAATGAGTGGAATACCATTATAGAAGAAGTAATTAAAAAAGAAGAGAAAAGAAACTGGAAACAAGCTTCAACTACAAAAAGACATGCTACTCCTACAAGAATTCAAGAGATTCAGCTTAACCCAGAAGAAAGAATTGTTACCAAAAACAAAGAACTAGACACAGTTCTTGGTGGTGGATTGGTAAAAGGCTCTGTAGTATTACTAGGTGGCGAGCCAGGAATAGGAAAGTCAACATTACTCCTACAAATCGCTTTATCAATTTCACAAAAAGTATTGTATGTTTCTGGAGAAGAAAGTCAATCTCAAATAAAAATGAGAGCAGACAGAATCTTAAATATGCCTAGCTCAAATTGTTTGGTTTTAACAGAAACAAATACACAACAAATCTTTAAAAATATAGAAGAACTTCGGCCAGAGTTTTTAATTATTGATTCTATCCAAACACTACACACCAATACCATTGATGCAACTCCTGGAAGTATTTCGCAAATCAGAGAAACCTCAGCAGAGTTGATAAAGTTTGCGAAAGAAACCGCAACACCTGTATTGCTAATTGGGCACATCAATAAAGAAGGTCAAATTGCTGGTCCTAAAATTTTAGAACATATGGTTGATGTTGTCTTACAATTTGAAGGAGACAGAAACCATACCTATAGAATTTTAAGAGCGCAAAAAAACAGGTTTGGTTCTACATCAGAATTAGGAATTTATGAAATGTTATCTAACGGATTGAGAGAAATTTCAAATCCTTCTGAAATATTAATCTCTAAGAAAGATGCTGATTTAAGCGGTACCGCAATTGCCTCTACTTTAGAAGGGATTAGGCCGTTAATGATTGAGATTCAAGCCTTGGTTTCTACTGCTGTGTACGGAACTCCGCAACGTTCTACTACTGGATATAATCTAAAAAGACTGCATATGATTTTAGCTGTGTTGGAAAAACGAGCAGGGTTTAAATTAGGTGCGAAAGATGTATTTTTAAATATTACTGGTGGAATTCATGTAGACGATCCTGCAATAGACCTAGCGGTTGTTGCTGCAATATTATCTTCTAATGAAGACATTGCCATTTCGCCTCGAGTATGTTTTGCTGCAGAAATTGGCTTAGCGGGAGAGATTAGGCCTGTTTCTAAAATAGATCAACGAATTGCTGAAGCAGAAAAGTTAGGCTACACAACATTTGTTGCCTCTAAATACAACAAAATTGCAACTAAAAACCACAATATAAAACTCCTTTTAGTCGGTAAAATAGAAGAAGCATTTGCCACCTTATTTGCATAAAAAAACCGAACAAAATTGTTCGGTTTAAATATATTTCTAAACTCAGAATTACTTTTTATTTGCTTCTTTAATGTATTTCTCTAAAGCCATTGTCATTGATGGCGTTTCTGGTGTTGGCGCGGTAATATTGCATTTTAAACCTGCTTCTGTAGCTGCCTTTATCGTTGAATTTCCAAAGACTGCAATACGTGTGTTGTTTTGCTTAAAGTCTGGAAAATTCTTAAATAAAGAATCTATACCTGAAGGACTAAAGAAAACCAATACATCGTAAAAAACATTTTCTAAATCAGACAAATCACTTACCACAGTTCTATACAAAATTGCCCTTTTCCAATCTACTCCTAACTTATTTAATTCATTCGGAATTAAATCTTTTAACTTATCAGAAGATGGCAATAAAAACTTTTCTTCTTTATGTTTTTTAATCAGCTTACACAACTCTGGAAAAGTTCTGTTACCAACATAAATTTTACGTTTTCTGTACACAACATATTTTTGTAAATAATACGCAACTGCCTCAGATTGACAAAAGTACTTCATTGAATCTGGCACTTTAAAACGCATTTCTTCTGCTATTCTAAAAAAATTATCAACCGCATTTCTGCTTGTTAAAATAATAGCCGAAACTTTACTTAAATCAATTTTTTGAGCTCTTACTTCTTTTACAGGAACACCTTCAACATGAATAAAAGATCTAAAGTCAATTTTTACCTTCTGCTTTTCAGATAAATCAAAATAAGGTGATGCTTCAGTTTTTGGAGCTGGCTGAGAAACCAGTATTGTTTTCACTTTCATAAATCTCCTTTTTTAAACAGTTATTTTATATAAAATTAATAACGGCACTATTTTAAGTGCGCAAAGGTACAAAATAAAATAAAATAACTTGTTAACTATCAACTTTTTGTTGTTTGTAAAAATTAAAATAAGTCCTATTAAAAATAATACAACAAATGCTACTAACAATATGTAAATGTTTGAAAAACTATACGTTATAATTATTAAAAAAGGAAAAAGCAATATTGCAATATTGTAAAAATAACTAATTTTTGCTGCTACAAAACTGGCTATTTCGTGCTTTATTTCAAACGTTCTTATCAACAGAAAATCGAATATTAAAAACACAGAAAAGTAAATACCTATTCCAGCTACAACTTTTAGGTAGCTTCGAAATTCAACTATAAAGTTTGGCTTTATAAAGTTCAGCAAATACATTAAAAAAAGAGCATAAACCAATATAGAAAAGAAGTATGCTAACAAGTTAAATATTGTAAAAAAAGATTCTCTTTCTTCTGCTTTTCTAGTAATAAATCCTTTTAAAAAAAAAGCTCTAGAATACCCATAGAGTTTTTGTGTGTTTGTTATTTTCATTACGGCAATCAATACTAGCAAAAACACAAATAATAGTGTTAACCAGTTGTTAGAAAAATCTGCACGTGCTATAGCCTGCATAAATTGATTTATGAAAAATATAACACAAATTTAGTGATAAATTAGCGTATATTTGCTTCACTTATCTTTTACTATAAAAAAATGTCTGACGCTCTAGTTATTATCCCTACCTATAACGAAAAAGAAAATATAGAGGCTATTATTAGAGCCGTTTTTAAGCAAGAGACTGTTTTTGATGTTTTGATAGTTGATGATAATTCTCCAGACGGAACAGCAAGTATTGTTACCAACTTAATTCCCGAATTTCCTAACAGATTGTTTCTTGAAAAAAGGTTAAAGAAAAACGGGATTGGCACAGCTTATATTCATGGGTTTAAATGGGCAATTGAAAAAAAATACGACTACATTATTGAAATGGACGCCGATTTTTCGCACAATCCAAAAGATTTAAATCGCTTATACAAGACTTGTGCAAAAAAAGGATTTGACGTATCTGTTGGATCTAGATATTCTAACGGAGTTAATGTTGTAAATTGGCCTATGAAAAGGGTCTTACTTTCTTATTTTGCATCAAAATATGTGCGTTTTATCACTAGAATACCTGTATGTGATACTACAGCTGGATTTGTTTGCTACAAAAGAAAAGTACTAGAAACCATTAACTTAGACAAAATTAAATTTGTTGGATATGCTTTTCAAATAGAAATGAAATTTAAGGCATGGAAACACAATTTTAGAATAAAAGAAGTATCGGTAATTTTTACCGACAGAACACTAGGCGAATCCAAAATGAGTGGCTCTATTGTATATGAAGCCTTTTTTGGAGTGATAAAACTAAGATTAAAAGGAATTTCTAAATAACATGAATACAACACTAATAAAAGACGCTCAGATAGTAAATGAAGGTACCGTTTTTACTGGAGATGTTTTTATTGAAGGAAAAATTATTACACAAATTTCTAAAAGTATTGAACCGCAACCAAACACAGTAGTTATAGATGCAAATGGCGCCTATTTATTACCTGGTGTAATCGATGATCAAGTACATTTTCGCGAGCCTGGTTTGACACATAAAGCCAATATTGCTACAGAAAGTAAAGCGGCTATTGCTGGTGGAATAACATCGTTTATAGAAATGCCAAACACTGTTCCACAAGCTACCACTCAACAATTATTAGAAGATAAATTTGCTGTTGCAGCCAAGACATCATACGCTAACTACTCTTTTATGTTTGGCGGAACTAATGACAATCTAGAGGAGTTGCTCAAAACCAATCCAAGAAATGTTGCGGGAATCAAATTGTTTTTAGGCTCATCAACCGGAAATATGTTAGTGGATAATGAAGAGGTATTAGAAAAAATTTTTTCATCGACAAAGATGATTATTTCTGTACACTGTGAAGATGAAGCTACAATAAGAAAAAATACGGCTGAGTACAGAGAAAAGTACGGTGACGATATTCCGATAAAATACCATCCAATAATTAGAAGTGAAGAAGCTTGTTATATCTCATCATCAAAAGCGATTGCGCTAGCTAAAAAAACAGGTGCAAGGCTTCATGTTTTTCATCTATCAACAGCAAAAGAAACAGATTTATTTAGAAATGACATTCCGTTAGAAGAAAAACAAATTACAGCTGAAGTTTGTGTGCATCATCTGTGGTTTTCTGATGAAGATTACAACGAAAAAGGAACTCATATTAAATGGAATCCTGCGGTAAAAACTGCAGCAGACAGAGCGGGTTTATGGAAAGCTTTGTTAGATGATCGGTTAGATATTATTGCTACAGATCATGCTCCACATACTATAGAAGAAAAAGACAATGTATACACAAAAGCTCCTAGTGGTGGGCCTTTGGTTCAACATGCTTTACTGGCTATTTTAGAAAAAGTAAAAGAGGGTGTAATTTCTATTGAAAAAGCCGTAGAAAAAATGTGTCATAATCCAGCAAAAATATTTAAAATTGAGCAACGCGGATTTATAAAAGAAGGGTATTATGCAGATTTGGTGTTGGTCAACACAGAAACACCCCAAACTGTTTCTAAAGAAAACATTTTGTATAAATGTGGTTGGTCTCCTTTTGAAGGCACAACTTTTTCATCGACTATAACACATACATTTGTAAACGGAAACTTAATGTATGATAAAGGTGTTTTTAATGAAACTATAAAAGGAGAACGTTTATTGTTTAATAGGTAAAATGAAAAAACTGATTATTCTTTTTATTGGTGTATCTCTTACTGCTTGTACAAGCAAAACGATTCCTAAGAAACCTGTAGATCTAATTCCGAAAGATACAATGGTACTACTCTTAACAGATTTATTTATTGCCAAAAGTGCTGCAATAGAAAAAAATTTAGACAACCAAAAAAATCTTAATTACATTCCTTTAGTTTACAACAAGTATAAGATTGATAGTACACGTTTTAACACAAGTAATAGATACTATACTACTGTTTTTGAAGAATACGAAATCATATATCTAGAAGTAAAGGAAAAATTAGAAAAAATTAATGCAACAATGCAACCTGCTTCTAAAGACAAAAACAGCTCTGTCAAAAAGAATAATTAGTTCTTATCTTTTCGGTAATTTGTTCCTGTTTCTTTAACTACTTGCTCTATAGGCTCAAATTTAAAGTCGGTCATTTGCTTTATTTTCTCTGAAGAATAATAGGTTTTGCTATGCATAGATTTTTCTGACTCTTTAGTAATTAGGCGTTTTTTTTGTGTTATAAAAGAAATCCATCCGTCAAAAATTCTCAATGCTGAACTAAAAAATTTAGATACTTTAATAGATGGTGGCTTCTTGCCAAGAGCTTTGGCTATTAAAGTAAAAATAGCTTTAAACGATTTATTTTCTGAAACTAAAATAAAGCGTTCGTTTTTTATGGGTTGTTCTGTGAGTGTAATCATGGCCTTAGCTACATCGCTAACACCCACAAACCCAGTAACACCTTCAGTATAAAATGAAAATCCTTTTGCTATTTTTGAAAATAATTGACCCGTATTTATATTCCAAAATCCAGCACCTAAAATTACACCAGGGTTTACAATTACCACGTCTACTCCTTCTTGACTGGCACGCCAAACCTCCATTTCTGCTCCGTGTTTTGTAATAGCATAGCAGCTGTTTGAAGTTTCAGGGTTCCACTCGTTTTCTTCTGTCACTTCCTTCTTGTTAATTGCGTTATCTATCGTAGCAATAGAGCTTACAAAACATAGTTTTATTACCTTATTAGCAATACAATAATTAACAATGTTTGCAGTCCCTTCAATGTTTACTTGACGCATTGCTCTGTACTCTTTTGGGTTAAATGAAACCAATGCCGCTGCATGATATACAAGCGTTACATCTTTAAAGGCATCTTCTAAAGAAGGAACATCTGTAATATCTGCTTGTATCCATTGAATTTTTTCAAAAAGTTCATCTACATTCTTTGTAAAATAAGAGAATACCCGCTTTACAGCCATCAAACTTTCTTTGGTTCTGTAGGTAGCTTTTATTGCTTGGTTTTTTAAGGTCAATTCATACAATAAGTGTGAGCCAACCAACCCTGTTCCTCCAGTAACTAATATCATACATGCAAATCTAAAAATCCTAGTTGCTAAAGTAGTTTTTTTTGTAGGATAAAAGTATCTTTGCTTTCTCTTAAATAAAAAATGATGACAAATTTTGTAGAAGAATTACGCTGGCGAGGACTGTTACACGATATTATGCCAGATACCGAAGAGTATTTATTAAAAAACAAAACTGCGGGCTATATTGGTTTTGATCCAACAGCAGATTCTTTACATATCGGTAGTTTGGTACAAATCATCATTTTAATGCATTTTCAACGTGCAGGTCATACATCAATAGCTTTGGTTGGTGGTGCTACAGGTATGGTTGGAGATCCTTCTGGAAAATCTGCTGAACGTAATTTATTAGACGAAGAAACGTTAGCTAAAAATATTGCTGGAGTGAAAAGTCAGTTAGAGCGATTTTTAAATTTTGATAAAACCTCAGAAAATCCTGCAGAACTGGTAAATAATTACGATTGGATGAAAGATATTTCTCTGATTGAATTTGTGCGTGATACGGGCAAGCATATTACCGTAAATTATATGATGGCTAAAGACTCTGTTAAAAAACGTTTAAATGGCGAGTTTGCAGAAGGAATGAGTTTTACAGAATTTACCTATCAGTTATTTCAAGGATACGATTTTTATCATTTATACAAAGAAAAGAATTGTAAAATTCAAATGGGAGGTTCTGACCAATGGGGTAATATTACTACTGGTACAGAATTAATTAGAAGAAAAGCACAAGGAAAAGCCTATGCATTAACTGTGCCTTTAGTTACCAAAGCAGACGGTACAAAATTTGGTAAAACCGAAGGTGGTAATGTTTGGTTAGATGCCAATAGAACATCGCCTTATAAATTTTATCAATATTGGTTAAATTCTTCTGACGAAGACTCAGAAAAATACATTAAAATATTTACCTTCTTGTCTCAACAAGAGATTGAAGAATTAATTACAGCGCATAAAGAAGCTCCTCATCAACGTTTGTTACAAAAGAAAATTGGAGAAGAGGTTACCGTAATGACTCATGGTAGAGATGCTTACGAAAAAGCCATTGCTGCTTCAAATATCTTATTCGGAAAATCTACAGCAAACGATATTAAATCATTAGATGAGCAGACTTTTTTAGATGTTTTTGAGGGCGTACCACAAGCCTCTATTGCAAGAGAGGAAATAGAAAACGGGTTAGATATGATTGGTGCTTTAGCTGCAAAAACCAATTTTTTAAATTCAAATTCTGATGCCCGTAGAGCTTTGAAAGAAAATGCTGTTTCTGTAAATAAAGAAAAAGTAAAAGAAGAGTACACAATTACCTCTGCCGACTTAATTGCCGATAAGTATGTATTATTACAGCGTGGTAAAAAATCGTATTTTTTATTGCAGGTTATAGACGAATAAAATAAATTTAGCCAAATAAAGCCAGTATTTACTGGCTTTATTTTACATTTTTTTCTGAAGTTTCTCCCAATTTTTATCTGCTTGAGCTTTTAACTTTTCGGCTCCTTCTTTTTGCCAAAGTTTTAAGGTATTTGTTCCCCAAGCATTGTAAAATAAGTAGAGTTTACCATCTCTTATCTCAAATGCCTTTGGGTTTATAGCTACTTTTTCTCCGTTTTTACCGATAGCATAAGCACAATAACCTCCGTACTGTGGTATGTATTTTTTAGGGCTCTTTTTAAACTTCTCTAGATTTGCTTTGTTAGAAAACTTAAACTTAACTCCGTTAAAATTTGTGGTGAATTTCTTATTTCCTTTTATTGCTTTGTTACTAAAATACGCTACTACATCATATCCATTAGCTACAAAACCCTTTTTTAGATTATAATCTTGCTGCGCAAAAATAGCGTTTGAAATAAGCAAAAGTACGAGTATAATTTTTTTCATGTTACTGTTTTTTATGTTGTAATTCTTTCCAGTTTGTATCTCCTTTTTGCTGAAGTTTTTTTGTATCTCCTTCTTTCCAATCTTCTAGTTTATTACTAAACCAAGCATTGTAAAATAGGTACAGTTTACCATCTCTTATTTCGTAAGTTTCAGCATCAATTTGCATCTTGGTTTTTTTTGCTGCAATTGCATACGCGCAATAACCTCCATACTGCGGAATGTACTTTTTGGGGTTGGCTTTAAATAATTTTAAGTTCTTCTCTGAAACAAACTTAAATTTAACACCATCGAACGTTGCAGTAAATTTATTGTTTCCTTTTAAAGGTTTGGTTTTTATAAAATACGATACCACATCGTAACCATCGGCAACAAAACCTTTACTAGTATTATAATCTATCTGTTGAGAAAATGTTGTGGTGGTAATTCCTAAAAAAAGGAATATAATAACGTGTTTCATCTTTGCTTGTTTTGCTATATAGTCGATGAAATTTTGGTTTGATTACAAATGTTTCTTCAATAAAGTTTCTAATTCTCCTGTTAAAAAAGGCGCTCTTAAATTTTCCGTAACTATTTCTCCTTTTTTATCAATAAACATATATCTTGGTATTCCTTTAATTAGAAAAGAGTTCATTAAATATTCCCACTGACTTTTTGTTAATCTAAAATGATTTCCTTTAACCCCTTTAACAATTGCATGGTAATTATCTATAGGAGAAGTCTCTCCTGTAATATAAACAAATTTGATTTTTTCCCCTTGAAGTTTTGTTTTTAGTGGTTTTACATTTTCAAAATCATTGACACAAGGTCCGCACCAAGTTGCCCAAAAGTCAATGAAGATAACGTTGTCTTTAAATAGATTTAAGATATGCCTAAATACTTCTGTTTCGTTAACATTAGTTACATCATGTAAAAAGTAATCTCTATTTTCTTTTAATGATAATAGTTCAAGTTTTTTAATATTATGCTGCTTTTTTAAAATCTTTTTAAATTGTTTATTTGATATCTCTTTTTCGAGTTCTTCTAATTCTATGTTAGACAATAACTTATTCTCTCTGTTAATTATATCTGCCCTGTGTTGAGAAGCAATGATATCATTTACTAGCTTACTTGTAACACCTTGTAGTTCTATTCTTTTTTTTCTTCTTATTTTATAAAAATTGTTCAATTGACTAATGTTCATCAAACTTCCATAGTGTTCAGAGAAATTTCTCCATAAATTTTTGTTTTCCTTTTTTAGCTTTTTAACGCAATTCACATCACGGCATAAACTAAGTTTATCTAAGAATAAATCTTCTTTCTTAGATAGTTTAATTTTTTCTTTTTGTAATGTTTTTTTAAATTCATCAAAGTAATTATAAAAACCTAAAGGAAGAATTTGACTATCAAACCTTAAATAATTAATAACTGTAGCGTATTCACTTCCTAAAGATAACATTGATACCGTGTTGAGGTTTTCTGTCTGTAAAAAATTATAATAGCTTTTATCAACAGGTTTATTTTCTACTACTAATTTATTTTCTTTTCCGCTTTCAACAGTAGTTTTATCTTTATTTAAATGTATTACTGTTCGCCTTTCTAAATCATAAGCTAAAACATTAGACATAAGTTGTAAGCCTAATAACTTTTTTTTAAATTCAATTGCCTCTTTGCTAACTAACCTTTTTTCTCCTATATCTTTAAGTGTTTTAATTTTTTTCTTATAATTGGCGGTAATATAGTTTTTGTATTCTTCTCTAGTAATTGAAAGAAAATCTTTGTAAAATTTGGGGTGCAAAACCCTATTAACATTGACATTTAACGTATCTAAATTTGCTAACTCTGAATTAAGTCTTTGCTTGTTTCCCATAAACTCAGAAACATTGTTTTGATACTGTACCTTTTTTGCATCTATAATTTGTGTTAACGTTTTTTCTGGCTCTAAAAAAGGAAGTACATCAATCTTACCAATTCTTTCATTACTTTCAAATCTAACATAAACTCTTTGTGCATATTCTAAGGGCACGTAAACTTCAAAAGTTCCGTTATCATTAACTTTAGTACTATACGTTTTATTTAAATTTATTATTGGGTTTCGTACAAGAACATTAACATTCCAATTAAATTTTGGGTGGTAGCCTTTAATAAAACCTTGGTATTTAGCTATGCCTTCTTTAAATTCAAAAGCTTTTTTAGGTATATTTTCTTTAAATTCTTTCGTTTGCGTTTTAGCTTTTGAAAGCAGTTTTAATTCTTTTAAATTTTCTCCGACTAATACATTATTTCCATTCTCTTTAATAACCAATACTTTTGTACTATCTCCTTCTGTTAATTGGATTATTTGATTATTGGTTTTCTTTGTTAGTTTAAAAGTAGCCCAAAGCTTATTTTTGTAAATAATAACATCTTCATAAAGTCCTAATATCCACTTATTACTACCATCTGTACTAAACCAGTTTCCTCTTATCTTATCCGAAAATCTTTTTGGTTCTTTTGTATTACTCAACCCAATATCAAACACTCTTGTATGAACACCATAATAATCAAAACTCTTTATTGAGTCATGAAACTTTGGAAAAACTAATGAATATTTAATCTTTTGGTAAGACGTATCTTTATAAACCGAATCTAAACGAATCCCTACAGCTTCTTGTAAATAAAGTTTTTTTCCTCCATTACTGTTTTGAATATAAACTTTAGCATTAGGCGACCTAAAGCCTTCAAAAACAAAAGCAAAAGAATGGTTTACTTTGAAATCAATTGTTGTGCTTTGCGAAGTTCTTTTTATATTAGTTATTTCTACTTTTTTTGAAACAGTACTATAATCTAAACTGCTAGTTTCTTTTTTAAAGAAAAAACAGATAGTTACTAAAACTGCTAAAACAAAAATAAGAGCTATTCTTTTTTTCATCTTTCTTATTGAAGACACAAAAATTACGCCAAAAACTACGGTTACAACACCATCAAATTACAACCTCTAATATCAGAGTTATCAAAGCGTCCAATAACTTCAAAAGAACCGTTGTGATTAACTTTTCCTAAATCTTGAGTGGCAATAAACGAACAAGAATTGTAATTCGCTAAATCTATGATATTAATTCCTCCAGATTTTCCATTAGACAGAATACTCAACGGATCTTCTGTGTCTCTAGTAAAAATTTTCATCCAAGGCGGACAATCAAAAATTCCGTTTCCTTTAGAATAGGCTTGACTTAACAACTCTGTCATTCCATATTCTGAATGAATTTCTGAAACACCAAATCCTTCTTTTAAAATACTATGCAGCTCTGTACGTATCAATTCTTTTCGTCTCCCTTTCATACCACCAGTTTCCATTACAATCGTGTTTTTTAAATTAAACTGATATTTCTCTACCAAATCTAACAGTGCAAAAGAAACGCCAATTAATAACACTTTTTTTCCTTTTTCATTAAGAGATGTTAGTGTAGCTGCCAAGGCATCCAAATTGTTTAAATAAAATCCGCTTTCAAATTGCTGAGATTTTTTAATTAAATCACGAACCATATATACCAAAGAAGAACCTTCTCTTTCTAAGTAATTAGGTAGTAATGCTAGTACAGTATAATCAGAAACAGCTCCATAAAAATGTTCAAACCCCTTTAAATAACTTGTTTGGTAATAAGTTAAATCTGTAACAAAGTGCTTACTAGTTTGTATACCTGTAGTACCAGAGCTAGTAAAAATTTGTTGCACTTGATCTGTACTAGATACAACTTGATGTGTTTTAAAAAATTGAATGGGTAAAAATGGAATTTCTTCTAAGGCATTTACATCAGAAGGGTGTACATACAATAAATCACAAAAAGAACGATATAACTTGTTCTCTTTAAACTGATGTTTAAATGTCTGTAAAGCCCTTTCTTTAAAGGCTTGTTGTGATTGTATGGCTGTTATTTTTTCAATCATTTTACTATTTACAAAAGTAACTGGTTTCGTTATAGTAAACAATTAAATTCTGTAAGTAAATAATTTTGTTACTTACTGTTCATTTGCCTTATTTGAATTAGTTTGGTATTATTTTTGTAACTTTGTTAGACAGTAAACTTTTTAAAGTTCGTATTGTTTAACCCCTAACAAAGCTATGTATGAAATTTAAACTTACCACCTACAAAACATTGGTAGGCACCAAAGATGTTTTGGAAATTCCTAAAAAAAAATCAGGTCAATGGATTATCTATCAAAATGATAAACCCGCCTATTTTGTGGATTGTTTTGACTTTAAAGAAGAGTCTAACTTGATTATGAATCACTTAATTTTAAGTGGTGGAAAAACTATTAATCAAGTAATTAACAACATCAAAAGAAAAAAGAATATTTCGCTTTCTTTACCTAAAAAGCCTTTTTTAGAAATTGAAGTAAAATCTGAAGAAAAAGAGCTGCAATTAAAGCCTTTGCCAGAAGAATGGCTTCAATAACACTTGTTTGAAATTAAACAATAATCGTTCTTTTTGTTTAATTTATTGTCTGCTAAATAATTTGTACTTTTGGAGTTCTATTTAAACACAAAAAACAAATTACAAAATGATAGATTTTGGTATTAAAGAAGCTTTTGCACAATTAGGCTTAAAAGATATAAACAACGGAACATCTACAGGTTCAGTTAATTTCTCCAACGGAGAAGTTATTGAAAGTAATTCTCCTGTTGACGGTAAACTAATAGGAAAAGTAATAGCCACTACTAGAGAAGATTATGATAAGGTTATGGAAGCTGCTACCTCTGCTTTTACAAGCTTTAGAGCTATTCCTGCGCCACAAAGAGGAGAAATTGTTCGTCAATTTGGAAACAAATTAAGAGAATTAAAAGAACCATTAGGGAAATTAGTTTCTTATGAAATGGGAAAATCTTACCAAGAAGGTTTAGGAGAGGTGCAAGAAATGATTGATATCTGTGATTTTGCAGTTGGTTTATCGCGTCAGTTAAACGGACAAGTAATTCCATCAGAAAGACCAGGACACGTAATGAGAGAGCAATGGCATCCGTTAGGAGTTGTTGGTATTATTTCTGCATTCAACTTCCCGGTAGCAGTTTGGTCTTGGAATACGGCTTTAGCTTGGATTTGTGGTAACGTATGTGTATGGAAAGGTTCAGAAAAAGCTCCGTTATGTTCAGTAGCTTGTCAAAACATTATAGCTGAAGTTTTAAAAGAAAATAATTTACCAGAAGGTATTTCTTGTATCGTAAACGGAGATTACAAAGTAGGTGAATACATTACTGAAGATGCTCGTATTCCTTTAGTATCAGCTACTGGTTCTACAAGAATGGGACGTATTGTTGGTGCTAAAGTTGCTGAGCGTTTTGGTAAATCTTTATTAGAATTAGGAGGAAA
>JABXHX010000028.1 GCA_013373385.1 Flavobacteriaceae bacterium
ACTCTTTTAAAATCTTCGCGATTTGCAGCGGACTGAACTTACTTTTTCTCATAATTACTGTTTAAAATTAATACTTTTATTCTACTTTTAAACAGTTCGGTTTTTAGGGAAGCTTACACTTCAATTGTTTTTACATTATTTTTGAACTCCTTAAGTTGATACTCTTTTAAATCTTTAAATAAATCCTTAGAATATCTATCTAAGCAAAAATGACTATACTCAATAGATCTTATGGTGCTTATTTTAGAGGTTAACACTTCATAACAAAAATCATCTAGAGCTAATAACAATTGTTTTGTATCTTTTGATTTAAAATTTACTAGTAATTTTAAGTGTTTTTTTTCATAATCTTCCATATGGCTCAAGAGCAAGTAGAAATACTCTTGAGTGTATTTATAAACAGGAATATCTTCATTGAGTATTTTAGAATGAGATTCTTTTTTTAATTGATTTAGATGAAAAAGAAATGTAGCTTGTCTTGAAATAAAATGTCTTAGGTTATTTTCATTTATTTTGAAATGATAGAAACCATTTTCTTTGTAAAGAAAACGAACCTTCCTGTCTAAAGGGGGGATTTTTCTATTAAAATCTATAGGTATTCGATTCATATTTTTTAAATATTACTCTTTTTTTGAATATTACGCATTGAATTATTGTTTTTTACACTAAAAACCTAATAAAACCTTTTTAAATATAGTTTTTATTGCCAAAATCACAAAAAAAATATAAAAAAATTACAAAATAGAGATGGTTTTTATTAATATCTTTGTTAGGTATTATCTATACTTAGTTTAATGTTAAATATTAAAACAAAAGCACCTGAAGAAGGTTTGTTAAGTTATATAAAGGAGTGTTATTTTTTTCAAAAAAACACTTTAGAAAAAAAATACATACCAGTAATAGATGATTGCTGTTATGATTTTATCTTTTTTGAAGAATCGAATAGTATTTTGGAATATAGTACAGATAAAAAACAAATTAAAATAGAATTTAAAATATTTACAATTCACAATCTTCAACCACCCTATAAAATTAAATTAAATGAAAAGTTTACTTTTTTTACTATTAAAGTACAACCTTGGATGAATTCCTTTTTCTTTTCTAATATTAAAAAAGATGGAGTTTTTTCTTTAAATGAGTATGATAGATTTAATATTATAGAATTACATAGAAGAATAAGAAAAGAAAGCTTAATTGATAAAAAGTTTAGAGTAACAGAAAGTTTTTTTTTAGAGTTAGATCTTTTTTTAAGTAAAACATCTCTATTAGTAAAAGAAATATGTGAGTTTATTTATAAGAAAAAAGGAATTGTTACTGTAAATGAACTGAGTAAAAGATATAGTATGTCTCGTCAGTACTTGAATAGAGTTTTTAAAAAAGAAGTATTGTATAGTCTAAAAAGGTTTATAACTACTGTTAGAATTTTAGATTTAATAAAATATAAAATAAAAACAACAACAATATCATTAACAGAGATTTCTTACAAATACAATTATTTTGATCAATCACATTTTATCAGAGATTTTAAACAAGTTTGTGGTGTAAAACCTAAATACTTTTTTGAAAATTTACCTGAGTTTATGTTAAGACATTAAGGGTTTCCTTTTATACAATTTTAATTTATTAAATTATTTTTTTTTTGCATTAAAAACAATAGAAATGAATAACGTAATTAAAATATTAATACTAAGTGTTTTTATAACTTCATGTTCTACTAGAAACAAAGAGAAATTAATATTAAACAAAAAGATAGATTCAATAGCTGTTTTAAGTGATCTTTATCTGCAAAAATTAACTAGTTTAAAGAAGTTTAACGGAGCGGTATTGTTAAAAAAAGACGGTAAAGTTATTTTAAGAAAGGCTTATAACATGAGTCAAGATAAAAATACAAAACTTAATGTTTCGGTTAACAGTCAGTTTGATTTAAGGTCAGTGGCAAAACTTTTTGCCAAAATTAGTGTTCTGGAATTAGAAAAGAAAGGCGAAATAAAAAGAGAAGATTTAATTGAAAAATATTTACCAAATTTTCCTAATGGAGATAAAATAACAATAAATCATTTAATGACAAACACTTCTGGTTTGCCAAGGAGTTTTAATAAAGCAGAAAAAGATTTTATTTTATTAAGTCCAGAAGAAGTAGTAGAGTTAGCTTCTAAAGAAAAATTAGAGTTTACTCCTGGTGAAAAGGAGAGATATTCTAATGTAGGTTTTCAATTATTGTATTATATAATTGGAAAAATAAATAATAAAACTTTTTCAGATCATTTAAATAAAACTTTTTTTACTCCTTTAAAAATGACTAAATCTGGCGGTAATTTTGATGCAGACTTAAGCCATTTAGATAAATATGCTTATGGTCATTTTTTGAATGAAAAGAAAGAGTTGGTATGTGAATGTAGTTTTCCAAGAGATGAAATGAAGATGGGGCATTTACATAGTACTGTTGAAGACCTTTCTAAATTTCTCGATTTTTTAGATAAAGACAATCATAAAGTTGTTGTCTATGAAAATACAATATCACATTCTGGTGGTACAAGAGGAAAAAGAGCTTATGTAGAAAAGAATTTTAAAGATAATTACAACCTTATATTTTTATCTAATTTTGATGGTATTCCTTTTCAAAAAATAGTTGAAGACTTACAAAAATTATTGTTAGAGAAAGAAGTAGATATGCCTAAAGATATTAATAGAAAACCTACTAAAATCTCGACTAATTTATTAAAAAAATATGCTGGAACATATGATGTTATTAATGCCGGTCATTTGATAATAACATTAAAATTAGAAAATGATAGTCTATATGTATATCAAAAAGGGAATAATAATGGAGTACTTTACCCAGAGAATGATACTATTTTCTTTGCAGATAAAAAATCTGAAGAATCTTTGGAATTTAAGAAAGATTCACTAGGGCGCTATTATATCCTATTGGATTTTCAAGGAGTAAGGTTTAAAGGCGTTAGAATCCCTGAAAAATAATTGAATTTAAAATATTAACAAAGAAACAATACTTAACTATATTTTAGTACTGTTTTAATATTTAAGTTCTTAAGTTAGATAAAAAAGATTGACCATTTACTAACATCTTATTAATTTGTATATGGTTTTTCAGGTACTGTTAAGGTTTTTTAAATGAGAATGAAGTAGTTCTGAAAAAGTTTTGGATTTGCTAGCAGAAATAATATTATAATAATACTTCTAGCACAATAAATTCTATTTACTCTATAAGTAAAACTTTTACTGCTACAGCTATTTTAATTTTAGTAGATAGAAAAAGATAGAATAGAATTGACCTATTAGTCACTATATCCCTAAATTAAAATCTATATGGAAATATTCTGTTACTATCCTTAACTTATTAACTCACATACATCATAATCCAGAGAAATAGGAATGCAACCCTATGATAAGCTATTGTTTGATTCTGGATTTAAATTAAATTGCCTTCGGTTAAAAACAGCTCTACATAAAGATTATTCTGAGAATATGGGTATTATTTATTTGATAAAGAAAAATTTAAAAATCTCAAGGTTTAATCGCAATGTCTTAGAGTTAAGATCTAATAATAATAAACTGATTTTAGAGGAAGAGTTACTAGAAAAAAACATGCTAAGGTATTATGACTTACTTATATTTCATAGATAATACCTAATAGGTAAAAAAAAGTAATTTAAGGCTTATTAATTCTAATTTCAATTTAAAAATAATTCTTAGCGACTGATTTTTCATGGTATAATAATTCGAATAAAGCATTGTTTGAATTAATATTAGTTTTTCATCTTATCTATTAATATTTTTTCTTTGTTGTATATGCTATGCTTTTAGAAAGAAGTAATTACTAATGTATTTGTTTTAGTTTCACTGCTCTTAATTGTGTTTATTTTGTCCCTTATTTATGTATTTAAAAACCTAACTAAAGAATAAGTCCCTTATTTATGTTTTTTAAAACATATTTAAACAAGTCTTATTATAAGTTAAATTGAATACACATATTTGCATGTGTGTGCAATAGTTGTGTTCATGCAAGTCTGTTGTTAAATAAAGTTAGCCACAATTAAAAACAAAAAATATGAAAAAAATAATTACTGTTCTATTTCTATTGATTTCTATCAGTTCTTTTTCTCAAACTGAATACTATACAACTGACGGAAAAAATAGAATTACAAAAAAAGAAGCTGAAAAGATATTATCTGCTCAAGTTGAAAAAATGAGTAAAGTAATGGGTAAAAAGTTATATGGAAGTTTAACTGTAGAGAATACAGAAACAAAAAATGACTCTATAATTTCTAAAATATCTTTTGAAATTAGTGATAAAAAGAAAGATAATCTGATTAATTCTGGACCATTATCTGAATTTAAAGACAAGGAATTTCCAGAATTTGACTTAAATACATTGTCAGATAAAAACTTTAATTCAGAAAAATTGAAAGGAAACCCGACTATGATAAATTTTTGGTTTACTAAATGTGCACCTTGTATTGACGAAATGCCAATCTTGAATAAAATTAAAGAAAAGTATAAAGACGACTTTAACTTTATTGCAATTACATACGAGAAAAAAGAAGATGTAGAAAAATTTCTTAAAAAACACCCTTTTGACTTTGAACATTTAGTCGATGCTAAAAATTTCACAGACCAATTAGGAATTCAAGCATATCCAATGAATTTATTTTTAGATAAAAAAGGTGTTTTAAAATATGTAAAAGGTGGAATTCCATACGAAAGTAAAGAAGGAGAGGAACTAAAAATGGGAGAAGGAAATGAAATTATTGAGATTATTGAAAAACTAAAATAACTGTGGCTAACAATGGCTATAAGTAATTGCTTGTTCTCGCCTA
>JABXHX010000058.1 GCA_013373385.1 Flavobacteriaceae bacterium
GATTTTGCAAAACACTTCGGATTAGAGATTCCGAATATTTTTGCTGATACAGATATTTCTGAAAAAGCAAACGACGCTAAAGAAGGAATTAAACTAGCAAATTCTGATTTTTTAGACGGTTTAAACTATAAAAAAGGAATGAAAACCGTGATCTACGAATTAGAAAAACGTGGATTTGGTTATGGAAAAATAAACTACCGTTTACGCGATGCAGTATTTAGCCGTCAGCGTTATTGGGGAGAGCCTTTCCCGGTATATTACAAAGACGGAATGCCGCAAATGATTGAGGCAAAGCACTTACCAATTGTATTACCAGAAGTTGAGAAATATTTACCAACTGAAGACGGAAAACCACCGTTAGGAAATGCTGAGGTTTGGGTGTGGAATAGTATTGAGAATAGAGTAGTGAGTAATGAGTTAATAGATAATGAAACTGTATTTCCTTTGGAGTTAAACACAATGCCAGGGTGGGCAGGAAGCTCTTGGTATTTTAACCGTTATATGGACTCAAACAACGACCAAGAATTTGTTAGTAAAGAAGCGGTTGACTATTGGAAAGAAGTTGATTTATATATCGGAGGTTCTGAGCATGCAACAGGACACTTGTTATATGCGCGTTTTTGGCAAAAATTCTTATTTGATAGAGGGTTCTTACCTGTAGATGAATTTGCTAAAAAACTCATCAACCAAGGAATGATTTTAGGAACTTCTGCTTTTGTTTATAGAATTACTAATGAAAATAAAACTTTCTTTATTTCAAATGGATATTTAAAAGCTGAATCTGATTTCAATAATAAAGACCTTACAACTTTTGTTTTAAACTTAAAGAAAGTTGATGAGATAGTTGGTAAAAAAGACAGTACAGTTGGTATGCAAAGAATTCATGCAGATGTTTCTCTTGTAAATGCATCTGATGAATTAGATATTGAAGCATTTAAGAGCTGGAGACCAGAGTTTAAAGATGCAGAATTTATTTTAGAAGACGGCAAATACATAGTAGGCCGAGAGGTTGAAAAAATGTCGAAATCGAAATACAATGTAGTGAATCCTGACCAGATTTGTGAAGAATTTGGCGCAGATGCATTACGCTTATTCGAAATGTTCTTAGGACCGTTAGAGCAAACCAAACCTTGGAAAACTTCAGGGATTTCAGGAGTGTATTCTTTCTTAAAGAAATTATGGAGATTATTTGCTGATGAAAACGGAATCAACGTTTCAGATGCAGCACCAACGAAAGACGAGTTAAAAACCTTACATAAAACCCTTAAAAAAGTAGAAGAAGATATTGAGAATTTCTCGTTTAACACCTCTGTTTCTACCTTTATGATTGCGGTGAACGAGTTGTCGGCTTTAAAATGTAACAAACGTGCTATTTTAGAACCGTTGTTAGTGTTAATTTCTCCGTATGCACCGCATATCGCAGAAGAATTATGGAGTCAGTTAGGACATAGTGAATCAATTTCAACCGTAGATTTTCCAAAGTTTGAAGAAAAACACTTGGTTGAAAGCTCTAAAAACTATCCGGTTTCTTTTAATGGAAAAATGCGCTTTACCTTAGAATTACCGTTAGATTTAAGCAAAGACGAGATAGAAAAAGTGGTGATGGCACACGAAAAAACACAACAGCAATTACAAGGACGTGAGCCAAAGAAAGTAATTATTGTTCCGGGTAAAATTGTAAACATTGTAGGATAGAACACAGTATTTTTGTGACGATAAAAAATAAAATCATACTTTATCAGTATATAAATTAAAGTCATTACAAATTTGTAGTGACTTTTTTATTTGACTATCTTGTCATTTTAAAAATGATATCAAAAATGAAACTTAAAAAGCTGTTTTTAGTTATTGCAATTGGAATACTTTTTGCGAATTGCAATAAAGAAAAATCAATCAAAGAATATATGGTAGCTACTTGGGAAACAACCTATTTAAAAATAGAAATGCCTACATTTCAAAAATCAGATTCAACCAGTGTTTTTGAAGATCAGTTTTTAAATAATCCTCCTAGAAGAGCACGCTCAAAATACAACAATGATGGTACTTTTACAGCTTGGTTTGTGAATCATAAAAACGAAAAATCTGGAACATCTAAAGGAACCTGGACAGTTAAAAACGACTCATTATTTATAGCCTATTTTTATGGTGGTAGAGATGTAGAAGTAGCGTATCATATAGAAAAAACAGAAGAGGGGTTTATAGGAAAAAGCACTTATGATTGGGATGAAGATGGAGAATTTGATGACTTTTTAGTTATGAAAACAAAACGAATTACAGCAAAGCAATAGTGTTTCAATTCAACAAAATATCATTACGAATTCGTATCTTTTTAGCAATGATAATACTAGTCATATTGGCATCAGTATTAATTGTTGGAGTTACCATTTATCAATACGATGAGCAAACTAAAGATTATAATATTTCTCGTTTTGGGCGTAAAGAAATTGCTACAAAAAAGAACATCGATTTTATTTTAAAAAGAAAAGAGTCAGTTCCAGTTACCGCTGAAAGAATAGCTACTATTTTTAGAAATAAAATCTACGAAATTTCTGCTGTGCACAGTGTAGAGATTTCTATTCATGATTTGCAAGGAAAGCTTTTAATTTCTTCTAGAACAGAGCCATTTAAAGATACTATTTTACAAAACATCTCAGGAGAAGTTCTGAATAACCTAGAAGCATTTCCTAATCACAGGGTATTTAATCACCGCGATGAGAAAAATGTAAGTTTTGAAACTTCGTATAATTATCTTACAGACTTAACTTTTAAAAGAATTGGAATTTTAAAAATCGAGTTTTCTCAAGACAACTCAGAGCAAGAAATGGAGTTGAGAGAATTTATGTCTAGGTTAATGTATGTGTATATTTTAATGCTATTTATAGCCATTGCTTTGGCCTATTTTTTATCGAGCTATATAACCAGATCTATCAAAACCATTACAGATAAAATTCACAAAACAAGGTTTCATAAACAAAACGAAAAAATTGAGTTCAAATCTAGAAGTAGAGAAATTACCACCTTAGTAGATGCGTATAACAGAATGATTGACGAGCTGCAAGAAAGTGCTGTTAAACTTGCGCAGAGCGAGCGTGAACAAGCTTGGAGAGAAATGGCAAAGCAAGTGGCGCACGAAATAAAAAACCCACTAACACCCATGCGTTTAACAGTACAGAGTTTTGAAAGAAGATTTGATCCAAACGACCCTAACATCAAAGAAAAACTAAAAGAGTACAGCCAAACCTTAATACAGCAAATAGATGTTATGAGTTCTATTGCTTCGGCCTTTTCTGATTTTGCAAAAATGCCTAAACAAAAAAGTGAAAAAATAGATGTAGTAGAAGTGGTTAAGCACGCATTAGATATTTTTAGTGAGGAATACATTTCTTATACTACTTCAGAAAAAGAATTGTATGCCAATTTAGACAAAACTCAGCTTATCAGAATTATTACCAATTTAGTTACCAATGCTAGTCAGGCAACAGAAAAGGTTAAAAATCCAAAAATAGATGTCAAAGTTTCTTCAGTAAAAGAAACGATAAAAATTACGGTTACAGATAACGGAAAAGGAATAGATAAAGCTGTTGAGCATTTAATTTTTGAGCCAAAGTTTACCACAAAAACAAGTGGAATGGGATTAGGGCTACCAATGATTAAAAAAATTATTGAAGCATACAACGGTACAATTAGTTTTACTTCTAATAAAGAAAACGGAACAACATTTATAGTAATTTTACCAAGAATATAAGTTGAGTATGCTACTGAACTTTACACAAAATATTAAAACAAAGCACAATGAAATTTGAAAACCTTTTAATAGAAATCGCAGCTAATTATGCAACAATTACCATAAACAGACCTAAAAAACTGAATGCTTTAAATATAGCAACCATACAAGAGTTGCATGAAGCATTTAAAAGCTTAGATGCAGATGCAACCGTAAAAGCAATTATCATTACAGGTAGTGGAGATAAAGCTTTTGTTGCTGGAGCAGACATTTCTGAATTTGCACATTTTTCTGTAGAAGAAGGAGAGCGTTTGGCTAGAAACGGGCAAGAAATGTTGTTCAATTTTGTGCAGAATTTAAAAACCCCAGTAATTGCTGCAGTAAACGGATTTGCCTTAGGCGGAGGTTTAGAATTAGCCATGGCAAGTCATTTTAGAATAGCATCTGATAATGCAAAAATGGGATTACCAGAAGTATCTTTGGGTGTTATTCCAGGGTATGGAGGTACCCAACGATTGGCTCAATTAATAGGGAAAGGTAAAGCAATGGAATTGGTAATGACAGCAGGAATGATTTCTGCTGAGGATGCGCTGAGATATGGTTTGGTAAATTATGTAACAACACAAGAAGAACTATTGCCTTTAGCACAAAAACTAATAAGTAAAATAGCCAGAAACTCTTCAGTGGCAATTGCATCGGCTATCAAAGCAATGAATGATTTATATACCGATGGGGTTAACGGATTTGAAACAGAAATTATTGAATTTGGAAAATGTTTTGGAACAACAGATTTTAAAGAAGGAACTTCGGCATTTTTAGAAAAAAGAAAAGCAAATTTTCCAGGAAAATAAAGAGTGTTAATTGTCATCTTGAGTTTAGCTTATCTATTGATAGGCGTAATAAAAAGACCTTTACTTTGAAAAATGTGTATGTATATTACAAACTATTTTTCACCATTCCACTCAGCATAAAACTGCTCTAAAAAGCGTTCCATAAAATTGTGCCTAACCGCTGCAATTTTCCATGCAGCATTGGTGTTCATTTTATCTTTTAGTAAGAATAGTTTTTCGTAAAAATGATTAACGGTTGGCGCAGTAGATTTCTTATATGCTTCTTTTGTCATTTCTAAGTTTGGAGCAATACCAGGGTCGTACAGTGTTCTATTTTTAAATCCGCCGTAATTAAAAGCACGCGCAATACCGATTGCACCAATAGCATCTAGCCTGTCAGCATCTTGTACTACATCCAATTCTTTTGATGAAAAAGACTGGTAAGCTCCTAAACTGTTTTTAAAAGAGATGTACTTAATAATGTTCTCTACATGGCTAATTACAGCTTCATCTACTTGCTGACTTTTTAAGAAAGTTCTCGCTTTTTTAGGACCAATAGTTTCGTCTCCGTCATTAAACTTAGCATCAGCAATATCGTGCAATAAAGCACCGAGTGTAACCACAAATTCATCCACATTCTCTTCTTTGGCAATTAGCAATGCATTGTGTAATACTCGTTGCGTATGAAACCAATCATGTCCACCCTCAGCATCTTTTAAAACATCCTGTACAAAAGCGGTGGTATTTTTAATAATCTGATTCTTATCCATCTCTCAAAAATAGTTAATCTGTATGCATTAAATTTTAACCTATGTTATAATTTATTTTTAATTTAGTAGTAACACATCAATGTAGTAAACTAAAAACCACGCAAGTTGCGTGGTTTTATCTTGTGTCTTAAATCAAAAAAGTTCTGTTTTTAAAAAATAGCTTAACAAAACTCTTCGTAAGCCTGTGCTAAATTTTGTGCTATGGCTTGTGCAGAACGTCCTTCTATATGATGACGCTCTAACATATGCACTAAATTACCATCTTTAAACAATGCAATTGCAGGTGACGATGGAGGAAAAGGTACCATGTACTCTCTTGCCTTTGCCGTAGATTCTTTTTCTACGCCAGCAAATACAGTAGTTAAGTGGTTGGGAGCTTTATCTGCGCCTAAAGAAGCAATAGCTCCTGGTCTTGCAGTACCTGCTGCACAGCCACATACAGAGTTAACCATTACCAAAGTGGTACCTTCTTTTGCCAAAGCATTCTCAACATCTTCAGCAGTATATAATGCGTCAAAACCGGCGTTAATCAATTCATCTCGCATTGGTTTTACTAATTCTTCTGGATACATAATTCTATAAATTTTAGGTGACAAAGATACTCAATTTTCTAAGAATTTTTGTGCTGTCTTTTTTGCAATTTTGGGCGTGCCAATTATTGGGTTTTAAAAACTAAAACCCAATAATTGTCGGGCTTTTCGTGCTACATGGTAGCATACTTCAATCCCTCACGCAAATTTTGGCTAAAAATATGAAACAAAGTAAAAAACTATTCGTCAAACTATTAAACTTTGTAAATTAGCAACTTTTAAATCTAAATATAGAATGGGGAATTTTACCAAATGGTTAGGAGCAGGATTGGGGTTTACCTTAGGCGGACCGATAGGAAGCATTATTGGTTTTGCTGTAGGTAGTTTTGTAGATGGTTTTACAAAAGACGATATTTTAAAAGAATTTCAAGAAGCACAACAAAGTGGTAGAGTTAACAACCCGCAAGCAGGAGATTTTGAGATAAGCTTATTAGTCCTAGCTTCAATCATTATAAAAGCAGACGGAAAAGTAGACCAAAGAGAACTAGATTTTGTGCGTTCTCAATTTGTAGGAATGTACGGTAAAGAAAGAGCAAACCACGCCTTTAAGCTGTTTAAAGGAATCATTAAAAAAGACATTTCAGCGCACCAAGTTTGTGTGCAAATTCGTCAGCACATGACCCATGCATCAAGATTACAATTAGTTCATTTTTTATTTGGTATTGCTAAAGCAGATGAGTTTGTAACAGCAAAAGAAGTTAATGAAATTAAAAAAATAGCAGGCTATCTAAACATCAATCAATACGATTTTGAATCGATTAAAGCCATGTTTTACAACGAGTCAAACAGTGCGTACAAAATGCTTGAAATTACAAAATCCGCTACTGATGACGAAGTAAAGAAAGCCTACAGAAAGATGGCAAAGAAATACCATCCAGATAAATTACATGGCTTGGGAGAAGAGCATGTAAAAGGCGCACAAGAAAAATTTTTAAGTATTCAAAAAGCCTACGAACAAATTAAAAAAGAAAGAAGAATTAACTAACGCAGTTAGTTTTATGAGTAAAGAAATGTATGACATTGTTGTTATTGGAGCAGGTCCAGCGGGCGGACAAACAGCTAGAAATTTAGCTAAAAGAGGACATAAAGTCTTGCTAGTAGAACGCTATAAAGACTTTTCTGAAAATGATTTTTCTAGTGCAGGTATGACCCTTGAACCTTTAGAAGAATTTGATCTTCCAAACTCCATCATTGGATCGTACTGGAATGACTTAGAGATTCAGTGCTCGCAATATAAATACTCATGGAAATCAACCAAGCCTAAAGGAGTGGTATTAGATTTTAAAAAATTACGTCAGTATTTAGCAGATGATTGTGTGCAACACGGAGGAGAGGTTTTAATGGGGTATAAATACATCAGTAAAGAAATAATTGACAGTCATGTAGTTCTTACTTTGTTCAATACAAAAACTTCAAAAAGCATTCAAGTAAAAGCTACTTTGGTGGTAGACGCTACGGGTCCGTTGAGAAAAGTAATGTTTGACGACAAAGAAGCACAACCCAAAATGGTGTTGGGCAGTGGTACAGAATATGTGATTGAAGTAGAACAAGAAGTCTACGATAAGTTTAAAGAAAAATTAGTGTTCTTTTTAGGACATAAATGGGCCATAAAAGGCTATTCGTGGATTTTTCCGATGGAAAATAGAGTGCTAAAAGTCGGTGCCGGTAAAACACATATCAAATCTGTAGACCAAGAAAAGACAAATGCAACCACCAAGATAATTACAGAAAAAATTATTGAAGAATATGTTCAGTCAAAAAACTATAAAATTATTGACAAGCATGGTGGTATACTAAGATATAGTCCCGGAATAAAAGATCGATTTTACCACAATAGGGTAATTGCTGTTGGCGATTCGGTTTCTGCAATAAACCCTAGAGGCGGAGAAGGCATTAGATATGCAATGCAAACAGCAGATTTGGCCTCAGAATATATCAGTGAGTATATAACTACTGGAAAAACAAATTTTTCAAATTATAGAAAAAGATGGAGAAAGAAAAAGTTGTTAAAATGGAGGTTAAGTGAGTTTTCTGCCAGAAGAATGTACAGTAGATATTCAGATATTCAAATTGAAAATAGAGTTAGTTTCTTTCATAAAAACTTTAGCACAGATGATATGATTCAGAGCTTATTTAATTTTAAGTATAACAAAATGTTTACTCGTATTGTGCAACTAATGTTTTTAAAAACAAGCTATTTATTAAAAGGACAGAAATTTTAAGAAAGCCTCGGTTTTTATTAAAACCGCAAACAAGAGTGTTTTTTAGCTGTTAGTCCCCTTATTTTTAGGGATTCAGCAGTAAGAATTATAAGAAAATACGTAATTTCGCGAATCAAATCTACAGAAGGAAAAAATGAGTATGAAATTTACTGAATATAAAGGACTTGACTTACCAAAAGTAGCAGAAGAAATATTAAACTATTGGGAAGAAAACAACATCTTTGAAAAAAGTATTACTACACGTGAAGGAAACGAACCATTTGTGTTTTTTGAAGGACCACCTTCAGCAAATGGTTTACCAGGAATTCACCACGTAATGGCACGTGCCATTAAAGATATTTTTTGTCGTTATAAAACCCAAAAAGGATACCAAGTTAAGCGTAAAGCAGGTTGGGATACGCATGGTTTACCTGTAGAATTGGGAGTTGAAAAAGAATTAGGAATCACCAAAGAAGATATCGGAACCAAAATTACAGTTGAAGAATATAACGAAGCATGTAAAAGAGCTGTAATGCGTTATACCGATATTTGGAACGACCTAACTCAAAAAATGGGGTATTGGGTAGATATGGAAGACCCATACATTACCTATAAACCGAAATATATGGAATCGGTTTGGTGGTTGTTAAAACAAATCTATGATAAAGATTTGTTGTACAAAGGATACACGATTCAGCCATATTCACCAAAAGCAGGAACGGGGTTGAGTTCACATGAGTTAAACCAACCAGGAACCTATCAAGATGTTACCGATACCACAGTAGTAGCTCAGTTTAAAACTATCAAAGAAACCTTACCAGACTTTTTACAAGTTGAGGGTGATGTACACTTTTTAGCATGGACAACTACACCATGGACACTTCCATCGAATACAGCATTAACCGTTGGTCCAAAGATTGAGTATGTTTTAGTAAAAACATTCAACCAATACACCTTTGAACCAATTCAAGTAGTTTTAGCGAAGAATTTAGTTGGGAAACAATTTTTCAAAAAGTTTTTCTATGTAGAAACATCAGATGATTTTAATTCTTTCGATGATGTATTCAAAAGAAAAAGAAGTGGAGAAAAACAAGATGTTAAAAAGATTCCTTACACTATAATTTCAGAATTCACAGGAAAAGACTTAGTAGGTATTAAATACGAGCAATTATTACCATTTGCTTTACCATATCAAAATCCAGAAAA
>JABXHX010000033.1 GCA_013373385.1 Flavobacteriaceae bacterium
AGGGTGAATAATAGCAGCGGAAATAGTAGTCGAATTCTCATATTTATGCGCATTTCTCCATTGGGATAGGATTGCCTTTCTAGGTATTGTACAATTAAACATGGCCCCAGTAGTTGGTTGGAATATACCCAAGATATTGGATTTTCATTACAAAAGAATTTGCCGCATGATGCCCATCCATCCATGGGGAGGCTTTTTTTCACCACAGAGGGCACAGAGAGCAGTCCCGATAGGTAGGGAGCAGTCAACAGCCGGAAACGTCATTGCGAACTTGCCTCCCAACTGGTGACAGCGCAAAGCAATCTCTTTTGTATAATCCACAACCGGGACACGTCATTGCGAGCGGAGCAAAGCAATCTCCTTTGTTTATTCCACAGCCTCCTCCCGTCCACTCCGCCCCAGCCATGGACCATGGACAGTCAACCATTGACTAAAAAAACCTTATTATCCCCTATTTATGGTATAGACTTTTAGTTTGAAAATGGTTTTATTGGGTTGTGATTAGATGGAGGCGATTCAGAAAATCAGATAATTAGACCCATCCTAGGAAAACAAAAGCAGTAAAATATGGTACTAGCCATCCAAATGAGGTGGCTAGTCACTACAAACCCGTAACAATAAACTAGTTGGCAGCAATCGAAAACCCTAAAAATGGACGTTATTAAAGAAGGACATTTCAGCCTGACAGGACTTTCCGGAATCAATATATTGTTAGGAAAAAATGGATGCGGGAAAAGTACTCTATTGAAAAAGATTGAAGAACACTTGATTAGACAAAATTCAGGAGAAGCGAATTACGTGACTCCTGAAAGAGGTGGTGCTTTAATGTATGATTCAGGCGTTGAGCAAAATATAACAACTAATGAGGGCTGGGAGAGAAGAGTTAAAAGGAATAACCAATGGGGACAGTTCAAAAACTATTCAGTAACCCAATACAGACAGTTAGAAATTCTGTCATTGAGGGAAATAGAGAAAAATCGAGAATTGCGTGGAAACTTCGATTTTACCTTTGATACAATAATTGAGAAAATAAATGACCTACTCACGAACGTAAAAATCGTGAGAACGCCGAAGGGTGATTTTGAAATCTTCCTCAAGGCGAATAATACAAAAGTAAATGCAACCGAGATTAGTAGTGGGGAATCAGAATTAATTTCCCTTGCAATCGAATGTTTGAAATTTGAAAAAAGCTGTGACCCTGAAAAACAGAACTACTTACTTCTCGATGAACCAGACGTTCATCTACATCCCGATTTACAAGCGAATTTTATTTTATTTCTAATAGAGCTGTTAAAAACTAACAAGTTCTCAATAATTATTGCGACTCATAGTACTGCTATTCTTGGAGCATTGTTAAACTACCCTGACTCGAGATTTGCGATTTTATCTAATGGAAGCAGCACTGCAGAATTCAAACCCTTAAGCGAAATGTACCAAAATATATTACCAATATTTGGTGCACATCCACTATCAAATCTGTTCAATCAAAGCCCTATTTTGTTAGTCGAAGGAGAAGATGATGTAAGAGTATTTCAACAAGCTATCAGAAGTTCAAATGGAATGCTTAGGTTATATCCGTGTTCAGTAGACGGTGTTGGACACTTTCCAGAATATGAAGCATCCGTAATAGAAATTATCAAAGGTGTTTACGATAATGCTTCTGCATATTCTTTAAGAGATAGAGATGAAGGAGATGAAAATATTGATGACACACCCCCAATAGTCAGGTTTAAAACTTCTTGCAGAGCCGTAGAGAATTTCATTTTATCAGATGAAGTACTAGCAACACTTGGAAATTCATGGGAGTTGTTAGAAATAGAAATAGAGAAGTGGCTCAAAGCTTTTGCAGATCATTCAAAATATGAAGTAATGACTGCGTTCAAAGACTCAGGCTATAATAGAAAGGCTTTCGATTTGAAGGAAATCAGAAATATAATTATCGGTCTAACTGGTTCATCGAAGCCATGGGAAATAGCGGTAGGGCAAACGATTAGCAAACTTGTTACTGGACAAATCCCGAAAGACTTTGCAGACAATAAACTGTGTAATTATCTCGGAAACAAATTATCAAATTTCCTGCGACCAGATTGACTGCTGCCAACATGGTATTTCTGAAATATTGGCTCAAGAATCAATATTGAACAAATGAATTCTATTCAACTTTACCAATAAATTTAAGCTGACGGAACTCGGACTTCCACTACTGTAGAATTACCTGAGCCGTTAAAAATTTTTTATTATGCAAACAACAACTTTAATCGCGATTATTTTATTACTTCTTATAGCAATAACTATCCTAATTTTTTGGATTAAGACAAAAAACAATCTCCAAGCTAGTTTAAAAGTTAATCAAAAATTAAACTCAACACTAGAAAGGTACAATTCAATAATTAATATTGAAAATGAGGTCCACAATCAACAAGTTGAGCTTGAAAAGCTTCAAGAAAAAGCCAATAACTTAAATGAAAAATACATACAAGCCAGAAGTATATATTCTGAATTAGAAAAAGAGATCAGTTTATATAGGAATAATTTAGAATATATAGAATTAGGAATATACGAACCAATTTTTGACTACGATACATCCGATAAATACAAAGAGCGTCTTTTGCAAATTGTTGAAGAGCAAAAGCAAATGATAAAAGAAGGAACTGCCTGCATTTGTAAAACAAACTGGCATGTCGGGAATAGCAGAAAGCAAGGAGAAATAATGACTAGGAGAAATATAAACCTTGCCTTGAGAGCATTTAACGGAGAATGTGACAAGCTAATTGCAAAAGTCAAATGGAATAACGTTAAACGATTTGAAGAGCGAATTAAAAAATCCTTTGATGCGATCAATAAACTAAATAAATCAAATGATGTACATCTAACTCAGGAATACCTTCGATTAAAATTGGATGAGCTTCATTTAGCATATGAACTAGAACACAAAAAGTATTTGGAAAAAGAAGAGCAAAGAGCTATCCGAGAAGAACAGCGCCAAGAAGAAATTGCACAAAGAGAATTCGAAAAAGCAAGAAAGGAAGCAGAACAAGAAGAAAAACGATTCCAAAAGGCTCTTGAGCATGCCAAAAAAGAGCTCGGATTAGTAAGTGGAGAAGAACTAGAAAAATTAAGTCAAAAAATATTAGAACTAGAGAGAAACCTAGAGGAGGCACATAAAGCTAAAGAGAGAGCAATTTCAAGGGCCCAAGAGACGAAATCTGGACACGTTTATATTATTTCAAACATCGGTTCATTTGGTGAAAATATTTACAAAATTGGTATGACAAGAAGGTTAGAACCAATGGACCGAATCAGAGAATTGGGAGATGCATCAGTTCCGTTTAGGTTTGATCTACATGCATTGATTTTTACAGAAAACGCCCCTGAATTAGAGAACTTACTCCAGAAAGAGTTTGATGACAGAAGAATCAACAAAATCAATTATCGCAAAGAGTACTTCAGAGTAACCCTAGATGAGATCGAACAAGTTATAAAAGAAAAATACGAAAAAGAGGTCGATTTCATCAGAATCCCAGAAGCCCAAGAATATCGCGAAACCCTTTCCTTGATTAAGGAACTTCAAAAATCCAATGATGAGGTTGATGAAAAAGGAAATGAGAGGTTTCCGGATAGTTTATTTTAAGCTAGACCTTATTTTTTATTCTTTATCAAAATGAATGCGACTTTTAAACTCGAACACTCAGAATTCTACAAGATCTTTGATCCATGGAGAAAAAATCAACCTAAGGATTTTCCAAAAAATGGGGTCTACGTCGTGAAATCAAATTTAATTGTAGAAAGATGCTTAGGTCCCGACCCGGACGGCATTTTATACATCGGACAGGGGAATATCCTTTCATACAATAATCGGGTTGGTAAATTGGTCAATTCATTTAATGGTGGATTAAATGTTCACGAGGCTGGGACTCGATATCTCCAAAATGAAAAGCTAAGATTAAAATTTCCAATATCCAGCTTAATCCTTGAAATAACCCTACCGGATAACCATAAGGAGATGGAAAAGGATCTTTTGAAAAAATATTTGATGGAATTTGGAGATATCCCTCCGTTAAATAGAATCGGTTATTAGATTTTAATATCTCCTCCTACGGGGTACTTCCCAAGTGAGGGAGGGTACTTCGGAAGTACCCCTCCCCACTTCCGAAGCCCTCGCTTGAACCTTTTTACCTCTCGCGTGAATATCTAAGGTCCTCGCTTGAACCTTTTTGGTGAAACGCCGGACCTTTTTGGTGATCGTTTGAGCCTTTTTAGTGAATCTTTGAGCCTTTTTACAGATCGGTTGGACCTTTTTGGCGGAACGTTGAGCCTTTTTGCTGATCCTTTGAACCTTTTTGGTTCAAGCTTGCACTTTTTTGGTAAAACGTCGGGCCTTTTTGCTGATCGGTTGGACCTTTTTGGTGAATGGGTCTATCTCCTTGCCCCCTCCACAACTATTCCCTTCCAACCCATCCGGGCATCATAGGTTCCTGATTCGTTTTTCACAAACTCAAAGGACTCGCGGGATTTGGGGTCTTCAAAAAACACGGTGGGTGATTCCGCCTGAAGCCTTCCAATGATCTCCCCATCCTGCAGGATCACTAATCCGCCATCTTGGATCGCCACTTCCAGCACCAAGCCATCAAAGTCAGGAAATAGGTAGGCACCGACATAGTTTGCTAACACAGATTCCGGTACTTCAATCGCCTTTCGGTTGATTTCTTGAGGATAGTCTACCGGTTCGGACTTCATCATCTTGGCCAGGTCTTCCACGGTTTGGAAAAAGGGCATTTCATCATAATTGGCCAAGAGGACAAAGCCAAAATCGTGGTTTAGATCCCGG
>JABXHX010000067.1 GCA_013373385.1 Flavobacteriaceae bacterium
AATCAAATCTTTGAAGAAGCTTGGCGCTACGAACGCGATTATTTTTACGATCCTGGCATGCATGGAAGAGATTGGAACAAAGTACACAAACGCTACGCTCCATTAATTCCGTTTGTAAAACACAGAGCAGATTTAACCTATATACTTGACCAAGTAAACGGAGAATTATCTGTTGGGCATAGCTTTGTTGGTGGCGGAGACTATCCAAAACTAGACGCACGCTCAAATGGTGGATTGCTAGGTGCAGATTTTACTGCGAGACAAGGAAGATGGCAAATCAAAAGAATTTACACTTCTGAAAGTTGGAATCCCGGATTAAATGGACCGTTAGATCAACCAGGCATGAACATTAAACAAGGGTACTACTTAGTTGGAATCAACAATCAAGAAATTACTGCAAAAGACAATATCTATAAATTCTTAGACGGTACTTCAGGTAAACAAACAACATTGCACATCAACAACAAACCTACATTTAAAGGTGCTTGGAAAGAGGTTGTAAAACCAATTAGAAGTGAAAACTCTTTACGCCAAAGAACTTGGGTAGAAGACAATAGAAGACTGGTAGATAAATTATCTGGCGGAAGATTGGCTTATATCTGGGTACCAAATACTGGTGGTGGCGGATTTGTATCGTTTAACAGGTATTTCTTTGCGCAACAAGACAAAGAAGGTGCTGTAATTGACGAACGTTTTAATGGTGGTGGCTTATTGGATGACTATATGGTTGATTTGATGACACGCAAGCCAAGAGCTGCATTAACAAACGAAGTACCCAACGGAAAACCTATGCGTTTACCTGCGGGAATTATGGGGCCAAAAGTGTTGTTAATTAATGAATTAGCTGGTTCTGGGGGAGACTTCTTCCCTTGGGTATTTAGACAACAAAAGGCTGGATTATTAATTGGTGCTACTACTTGGGGCGGATTGGTGAAATCTTCTTCGCATTATGCGATGATAGACGGAGGTTATTTAACTGCTCCAGACAACGCTGTTTTTGACCCAGTTAAAAACGAATGGGTTGGAGAGAATAAAGGAATTGCTCCAGATATTGCTGTTAGACAAGATGCAAAATCTTTAGAACAAGGAAACGATCCTCAACTAGAAAGAGCCGTAAAAGAATTATTAAAACAACTAAAAGGGAAGAAAACGATAACACCTCCTCCGTTTTCTAGACCTACAAAAACAAATTAAATAAATCATGAAACTTAAAATTTTATGTATTGCAATTGCATTTATTAGCTTTTCAGAGATAAATGCACAACAGAAAAAAGCAGAAAAAGCTTCGGTAATTCTTAATAGAGCTTTTACAAAAGCAGCCAAAGAAAACAAGAATGTAATGCTTATTTTTCACGCATCTTGGTGTGGTTGGTGTAAACGAATGGATAAAAACATGGCTAAAGAATCTGTGAAAGATTATTTTAATACAAACTATGTAACTTCACATCTAACGGTTATGGAATCTAAAGGAAAAGAGCATTTAGAAAATGAAGGAGCAATGGATATTCTAAAAAAACTAAAAGCTGAAAAAACAGGAATTCCTTTTTGGATTGTGTATAATAGTAAAGGGGAAATACTTAAAGTTTCTAGAGACACTAAAGGAAATAACTTAGGATGTCCTGCTACAAAAGAAGAAGTTAATGTATTTATTGACATTCTAGACAAGACTTCAAAAATGTCTGCAAAAGATAAAGAAGCAGTTACAAAAGCTTTCCTTATCAAAAAATAGTTTACTACAAGAAAAGCCAAAGCAATTTTTGCTTTGGCTTTTCTTATAAATAATTTTATCATGAAAAAACTTATCATATTTATTTGTGTAGTTGCTTTTACAGCCAATAGCTCTGCACAATCAGAAAAGTATCTTGAAAAAGTAAAAACACTAGACAGTACTATCAAAACTTTATATGAAGTAATATCTGGACCAAAAGGCGAAGCTAGAAACTGGGAATTATTCAACTATCTGTTTAAACCAGAAGCAAAGCTAATTCCGACAGGAACCAACAAACAAGGAATTCATATTGCTAGGTATATGACTACAAAACAATACATCAATATTTCTGGAAAATGGGTAACCGATACAGGATTTTTTGAAAAAGAAACAGCAAGATCTGTCCATAAATTTGGTAATATAGCTCAGGTCTTTTCTACCTACGAAGCCTATAATCATAACAATAAAACTACACCTTTTATGAAGGGAATTAATAGTATTCAACTATTGTACGACAATAATAGGTGGTGGATTATTAACATTTATTGGCAGCAAGCCAGTAAAAAACATCCAATACCAAAAGAGTTTTTACCTAAACAATAATTATTTTCGCTTCCAGATTACTGAATAAAAAATTACCAATTACACGTTGCTGAATTGATAAGTCAATTACTGTATTTTCTACTAATTATAATTGCTGTCATTCCTAAGAAACAAGAATCCGTATTGAATTTATTAAAAAGAGAGTTTCCTTATTTTTTGTGTAACCTTTTTTTTTAGTACAGTAAATCTTGATTCTATTTGGTTACTAAAAAAGCTGGAAAATCAGTAACATTTTCACAACAAACTTGTTCCATTACTTGTTGTAGCTGAGTTTTCAACATCTCTATAGTGTGATTACCACCTTGTTTACCTAAAGCAGCAACACCGTACATAAAAGAACGCCCCATAAATGTAAACTGCGCTCCACTGGCTAAAGTTCTTGCTATATCGGGTCCTGAACGGATACCACTATCCATCATAACTGTAATTTGATCGCCGTATTTTTTAGCAATTCTAGTCAATGGTTTTATAGTAGATTCACCTGCATCTAATTGTCTTCCACCATGATTCGATACGATAATTCCGTCTAAACCTAATTGAATTGCCTTTTCAGCATCAGCTTCATTTGCAACTCCTTTTAACACAATCTTTCCTTTCCACATGTCACGGATAGGTTTTATTTTTTCTTCATTTAATCTTCCAGAAAATGTTTGATCCATAAACTGACCTAATTGTTTTAAATCTAAATTTTTAGGCATGTATGGCTTTAAGGTTTCAAAATTTGGTTGACCATATTTTAATGTTTGTAGTGCCCAGTTAGGTTTTCTTAAAATTTGCAAGATATTTTGTATGGACATTTTTGGCGGCATTGCCAATCCGTTTCTAATATCTCTAGGACGATAACCAAAAGTTGGCACATCAGAAAGAATTACCAAAACTGGGCATTCTGCTGCTTCCGCTCTTTTAAGAATATCGTTTCTTACTGTGTCTTCTGCTGGATGGTACAACTGAAACCAAGCTTTTCCTTCGGTAATTTCACTAATACGCTCGATGCTACTTGTAGAAACTGTACTTAAAACAAAAGGAACATTATGCTTCAATGCTGCCTTTGCTAATACCTCTGGAGAATTTGGCCACATTAAGCCTTGTAAACCAACGGGAGCAATCCCAAATGGCGCGTCGTAGGTATGACCAAATAATTCGGTTCTCATAGAAGAACCTGTGTGCTTCTTCAAATAATTCGGCATCAATTCAACTGCTCTAATTTCTGATGTGTTTTTTAGCAGGTTTACATCTTCGTTACAACCGCCATCTAAATACTCAAATGCAAACTTTGGAATTCTTTGTTGCGCTTTTCTTCTTAAATCTTCTACGGATGGATATTTGGTGTTAAAATCAGCACACATTAATTATTAAAATTTATAATTGATATATTTTTTCCATAAGCATCCATTTCTCACCTGATTTTGCAACAGGTAATGCTTGCTGATAGTTCCACATTAAGGTTTCCCATTCTTGAACCTTTGGATTATTTTCATCCATTTTTGATTTCTTTTCGAAAGAAAACGACTCGTTTACTTCCATAATCATAAACATACGGTTACCAACGCAATAAATTTCTAATGCTTCAATTCCAGAATCAACTATACTTTTCGTTATTTCTGGCCAGATTTTTTCGTGATACTTTTTATATTCAGCCATTAACAATTCATCATCAATCAAATCTAAAGCAAAGCAATGACGTTTTAAATTTTTCATGTAAACTCTTAAGCATTATGCAACACATCATCGGTTGCTTCGTGTCTTTTAAATACTCGCAAGCCGTACCATGCTATGTACACAAAACATAGTAATGGTAAAATAAAAGAGAAGTTAACCTCAGTAACTCCTAAAATAGTTGTATCAGCAACACCATTTCCTCCAGCATCTATAATAATACCTTGCAATTTTGGCATTAAAGCTCCACCAACAATTGCCATCACTAAACCTGCTGAACCTACTTTAGATTGTTCTTCGGTTAAATCGCCTAAAGCAATTCCATAAATAGTTGGGAACATTAGAGACATAAAGAACGAAATTGCAATTAAACAATACAAACCAATCATCCCTTCTATAGCTATTGCTCCTGCTGTAAAAATTATCGAAAATAACGCAAAATTCATCAGCAACTTACCAGAACTCATAAAGCGCAACATGTAGGTTCCTACTGCTCTTCCAATTGTAAATAGAATAAAAGCTCCCATTTGATAATACCCTGCAGTAACACTATCCATACCAATAGCTTCTGCGTATTGATAAATATAAGTCCAACACATAATTTGCGCACCTACATATAAAACTTGAGCTAATACGCCCAAGACATACTTTTTATTTTTTCCTAAGACTGCAAATGTATGCCCAATACTTGGCATCCCTCCTTCATCTTTAGTTTGTGGCATTTTACTTACTAAAAACAAAATAAACACTCCGATTAATACCAATCCTAAAATTACATACGGATTACGAATGACCAGCAAATCAGATGTTCTTATCAATACTTTTGAAGCTTCTTCTAAAGCACTAAAATCTGTAACATCATCTGATTGCAAGTTTTTTAATACAAACTGTTGTGCAACAAATAACCCTGCTATTAATCCAACTGGATTGAATGCTTGTGCTAAATTTAAACGTTGGGTAGCCGTTTCTTTTGCCCCCATTGCTAATGCATACGGATTTGCTGCTGTTTCTAAAAAAGCTAAACCAAAAGTTAATACATATAAGCCAATACAGAAAAACAGAAAACTCTCTGATTGTGCAGCAGGATAAAACAACAAGGCTCCTGTAGCATATAAGGCTAATCCTATTAAAATACCCACTTTATACGAATACTTACGCATAAACATTGCTGCAGGTAAGGCCATACAAAAATACCCTCCGTAAAATGCCATCTGTACCCATGCTGCTTGCGAGTTAGACAACTCTAACACCTTTTTAAATGCCTGAACCATAGGATCTGTAACCGCGTTTGCAAATCCCCAGAGGGCAAATAAAGAGGTTACTAAAATAAAAGGGAGCAACAATTTTTTAGGAACTACTGGTGGTTTTATTTGGCTCATATTCGTTAGTTTATTGGGTTAAAATTTACTGACTATTTTTTTAATGTATGATACTTTTTAGCTAAACAACTTACAATGCCCTATCAAGGTGGGTATATCCACCATCAACATAAATCAATTGACCCGTAGTATGACTCGATTTTTCTGATAATAAAAACACTACCATGTCGGCAATTTCTTCTACGGTTGTCATTCTTTTTTTTAATGGAATTTTATCTGTGATTTCTTTAAGGCGCTCTTCTGGGTTATCAAAAGTTTTAATCCACTTGTCGTACAAAGGCGTGTAACATTCTGCAACAATTACTGTATTTACTCTAATGCCATAGGGTAACAATTCTACAGCCCATTCTCTTGTTAATGCATTACGCCCACCATTTGCAGCTGCATAACCAGAGGTACCTCCTTGACCTGTAACCGACGTTTTTGATCCTATATTTACAACGCTTCCTTTACTTTTCTTCAACTCTGGTAAAGCATGATGCACAATAAGATAATAATGCACTAAATTACGTCTTAAAGATTCTATAAAATCTTCGTAACCACCGTTCTCTAAACTAACACCATCATTGACTCCTGCATTATTAACAACACCATCTATTCGCCCGTAAACTTCAATGGTTTTATGTACCGCATTTTTACATTGTTCTGGGTCGGTTAACTCTGCAATAACATAGCTTGCTTGTTTTCCTTCAGATTTTATCTTGTTTACAACCGCTTCTGCACTTGCTTTATTTCTACTAATTATAACAGGTATAGCTCCTTCTTTTAGCAATGATTCAGTAATCCCCAGACCTATACCTTTTGAACCTCCAGTTACAATGATTACTTTATTTTTTAAATTTAAATCCATTTATTCATTTAAGCAAAATATGCAAGTTAACAAATCTACTTTTAGATTATCCAATAAACCACTATAAAAACAGTGTAATATGATACTTTTTTTGCTAATCATTAGCAAATAACAATTCTTTATAAAACATAAAACTCAACGGCATTCCCACCCATTATTTTCGCTTTATTTGCTTCTGAAAAATCTTGAATATAATTTTGAACAATATTGAGTTGTTGTTCATATTCAGCCGCTAATAAACATACTGGCCAATCGGAACCATAAATTATTCTATTTGCTCCAAAAGCTTCAAAAACGATATCTAAATACGGTTTAAAATCGGAAGGTTTCCAATGCTTTAAATCGGCTTCGGTTACCATTCCTGAAACTTTACAATATACATTCGGTGCTTTAGCTAGTTCTTGAATATTAGCTTTCCAACCTTTAACCTTAGCCTCTTTTATATAAGGTTTCGCTATATGGTCTACTACAAATTTCTGGTTTGGAAACTTATTTACTAAAGTTATGGCTGCATCTAATTGTTGCGGAAACACCAATATATCATAAGTTAAATTGAATTGATTTAATTTACTAATGCCATTTTGAAAATCTTCTCTCAACATAAAATCGTTAGCTTCAGCTTGCACAATATGGCGAACACCTTTAAAAAGTTTATTCTTAGAATAATGTTCTAACCGCTCTTCAATACATTCTGCTCTTAAATCTAACCAACCTACAACGCCTTTTATAAACGGATTTTGTTTTGCACATTCTAATAAAAATTCCGTTTCGGTTTCACTTTGGTCTGCCTGTACAGCAACACATCCGTTTATATTATTTGCCGTTAAAATAGGCTTTAAATCTTGTGGTAAAAAATCTCTTCGTATTACTTGCATAGAGTCGTCAATCCATGCATCACGAACAGGATTATATTTCCAAAAGTGCTGATGTGCGTCTATATTCATTACTTGTAGGCTTTAGCGACTTGTTTTGAAGTTCCTAAACCTTCAATGCCTAACTCCATAATATCTCCTGGCTTTAAATATTTTGGTGGATTAAAACCTAAACCTACTCCAAATGGTGTTCCTGTAGAAATAATATCTCCAGGTAACAAGGTCATAAATTGACTAATGTACGAGACTACTTCTTCTACATTAAAAACAAAATCGGATGTAGACGAATGCTGTAAACGTTCACCATTTACCTCTAGCCAAAGTTCTAAATTATTTGGGTTTGGTATTTCGTCTTTGGTTGCTATAAATGGTCCTAAGGGAGCAAAAGTATCGCAACCTTTTCCTTTACACCATTGGCCTTCTTTTTCTATTTGGAAAGCACGTTCTGAAACATCATTATGCAATACATAACCCGCAATGTGATTAAACGCATCAGCTTCTTCAACATAAGAAGCTTTTTTGCCTATTATAATGGCTAATTCAACTTCCCAATCTGTTTTTTCTGAGTTTTTAGGAATAATTACATCATCATTTGGCCCACATAATGCTGTGGTAGATTTAAAAAACAATACTGGTTCTTTGGGGATGTCCATGCCAGCTTCGGCAGCGTGCTTAGCATAATTTAGTCCCACGCAGACAATTTTTGACGGACGTGTAAGTGGAACCCCTAACCTAACATCTTCACTAACTTTTGGACAGCTAGTTTGGTTGTCTTTTAGCCATTCTTCTAGTCGTTCTAATCCGTCTCCTCCAAAAAAATCTTCGTTATAATCTTGTCCAAAACCAGATACATCTATTCTAGTTCCGTCTTGTAATTGAACACCAGGTTTTTCTTTTCCCTCTTCACCAAATCTTATTAATTTCATGTAATTATTTTTTAATTTTAGTTATTTTAAAAGTCCAGACATCATGTGACGGCATTTCTGAATATTTAATATTTTTAGTATTTATATACATTCTTCCATTAGAATAATTCCAGCTCAAATCTTTATCTAAACCCAACAGTCTTACATGGGTTTCTAATCCAGGATTAGGGATATTTAAAACCAGTTTATCTTCTGGCCACTCGAAACTTATGACATAAATTTTTCCTTTATTTTGTGTATAACACAAGTAGGTTTTTTGTGATGAATAATTACCTATAATCCCTGTTTTTGATTTTTGTTTGTCTATAAATAATACTGACTCAGGAACCAATACGGCATCATTATTTTTTGTGCTCCAAAATAATTGTATTGATGCATTCTGTTTTTTCTCTCTATACTTTATCTGGATTGGATATAACTGACCTGCTTTTAATTTTATTCTTCCAACAGAAGTTGCACTTGTATTTGCTCCCATCACTTCTGATTGTGAACCTGTGGCAGTATAATTTTGGTTTATAATTTGTTTATTGTTTATATATACTACAGCTTCATCATCAGCTTTAATTTCAAAAGTGTAAGTGTCTGTTTTTGGAACCTCTATAAAGCCATTCCATTCTATTGTAAAATCATCTTCCTTAATCCCTTTTATCGGTGAATTTCGCACCCAATTGAAATTAATATTTTTATCAATTCTCTTAAAGCTTACTTCTTTTTCTTCTTCCTTAATGGTATAAGGTGTTGACCCGTATATAGCTTCTCCATTTATTTTAAGCCAATTACCAAGTTGAATTAGACGCTCTTGCTGAATTAATGGGATTTGCCCATCGGCTTTTGGCCCTACATTTAATATCATACCTCCACCATTGGCAACCGTTTGTACAAAACGATGTATAAGTTCTTTTGAAGTACCATAAGCTTCTAGGTTTTCATTTCTATTTAAACCAAATGAACGCCCTAAACCTCTAACTTCTGCCCAAGGTCTGTCAGTAACTTTTATACCTGCACTATATTCGGGTGTTAAAAAGCCAACATCTATTCCATGTCCCCAACGATTATTTACTATAGCATCTTTACCAACTAAATTATAATACCAATCTATTAGTTCTGCGGAATGCCATTGTTTGGCTGTATTAAACCATTCTCCATCAGAAAAAATTAGTGAAGGTTTATAGGTGGATATTAATTCTTTAAACTGCGGAATCATATAGCTATCAACATACTTTGTTATACTATCGTTGGGATCTGTATACCAACGATGCAACGGGTGATTCCATTCGGCAAGCGAATAATACAGTCCCATTTTTAGTCCAGATTTACGAACAGCCTTGGTTAATTCACCAACTAAATCTCGTTTTGGCCCTACATCTACACTGTTCCAATTTTTACTATATTTACTAGGCCATAAAGCATAACCATCATGATGTTTACTAACAAACATTACGTATTTTGCACCTGCTCTTACAAATAAATTTGCCCACTCGTTTGGATTGAATAATTCAGCTTTAAACAATGGTGCAAAATCTCTATAAGTGAAATTTTGTCCATAAGTATTTTTCATAAAATTGACTCTTAAGGAATCGTTTACTTGTAACCCTCTTAAAAACCATTCAGAATAAGATTCTTTACCTCCGTAAGCGGGCACTGAATACAATCCCCAGTGAATAAAGATTCCTAATTTTGCATCTTTAAACCATTGAGGGTATGGACGTTTATTAATGCTTTTAATGTATTCTTCTTCTGTTTTTTGTTGTGCAAATACTGATGCTATCAATAAAAAAAAAGCAAAAGCTAATAAGAATCTAATTTTCATCATTGTCCATTTAATTTTATAAATCCACCATCAATAGGGAAATCTGTTCCTGTAATAAAAGAGGCTTCATCAGAACATAGGTACATCGCTAAATTTGCAATTTCGGTTGGTTTTCCCATGCGCCCAATAGGCTGTGTTTTTGATAAGGCTTCAAACATTTCATCTTCCTGACCAGGATAGTTCTTTTTTATAAATCCATCTACAAAAGGAGTATGTACTCTGGCTGGAGAGATGCAATTACAACGTATTTTATCTGCTACATAGTCTTTTGCCACAGAATAGGTCATGGTTAACACTGCCCCTTTAGACATAGAATATGCAAAACGGTCAGAAATACCTACCGAAGAAGCAATGGATGCCATATTTACAATAACGCCACCGCCTTGTGTTTTCATTTTGGGCACTACAGCATGTAAACAATTGTACACTCCTTTTATATTGACATTATAAATTCTATCTAAATCCGATTCATCAGTATTCTCAACATTTCCTACATGGGCAATACCGGCATTGTTTATTAAGATATCTATCTTGCTTTTTTTAGAAATTTCTTCTACAATTTTTTTTACCTGTTGATGATTAGACACATCACAGTGATAAAAACTAGCCGCTCTGCCAGTTGCGCTTATTTCTGCTACTATCTTTTCTCCAGCTTCTTTATCAAACTCTAATATATGTATATATGCACCTTGTTTTGCAAACACAGTTGTGATGGCTTTACCTATTCCACTAGCGCCTCCTGTGATGATTGCTGATTTACCTTCTAAACTAAATTTCATTCTATTTTTCTTTATTTATTAGTTCATTATTTTCTATTTCTCTCCATATTTTTCCATTTGGAAATTCGTAATCAATCAAAGATTGCGCTTTCATCTCTATACTATAACCTGCCAATCTAGGTGGCATATAGGCTCCATTTTTTATAACAACCGGGTCTAAAAAATGTTCATGTAAATGATCTACATATTCAATAATTCTATTTTCTACCGAACCACTTATGGCAATATAATCAATCATAGACAGGTGCTGCACATACTCACACAACCCTACTCCACCTGCATGTGGACAAACTGGAATCTTAAATTTTGCTGCCATCAATAAAATAGCTAATATTTCATTTACTCCACCAACTCTACAACTATCTATCTGACATATTTCTATGGCATTTGCTTGCATTAGCTGCTTAAACATCACTCTGTTTTGACAATGCTCTCCCGTTGCTACTTTAATTGGTGCAACTGCTTTCGCAATTTTGGCATGTCCTAAAATATCGTCTGGACTTGTAGGTTCTTCTATCCAATAAGGGTTAAATTTTTGTAGTGATTCCATATTTACTATTGCTTCATCTACATCCCATTTTTGATTGGCATCCATCATCAATTGTAAATCATCCCCAATTTCTTCACGAATTATGGCTGCTCTACGCATATCATCTTTTAAATCTGAGCCAACTTTTATTTTCATGTGTTTAAACCCTTCTGCCTTGGCTTCTCTACATAAGCGCTTCATTTTTTCGTCAGAATAACCTAACCAACCAGCAGAGGTGGTGTAAGCTGGGTACCCTTTTTCTAAAAGAAAATTTATTCGCTCTAGCTTGCTTGCTTGTTTTTCTTTTAACAGTTGCAAGGCTTCTTCTGGTGTAATTGCATCTGTAATATAGGTAAAATCAACACATTTTACCAGTTCTTCTGGAGACATGTCTGCTAGTAATTTCCATAGAGGCTTTTCTTCTGTTTTTGCGTACAAGTCCCAAACAGCATTTACCACAGCTCCGGTTGCCAAATGAATGACTCCTTTTTCTGGACCTAACCAACGTAGTTGACTATCGCCTGTAATCATTTTCCAAAAGCCTCCCATGTCTGATGTAAAATCGCTTAACTTTTTTCCAATAATTAAATGCGATAAGGATTCTATGGCTGCTACACAAAGTTCGTTACCTCTACCAATTGTAAAGGTAAGTCCATGTCCTTTAGTATGTTTTTCACAATTGGTTTCTAAAATAACATAGGCTGCAGAATAATCTGGATCTGGATTCATAGCGTCAGATCCGTCTAAAGATTTACTGGTTGGAAATCGGATGTCTTTTACTAAGATGTTAGTAATGGTAATTTCTTTTGTCATAAAAAAATATCTATGATGTAAAAATAGTCTTTTACACAAATTAGAACCACCTATAACTTTACCGTAAGTGATACTATTTTTGCTCTAAATATTTTATTTCGGCAATTTATGTATATATTCTGTCGGTGACTGTTTGGTTATTTTTTTAAACTGTCTATTAAAGTTTGAGACATTTGCAAAACCAGATTCAAAGCAAACAGTTGTAATTGAATATTTTTGTTCTTGTAACAACTTACAAGCATAACCTATTCTTATTTCATTTACATAAGCGGTAAATGTTTTTCTATGAATCTTTTTAAAAAAACGACTAAATGCAGAAGGGTTCATTGTAGCAACTGCTGCTATTTCAGCTAACGAAATTGTCTTTCTAAAATTTTTAAAGATGTATTCGTAAATAGCGTCTAATCTTTTATTATGGGTTATTTGAAAAGAATTTAAAAATCCTTTTGTAGATAACAATTTGTATTCTTTATTACTGGCCAGTGCATTTAAAATAGTAAGAAGCTGTATTGTTTTTTCAAAACCATTTAGCTGTGTTAATTCATTTATTTGCGAAATTAGTATCTTCTTAATTTTCTTAAATTTTATTCCTTGCTCTGCTCTTACCAACAGCTCGGAAATAGGTTTCATTTCTTGTAATTTTAAAAAATGAGTTCCTAAAAAATCTTCTTTAAAATGTACTGCAATGGCTTCTGCTTTTAAAACTGAATCATCTTTAAAATAGGCTTCATCATTGAGCCACATATGTGGTAAGTTTTTACCGATTAGCACTACTTCTCCTTCATCAAATTTTTCAACATTATCGCCAATAAACCGCGTACCTTTACTTTTTAAAATAACCACCAGCTCTATTTCGGGATGATAGTGCCAAATTTTTAAAAAATTAGGATATACATTTCTTTTTACTGTAAAAGAGGTATCTTCAAAGCTGCTTCTATCTAATAAATGAAGTTTCATTGTTAGAGTAATTGGTAGTTATGAGACATACTACGCTCCTTTAAATTTCATAGGTAAGTGCACTACTTTTTTGGTTTCAAAAAAAGCTTCTTCAAAATAGTTTGGCAAATCGTATTGGGTTGCTGATGTGTATTTTGCAAGTTCTTCTAATAAATCTCCGCCTTTTAAATATAAGATTCCATTTTTTAATGGATGGTTTTGTTGTTTGGCTATTTTTCCTTTGGTCCAACGCACAAAAGTTTCCATTTGCGCCACCGCTCTACTTACAATAAAGTCGTATTGTTCATTTACGTCTTCTACCCTACCATGTGTAGTTCTTACATTTTGTAAATCTAACCCTATTACAACTTCATTTACTACTTTTATTTTTTTACCTATAGAGTCTACCAAATGAAATTGTGTCTCTGGAAATAATATCGCTAGTGGAATACCTGGAAAACCACCACCTGTACCCACATCCATTACTTTTGCATTGGGTAAAAACTCCATTACTTTTGCAATTCCGAGAGAGTGTAACACATGACGCAAATAGAGTTCATCTATATCTTTACGAGATACCACATTTATTTTTAGATTCCAATCTTTATACAATTCTTGCAGTTTTGAAAACTGTTCAATCTGTGTTTCAGTTAAATTTGTAAAGTATTTACGTATAATTTCCATAAAAAAGTAATAAAGTACAAAAATAGTTAATTGTTGATAAACAATTCGTAACAAAAACTGACGTTTATCATCTATACAAAAAACAAAAAGTCTATTTTTGTCTCTTTATACAAATAAACCGAAATGAAGACCATTCAATTTTCTAGAATAGATAAAGCCAAATTTTTTAGAACTTTAAATAAGCGTGTAAATACGTATTTTAAAGAAAATAATATCAAGCGAACTGGAAACTGGAAGCTTTATTCAAAAGCCATTATTATGTTCGCATTGTTTTTAGTGCCGTTCATTTTAGTATTAACCCTAACGATGCCTCAATGGCTAATGGTAGTACTAATGGTAGTCACTGGTATTGGAATGGCTGGTGTTGGAATGAATGTAATGCACGATGCCAATCACGAATCTTTTTCTAAAAGAAAATGGGTTAATAAATTAATGGGAAGTAGCATTTATATCTTAGCTGGTAACGTGTATAATTGGAAAGTACAACACAATGTTTTACATCATACTTTTACAAATGTTCAAGATCATGATGAAGATATTGATGCTGGTAGAATTATTCGTTTTTCTAAACATGCAAAGTGGCTGTGGATTCACAAATTTCAAAAATACTACTCAATTTTTCTATATGGTTTATTAACTATTAATTGGGCAATTACCACAGACATCAAACAAATGCGCAGTTATTTAAAAAGAAAGTTATCGTACGGTAAATTTCCTAATCCTGTAACTGAATGGACTAAACTAGTTATCTCTAAAATTGTTTATTATTCTCTTTGGATTCTTTTACCTATTTTAGTTTTAGAGGTAGCCTGGTGGAAAGTTTTAATTGGCTTTTTTGTAATGCATTATACTGCAGGAATTATTTTAAGTGTCGTTTTTCAATTGGCACACGTGGTGCCAAAAACAGAAATGCCATTGCCAGATAAAGATGGTAATTTAGAACACACCTGGGCAATACATCAATTGTACACCACAGCAAATTTTGCACCAAGTAATTGGTTAATTAATTTCTATACAGGAGGTTTAAATCATCAGGTAGAACATCATATTTTCCCGAATATTTCACATGTGCACTACAAAAAATTAGCAAAAATTGTAAAAGAAACTGCAAAAGAATTTAATTTACCCTACAACGAATATAAAACAACCAGAAGGGCAATTATTGAGCATTTTAAGCATTTAGGTCAACTCGGTAAACAACCAAAATTAGCGTAACACAACAACACACCAACATGTCACATCCATTATCAGACAGAATTAATAGTTTGCCTGTTTCACAAACATTGGCAATGGCTGCAAAAGCAAGAGAACTAAAAGCAGCAGGAAAAGATATTATAAGTTTAAGTTTGGGTGAACCAGACTTTAATACACCTAATTTTATTAAAAATGCTGCTATAGAAGCTATTAACCAAGATTATAACTCTTACACTCCAGTTGATGGTTATACTGAGTTAAAGGAAGCTATATGTACCAAATTTAAACGCGACAATGATTTATCATATCAGCCCAATCAAATTGTGGTTTCTACTGGAGCAAAACAATCTATTGCCAATGTTGCTCAAGTATTATTAAATCCTGGAGATGAAGTTTTACTGCCTGCACCATATTGGGTAAGCTATTCTGCTATAGCAACTTTGTGCGAAGCCAAGTTTGTAGAAATTCCTTCTACAATAGAAACCGATTTTAAAATCACTCCTGAGCAATTAAAAGCAGCCATCACACCAAAAACAAAAATGATTTTCTTTAACTCGCCTAACAATCCAAGTGGAACGATTTATAGCGAAGCTGAATATAGAGCCTTGGCAGAAGTTTTAGAGAAACACCCTCAGATATTTATTTTATCAGACGAAATTTATGAGCACATCAACTACGGAGAAAAACCGTTTAGTTTTGCTACTATAGACACAATGTATGATAGAACCATTACGGTAAATGGATTGGCAAAAGCGTTTGCCATGACAGGATGGCGAATTGGGTATATTGGTGCACCTCAATGGATTGCTAAAGCTTGTACAAAGATGCAAGGACAAATTACATCGGGTACCAATTGTATTGCTCAAAGAGCTGCAATTACTGCCGTTTTAGCTCCAGTTTCAAAAATTCAGTACATGGTAGACGAGTTTAAGAACCGTAGGGATATGGTACTTGAATTGCTCGGAGAAATTGATGGTTTAAAACTAAATGTACCTCCAGGAGCATTTTATGTTTTTCCTGATGTTTCATCTTTCTTTGGCAAAACAATTCAAGGTAGAACAATACACAATGCAAATGATTTTTCTATGCTTTTATTAGAAGAAGCCAATGTAGCAACCGTTACAGGTGAAGCGTTTGGAGCGTCAAATTGTGTGCGACTATCGTATGCTGCATCTGTAGCGCAATTACAAGAAGCCATACAAAGAATAAAAAATGTATTGAGCTAACAATAAGAAATTCTTAAAAATTAGAATCTCACTTTTTAGAAAGTGAGATTTTTTATTTTCTAAAAAAGGATAACTACCAAGAAAATGGCAAATACAGAAACTTGTAAAACAGTACCTGCTCGACTTTGAAGTTTGTCGTGACCGTTTAAAATTGAAGATTTGATTCGCGATAATGATTTGCGTTTCATTTCGCTAATACTCTGCTTAATTTCTTGTTTATAAACAGATGTTAAAATGCCTCTTTCAATGACTCGTGGATGTGATGCTAATTTCATGATATTTAATTTAATGTTATATTAGAAAGACGAGGATCTTACAGAAATGTTACACGCAATTAAGTATCTCAAAAAGCAACCATCCTTAAAAAGGAACAGCTTTGTTTACTTTTGTTCGCTTTAAATACAAAGTTAATCTATCATAATCAATAATGGCCTTTCCTTGTTCTAGAACATCTGCACCAATAATTCCGTGTACTTTTTTTGCATGATGTTGTTTTAAAGCCGTGTTTACATGTGTCAAATCAAAAAGTACCAAATGACAATCATTGGTTTTCCACTTTCCAATTTCTAACGAATTATTTTCAGATTTTTGTGTTTCCATATCCGTTGCTCCAGCGCCAGCAGCTTTGGTATCAGAAACCTCTGCAATTAGCTGAAAACGTTCTATCAAATCTATGCCCACACAAGAATTTGAAGCACCTGTATCTAAAATAAATCGTCCTTTAATTCCATTTATCTTAGCTTTGATTTCTAAATGATTTGTTGCCGTTTTTTTTAAGTTGATTTGAATGTATTTCTTTTTTGACAATACTTTTTTAAGACTAGCCATTTAACTGTATTTTAGCAGTTGTAAAAATACAAATTCAATCATCAATTAATCATTTTAATCTTTAAAAGATATTTTAAAAACCGATAATTGATCACCGACAACTGATAATTAATTTATGATTACAGATACACATACCCATTTATATTCTGAGCAATTTGACGAGGATAGAGCAGCAATGATGCAACGCGCAAAAGACGCAGGAGTATCTCGATTTTTTATTCCTGCAATTGATAGTTCTTATACAGAACGTATGTTAGATTTAGAACAAAAATTTAACAAAGAGGTGTTTTTAATGATGGGCTTACACCCAACTTCTGTTAAAGAAAACTACAAAGAAGAACTAACACACGTAAAAAAGTGGATTGATAAAAAAGATTTTGTTGCTATTGGCGAAATTGGAATTGATTTGTATTGGGACAAGACTTTTCTGCCTCAACAACAAGAAGCTTTTAGAATACAAATACAATGGGCAAAAGAAAAGAATTTGCCCATTGTAATACATTGTAGAGATGCATTTGATGAAATCTTTGACATACTAGAAACAGAAAAAGACGATCAATTGTTCGGAATTTTTCATTGCTTTACAGGCACTTTTGAACAAGCTCAAAAAGCCATTTCGTACAATATGAAATTAGGAATTGGCGGTGTTGCTACCTTTAAAAACGGAAAAATTGACAAGTTTCTAAATCAAATAGACCTCAAACATATTGTGTTAGAAACCGATGCACCTTATTTAGCACCTACACCCTACAGAGGCAAGAGAAACGAAAGTAGCTATATAACACAAATAATAGAAAAATTAGCTGCTATTTACGGGAAAACTTTCGAAAAAATTGCCCAAATTACCACACAAAACTCAAAAGAAATTTTTAATCAATAACAGCATGAAAAAAAGATTCATTTTAATACTAATTTTAGCTACAAGCTTACAACTAACTGCGCAAGAATACCGAAAATATTGGAAAGATGGCAAATTAACTTGGAACGATTTTCAAGGAACCCATACTAAAAACAGCACCACCAATTTGGCATATACATTAAGCTACCATACTGATAAAAAGTTACTAGACAATGTGCTTTATTTTGGATTGTTTGCAGATGCTTACATGGATAAAGCCTTATCGTTTACACACCCAAATTTCAGAAACAATGCTAATTTAGCTTATAATCAAGTTATTTTTAACTTGATAGAAATTAGTAAAAGAAAATTACAAAAGGAGCTGATGTTGTTAGACAATATCTATCAATCGAGCTCTTTGTTAATGGATACCAAAAGTCAATTACAAAAAAGAATTTTAGATTTTCAAGAAGAAAGCAACAACGGGTTGATGTCTGAAATCACAGAAAAATGGAAGCTAATAACAGAAAAAGAGTTGGCAGAAATCCCAATATTTAACCTACCAGACTACAAAAAAAGCAACTGGACCTACGGTTTGTATGGCGGATTAAATTACGGTATACAAGCTGGTGATTTTAAAGACATCTTTAACAACACTTTAGCGTTAAGTTTTGGTTTTGAATTCTCGTATCACAGAGTACTACTAGGTTTAAACATGTCTTTAACCAACAGTAAACTAAACAAAGATTTACAAGATAATTTATTGTTTATTCCTAAAGGAGAAAAAAGTACTATTTCTATGTTTAACCTAACAGTTGGCTACCCGCTTTACGAGACCAATAAGTTAAAAATTGCACCATTTGTTGGCTATGGTTCTACAGCTTTAGGTGAAACTGGAGATAAAAAGAACAAGACTGAAACTACTACAAGCACGAGTATTTTCGGACTGAACTTTGATTTTAAAAACAGGAAAAGAGTCAACTTTACTCCTATGCTATTAAACATCAGAGAAGAAGGAAATAGTTATATTAGAGCGCAATTTTTTATGGCAAAATCTAATTTTAATCCGAATTTGAGCGGGTATAGTTTCCATATTGGTATTGCATACGGAATTGAGGGAAGGTTTTTGTCTAAAAAATAAATGAAAGTCAAAACCACATACTACAAATCTCCTATAGGAATTTTAGAGATTGTTGGAGATAAAGAAGGCGTACAAAAGCTATCTATTTTAGATGTTGATTTTACTACGCCTTTAAAAGAAGAGATCCCTAAAGAGCTGCAGCAATGTGTTGAGCAACTAGACGAATATTTTGCTGGCGGTAGAAAAGAATTTCATATACAACTTAATCCAAAGGGAACAGAGTTTCAGCAAAAAGTTTGGAAAGAATTATTAAACATTCCGTTTGCAAAAACCAGAACCTATTTAGAACAAACCAAGGCTCTTGGAGATGTAAAAGCCATTAGAGCAGTTGCTTCCGCTAATGGTAAAAACCCCATAGCAATTATTATTCCATGTCATAGAGTCATAGGCTCAGATGGTTCTTTAACAGGTTTTGCAAGTGGTATTTGGCGTAAAAAGTGGCTGTTAGAACATGAAAGTCCGGCAAAACAACAAAAGTTGTTTTAGACTATTTTTACATTTTTGAACGTTAGCAGTATATGGCTAAAAAACTATTTTTTTGTATCTGCCTTTTCTTAGGTCTAGTTTCAAATGCACAAACTATATCTAAAAATTTTCGTTCAAAAACATATACACTAGTAAAAGACACCATACAATTTGACTCTGTTAACATCAACTCACAAAAATTTACAGTCTTAGATTATCAGAAAAACAAAATTCCAGCTACAGCATACCAAGTAAATTTTATCAAAGCACAGCTTATTATCAATGCTAAAAAATACCCAATCATTACCATTGAATACTTTCGGTTTCCAGATTTCATTACAAAAACATACCAAGAATTTGACGAGAAAATTATCGTTCCAGATACAAAAAACACTCAGAAACTATACAGTTTAACCACAAATAAAAAGAAAGCGCAAAGCACTATTTTTGGAGATTTAGATGCAAAAGGGAACATTACAAGAGGACTAACCATTGGTAATAATCAAAACGCTGTGGTAAATTCTTCATTAGACTTAACCCTAAAAGGAAACCTATCTAAAGACATTACGCTGAAAGCTAATATTTTTGACACCAATATTCCGCTACAAGAAAATGGATATTCACAAAATATTACAGATTTCGATAGAATTTTTATTGAGTTTGAACACAAAAAATGGCGTGTAAAAGCGGGTGATTTAGATTTAAAAAATAGCGAAAGTTATTTTATGCCTTTCACCAAAAAAGTGGCAGGGATAGAAGCAGCAGCCAATCTTTCAGAGCGCACAAACATGCTTGCTTCTGGCGCCATAGTTAGAGGAAAATTTGGCGAGTATAGATTTATTGGAAAAGAAGGCAATCAAGGACCTTATAAAATTATTGGCCCTAACAATCAAGCTTTTTTAATTATTGTTGCAGGAAGCGAATCGTTATTCTTAAATGGTAGATTGTTAAAACGAGGAGAAACAAAAGATTATACTATAGATTATAATACCTCTGAAATTAGGTTTAATACCACATTACCTATTACCAATGATATGCGTTTTCATTTAGACTACCAATATTCAGATAGAAATTACACACGATTCATCACCTATGAAAAAGCAAGTTATAACTCAGACAACTTTAGTGTAAATGGTTATTTTTACAATGAAAATGATGCAAAAAATCAACCTATACAACAACAGTTATCAGATGAGCACAAACAAATATTAGCAAATGCTGGAAACGATACATCTAAAATGTACGCCAATAGTGCTTACGAAGATTCGTACTCAGAAAACAAAATTCTCTATAAAAGAATACTTTCTGGAAATGCAGAAGTCTTTGAACATTCAACAAATAAAAATGATCAATTATATACAGTTGCATTTACTTTTGTTGGCGCAAATAAAGGAGCTTATGCGTTAGACAAAACCATTGCTTTAGGGAATATTTATAAATACGTTGGTATAAATTCGGGTAGCTATAACCCAGTAATTAAGCTTGTTGCTCCTACAAAATCACAAACTTATGCAATAAACACCACCTATCAACCTTCTGAAAAGACACGCTTTTTTTCAGAAATCGCTGTTAGTAATAACGATGCCAATTTGTTTTCTTCTTTAGATGATAATCAGAATAAAGGGTTAGCAGCAAAAATAAATTGGAAACAATTGTATGGCAAAACTACATGGAAATTTTCTACTGATATTGGCTACGAGTTTTTGCACCAATATTTTGCCACAGAACAAGGCTTTGATGCACCAGAATTTGAGCGCGATTGGAATATAGTAAATCCCACTGGAAACAGACATCAAATCAACACCCTTTTAACATTAAGCAAGGAAAAGAAAGCCTACTACACTTACGGATTTAATCTTATGAGTTATACTGGTTTTTATAACGGAATTAAGCACAATTTTAACAGTAAAAACACTTTTAATAAAACCAGTTTTAGCACCAAAATAAGCTTACTAAACAATACTTCAACAATAGAAAAGAATAGCTTTTTAAGGGCTAAAGGAAAAATAGAGCATTCGCTTGCTAAATCGTGGATTGGTGGCTTCTTAAATCTAGAAAGTAACGAACGAGTTTTAAAAGCCACCCAACAACTAAACACTTTAAGTCATCGGTTTAAAGAATACGAAACCTATATTGGTATTGGAGATAGTACAAAAACCTATTCTAAATTAGGATTTAATTACAGAACAAACGATAGTATACGAAACAACAAGTTTACAAACATAAACACTCGAAAAACATTTTATTTACACAGTAAACTTTTACAAAATACAAATAGTAATCTGTCAGTTTTCACCAATTACAGAATCACCAACAATACTTTTACCAATAACGAAAAAGCCTTAAATTCTAAAATTATATACCGTCAGAAATTATTTCAGAACTTTATTAATTTTAACTCGGTGTACGAAACCTCTTCTGGCAATATTGCCAGACAAGAATACGTGTATATTAAAACAGAACCTGGACAAGGATTTTATACTTGGATTGACTACAACAACAACGGAATTAAAGAATTTAATGAGTTTGAAATTGCCATTTATAAAGATCAAGCAACATATTTAAGAGTTGCCTTACCTAACCTCACATACATCAATACCCAAAGGGCTAAATGGGCACAGGTATTTACCGTAAACCCTTCTCAATGGGCAAACAAAAATGGGTTAAAAAAAATAGTGTCTCATTTTTACAATCAAACCCATTTTATTATTAACAATGAACAGCAACGTACTAACAACACGTTTAATTTGAATCCGTTTTACATACATAAAACCAAACAATTAGGTTTAAATTACAACTTAAAAAACAGCTTGTATTTCAATAAAAACTTACAAAAGTACAGTGCTATTTTCACCTATGCTACTTCTAAAAACAATCAATTGTATTTTATTGGAAGCCAAGAAAACAACACCAAATTACATCAATTAGAGCTAATACATAAACTCAGTACTTTTTGGATTTTTGATTTTACAACAAACACTTCTACAAACAAAGTGGTAACAGAAAATTTTGCGAATCAAAATTATCAAATAGATGCTTTTAAAATAGCTCCTAAATTTACTTTTGAATACAGTAAAAATCATCAGTTTTCTTTCTTCTATAATTATAAGAATAAAGAAAATAAAATGGTAAATTTTGAAATTTTAAAGCAGCAAAAAATAGGAAGCTCATATTTTTATCAAACTAAAAAAAACACCTTACTTAGAGCAGAAATCAATTTATTTTTAAATGATTTTACAGGAAATCAAAACACACCGGTTGCCTATCAAATGCTAGAAGGCTTACAAGCAGGGAAAAACTATACATGGTCTGCAATTATTCAAAAAAAAATAAACTCCTTTATCAACTTAAATTTCAATTACTTAGGTAGAAAAAGTAAAAACACTTCAACAATACACACTGGTTCTATACAATTAAGAGCTAATTTTTAGTACTTTTACCTTAATAAGAAAACGAATATGAAAAAACTTACAACACTTTGCCTTTTTCTATTAATTTCAACAATTACGCTTGCACAAGAAAAAGACACCATTTCTCAAAATAATCAAAAAAAACACGAGCTAAAAATAAATAGCACCAATCTTATCGCTTTTAAATGGTTTGATGTTTCTTACGAATATTTGATAAACAAAGAATCTTCTTTTGGAACCGCGTTATTAATTAGTTTTAACAATGATAACGGGCTTGATGCTTACAAAACTTTTTCTTTAACACCTTATTACAGACGTTATTTTTCTAAAAACTTTGCAAAAGGTTTTTTTATAGAAAGTTTTGGTATGCTAAACACATATAAATGGCTTAACACCTATTATGGAGCACCATCAACAACTCATTCTAGAACAAACTTTGCTTTAGGAGTTAGTGCTGGTGGTAAGTTTGTTACTAATAACGGATTTGTAGCCGAAGTCTATTTAGGACTTGGAAGAAACCTATTTAACAACTCTAATAATTATTATGACAATGAAGTTGTTGGTAGAGGAGGTATTTCTTTAGGCTATAGATTTTAATATAAATTTAAAAATAGCTCTAATTTAGCATTTTGTTATACTTGTTATTGTTGTATAACGTTATATATACAAATCTTATATAAATAATCTAAAAAAAAATGAAAAAACTTTTTGTTGCAATTGCATTCTTAACCACGGCTATTACTCAAGCACAACAAGAAATTAAAGTAGATCTTTTTGACGCCCTAGTCTTAAAATCTGTAGAAATTACTTATGAAAGATATTTAGACGAGCAATCTTCTGTAGGTATTTCTGGGTTCCTCAATTTTGAAAAAAACAGTGCTGATTTTAAATACAACGAAAAAAGAGCCATTACTCCATTTTTTAGGCATTATTTTTCTACCGATAGAAATTGGAATTTCTTTGGTGAAGGTTTTTTCTCTTTTAATTTTGGAGAAAAAGAAATAGAAATGATTGGCGGCCCAAATACTTATGAAGATTATACCGATGGCGCATTGGGTATTGCTATAGGTATCAAATATGTTTCTGACGGCGGACTTACCATTGATATTTACGGTGGTGCAGGGCGTAATTTATTTAGCGAAAACTCACCAATTGTTGTTCCAAGACTTGGTGTAAATATTGGTTGGAGATTTTAGAATAAAGTCTCTATAAATTAAAAAACCTCATCAAATTTTTGATGAGGTTTTTTTGTTCTTTCACTTGTATTACATTTTCTGTAACCAAGCTTTTACATTTACTTCTTGATTAATAATGTTTCTTAATTCTGAAATAGCAACACGTTTTTGCTCCATGGTGTCTCTATGACGGATGGTAACCATATGATCTTCTAAAGTGTCATGATCTACTGTGATACAAAATGGAGTTCCTGCTGCATCTTGACGACGGTATCTTCTTCCTACTGCATCTTTTTCATCATAAGAAACTGCAAAATCCCATTTTAAGTCATCAACAATTTTACGCGCAACTTCTGGCAAACCATCTTTCTTAACTAATGGCAAAATAGCCGCTTTTGTTGGTGCTAATACTGCAGGTAATTTTAATACAGTTCTAGTTGTTCCATTCTCTAAGGCTTCTTCTTGTAGCGAATTAGAAAAAACAGCTAAGAACATACGATCTAGACCAATAGAAGTTTCTACTACGTAAGGTGTGTAATTTTGATTGTCTTCATGATCGAAATATTGTAGTTTCTTTCCTGAAAATTCTTCATGTGCTTTTAAATCAAAATCAGTACGAGAGTGAATTCCTTCTAATTCTTTAAATCCGAATGGAAATTTAAATTCAATATCAGCCGCAGCATCTGCATAATGCGCTAATTTTTCATGGTCGTGAAAACGATAATTATCAGCACCCATTCCTAATGATAAATGCCATTTTAAACGCGTTTCTTTCCACTGTTCATACCATTCTTTTTGAGTTCCTGGTTTTACAAAAAATTGCATTTCCATTTGCTCAAACTCACGCATTCTAAAGATAAATTGACGCGCTACAATTTCGTTACGGAACGCTTTACCTGTTTGTGCTATTCCGAAAGGAATTTTCATACGTCCTGTTTTTTGCACGTTTAAGAAATTTACAAAAATACCTTGTGCAGTTTCTGGGCGCAAGTATAAATCCATCGCTGTATCTGCAGAAGCTCCTAACTTTGTTCCAAACATTAAGTTAAATTGCTTTACTTCTGTCCAGTTTTTAGAACCTGTTAACGGATCTGAAATCCCCAATTCTTCAATTAAGGCTTTTACATCTGCTAAGTCTTCGTTTTCTAACGATTTTGCTAATCGGCTTAAAACAGCATCAATTTTTTCTTGATAGCCTAACACCCTACCGTTGGTAGAAACAAACTCTTCTTTGTTAAAAGCAGCACCAAAACGTTTGGCTGCTTTGGCAACTTCTTTATCAATTTTTGCTTCAATTTTTGCGCAATAATCTTCCACTAAAACATCGGCTCTGTATCGTTTTTTAGAATCTTTATTATCTATTAATGGATCGTTAAAAGCATCTACATGCCCAGAAGCTTTCCAAGTGGTTGGGTGCATTAAAATTGCAGCATCAATTCCCACAATATTTTCGTGCATTTGCACCATTGCTTTCCACCAATAATCGCGAATATTTTTCTTTAGTTCTACTCCGTTTTGAGCGTAATCGTACACAGCACTCAATCCGTCATAAATTTCTGATGATTGAAATACGTATCCATACTCTTTTGCGTGCGATAATACTTTTTTAAACTGATCTTCTTGTTTTGCCATAATGAACGCAAAGATACATCAATCTAAAAAAAGTTAACAAGAAAAATTAATGAAGTTTCTTACAACGATACACAAAGGCTGGCGGTAAATTTAACAATTCAAAATCTAATGAAATTGCATCTTTAAAAACAGCTTTTAATTGCTTGTAATAGGTTAAGCTATACTGATACTGAATAAACGTTCCTTTTTGCTCTAAACTGTATAAAGATTTTTTTAAAATTGCTGTAGATATTTCGTTAGGTATTATGGTTAAGGGCAAACTAGAGATAATATGGCACGCTTTAGAAAAACCTAATTTCTTTAATTCTTCGTTGATGTGTTCTGCAGAAGTTTTGAGCACTGTTAACTGCGGATGTTTTATTTTTTGTAAATGCTGATAAAAATCATCATTCACTTCAAAACAAATAAGCTGTGCATCTGGAGTTAGTTTTTTTAATATCTGATGGGTAATTACTCCGTTTCCTGGGCCTAATTCTACAAGAACTTTTGCCATAGAAAAATCTATTTGTTTTAACATTCTTTGTGCTAAAAACCTAGAGCTAGGCGCAATGGTTCCAGATGTTTTTAGGTTTTTTACAGCAACTTTAAAAAAGTCTATTCTTTTATCCACTCAATTATTTTTTAGTATCTTAACTCAAAAAAAGCTAAGAAGATGAATTATTTTAGAGATATCCTGCATCTTTTCTTTCCTAAACTATGCATTACTTGTAATACACAACTTTTAGAAACAGAACAACTTCTTTGTACACTATGTAGACATGATTTGCCCCTAATTTGTTACAAAAGCTATAAAGATAATAAAATAGCCAAATCTTTTGCTGGTAAAATTCAGATTGAAAATGCTACTGCTTTACTTTTCTACAGAAAAACAGGTAAAACAAAAAAGTTGATTCATGCTTTAAAATACAAAAGTGGACAAGAAATTGGCACTATGTTTGGCAATTGGCTTGGTGTTACTTTAAAACAAGCTCATCAATTTGATACTATTGCCTTTATAATTCCCGTACCATTACATCCAAGAAAACAAAAACAACGAGGCTACAATCAGGTAACAACTTTTGGTTTAAGTTTAGCCAAACAACTTAATAAAACGTACTTGCCAGATGTCTTAATTCGTATATCTGCTGCTAAAACACAAACATTTAAACAGCGTTTTGAACGCTTTAATAACAGTAGCACAAAATTTTATTTAACAGACAAACATCTGCTAGCCAACAAACATATTTTGCTAATTGATGATGTAATAACTACTGGCGCCACATTAGAAGCTTGTTGCAAAGAATTATTTAGAGCTGCAAATGTAAAAATAAGCATTGCTACCATTGCCTACACAGAATAATTTTAATGCAAAAAGCAAACCATTTGCCATAAAAAATTTGTTATTTTGCAGCAAAACACAATCTATTGAAAACCGCTTTAAAACCTTTACTATTTATTGTTACTATTATTTTATTAACAAGTAATTGCGCTAAAAAAGGGATGCCTACAGGTGGTCCAAAAGATAGTATTGCTCCCCTAATGGTTACAGCATCTCCACCATATGCGAGCACTTTTTTTAAGGCAAAAAAAATTAAACTTTATTTTAATGAGTTTATTACTCTTAAAGATATCAATCAACAATTAATTGTTTCTCCACCTTTAAAAAACCCGCCAGTAATTACTCCGCAAAGTTCGCCAACTAAAGTAATTACTATTAAATTTTCTGATACGCTTAAACAAAACACGACTTACACTTTTAATTTTGGCAATAGTGTACAAGACAATAATGAAGGCAATAAGTTAGAAAGTTTTAAATATGTTTTTTCTACAGGAAACTATATTGATTCTTTAAAAGCAAGTGGAAAAGTACAAGATGCATTTCAGCAAAAGTTTGACAAGAATATAAAAGTGTTACTCTATAAAGTTGACACTACTTTTAAAGACTCTATCATCTATAAACAAAAACCTACCTACCTAACCAGTACATTAGATTCTACACTTTTTAAAATTACAAATGTTGCTAGCGGAAAATATTTACTCATCGCTTTAAAAGACGCATCAAACAATTATATTTTTAATCCTAAAGAAGATAAAATAGGTTTTTACAATCGTTTTATTGAACTACCAAAAGATAGTATTATTACTGAACCTATATCGCTTTTTAAAGAAATTAGCACCTTTAAATTTACCAGACCAAAAGAAATTACTAAAGGAAAGATTTTGTTTGGTTTTGAAGGTAGTAGAAAAAATATTCAAATACAATTGTTGTCTGATGTACCAGATACATTCAAAGACATACAACAACTAGATTTAGAAAAAGATACAGTGCATTACTGGCATAGTCCTATGGTAAAAGATTCTTTGGTTTTTAAAGTAAGTAATCATGTTTTTACAGACACTGTTACTGTGTTTTTACGAAAGAAAAAAATTGACTCTTTACAAATAAACTCTAACATTTCTTCTGTTTTAGATTTAAAAGATACCTTAACACTTACGACCAATAATCCACTTACTAAAGTTGATACTTCAAAAATTGAATTTGTAAAAAGTGATACTATTAAAATACCTTATACGTATAGCATAGATACTACAACTAACAAATTAAAATTTTTATTTAAGAAAGAGTTTGAGACTAGTTATAAACTTGCACTACACCCTAAAGCACTAACAGATTTTTTTAACATAAGTAACGATTCTTTACACTACGCTTTTAAAACAAAAAAAATAGAAGATTACGGAAGCATTACATTAAATATTAATAACCAAACTATATCATCCGTTTTTGTAGAACTACTTTCTGAAAAAGGCACTGTAGTTCAAAAGGCATTTCCCATAAACAATACAGTCACTTTTAACTTATTACCTCCTGGAAAATACACTGTAAGAGCTATTATTGACAGTAATAAAAACAATAGCTGGGATACAGGTAATTATCTACAAAAAATACAGCCAGAAAAAATAATTTATTTCGGCACTCTCTTTAATGTTCGTTCTGATTGGCACTTAAAAGAAGTTTTTACAATAAAATAAAATTGAGATTTAATTTTTTAATTTCAAGATTATTTACTATACTTGTGTTGTAATTTACTTTTAAACCCCTTTTAACGATGGAATTTACCCCTAATATCTTCCGAAGTTGCCATTTGTTGGCGCATCACTTTATCAAAAGATTTAGCAACCATTTTAACCCAAGTAACGTAAGGCCTACGCCTTGTGTTTACAATAATTTTATGTAAGAAAAAAGCAACAAACAACATATAACTAATCAAACCCCTATTAATTATGAAAATTACCCCTAAAATTTTCTACGTTCTTATCTTCGTATCTAGCTACATGTTTTCTCAAAACACCACACACGAAATTGGTGTGTTAACAGGTACAGCAGCATTGCAAACAGATTACGGTTTAAGAGGCGATATGTTAAGTACTACCGCAAACAATTCAACTTCTTTTACAATAGCACATTATATGCAACTTTCAGGGTTATCTCAATCGTGGAATAAGAGAAGTTCTATTTTAGACCACATCATCATCAAATCAGAATTTAATTACATCCAAAGTGTAGATTTAAGACATCCGCATGTGAAACTTTCGCCTAAAACAATTTTAGAAAATAAAACCAGAGATGGTAACCAAACATTTTCTTCTAAAGAAGTATTGGGCAGTATGAAAGGAAATATAAGCTTAATGAATTTAGGATTTCAATTAGAATACTACCTAAAAGATTTAACTGAGTTTTTTAACGGAACTCAGCAGTCAAGATTTAATCCGTTTTTTAATTTCGGATTCAACTATTCTCTTTACAGCAATTCTGTTACTTCTGATTTAGGAGATTGGCACACAGATAAAAGCTTATTGCCAGAAAAGTATAGAGCAGAAGGTGCAATAAAAGAAGGCAAAGGTGGTGCATTAGGATTTAACACGGGTGTAGGATCTCGTTATAGACTGTCTGAAAAATTAGACATTGTTGCACAATTTAAATGGGAAATTTATACCTCAGATAGTATTGACGGACTACAAGCAAATGTGGTAGAAAATAAGAGTAATGAAACATTAACCAACTTACAAGTTGGATTAATTTATCACTTAAACTTTAGTAAAAGATAAAAATTGCAGCTCTCAAAATGTGGAAATGCCCCCAAAAAGTGTGATACTATTGGGGGTGTTTTTTTGAAGAACTTAGCTTATAAATCTTATTATATCAAAATAAAACTCTAACTCCTAAACCCTATCTAACGCTTGGGTCAAATCTTTTAATAAATCGTCTATATCTTCAATTCCGACACTTAAACGGATTAAAGAATCTGTTATTCCAATTTTTAAACGTTCTGGCTCAGGAATACTAGCATGTGTCATTGTTGTTGGATGATTCACTAAACTTTCTACTCCACCTAATGATTCTGCCAATGTAAATACTTTTGTATTTTCTAAAAAAGTAAATGCAGCTTGTTGACTTTCATCGTGCAATCTAAACGAAACCATTCCTCCAAAATCGTCCATCTGTTTTTTTGCAATTTCATAGTTTGGGTGACTTTCTAATCCAGGGTAAAAAACTTCTTTTACTTTTGAATGATTCTCTAAATATTTTGCTACAGCTCTACCATTTTCACAATGACGTTGCATTCTAATATGCAAAGTTTTTACTCCACGCAATGCTAAAAACGAATCCATTGGTCCAGCAACAGCTCCACCTGCAAATTGAATAAAGTGTAGTTCTTCTGCAAGTTTTTCATCTTTTACCATCAATGCACCCATTACTAAATCAGAATGTCCTCCTAAATATTTTGTAGCAGAATGCATCACAATATCTGCTCCTAAATCTAAAGGACGTTGTAAATATGGGGTAGCAAATGTATTATCAACAGTAACTAAAATCGTAGAATTGATTGCTTTTACAGCATTAGTTATAGCTTCAATATCTGCAATTTTCATTAGCGGATTTGTAGGCGTTTCTAACCAAATCAATTTTGTTTTATCAGAGACTAAGTTGGTAATATTTTCAACCGAATTCATATCAACAAAATGAAATTTTAATCCGTATTTCTGAAACATTTTTGTAAACATTCTATAAGTTCCTCCATATAAATCATCGCCCGCAATCACCTCATCTCCTGGATTCAACATTCTCAATACACAATCTATGGCTGACAAACCAGATGAGAATGCAAATCCATGCGTTCCATTTTCAATCGCAGCAAAATTATTTTCTAATGCTGTTCTTGTTGGATTTGCAGCTCTAGAATATTCATATCCCTTGTGTTGCCCAGGACTTGATTGAGCGTAGGTTGACGTTTGATATATTGGAGGCATTACCGCTCCGGTTGCTGGTTCGTGTTGCTGCCCTCCGTGTATGGTTTTTGTGTTAAATTTCATCTGATACTATTTTATACTAATTTTTTTAAACTTAAAATGATGCCTAAATGCAAGCCTTCATGGTAAGTATTAAAACTGATGGCAGTTTCAATACTATCTAGTACAAAGCCTGTACTGGTTGGATATTCTGTAAAATTTTGAAAAATTCCTTCTTCATGGTCTTCTCTCAACGTATCTGGCAAACCAATTAGCAAGTCTTTTACTTCTTCAAATTCTTCTTCTGTAAATGTTTTTGTAGGAAATGTTCCTTTTTTATGTTCTTCAATCAATTCTTCTGGTGCTAAACAATCTAACCCAGACAATTTATAGTGTAATAATTGCTGTGTTACAACCATATGGGCAACATTCCACGCAATATGGTTTTTAAACCCTTCTGGTATCGTATGTAATTGTTCTAACGTTAAGCCATTAATAGCCTTTAGTGTTAACTCTCTAGATTTTTTTAGAATATCAAATTGAGTCTTCATTATATATTTTTATTTTAGCGTCAAATATACTGTTAAAAATGAAGAAAGTCTACTTTTTACAAACTTGTGATACTTGCCGAAGAATATTAAAAGAAGTTAATCTTGATGGTTTTGAAAAACAAGAAATAAAAACATCTCCTATAACTGTAAAACAGCTTGAAGAAATGTATCAATTATCTAAAAGTTATGAGGCGTTATTTAACAAACGTGCTAAACTTTATAAAGCAATGGATTTAAAAAATCAGACCATAACAGAGACTGATTATAGACAATATATTTTAGACGAATACACCTTTTTAAAACGCCCAGTATTTATTGTTGACAATGAAATTTTTATTGGTAATAGCAAAAAGGTTGTAGAAGATTTAAAAAGTAAACTCAAATAAAAAAAGCCGAGATATTCTCGACCTTTTTACTTTATTTTCTTGCTAGTCTATAACTGGATTTACTAATTATTGTATTCAATTCTTTTTGAGTTAGATTAGTTTTAAGACCTAATAAAACTGCATCTTCATTCTTATTATACACATTTACAATAATTTCTCTTATTCGGTTTTTAACCTTTCTAAAATGAATAGTTACTCTTTCTTGTCCATCTTTAATTCTAACTAATGTTTTGTATCTATTCTTTCTAATAAATTTCTTGAAATCTCTTTGAACCGCTCTATAATTATCATCAAAAACTAATACTTTATAGCTTCTTCCTTTTTTTAATAGTCTTTTTAGTTCTCTATCACCCTCAGTATCAATAAAAAGATTTGCAATAAATCCCGGAACATTTAAAGAAACCTCTGCTTGTCTTTTGTGTGATTTATAAAATTCTTTAAAGTTTTTTTCTTGTGCTGACGCAGTTAATATAAATAAGCATCCTATAATAGATAAAAATTGTTTCATAATAATTGGTTTTAATTTAGAGACGATACACCAAGTATCTTGTTACAATTAATTATTATTAGCTAACCAAGTTTTAGTTCTTAACTCTACATTTTCTTTAATATCTAACCAAAATAAATTTATATCTCCAATATGATAATTTTTCATAAAAGAGATAAAAAAACGCATCGGGAATTTTGGATTGGTAGACCAAACCATGCCATCTACAATCTGAATTTTTAATGCTTTTTTATAGATTCTACCGTTAGAATACAAAAATCCTTTATGTTGATCTAAAGTTGTCGTTACGGATTCATCCCAAGTAATTGGATTTGTAGTTACAGCTCCATTATACACCGTTTTATTTTTAGGGTATGTTCCTTTTTTACGAGTATTCCAAGACACAAATCCATTCGTTTCAGTTGGCTTTGTCATAGGCTTGATCGTTTTAAATTCAATTGGCTTAATTCCCATTCCTGGCATATAAGCTGCAATTAATCTTTTTTGTAAGGGTTTTGCATCAAAAAAATCTTTTAATAACCAAGTTGCATGATTGGTTCCTTGACTATGACTCGCTATAATAATAGGCCTTCCTTTATTGTAATTTTTCAAATAATATTCAAATGCTGCTTTTACATCTTTGTATGCAATTTCAAATGCTTGCTTGCCTCCTTTTGTGTACAATGAATACGATTTTATATGTGCTTGTCTGTATATAGGTACATAAATTTTTCCTGAAGTGGCAAATGGCGAAGCTTGATTTTTTACCGCACCATTAACTATTACATCGTTTAACTTTATATCATCTATTGGGGCATTCCAACGTGTATCTTTTTTATCTGTTAGCAATGTTGGATAGATATAAAAAACATCTGCCTTTAATGTAGCTACATTTTTAGCTGCATATTTTTGTAGACTTTGTGGGTATTTATTGGGTAATACTGCCCAGCTGGTTTCTTTAGAATAATCTGGCCCAACAGGAATATTTTGTTGCTGAAATTCTTGATACTGATAACTAGATTTACAAGACAAAAAAAACACAAGCATTATAAAAACACTTGTGAGTTTTGTATATTTTTTAAAATTACCAATCATTAAAATGACATGGTTATTCCAATACTATTTCCTCTTAAATTCAAATCAAAAGTTGGATTAAAACTACTCGCAGTTGTTGAGAGTCCTTCGTTATAGATATCCACTGCTTTTTTTGATTTTTTGTTATAACCATTATTAATAGGAATGGCAACTAAAATCAACACGGCACCTACACCAGCAAGTTCCCACTTTGCTTCTCCGCCTCCAATAGCAGTACCAATTGGATACCCGACTAAAAATCCTCCAGCTCCACCTAGAATTGTTGCCCAAGTTTTATTTGAGTTTGCAGATTTCATTAAGTTATATGCTTCTTGATTCTCTTTTACTATAGACAGCAGTTGTTTGCCTGATAAGTACGCATTGTTTTGCATGTACATATTGCTACCAAACACTCTTTTTGTTTCAATTTTTTGTGCATTGACTGTAGTAAATCCTGTAAGTAAAATTGCACATAGCAAGACTAGCTTCTTCATTTGTTTTTTTGTTAAAAGGTTTATTATTCTGATTTATAATCTTCGTACGATTTTTCTTCTACTAAATCTGATCCTGTAAGTACATTTATTTCTTTTTTTACGTCAGATCTGTCATCATTTGTATAATACACAGCTCTCGCTAAATCAATAAAGGTTTGGCTAAAATCATTTGCCCGCTCACACTCTCTAATATCATCTTCAATTTTCCACAACTTTTTATTCACTTCAAGTAAATCGTTCTGTAGTTTTTTAAGCTGATTTTCGTCCTTACAATTAGCATAAATACTTTTTACATCTGGCGTAAGTGTATTATATTCATGTTGAATGTTTGCTAATTTGTTTGAATCTTTAATTTCAGAAAGTTTTATTTCTAAAATAGTGTATTTGTCTATAATTTCTCCGTTAGATACTTCTATTTTCATGTGTCTCTATTTTAAGCAAATTTACGTTCTACAATCTCCATAAAACGTTCTTCATATTCTTCTTTAGTTGCCCAATTATACTCAGGTTTTACCATTTTAGCGATAAACTTCTTTGCTTCTTTTAATGTTTTCGTGGTGTTTAATTGAGAAATCACTCTATTAAAATCTTCTTGATTACCTTCAAACAGGTGTTTTACAAAAGCAATTCTGTCATTCAATCCAATTTGAATATGTTGTTGAAATTGGTCGTTTACCGATTTTTTTTCTTCTACTTTTTCAAACAAGTCGGCAGCAATTTCTACAGAAATAGTATCATCTAACTCTTCTTCTAGAGTTATTTGGTGTATTCCTGCAACATCTTTCACATCATTTTTTTCTTGATTATTGGCAGAAAATAACGTTTGCTCTAACTCGTCAAATGGTTGTTCTACAATCTCATTAACCGCTACTTTTTTTGTTTCTTCAACTTCGGTGACTATTTTTTCTTCTACAGTTTCTGCAATTTTGAGTTCAACAGTTGTATCGGGCTTTTCTTCATCTCCCATCTCTTTAACAATCTTCTGCACTTTAGCCGTAATAGACTCAACCTCTGTAGTATCATCTGATACAAAATCTAAGGTGTTTTCTATTTTTTCTAAGAGTTCTTCTTTGGTCTGTGTGGCATTTGGCGTTGTATTTATATACTCTTCTACATAAGCCAACAACGCAAGTTTTTCATACACTTCATAGGCTTTTTCTTTTAGCAAAAAAACATCTTCTTTATTTTTTATCTGCAAAATACTGTGTGCTAAGCTAGTTAAGTCGGCTGCTAATTTTTTGTGCATAAGTTGATAAATTAATTGACGCTAAGCATCATTTTTTTAATATTTTTGTAAGACTTGAGGTAAAATATACTAGTAATCATATCTCAAGGATAAAATTACAAAATGTTTCTCGAAAATACGGTAAATCATATAGAACAATTTGGTTGGATTGAGGTAATTTGTGGCTCTATGTTTTCTGGTAAAACAGAAGAATTGATTCGTAGATTAAAACGAGCACAGTTTGCAAAGCAACGTGTAGAGATTTTTAAACCTGCTATAGACACAAGATACCATGAAGAAGAAGTGGTTTCTCATAACGATAATCGCATACGTTCCACACCGGTACCTGCATCGGCAAATATTCGTTTACTCGCAAATGATGTAGATGTAATTGGTATTGATGAAGCACAGTTTTTTGATGATGAAATTGTGGCGGTTTGTAATGATTTAGCAAATAGGGGTATTAGAGTAATTGTTGCTGGACTTGATATGGATTTTAAAGGAAAGCCTTTTGGACCCATGCCAGCATTGATGGCCACAGCAGAATACGTGACCAAAGTACACGCCGTATGTACACACACTGGTAATCTAGCACATTATAGCTTTAGAAAAGCTCAAAATGACGAATTGGTGTTATTGGGAGAAGTTGAAGAATACGAACCCTTGAGTAGAGCTGCTTACTACAAGGCATTGCAGTTACAACAAGAAAAAATATTGACTGCAAATACTTCTGAAAAAAAATCAGAATAAACTATGAACAATCATGTTACGGTATTAGAAATTGACGGAAATGCTTTACTACACAACCTGCAATATTTTAAGAAAAAACTAAACGCTACCACTAAAGTTTTAGTGGTTGTAAAATCTTTTGGTTATGGTAGTAATGCTGTACAAGTTGCCAAATTTTTAGAAAAAGAAGTGGCTTATTTTGCCGTTGCTTATACAGATGAAGGGATTGCTTTGCGTAAAGCCGGAATTGAAACTCCGATTTTGGTACTGCATCCTCAAGTACAAAATTTAGAGCTACTTGTAGCGTATCAATTAGAACCTAACCTATACAATTTCTCTATATTTAATGCCTTCTTAAAATTAGCTGACGAAAAATTATTGCTAAATTATCCTATCCATATAAAATTTAATACAGGTTTAAATAGAATTGGTTTTTGGCATACAGATGTACCCAAAATCTTATCAGAAATTATCAAAAATAATCATATAAAAATAGCCTCTCTCTTTTCTCATTTAGCTGCTAGTGACGATGTTTCTGAAGAAGAATTCACAACAAATCAAATCAATAATTTTGCGTATATCGTTAAACAGTTTTACGAACATTTAGCCTACAAACCAATTGTACACATACTCAACACATCTGGAATTATCAATTATGCAAAAGCACAATTTGACATGGTGCGTTTAGGTATTGGTTTGTATGGTTTTGGAAATGATATTGAAGAAACCAAACAACTTAAAAATGTTTTCAATTTAACATCTATCATTTCACAAATTCATTTGATTGAACCAGGAGAAACGGTTGGATACAATAGAGCTTTCACTGCTAACAAACCTATGAAAACCGCTACAATTCCTGTTGGTCATGCAGATGGCATATCGAGAAAACTTGGGAACCAACAATACTCAGTACTAGTACACAATCAGTCTGCAAAAATTATCGGAAATGTATGTATGGATATGATTATGATTGACATTACCGATATTGATTGCAAAGAAGGAGACAAAGTAACACTGTTTAACTCTCAAGAAATGATTTTAAACATGGCAGAAGTTTCAGAAACTATTTCTTACGAAATTTTAACAGCTATTTCTCAGCGCGTAAAAAGATTGTTAAAGTGCTAAGTTTTTTTTAAATTGTCAACCTATTAACTATAAAAACTAAGTACATTATGGGAATGCTAAAAGAATTTAAAGAGTTTGCCATGAAAGGCAACTTGGTAGACATTGCAGTTGGTTTTGTAATGGGTGCTGCCTTTAAACAAGTAGTGACTTCTTTTACAGGTGGAATTGTTTCTCCTTTAGTCGGATTAATTTTTAAATCAGATTTTAGAGATTTAAAATTTGTACTAAAAGAAGGTGTAGAAGAAGGTGGTAAAGTAACAGGAGAAGTTGCTGTACTCTACGGAGACTTCTTAACCAATGTAATTGATTTTATTATTGTAGCATTTGTAATGTTTATGATCATCAAAGGAATCAATGCCATGAAAAAGAAAGAAGAACCAGCACCGACACCAGCTCCAAAAGGACCAAGTCAAGAAGAATTATTGGCAGAAATAAGAGACCTATTAGCCAAAAAATAAAGCTTATTTTTTAAATTTAACAAAGGCAGTGATTGTACAATCACTGCCTTTGTGTTTTTATTTAATTATTTTCCTAAATTGAGAACATAAAAATAATTTTAAAGAAGTGTCTCGTTTACATTTTCACAAACGTCTTAGTACTGAATAACTTAAAAACTATAATTATGAAAAATTTTATGATGATTTTTATCGGCAAAGAGTATACCGACTTAGGGCTTTCTCAAGAAGAAATACAAGCAAGAATGGAAAAATGGTTTGCTTGGGGCAATAAGATGGAGCAAGCAGAAATCTTAAGAGGAGGAGAAGCATTAACACCACAAATAAGACGTATCTCTGGTCAAAATAGAACTGCTACAGATTTAACATCTGCCGACGTAAAAGAAATTATTGGTGGTTTTTACTTAATTGAAGCAAAAGATTTTGATACTGTACAAGAAATTGCACAAGATTTTCCTGACTATGACCTAGGAAATACTGTAGAGATTCGTGAAATTATGGTATTTGATCATTAATGAAAACACAAATCATAGACCATCTTTTTCGCCATCACAGCGGAAAGATGGTTTCTGTTTTAACGCGAATTTTTGGATTCTCTAATTTAGAGATAATTGAAGATGCCGTACAAGACACTTTTATAAAAGCCAGTATAAAATGGCGTACACAATTACCAGACAATCCTGAAGCATGGCTAACTCAAGCCGCTAAAAATAGAGTTTTAGATATTTTTAGAAGGATACAAACTGAGAAAAAACACGCTCCAGAAATTAAAAATGGAATTGAAACCATTGCTATTAATGAGCTTTTCTTAGATTCAGAAATTGAAGATGCACAGCTAAGAATGATTTTTACTGCTTGCCATCCAAAACTAAATCCAAAAGATAGAATAGCTTTTGCTCTAAAAACTATTTCTGGGTTTAGTACTAAAGAAATTGCTTCTGCACTATTAACAAAAGAAACTACAATTAGAAAAAGAATTGTAAGGGCAAGAAAAACGATTCATAATTTAAATATTGAATTTAAAATTCCGCAGGGAAATGAATTGCCTCTTCGCATTGAGAATGTATTAGAAGTATTGTATTTAATTTTTAACGAAGGTTTTCACTCTAACAAGAAAGAAATTTTAGTTAGAAAAGAATTGTGTGGTGAAGCCATACGTTTATGCAAATCTTTATTGAAAAATAAGCATACAAACATATCAGCAAGCTATGCCTTATTTGCTTTAATGTGTTTTCATGCTGCTAGATTAGATGCTAAAATAACAACAGAAAATGAAGTATTAGATTTAAAAACACAAGACAGAAATTTATGGTCGTATCCGTTAATTCAGTTGGGAAACGCAATGATGAACAAGGCTGTAGAAAATAATGAATTTTCTTCTTACCACTACGAAGCTGCCATTATTGCAGAACATATCAAAGCGCCAAATTTTGAACAAACCAATTGGCATAAAATCTTGGAATGGTACCAATGCTTGTATAAATTACAACCATTACCATCTCACTTGCTCTCTATGGCTGTAGTTTGCTTACAAAGCAAAAATCACCTAAAAGCAAATTATTATTTTGAGCAAATAAATCCAAACGACTTGGAACAACGTTCCTATTTGTTTTACGGTGCAAAAGCTAATTACTTTTTAGCAATAAACAACAAAACCGAAGCACTAAACAATATCAATATTGCACTAGAAAAAGTCACTAATTCACTAGAAAAAAAGTTTCTTGAGAAGAAGAAATTGGAAATGATTAGTTCATCCCTTTAGCAATTCTTTTTGTAACATATAACTCAGCAATGGTTGAATTATCTGGACAAGACTTTATTTGCTCAAATGTATCACCAACTTTTACAAATCCTGTTTGCAGCACTTTAAAATACACACCACACATGGTCGTGTTCCAAAACTGTTTTACAATCTTCATATCGTTAAAGCGAATGCCTAATTTCATACAAGGATTTCTTTGTACGCTTACTTCTAAAATTGCATCTCCAACTTTAAATGTGTCTCCTTGATGCAATGTAGTTTCATCTAAATCATCTATGGTAAGGTTTTCACCAAACATACCGTTTTTCCAATCTAATGCTGGATACAATGATTTAAAATAGTCGTAATGTTTTAAAGAATATCCATAAACCGCTTGTAAAACTCCGCCATGGTGTACCCTATTACAAATAGTATCTTCTCTTACACTTTCTGTATCTAAAAAAATAGGTTCTTGAACTGCATATTTAAAAATCCCAGTGGTTACTACTTTTCCTTTCCAATTGATTTCTTTACGCGCTCCTATATTGGTTGATATTATTTTCATTGGCTTTCTTTTATTTTTTATCACTTCGAGTGATTGCGAAAAAATCATATCGAGAAGTCTTTCTTTCTCAATATTGTTACAAACAGAGTTCCTTCGACTTTACTCAAGAGGATATTTATTGAATCAAAAAGTCTTGTAATACATCCGCAATTTTACGATTGTCTGATAACTGCGGAATCTTATTTTGCCCACCGAACTTACCAATCGATTTCATGTACTCGTGAAATCCCCCTTTTTTTACTTTTCTGATAATTAACGGACGTAATACTTTGCCTGCTATCAAATCTAAATAATAAATATTTTGTGCTTGCATAGAGGCATCTACTTTAGCAGCAAACTCCTCTAAGTTTTCTGGTTCATTTTCAAACTCAATAAACCACTCGTGAAATGGCAATCCACTTTCTGGATTTACCTGTGGCGCAACTGTAAACTCGCTGATATTTATTTTAGTTCCTTTAATAGCATCGTTTAAGGCTTTTTCAACTTCTTTACCAATAACATGTTCTCCAAAAGCAGAAATAAAATGCTTGATTCTTCCTGTTACTTTTATACGATATGGTTTTAACGATGTAAACTCTACGGTATCGCCAATATTATACCCCCAAAGTCCAGCATTGGTGTTTAAAATGATGACATAATTGACACCTAATTGGACATCTTTAATTGAAATTCTTGTTGGATTCTCTTCAAAAAATTCGGCAGCTGGAATAAATTCGTAAAAAATTCCTGAGTTTAACTGCAACAACATTCCGAGTTCAGTTTGTGAATCTTGGTAAGCAATAAATCCTTCTGATGCAGGGTATAATTCTACATAATCTATCTTTTTACCTATCAAAGCTTCGAACTTATTTTTATACGGTTCAAAGTTTACACCTCCGTACACAAAGAAGTTAAAGTTTGGAAAAATTTCTGCAATGGGCTTCCCAGTCTTTTCAATCAATTTTTCAAAATACATTTGCACCCAAGATGGAATACCACTAATCAATGTCATATCTTCATTGATGGTTTCTTCTACAATTGCATCTACCTTTGTGTCCCAGTCTTCAATACAATTTGTTTTCCAGCTTGGCAAGCGATTTTTTTGCAAATACGATGGCACAAAATGCGCTACAATTCCACTTAATCTTCCAAGCTGCACACCATTTTTTTCTTCTAAAACAGGACTTCCCTGCAAAAAAATCATCTTTCCGTTTACAAAGCTGGCATCGTTTTTTTCTGCCATATAAAACAATAAGGCATTTCTAGCTGCCTTGATATGCGTTGGCATAGAGTCTTTAGTAATGGGAATGTATTTTGCACCAGAAGTTGTCCCAGAAGTTTTGGCAAAATAGATTGGTTTTCCTTTCCAAAGCACATCTTTTTCTCCAGCTACAACTCTGTCAACATAAGGTTTTAATCCTTCGTAGTCGTTTACTTTAACTCGTTCTTTAAAATCGTTGTAAGTAGTTATCGATGTAAAATCGTGGTCTTTCCCAAAGGCTGTATTTTTTGCTTTAGAAATTAGTTTTCTAAATACTTTGTCTTGTGTTTTTATCGGATTGTTTGCCCATTTGTATACTTTCTTTCTGATTTGTTTGGCAAACGGAATTGCAAGCGTAGTTTTTAAACTCATTAGTTAAAATCTATATAATTTAAAGGATTTACAGGATAGCCATTATACCACAACTCAAAGTGCAAATGAGGTCCCGTTGTTAGTTCGCCTGTTGAGCCAACCGTAGCAATAACTTCTCCTGATTTTACAAAATCGCCTTGTTGTTTTAACAATGCTCCATTGTGTTTGTATACAGAAATAAATCCTGTGCCATGCTCAATAATTAAAACATATCCTGTTTCGGTTGTCCATTCAGAAAAAATAACCCGACCATCTTCTATAGATTTAACAGGTGTACCTGTTGTTGCAACAATATCTAAGGCAAAATGTTTGTCACTATCACTAAAACTTTGAGAGATATTTCCTTTTATGGGCGCAAAAAATACCTTATCTATTTTTTTCTCTGCTTTATCAAATAGAGGAAAACGATCTTTACGATCAATTTTTTCCCTAAATAAGGAGTCTGATTTTGAAGCGTTTAACTTTTTCTCATCAATAGCTGTTGGTTTAGAGTTGCTTTTTAATGAATCAAAATCCACCTCAGAAATCGGATGTTCTCCAGATAAAATTGGCACCAAAACTTTGGTATAATTTTCTAGTAATTTAAGTCTGCTTTTTAATGAATCTGTCTCAAATAACAATTTTGAAGCGTCTTTTTTTAATTGGGTTGATGCATAACCAGGAATGTACTCTCTTATAGGTGTATAAGCAATTAAAATGGTGGTAAGCACAACCAAAATAATAGAAAAAACTCCGCTAAATACAAAAACATTTAAAATAGTTAGCTTAAAAGACAAACGCTCTTCAAACGTGTCTTCGTTTAAAACCACCAACCTAAATTTATTGGTAATTCTTTCTTTGAATTTTTTTTTGTTTTTCCGCTTTTTTGCCAAAATATCTTGTTCTTTGATTAACAAATATACAACGAAAATAAAGTGTTTCTATTTTTTATAAAAATTCATTTCATCAATATATTTCCATACAGCCTTGGGTAATAAGGGCTGCACATTTTTCTGTTCTTTAATTCCCTTGCGGATTTGAGTTGAAGATATTTGAATGATGGGCGCATCTGTTAAGTGAATTTTTGGATGCTTATTGAACCTTGTTTCTGTGTTTCCTTCAGAAATTCTTGGATACACATAAATATGATGATGCGCTAAAATTACTTCATAGTTTTTCCATTTATGAAAACTTTTCAAATTGTCCTCGCCCATAATTAAGCTAAAACGATGCTGTGGATATTTCTCTGAAATATGAGCTAGTGTATGCACAGTATAATTTGGCTGAGGCAAGTTAAACTCTATGTCTGTAGGTTTAATTTTACTATACTCTTCTGTTGCTCTGTACACCAACTCAAACCGATGGTTATTGTCTAGCAAGGTACTTTTTTTCTTAAACGGATTGTGAGGTGTAACTACTAGCCAAACTTCGTCTAAATCTGAATGTTCAACCATGTGATTGGCAATAATTAAATGCCCGACATGAATCGGATTAAAAGTTCCAAAATATAAACCAATATTCATTTTTTAAGAATCTAATTCCAAAAATTCACCAACCAATTCTTCTGCTTCTTTTAATGCAATAGCTAAATCGTAATTTTTAATAATTTTATCAAATTGCGGTGCCGTTGCAAGTTCTACAGAAGCTTTTGCAATACGCATATTTATTTTTTCGTCGCTTTCTGTTTTACGCTTTTTTAAACGAATTTTTAATTCGTCTACACTTGGTGGCTTTACAAAAACGGCAAGGGTTTTTTCTGGAAACTTCTTTTTAATTCGCAAACCACCCACTACATCAATATCAAAAATTACATGCTTGCCTTTAGCCCAAATTCTTTCTACTTCGCTTTTTAATGTTCCATAAAAATTATCTCTATACACTTCTTCCCACTCTAAAAAATCATCGTTTTTTATATACTGTTTAAATTCTTGTAAAGAGATAAAGTAATAATCTTCTCCGTTAACCTCAAATCCTCTTGGTTCACGAGAAGTCGCCGAAATTGAAAATTCTAAATTGAATTTTTCTTGATTTAATAAATGACGAACAATGGTTGTTTTACCAGAACCAGACGGTGCAGAAAACACAAATAGTTTACCTTCAAAATTTCCCATTTAACTATAAAACATTTAAAATTTGTTCTTTAATTTTTTCTAGTTCGTCTTTCATTTGAATGACCGATTTTTGCATCGGCGCAAAGTTGGCTTTAGAACCCGTAGTATTAATTTCTCTCCCCATTTCTTGTACAATAAATCCTAGTTTTTTTCCATTCGAATCTTCACTGTCCATTTCTTGTAAAAAATAATCAAGATGATTTGCTAAACGGACTTTTTCTTCATTTATATCTAGCTTTTCTAAATAATAAATGAGTTCTTGCTCAAACCTGTTTTCATCAATCTCTACTTTTAAATCATCTATTGCTTTTCTAAGTCTAATTCTTACATTTTCTATTCGTTCTTTATCTAAAGAATTTACAACTTCTAAATGTTTTTTTATATTAAAAATACGCAGTTTAAAATCGTCTTCTAAAGATGCGGCTTCATCAATTCTATATTGTACAATTTCTTTAAGTGCAAAATCTATATGAGCATTTATTTCTTGCCATTCTTCTTCATCTAACTCTTCTCTTTCTGTCGCTAAAGCATCTGGCATTCTAACAGCCATCTTTAGTAATTCAACATCATCTTTAGTATCAGTAAACAAGACGTTTCTTAATTGTTGTATATACTCGTTCACTACATTTTTATTGATAGATGTTGTGGTTTCATCCGCAGTCATTTCTACATAAATAGAAAAATCTATTTTACCTCTTACCAATGCAGCTGCCAATTTTTTACGAACAGCTAATTCTTTTTCTTTGTAATAAGATGGCACCCTAACATTTAAGTCTAAGTTCTTACTATTAAGAGATTTTATTTCTATGGTTACTTTTTTAGTTGGCAATTGTAGCACAGACCTTCCATAACCTGTCATAGATTGAATCATTCAATACAAGTTTTAAATAAAACGCAAAGGTACATAATTATTTGAAGGAATTTTCTAGGCTTTGGTAGCTTTTAATTTTACATTTTTGCTATTGACTTCTTTAGAATTAATTACTTTTACAGAGAGAATTAAAATTACAATTTTGCAGATAAAACCTCATATTTTAGTCATTCGATTATCGGCATTAGGAGATGTTGCTATGACTGTACCTGTGTTAAGGGCTTTAACAAAACAACATCCAAAACTTACAATTACAGTAGTATCTAAAGCATTTTTAAAGCCGCTTTTTAACGACTTACCAAATGTGAATTTTTATACGGCAGATGTCAAAGGAACACACAAAGGAATTCTTGGCATTTTTAAATTGTACAGAGAGCTACAAAAGAAAAAGATTACTCATATTGCTGATCTACACAATGTACTACGCTCTAAAATACTGCGTTTTTTCTTTCGATTTTCGAATAAAAAAATTGCTACAATTGATAAAGGAAGAACCGAAAAAAAAGCACTTACTAGAACAGACAATAAAGTTTTTAAACAATTAAAAACATCTCACCAACGTTATGCTGATGTCTTTGACAAACTTGGCTTTAAGATTGATCTTTATACTCCTACAGAAATTGAAAAGCCTAATACCACTACAACAGTTGCTAAACTTTTAAAAGGCAGCTCCGCACATAAAATTGGTTTTGCTCCTTTTGCTGCGTATAATTCAAAAATGTATCCGATAGAATTATCAAAAGTTGTGATACAAGAACTAGCAAAAACTACTACGGTGTATCTTTTTGGTGGTGGGACAAAAGAAATTGAAATACTAACTAAAATTGAGCACAATACACCTAATTGCATCTCTGTTGCAGGAAAAGTAACCTTTGCAGAAGAGCTCAATATAATGGCACAACTAGACTGTATGATTGCCATGGATTCTGGAAATGCACACTTAGCGGCAATGCAACAAGTACCTACTATTACCCTTTGGGGAACCACTCACCCCTATGCTGGGTTTGCGCCTTTTAATCAACCAAAAGAAAATTGCTTATTACCAGATTTAAAAAAGTACCCGAAAATTCCAACTTCTATTTATGGCAATAAAATAATTGATGGCTATGAAGATGTTATGAAAACTATTTTACCAGAGAATGTAATTAAAAAGGTTCAATCTGTTTTAAAACTGAATTCTTAAATTTACACAAATAACAATTATGACAATTCATCACTTAGAAGCAACCAACTCAATTTTAAACAAATTTATTTCAGAAATAAGGGATAAAAACATTCAAAAAGATTCGTTACGTTTTAGAAGAAATATTGAACGTATCGGAGAAATTTTAGCATACGAACTCAGTAAATACCTATCTTATAAATCAGTTTCTATACCTACACCACTTGGTAAAAAAGAAATGTTATTACACACAAACAATATTGTGCTTTGCTCTATTTTAAGAGCAGGATTGCCGTTACATCAAGGCTTATTAAATTATTTTGATGATGCAGAAAATGCGTTTATTTCTGCCTATCGACATCACCCAAATAACACTGCTGAATTTGAAATTGTTGTTGAGTATTTTGCTGCTCCAGATATTACTAACAAAACACTTTTGTTGGCTGACCCAATGTTAGCAACTGGACAATCTTTAGTTACCGTTTTAGAGGGAATTAAAAAACAAGGCACTCCGAAAGAAATTCATGTAATTTGTGTTATTGGATCTACGGAGGGAATTGAATTTATCAAACAACATTTTCCTACAAATACACATTTATGGATTGCCGCTATTGACGATACTTTAAATCACAAAGGATATATTGTCCCTGGTTTAGGTGATGCAGGCGATTTAGCCTATGGTTCTAAACTATAAATGTTTTTTATCATAAATATCAAAAGCTTCTTATACTCAAGAACTATGAATCTAGATATTAACAGTCTTGATTATAATTGGTCCAATCTATAATGTTTTACATTAACTATATAAAATGAATAACTACAGAAAAAACCAATAAAAACCCAACAATTAAATTTACATAGAGCTTTTTTTTGATTCTTTGTAACCAATTTGCAATAAGAATTGATACTGGAATAAAAAACACAAACAACTCAACTCCAGTTTTATTTACCACAAAACAACTAAAAGCTAAAGCTATAATTGCATGTATAATTAACAGAATCCAGCTGCGTTTAAAGAGGTTGTTAACAGAAAATATTTTACCAGACAAAATCATAACAGACATTAATACTAGGAATCCAAAAACTATAAAAATACTTAGGTAAAAACTGGTATTGTAAAAGCTTAAATCAATATATAAATCAGGGCTTAAGAAAGCATAAAATTCGGTTATAGTATCATGGTAAAAGTGATACGTAAAAAAGAATAGTATTGGGATAATAAATCCTAAAAAAGGGATAACAAGGACTCTTAATGTTATTTTTAAAAACAGATTAATTGCTGCAAACAACAAAATTAAAAACAACACATAAAGTGGAGAAAACAGTATTAGAACACCTATCCATAAACCTCCATCAAATAATTTTTGATAAATAGCCTTTTGTGTTCTTATGGTATAAACTTTTCTTAAAAACAACAACAATAAAAGGTATTCTCCAATAATAGCATAATCTAACACTAAATTATCTAACAAACCAATACCTATTACAAAAAGTAAAAAAGCAAATGTATTGTCTTTGGTCAATTTATTTTTTACTAAAATAAAATTAAATAAGAAAAACAACAATAGCATACCTGGTAAAACTGCAAGGATATCTAAAATAGCGCTTACTGTTAACTGCAGACCAGTATTGGTAATCATATTCACAAGTATATAAGCCAAAAAGAGTGCAAAAATTACTATAAAATTTACTGGCTTAGATTTCCCGAAAAAATTGGCTAACATAATTAGTTTTTATACTTTTGCAATGTAAAGATACTTAAGTTATGATTGCAAGCAATATTTTTAGATTAATAGGAGATTTTTTTACGTGGGCATTCGGTCCATTTGAAGCATTACGTTTAGGTGGTTTAGACTGGTGGATGTCTAATGTTGTAAACTGGGTTTTCCTTTTGATTCTTTTTGTTCTTTTTGGATATTGGATGAAAGAATCTCGTCGTTTTCTTAAAGAAGGAACAGAAGACAGAGCCTAATTCCTTTTACTCTTGGGAAGCAAAAATAAACTCAAACGTTTTCACGAAAACGAAACATTCGCAAATGTTATTCAGCCTACAAGAGATGAAATCTTAGCAGGATTTTCTCTGAAGGGAAAATGGCGCTCTTTTTTTAAAAACAACAACCCTATTGTTCTAGAACTCGGTTGTGGTAAAGGAGAATATACCATTGCGCTTGCTCAAAAAAACCCAAGCATCAATTATATTGGAATTGACATTAAGGGGGCTCGTTTTTGGCGTGGTGCAAAAACAGCTTTAGACGAAAACTTAACCAATGTTGCTTTTGTTAGAACTCAAATTGAATTGGTTGATTTGATTTTTGCTCAAAATGAAGTAGACGAAATTTGGATTACCTTTCCAGACCCACAAATTAAATACAAACGTACCAAGCATCGTTTAACCAACTCAGATTTCTTAACAAAGTATCATACAATTTTAAAAGAAAACGGTGTGGTAAATCTAAAAACCGATAGCGAGTTTATGCATGGCTACACTTTAGGTTTGTTACACGGAGAAGGTCACGAGGTATTACACGCCAATCACGATGTGTATAAAAACGCTTACAGTCCTGAAGAAGTTATTGGCACACAAACTTTTTATGAAAAACAATATTTAGAACAAGATAAACCAATTACTTTTATTAAATTTAGAATTAAGTACTAATTAATTCTTGATGAAATCTTCCGATAATTTTTTTGACAAGGTATACCAAGTAGCAAGACTTATTCCTTACGGACGTGTAACAAGTTATGGAGCAATTGCAAAACACCTAGGTGCTGCACGCTCAGCTAGAATGGTAGGCTGGGCAATGAACAATTCACACAACCAATCAGAAGAAGTTCCTGCACATCGCGTAGTTAACAGAAAAGGGTTACTTACTGGAAAACATCATTTTGATGGAACAAATTTAATGCAACAATTACTAGAAAGCGAAGGCATCAAGGTAATAGACAATCAAATTCAAGATTTCGAAAAAGTCTTTTGGAACCCAAGTGAAGAACTGCAATAAATTCTCCTTATCTATCTATCAATAATCAATCTATAACTTCTTTATTATCTAAACTCTAAACCCTATCTTTGCAATTTAGAATCAATCCTAATTAAAACCTCACATGAGTTTTAAAAAACAAGATATATACAAAGCCTTAGAAACAATTACTGCTCCTGGAGAAGGTAAAAGTTTAGTTGAAAACGAAAATATAACCAATGTAGTTACTTTTGGTAACGAAGTTATTGTTGACGTAACCATTAGCAACCCGTCTTTACAAGCTAAAAAACGTGTAGAAAGCGAAATTATCAATGCGCTACGTTTAAAAGTTAGCGAAGACATTATGGTTAAAGTAAATGTGAAAGCGGTAGTTCCGAAAAAGGAGAATCCAAATCAAATCAGAGGAAAAGAGATTCCGAATATTAAAAACATTATAGCCATTGCATCGGGTAAAGGAGGCGTAGGAAAATCTACCATTACTGCAAACACTGCTATTTCTTTAGCAAAAATGGGGTTTAATGTTGGTGTGTTAGATGCCGATGTGTATGGCCCGTCTATGCATTTAATGTTTGATGTAGAAAAAGAAAGACCCTTATCTGTTAAAGTTGATGGACGCTCTAAAATGAAGCCAATCGAAAACTACGGCGTAAAATTATTGTCCTTAGGGTTTTTTACCAATCCAGATCAGGCTGTAATTTGGCGTGGGCCTATGGCTTCTAAAGCATTGAATCAATTAATTTTTGATGCTGATTGGGGTGAATTAGATTTCTTGTTAATTGATTTACCTCCTGGAACTGGTGATGTACATTTATCTATTGTACAAGCTTTACCTATAAACGGAGCTATGATTGTTAGCACGCCACAAAATATTGCCTTGGCAGATGCTAAAAAAGGAGTGGCAATGTTTCAACAAGAAAGCATTAATGTACCTGTATTAGGAATTGTAGAAAATATGGCTTATTTTACACCTGAAGAGCTACCTAACAATAAATATTATATTTTTGGAAAAGGTGGTGCGAGAAATTTAGCGGAAGATATCAATACACAATTTCTAGGAGAAATTCCATTAGTACAAAGCATACGCGAAGCTGGTGATGTTGGTCATCCAGTAGCCTTACAAGAAAACACTCCTTTAGAAAAAGCATTTAATGACACCACTAAAGAAATGTTAGCACAATTGGTAAAAAGAAATGAAAATTTACCGCCAACCGAAATAGTAAGAATTACAACTATGAGTGGTTGCAGCACTAAATAAATTTAATTATGACTTTAGAAGAAATACATCTTAATGTAGAAAAAGCTTTAGAAGAAATTCGTCCTTTTTTAATTAGTGACGGAGGAAATATTAAGCTTATTTCTGTAGATGAAACTAATGTAATGGTACAATTAGAAGGCGCTTGCACAGGTTGTTCTGTAAATCAAATGACCTTAAAAAATGGCGTAGAAGCTACCATAAAAAAGTACGTACCACAAATAGAAAATGTAATAAATATTACAGAATAATGTTTTGTGACAAAAGTCACATTTCAACGCATATAATTGTACTACTTTTACCCAGTTAATTTATTAAAATAATGATTACTACACATATCTTAATTATTGGTGCTGGTCCCACAGGGTTGTTTACCGTTTTTGAAGCTGGATTATTAAAATTACGCTGTCATTTAATAGATGCATTACCACAACCTGGCGGACAGTGCTCAGAAATATATCCTAAAAAACCTATTTATGACATACCGGCTTATCCAGAAATATTAGCTGGAGATCTAACCGATAAATTAATGGAGCAAATCAAACAATTTGAACCAGGATTTACCTTAGGAGAGCGAGCAGATACTATAGAAAAACAAGAAGATGGTTCTTTTGTAGTAACCACTAATAAAGGAACTCAACACAAAGCTCCAATAGTAGCAATAGCTGGAGGATTGGGGAGCTTTGAACCAAGAAAACCTCCAATTCCAAATATTGCTTCCTTTGAAGACAAGGGAGTAGAATATATGATTCGTGAACCAGAACTATATAGAGATAAAGATGTAGTTATTGCTGGAGGAGGAGACTCTGCCTTAGATTGGTCTATCTTTTTAACTGATGTTGCTAAATCAGTAACCTTGGTTCACAGAAGAAATGAATTTAGAGGTGCTTTAGACTCTGTTGATAGAGTTCAAGAATTAAAAAACGAAGGAAAAATCAATTTGATTACTCCAGCAGAAGTAAAAGGAATTGTTGGAAAAAACCACGTTGAAGGTGTTATTATTTCTAAAAAAGACGAAGAAGATTACACTTTAAAAACAGATCATTTTATTCCTCTATTTGGATTAGCTCCAAAATTAGGTCCTATTGCCAATTGGGGATTAGAGATAGAAAAAAATGCTATTAAGGTAAACAATGCATTAGATTACCAAACCAACATTCCCGGAATCTATGCTATTGGAGATGTAAACACCTATCCTGGAAAGTTAAAGCTGATTTTATGTGGGTTTCACGAAGCAACACTAATGTGTCAAAGTGCTTTTCAGAGAATATTTCCTGATAAGAAATATGTGATGAAATATACCACTGTAGGAGGTGTTGATGGATTTGACGGAACTAGAAAGGAAGCTCCAAAAGCTGTGGTAAAAAAAATTGAATAATGGAACAGGATGTAACTTTAAAAATAACAGACAGAGATGGTGTTTTACATGAAGTAAAAGCCCCAACAGATATGGCAATGAATTTAATGGAAGTAGTACGTTCTTATGAACTAGCCCCAGAAGGAACCATAGGTGTTTGTGGAGGTATGGCTATGTGTGCATCATGTCAATGTTATGTAAAGTCTGATCATGAATTACCAGAGATTGGCATGGACGAAGATATGATGTTAGCCGAAGCTTTTCATGTTCAAGAAAATAGCAGATTAGGCTGTCAAATTCAAATCACTCCAGAAATGAATGGTTTAGAAGTAGAATTAGCTCCAGAATCTTAAATATCTTTTATTACTTTTTGTATATTTGTTAGGTGCACATTAAAAGCACTTAATTATGCATTGGTCAGAACTACTATTATTACTAAAATTTTTAATTAAAAGAAACCCCGAATAGGTATAGTGTAACAATTTATAGGTTGAAATAATGTAACCCACTTATTGTTACATTAAAACATTAACAAATTAATACATTTAAAAATGCCTTTTTATCATTCACTAGGAAAAATACCACCAAAGCGCCATACACAATTTAGAAAACCAAATGGCGATTTATATTACGAGCAATTATTTGGAACTGTAGGTTTTGACGGAATGTCTACCAACAGCTACCATGAACACAGACCAACACAGGTTAAAGAAATAAAAAACCAATATAGTGTTGCTCCAAAAGTTGCCAAAGCAAACAACATTCAATCTTATCGTTTAAGAGGATTTCAAGTAAAACCACAAAACGATTATTTAGAAAGCAGAAAAATTGTATTAACAAATTCTGATTGCCATATTGCTTTAGCTGCTCCAAGAAAATCAACCACAGAATATTTTTATAAAAACACAGATTCTGATGAAATGATTTTTATTCATAAAGGAACTGGGAAACTAAGAACTATTTACGGTAACTTGGACTTTAAATATGGAGATTATTTGATTGTGCCAAGAGGAATTATCTATAAGATAGATTTTGACACAGAAGATAACCGATTATTTATTGTTGAGTCTCACTCGCCAATTTACACCCCTAAACAATATCGAAATTGGTTTGGACAATTATTGGAGCATTCTCCGTTTTGTGAACGCGATATTCGAAGACCACACGAATTAGAAACCAACAATGAAAAAGGAGAGTTTTTAATCAAGGTTAAAAAGAAAGATGAAATTTTTGATATGGTGTATGCAACACATCCTTTTGATGTAATTGGTTATGATGGATTTAACTATCCATATGCATTATCCATTCATGACTTTGAACCAATAACTGGTAGAATTCATTTACCACCACCAATACATCAAACATTTGAAACAAACGCATTTGTAGTGTGCTCATTTGTACCAAGATTATATGATTATCATCCAGATGCAATACCAGCACCATACAACCATAGTAATATTGATGCTGATGAAGTATTGTATTATGTCGATGGGGATTTTATGAGCAGAAATGATATTGCGCCAGGTCATATTTCTTTACATCCAGCAGGAATACCTCATGGACCACATCCAGGAGCTGCCGAAAGAAGTATTGGAGAAAAAGCTACAGAAGAACTCGCTGTAATGGTAGATACTTTTAAACCATTAGAGGTTACAGAAGAAGCTATGAAAATAGCAGACGAAGATTACTTTAAATCTTGGTTAGAATAGCAATTAGTTAATTTGAAAATTAGGAAATGAGGTAATGATGATTTTTTCGAAAAGTAACAAATATCAAAACAATCCTATTTTAAAAGAAACTTTTGAATTTGCTCTTGAAATAGTTAACTATTCGGAATTACTAGAAGAAAAAAGAAAATTTGTTTTTGCTAAGCAAATTATTAGATCAGGCACATCAATAGGGGCTAATGTTAAAGAAGCACAAAATGCAGAAAGTAAAGCAGACTTTATTCATAAAATGAAAACAGCTTTAAAAGAAGCTGATGAGACTGAATATTGGTTATTTCTTTGTGAAAATGTAGAATCATACCCAAACCCTAATAAACTAATAAACAAACTAAACACAATTATTAAAATATTAAACAAAATTATTAGTAGCTCAAAAAAAGCAATTCGCTAATCTACTAATTATCAAATTCGCATATTTATTATGAAAGAAGTAAAATCAGTAAACTACGGTTTAGAAAAAATATTTGAAGGAGCACAAGATTTCCTTCCATTATTAGGAACAGATTATGTAGAATTTTATGTAGGTAATGCTAAGCAATCTGCACATTTCTACAAAACAGCTTTTGGTTTTCAATCATTAGCATACAAAGGCTTAGAAACAGGATCTAGAGACTCTGTAAGTTATGTTTTAGTACAAGATAAAATTCGATTAGTCTTAACTACTCCTTTAAACAGTAAATCTCCAATTAATGATCATATTGTAAAACATGGTGACGGTGTAAAAGTAATTGCACTATGGGTTGATGACGCAAGATCAGCATATAAAGAAACTACAAAACGTGGAGCAAAATCGTATCTTGAACCTACCGTTGAAAAAGACGAACAAGGAGAAATTGTTAAAGCGGGAATTTATACCTATGGTGAAACTGTACATATGTTTATAGAACGCAAAAACTATAACGGTACATTTATGCCTGGCTTTGAAAAATGGGAATCTGACTACAACCCCACTCCTGTTGGGTTAAAATACATTGACCATATGGTTGGTAATGTTGGTTGGAATCAAATGAATGTTTGGGTAAAATGGTATGAAGATGTAATGGGTTTTGAAAACTTTTTATCATTCGATGACAAACAAATTCATACAGAATACTCTGCCTTAATGAGTAAAGTAATGTCTAACGGAAATGGTAGAATTAAATTTCCTATTAATGAGCCAGCGAAAGCTGCAAAAAAATCTCAGATTGAAGAATACTTAGATTTCTACGAAGGCTCAGGGGTTCAGCATATTGCTGTGGCAACAGATAATATTATAGAAACTGTAAGTCAACTGAAAGCGAGAGGGGTAGAATTTTTACCTCCTCCTCCACAAGCATATTATGATATGATACCTGAAAGATTAGGAGAACATAGAGATATGATGAAAGAAGATATTAAAGAACTTCAAAAATTATCAATTCTTGTTGATGCAGATGAAGAAGGGTATTTATTACAAATATTCACAAAACCTGTAGAAGACAGACCAACTTTATTCTTTGAAATTATCCAGAGAATGGGAGCTCGAGGATTTGGAGCTGGAAACTTTAAAGCCTTATTCGAATCAATCGAAAGAGAACAAGCAAACAGAGGAACTTTATAAACTTAAAATCAAAAAACAACCAAGATTAAAATCTTGGTTGTTTTTTTTCATATACAATGAGTAAAGAAGAAATTTTAAAGGCAATAGAAGAAAAATACGATAAGCTGGGTGTACCAACCGAAGCAATGTTAGAAGGTTTGCTCTGGAGTAAACCAATTACATATTGGGATTACATTCAGACAGATGCTTTGTTAGGATTACAAATTCCTAGAACCACCCAACCAGATGAAATGGTTTTTATTATGTATCATCAAGTAAATGAATTGTTGTTTAAAATGATTCTTTGGGAAATTGACCAAGTAGCAAAGTCTAAAGAAATTTCTGCAGAAAAATTCTCAAAACATTTGATGAGAATTAGCCGCTATTTTGATATGCTTTGTAGTTCTTTTGATGTTATGGGTGATGGAATGGACGTAGAACAATATTTAAAATTCCGCAACACGCTCACACCTGCAAGTGGTTTTCAAAGTGCCCAGTACCGAAAAATTGAATTTGCTTCAACAGAACTTATCAATTTAATAGACGCCAGGTTTAGAGACACTATCGACAGAAATTCATCATTTAAAAATGCCTATGACCATTTGTATTGGCAAGCAGCAGGAAAGAATTATTCAACAGGTCAGAAAAGTACTTTGTTAGAATTATTTGAAAAAAAATACATGGGAGAATTTATCGACTTTATGGAAGACTACAACGAATGTAATCTCTCTAAAAAATTTAAACAACTCCCTAAAGATGTTCAAAAAGATAAAGAACTAATCAATGCAATGCGTCATTACGATTATACTGTAAATGTAAAATGGGTCATGGCACATTATAATGCCGCAGGGAAATACCTTGGCGGTGGTGACAAAGATCTTGAAGCAACCGGCGGTAGCAACTGGCGAAAATACATGCATCCAAAATACCAACGAAGAATATTCTTTCCTTATTTATGGTCTGAAGATGAGTTAAAAAGATGGGGAACTTTTTAAAGTGCTCTAAAAATGAATCGTTTTTCCGTTTTTGGAACGGCTTTTGTCATCCTTTTTTTATAAGTTTGAAAACATGAAAAAACGAACACTTCTTTTTATAGCAATTTGTTTGACATTAAGTAGTTTCTCTCAAGAAAAAACTACGGTCTTTAAAAAAGGCGAATGGCTACGCTTTAAAATGAGTTATAGTGGCTTTTTAAAAGCAGGGAACGCAACATTAACCGTAAAAGAAGATACATTAAACGGAAAAGAAGTGTTTCATGTTGTTGGAAAAGGATGGACAACCGGAATTATAAAATGGTTTTTTAAGGTAGATGACACCTATCAATCTTATTTTGACAAAACAACTCTTAAACCCTATCTTTTTAAACGAAACATCTATGAAGGAGGTTATAGAATTAACAGAGAGGTACAATTTAATTATACTACAAACACAGCGCTGGTAAAAGATTTTAAACTCAACACTACAAATACAGTAAGTATTGGCAACATTCAAGACATGATGTCTTCTTTCTACTATTTAAGAAACCACGACGCTTCTCAGCTAAAAGATGGTGACGAAATAGCCTTAGATATGTTTTTAGACTCACAAATTTATCCTTTTAAATTGCGCCTATTAGGAAGAGAAACCCTAAAAACACGTTTCGGAAAAATAAAAACACTTCGCTTTAGACCACTAGTGCAAGCAGGCAGAGTTTTTAAAGAAAACGAGAGTGTTACTATTTGGATTACTGAAGACAGTAATAAAATACCTATCAAACTAGTTGCTAAACTAGCTGTGGGTTCTTTAAGGGCAGAGTTAGATGCTTATAAAGGGCTTGCAAATTCTTTTGAAATTATATACGATTAAATTGTATTTTTGCGTTGAGGTATAAGCGCAAAACAATTTCTTTTGAAAAAATTACTATTACTTTTAAGTATCCTTTTAATCATTGCTTCTTGTAAAGAAGACAAGCCTGTAATTATTGAAAAACTAACAATTCCGACAGAACCGACAGAAGTGTTCGAATATGGCTACAATTTAAACGACTACAAAGTAATTAACGATACAATAGAAAAAGGAGAAAGTTTTGGAGTAATCTTAGACAGGCATCATGTAGATTACCCAATCATCAATAAAATTGCCAACAAAATTAAAGACACCTTTGATGTAAGAAGAGTAAGAGCTGGTAAACCTTACACCATACTTGCATCAAAAGACTCAACAGAAAAAGCGCAAGTATTTATCTATAAACACAGCAAATCACTCGCAACGGTAGTAGAATTTAACGACTCAATCATCCACAGTTATAAGTACAGAAAAAAAATAAAAACCGTAGAAAAAGAAATTGCAGGAAAAATATACTCAAGCTTTTCTATGACGATGGATAGCCTACACATCTACCCAACATTAACCAATGAAATTGCAGATATCTATGCTTGGACTTTAGATTTTTACAGACTACAAAAAGGCGATACCTTTAAAATTATTTACGAAGAAAAGTTTATAGACGACACCACTTTTGTTGGCTATGGAAATGTAAAAGCCGCCGTATTTAATCACAAAGGAAAAGATTTGTATGCCTACCGATTTATTGCAAATCCAGCTAAAGGTATCGTTGAGTATTATGATGAAGATGGCGATATGTTGCGTAGCCAGTTTTTAAAATCGCCCATAAAATTTCAATACAGAATTTCTTCTAGGTACAATTTAAGAAGAAAAATTGCATTTTATGGCAGAGTAAAAGCACATAAAGGAACCGACTTTGCAGCAAATATTGGCACACCAATTATGGCAACAGCAAGCGGAACAGTCATAGAATCTAGAAGACGTGGCGGAAATGGCAATTATGTAAAGATTAAGCACAATAATATTTACACCACGCAATACCTGCACATGAAAAAGAGAAAAGTAAAAAAAGGGCAATATGTAAAACAAGGAGATATTATTGGCTGGGTTGGTATGACTGGAAATACAAGTGGCCCTCATGTTTGCTATCGCTTTTGGAAACACGGCAGACAAGTTGATCCTTTTAAACAAAAACTACCTTCTGCAGAACCTTTAAAGAAGAGCTTAATGCCTGCCTACACAAAACATATTACTCCGTTACAGCAGCAATTAGACAATATTGATTATACAAATCAAAAAACAATAGAGCTTACACCAATTAGCGGCATTACATTTAAAGATTAATTTATGAGCTTAAAAAATAGCAATCCAACAAAAACCAATGCTTGGAAAAACCTAACTGCACATTACACTCAAATAAAAGAAGCACATCTAAAAGAACTGTTTAAAAATAATCCGAATAGAAAAGAAGAATTTAGCATACACTTTGATGATTTTACAGTTGATTATTCTAAAAACAGAATCACTAAAGAAACAATCGATTTACTTATTGAACTAGCCAATGAAGTTGATTTACAAGATGCTATTCACAAGTATTTTTCTGGAGACACTATAAATACAACCGAAAATAGAGCCGTATTACACACCGCACTTAGAAATTTTTCTGAAAAGGAAATCATTGTCGATAACAAAAATATTATCCCAGAAATAAAAACAACCTTACAAAAAATAGAAAACTTTTCTGAAAAGATAATTTCTGGAAACTGGAAAGGCTATACAGGCAAAACGATAACAGATATTGTTAACATTGGTATTGGTGGTTCTGACCTGGGTCCTGATATGGTCGTAACTGCATTGCAATACTATAAAAATCATCTAAACACCCATTTTGTTTCTAATATAGATGGAGATCATGTTTCTGAAACGATTAAGAACTTAGATCCTGAAACCACCTTATTTGTTATCGTTTCTAAAACGTTTACCACACAAGAAACACTAACCAACGCTACCACTATTAAAGAATGGTTTTTAAAATCTGCAACAGAAAAAGACATTGCAAAACACTTTGTAGCCGTTTCTACCAATTTAAACGCAGTAGCTGCATTTGGTATAGATACTAACAATGTTTTTCCGATGTGGAACTGGGTTGGAGGCCGATTTTCTCTTTGGAGTGCAGTAGGCTTATCTATCAGCTTATCTGTTGGCTACTCTAATTTTATCAGCATCTTAAAGGGCGCATCAGAGATGGACAGTCATTTTAAAGAAGCTGCTTTTCATGAGAATATTCCTGTAACATTAGCACTTATTAGTATTTGGTATAACAATTTCTTTGGCTGTGAAACAGAAGCTATTTTACCGTATTCGCAATACTTAAAAAAACTACCTGATTACTTACAACAAGCCATAATGGAAAGCAATGGAAAAAGTGTAGATAGAACTGGAAAAAGTATTGATTACCAAACTGGCACAATTATTTGGGGAAGTACAGGAACCAACATGCAACACGCTTTTATGCAATTAATACATCAAGGCACCAAACTTATTCCGGCAGATTTTATTGGTTTTCAAGAATCGTTACATGGTTTAACAGACCATCACAAAAAATTAATGGCCAACTATGTTGCACAAATGCAAGCCTTGGCCTTTGGTAAAACTATACAAGAAGTACATTTAGATTTAAAATTTAATCAACAAACCGACAGCATTGCTACTTTAGTACCTTATAAAATTTTTGACGGTAACAGACCAAATAACTCCATTTTAATTAAAAAATTAACCCCAAACTCGCTGGGAAAACTCATTGCAATGTACGAGCATAAGCTCTTTGTTCAAGGCGTCATTTGGAATATTTTTAGTTTTGATCAGTTTGGAGTTGAATTAGGCAAAGAATTGGCAACAAAACTCCTAAAAAAACAATAATAGTTTAAGAAATATTCACGTTTTTTAAATTTAAGAAAATTTTGCTTTTTGTTAACAACCTTGTTAATATCTAACACCCTGTATAACAACGAAAAACACTTAATTTCTTTATTTTTGAGAATCATAATTTTTTGTTAATTCTTAACATTAACTTAACATTGCAACTCTAAATAATCTAGATTTTTGCAAAGCATTTAATAACTTAAAATTTAAAAATGAAAAATTTTAAAAATTTATTACTAGTAGCACTGTTTTTTGCAACAGCTACTGTTTTAGGACAAACCAAACTAACTGGTAAGGTGGTTGATGAAACAAACCAACCATTACCTAGCGCAAGTGTTGTTTTAAAAGGAACAACCAACGGTACTTCTACCGATTTTGACGGGAACTTTACATTAACTGTAAATGCTAATTCTGGAGTTCTTGTTTTCTCTTTTGTAGGGTATCAAACAAAACAAGTTGCTTTTTCTACAGCAAAAACTAACCTAGGTACAATTCAATTAACTGAAGATGCAAACACATTAGATGAAGTTGTAATTCAAGGTGTAATTGATGTTGCAAAAGACAGAGAAACTCCAGTAGCGGTTTCAACAATTAAATTTGCAGAAATCGAAGAAAAATTAGGATCTCAAGAATTTCCAGAAATTTTAAGATCTACTCCATCTGTTTATGCCACTAAGTCTGGTGGTGGTTTTGGAGACGCTAGAATAAACATTAGAGGTTTTAACCAAGAAAATGTAGCTGTATTAATTAATGGTGTACCTGTTAATGACATGGAGAATGGTAGAGTGTATTGGTCTAACTGGGCTGGTTTATCTGACGTTACTTCTGCAATGCAAGTACAAAGAGGGTTAGGTTCTTCTAAATTAGCTATTTCTTCTGTTGGAGGTACAATCAACGTTATTACAAAAACTTCTAAACAAAAAGAAGGAGCAAATATTACTGCTAGTTTTGGTAATGATGCTTATATGAAATATGTAGGTTCTTATTCTACAGGAAAACTAGACAATGGTTTATCTGCCTCTTTCTTGTTTAGTAGAACTCAAGGAGATGGTTATGTAGATGGTACTAAGTTTTTAGGTCATAACTACTTTATTGGAGTTGGATATGAAATTAATGATGCACACTCTGTAGAGTTTACTTTTACAGGTGCGCCACAATGGCACCACCAAAGAAGTTATGCTGAAAAATTATCATTATATCAAAAATTTGGTTCACCAAATGAACCAAGTAGAAAATTTAACCCAGCTTGGGGTTACTATAAAGGTGAAGAATTTTCTTTTAGAAGAAATTTCTATCACAAACCAGTAATGTCTGTTAACTACGACTGGAAAATTTCTGATAACTCTAACTTGTCTACAGTTGTTTATGCTTCATGGGGACGTGGAGGTGGTTCAGGGCCAATTGGAGATGTTAACAACATTAGAGATTTTGACTTTAGATTAAGAGATGCTCAAGGTAGAGTTCGTTTCGATGATATTGCAAAATGGAATTCAGGAGCATCTGGACATGGCTTACCTACTGGTGACAGAACAGGAAGCACAGTAAACGACAGAAGAAACGGTTTAACTCGTAGAGCTTCAATGAACTCTCATAACTGGTATGGGGTTATTGCTAACTACCACAACGATGTAAACGAAAACTGGAGTTGGGATGCTGGTATCGATGTAAGAACGTATCAAGGAATACACTACAGAGTAGTTTCTAACTTATTAGGCGCTACAGGATATACCGATGATAGAGATAAAAATAACCCTAACAGAAGTATCACTAAATTTGTTGATCCTTCTCCAAGTTTTAACCCTTGGGTAAATATCACAAACCAACAAAAAATAGAATACTACAATGATGGTAACGTACGTTGGTTAGGTGCTTTTGGACAAGTAGAGTATAAAACTGAAAAATTATCTGCTTTTGCACAAGGAGGTATTTCTCAACAAGGATTCCAACGAGTAGATTATTTCAACTTATTAGTAGGAAATCAAAAATCTAACTTTGAAAATCTTTTAGGAGGTAACATTAAAGGTGGAATGAACTACAACATTAATGATGCTCATAACGTGTTTGGTAATGCAGGTTATTATTCAAAACAACCATTTTTCAATGCTGTTTACCCTAATTTTAACAACAATAACATAAATACTGGTTTAACCAACGAAAAAGTTTTAGGTTTAGAATTTGGGTATGGTTTTAGAAGTGAAAACTACAATGTAAAAGTGAATGCTTTTAGAACTTCTTGGAAAGATAGATTTCAAAGAACAGGTGGTTCTGCACCTGGAAATTTCGTAGATTTTTCTGGTATTGAACAGGTGCATACTGGTCTTGAGGTTGAGACATATGCTAGATTTGGAAACTTAAGTATAGACGGTATGCTATCTGTTGGTAACTATGTTTATAAAGGAAATGTTACTGGAACAGAATATGACCAAAACAACAATATTGTTGGAACTTCAGGAACCACTTACTATTTAGATGGTGTAAAAGTAGGTGATGCTGCACAAACTACTGCTCGTATTGGATTTACATACAGAGCTAACGACAAATTAAAATTTGACATTAGCCAATTCTATGCAACTAACTTATACCCAAGTATTTCTGCTTCTTCATTCACAACTCAAGCTGATAATGCTAAAGGTTCTTTAGAATTACCAGGTCATACATTAATGGATGCTGGGGTTTCTTACAAGTTTAACTTTGGAGAAAAAGTAAATGCTAGATTTAGATTCAATGTAAACAACTTAATGGATACTAGATATATCTCTGACGGATTTACAAACATCCATGCAACATCTGGAAGTACTACGTATAAAGGAATAGATGTAAACAACAGAGTTTACTTTGGATATGGTAGAACTTGGAATGCTTCTGTGAAGTTTTCTTTCTAACATAAAAGATAAAATATTTTTCAAAACCACCTCAATAGAGGTGGTTTTTTTTTGATTAAAATGTGTACTTTTACCGAAACCAAAAACTATTAAAATTATGATGAAAGATATACATTCATATTGGGCCTATCTTGTAGTACTTATGTTAATATTTGCAGTAGTAAATGCATTGATGGGAATCTCAAAAAAAAGTGCGTTTACAGACAAAGATGTTAGAATCGGACTTTTTACCTTAATCGTTTCTCATATTCAATTATTAATTGGATTAGGATGGTATTTTATGAGTCCAGTTTACAAAGCAATGAAAGCAGATAGCGCTTCAATAATGAGCAATGCAGACACAAGATTATTAGCCGTAGAACACCCTTTAATGATGATCTTAGCCATTGTTTTAATTACCATTGGCTGGTCTAAACATAAAAAGAAAACAGAAGATACAGCCAAGTTTAAAACATTTGCCATCTTTTACGGTATCGCCCTACTCTTTGTATTAGTAAGAATTCCGTGGAATCAATGGTTACAATTTTAACAAATTTCAATCCTAAGTTTCTTAGGATTTTTTTAAACAAAAATGAAAATAGTAAGTCACATTTTATCTCCATTATTTGCAATAACTTTCTTAATGTTGCTCGTTGTTTTCCATCCTTTGCAATGGATTGGGTTACGATTATTTGGGTACAACGGACATAAAAGAGTCATCGATGTTTTAAATTTTTTATTGGTAAAATCGCTCTTAATTTTAGGGGTAAGAGTACAATTAAAAAATGAACATGAGTTGCCAAAAGACACTACGTTGATTTTTGTTTCTAATCATCAAAGTACGTTTGACATCCCTCCTTTTGGATATTTCTTTAGAAAGCACCATCCAAAATTTGTCTCTAAAATAGAACTTGGAAAAGGCATACCTAGTGTTTCATTTAATTTACGACACGGTGGCGCGGCATTAATTAACAGAAAAGATGCAAAACAAGCGTTGAGTACTCTAGGGAAATTTGCCAAGAACATTCAAAAAAACAAATGGAGTGCTGTTATTTTTCCTGAAGGAACTCGAAGCAGAAACGGGCAACCAAAAAAATTCTCTACAAACGGATTAAAAATCATTACCAAATACAATCCAGATGGTTATATCGTTCCCGTTACCATAAACAACTCGTGGAAAGTGTTTAAATACGGAAAATATCCGTTAGGAATTGGAAGTCCTATTACTTTTACCACACACAAACCTATTAAAATAGATTCATTGCCTTTTGAAGTGCTCATGGAAGCAACAGAAAAGGCTATAACAACCCATATAAACTAATTCATGTCATTACATAACGTAAGAAAAGAAGTAATGCTTACTTTAGAAAAAAGCATAGATACCTTTGTAGATAGATTTTTAATAACACCTGAAAAAATATGGCAACCAACCGATTTTTTGCCAAACTCACAAAAAGATACTTTTATTGATGAAGTCAAAGAAATTCAAGAGCTATCAAAAGAATTAGATGATGACTTTTGGGTAGTTTTGGTCGGCGACACCATCACAGAAGAAGCCTTGCCAACGTATGAGTCTTGGTTGTTAGATTTAGACGGGGTAACACAGCAACCCGATAACGGTTGGGCAAAATGGGTACGCGCTTGGACCGCAGAAGAAAACAGACATGGTGACGTCTTAAACAAATACTTGTACTTATCTGGACGTGTAAATATGCGTGAGGTAGAAATTACAACACAACATTTAATTGCAGATGGCTTTGATATTGGTACTGCAACAGACCCCTATAAAAACTTTGTATACACCAGTTTTCAAGAATTAGCCACCTATATTTCACACAACAATGTTGCAAAAATAGCGCGTAAAAAAGGACACAAAGCCTTGGCTAAAATGTCTAAAATTATTGCAGGTGATGAAATGCGCCATCACATTGCCTATGCTGAATTTGTAAAAGAAATTTTTAAGATAGACCCTAGCGAAATGATGTTGGCTTTTCAACACATGATGAAGCATAAAATTGTGATGCCAGCCATGCATTTAAGAGAATCTTTTGAAGCAAAAGGAACCTTATTTGATCAATTTTCTACTGTTGCACAAAGAACAGGAGTATACACTGGTTTTGATTATGTGAACATCCTAAAAAAGCTCAACGATTTTTGGGAAATAGATAACATAAATGGGTTAACTCAAGAAGCCGAAAAAGCAAGAGATTGGCTATTAAGACTACCCGAAAGAATGTATAAATTGACAGAGCGAATTGTAGTACCTGAAACAAAATATCAGTTTAAGTGGATGAATCCTGTTACTTAAACAATACTATAAAATCATCGTAGATTTTTCAAGATTAATATAACGCACTCAACTTTGTAAAGTTGAGTGTGCCTTTTTTAAGCATCATCTGTTATAATTGCAAACTCATCTTTATCTTCTAAAAAAGGAAGCTTTGCTCTAATGTGCTGCAAGTCGTTTTTCACTAATGTTGTATACAATACTGCTTCTTTATTTTCACACAAGGCAGTCATTTCATTTCCTAGAAAATCTATTGCGACAGAATTGCCCGAATACTCATGACCGTTAGCATCAACTCCAACTCTATTCGCCCCAATACAATAACACATATTTTCAATTGCTCTCGCTTTCAGCAAGGTATTCCAAGCATGTATTCTCGGCTTAGGCCAATTGGCTACATAAAGGAGTACATCGTAATTTTCTGTATTTCTAGACCACACGGGGAAACGTAAATCGTAACAAATAAGCGGACAGATTTTCCACCCTTTATAGCTAACAATTAATTTTTCATTTCCTGTAGCGTATTTCTCGTTTTCACCGGCTAATGTAAATGCATGTCTTTTATCGTAGCTTTCAATCGTTCCGTTTGGATACACAAATAACAATCTATTGTAGTAGTTTTCTTGTTCTTTAATGATAATACTCCCTACAATAGCTATGTGTAACATTCTTGCTTTTTCCTTTAACCAACTTACAGAAGCACCATCCATTGTTTCTGCAATTGGCTTTGGATGCATAGAAAATCCAGTAGTAAACATTTCTGGCAATACAATTACATCTACATCATTTAAACTTGCAAACAATGCATCTAACTTCTTTCTGTTTTTTTCAGCATCTTGCCATACCAAATCTTTTTGAACAATGGCTATTTGTAAATCTGCTTGCATGGAAAATATTTTTAAACAATATTATAAAATAAATCGTTGCTTTTTGTACATTGTTAGTTAATTTCTTGAATTAAATTCATCAATGCAAACCTTTATTTCTGATACAATTTCTGCTATTCTTAGTAAGCAAACTACTTTTGAAAATACTGTTATGGTTTTGCCTTCGCAAAGAGCAGGCGTATTTGTAAAGCAAGAATTAAAAGAAAAAATTACTGTTGGGTTTTTACCAGAAATCTTAAATATAGAAAGTTTTACAGAAAGCATTTCAGGCATTAAAAAAGCAGATACAGTTCAGCTTTTATTTAGTTTTTACAGTGTTTATAGAAAAATTGAAAAAGAACCCGAGGCCTTTGATACTTTTTTTAATTGGGCTACAACTGTATTGCAAGATTTTAATGAAATTGACCAGCATTTAGTAAATCCTACCGAACTCTTTATTTACTTGAGAGACATTGAGCGACTGAAAAAATGGTCAGTTAAAAAACCACTCGTTGAAACCAAGTTGATGAAAAATCATTATTCATTTATAGAAAAACTTGGTGAGTATTATACTGCTTTTTACAATTTTTTATTGAGTAAACACATTGGCTATCAAGGCCTCATTTACAGAGAAGCCACTAAAAAAGTTACTTCATTTATAGAAAAAAACAAGCACAAAAATTTTATCTTTTTAGGTTTTAATGCTTTGAATAAAGCGGAAGAGTATATTTTTCAACAATTATTAGCTGCAGAAAACACAGCTATCTATTGGGATATTGACGAAACTTTTTTACAAAGCAAACATCAGGCAGGTAATTTTATTAGAAAATACAACGCTGAATGGAAGTATTATTTAACCCATGAGCTAAAAACTATTTCTAATCATTTTCAAGAAGAAAAAAACATCCATATTATTGGTGCTTCTAAAAACACCACACAAATAAAGTATGCAGGAGAAATTTTAAATACGCTCTCTAATTACACCCATACTGCTTTTGTAATGGCAGATGAAAGTTTACTACCGTTAACACTTAATTCGTTACCAAAAAAAGTTGAGGCTATTAATATTACTATGGGCTATCCGTTAAAAGATATTCCAATCACCTCTTTGTTTACAACTATCTTTCAACTATTCTTAACACAAGATAGATTAGAAAAAACCAGTGTTCAGCAGTTTTATTTTAAAGAGGTACTTCAGTTTTTTAAACACTCAACTATACAAGGTTTATTATTGGTAAATAAGCGTAATATTTTTGATTCAATTGCTGTACAAATAGCACGAGACAATGATGCCTTTATTAGTTTTTTTCAACTAGAAACGTTTCTAAGTCCGTTGCCACAAAACATACAAGACACCCTGCTAAGCATCTTTAAACCTTATAAAGATGCTTTAGAGTTTTTTAGCAGGCTACTCCAATTAATTACTGTGGTTAAAGAAACTGCAAATACCATAGAGAAAGAGTATTTTTTTAGATATTATACTATTTTTACACAACTACAAACTTTACAATTAGAACACAAATATGTAAATTCTTTAAAAACAATAGCGCAGCTATTTCAGCAACTAATCCAATCAGAAAATATTGCTTTTCAAGGTGAACCATTACAAGGATTGCAATTAATGGGAATGTTAGAAACAAGAATGTTAGATTTTGAAAATGTAATCATTACCTCGGTTAATGAACATATACTACCAAAAAGCAGCTCTCAAAACTCCTTTATTCCTTTTGATGTAAAATTAGATGTTGGTTTGCCAACCTATAAAGAAAAAGACGCCATCTTTTCGTACCACTTTTTTAGGCTGCTACAACGCGCTAAAAACATCTACTTATTGTATAATTCTGAAAATGATACTTTTGGTGGCGGAGAAAAAAGTAGGTTTATTACGCAGCTGCAACACTTAAAACCCCAAGCTAAAGAACAACTCGTTGCTCCAAAAGTAATTACAGAAAAAGCAGAACCAAAAAGCATTGAGAAAACACCTGCTATTATTGACAGTCTTAAAGTACAAGCAACAAAAGGTTTTTCTCCGTCTACATTAACCAATTACTTGTACAATCCGTATAGTTTTTATCAACAAAAAATCTTAGGCATTAAAGAATACAAAGAAGTTGAAGAAACGGTTGCCTACAACACCATGGGAACCATAATTCACGACACATTAGATGTACTATACCAGCCCTTAATTGGTGTGTTCTTGACTATAGAAAACATAAAAGCTATGTTTGACAAAGTAGACGAATTAGTAGCCTATTATTTTAAAAAACATTTTCACAGTAATGATGTATACACAGGGAAAAATAGATTGATTTTTGAAGTTTCAAAAAACTATATCAATCGATTTTTAGAAAGCGAATTAGAATTGCTAAAAAATAAGAATGCACTTAAAATTATAGCCACTGAGCAAGATTTAGCAACAGAAATTACCATTGATGGGTTTGATTTTCCAATAAATATACACGGTCAGGTAGACCGAATAGATGAACTAAACGGTGTAACTAGAATTATTGATTACAAAACTGGTTTTGTACAAGAATCTAACTTAAAAGTAAACGACATTTCTCTTATTGCAGATGAAAAATACAGCAAAGCCATTCAAGTATTGCTGTATGCTTTTTTATATATGAAAAACACTAAAAACACAAGACCCATTGAAGCCGGAATCATTTCTTTTAAAAATTTAAATAGCGGATTGTTAAAAGTGAGCTTTGACAAAAATGAGTACGCCATTACAGAAGAAAGAATTACAATGTTTATCAATGAGGTAAAAGAAATCATCAAAGAAATTTTTGATGTTTCAGTACCATTTATAGAAAAGAGACATTAGACAAAAGCAATTAATATATAAAAACCTATTTTCTATATTTTGATTCAAAAAAATCTGTTTGAGTGAATTTACGAACAATGGGAAAATTAATCTCGAAAACTAACAATAAGACTTCTCGATACGATTCCGATTTTATCAGAATCACTCGAAGTGACAGAAAATCATATTGAGAACTTTAAAAGTCAATAAGTCTTTGCTCTTTTATCTTTTAGTAAGGCGATCTTGTATCTAACCATTAAAAATGGTTTTATTTTTTTCCGCTTAACACCAACATTGGGATGTTACAATGGTATTCTTTCTTTAAAATGGTATTCTTTTCCCATAATTTTTTAAAGAAACCTCTTTTACGTCTAAACACACAAAGCAAATCTGGCTGATTCGACTGAAAATGTTCTAATACACCCTGAAAAGTGGTCGCATTTTCTGTAATGGTTAATGAAGATTTTACTGCTTCTAAAGATGCATCGAGTACCAAATCGTCTTCTGTATATCCTGGTGTTTTTACCAATAACAAGTTCACTACAGGGTTAAACTTGTTTTTAAGATACAACAAAGGTGCTAATGCTTCTTTTCTATTTACAATCCCCGATTTAAAAGCTGTTAACACCGAATTAAATGGCTTGAAGGTGTACGCATCTGGCACTAACAACATCGGTATATTTGATTGTTTTACAACACTACCCGTTGTGCTACCTAAAAATACCTCTTCTTTAATAGAATTACTTTTTGGTCCCATTACAATTAAATCTACTCCAACTTCTTTATCTACAGAAGCAATAGAATCTAATACATTTCCTTTGGCTGAAATCAAATGAATCTCCTTTCCTCTTCTATCAACCGAATTAATTACTGAGCGCATGTACAAGTTAGATTCGCGCATTAAAATAGCATCAACATTTATAATTGTTCCTGCTTTAGACTGTACTTTATAAGCTCTAAGTGCATACACCGTAGCATTTATTTCACAAGCTAAATCTATTGCATATTGTAATGTTTTTACAGCATTTTCAGTAGATCCAATCGGAACAAGAATATTTTTCATGAGTAACGTTTTATAGTTTTAGAAAATTACACAAAATTTATGAACTGCAAAAATACAGTTTTTAAAAGTGGCAACTTGTGTATTATTAGTATTTTTGGTGCTTATTTTGAAAACAGATATCAGTCTTAAAAACATAAACAAACTAGCAATACCTGCTTTAATTGCTGGTATTGCAGAGCCTTTACTTTCTATTACAGATACAGCAATTATTGGCAATATAGAAGAAAATGCAGTAGAATCTCTGGCTGCAGTGGGTATCGTGGGCGCGTTTATTTCTATGCTGGTTTGGGTTTTTGGACAAATTAGAAGTGCAATCTCGTCTATTGTTTCTCAATATCTTGGTGCAAATAAATTAGAAGACATCAAACCTTTGCCTGCCCAAGCTATTACAATTGTTGTGTTGTTAAGCATTTTAGTTGTAGCTATTAGTTATCCGTTTTCAGAATACATTTTTAGATTTTACAACGCTTCAGCAACAATTTTAGAATACTGTATTAGCTACTATAACATCAGAATTATCGGGTTTCCGTTTACTCTTTTTACCTTTGCTGTGTTTGGTGTTTTTAGAGGACTACAAAACACTTATTATCCAATGATTATTGCTATTACGGGTGCTTTACTCAACATTGTATTAGACTATATCTTCGTGTATGGCTTTTCAGATATTATTCCTGCAATGTATATTGATGGTGCGGCTTATGCAAGTGTAATTGCACAAATTACCATGGCTATTTTATCCGGGGTGTTATTACTTAAAAAAACAGCTATTCCTTTAAGAGTACAGTTACCTATACACCCAGAAATAAAGCGTTTGTTAAATATGATTTTCAATCTTTTTATTAGAACACTTGCATTAAATTTAGCGCTATACTTTGGTACGGCTTACGCTACTTCGTACGGAAAAGAATATATTGCTGCCTATACTATTGGATTAAACCTTTGGTTACTTGGGGCTTTTATGATAGATGGTTACTCTAGTGTTGGAAATATCTTATCTGGAAAATTACTAGGACAAAAAGATTACAAAACGTTGATTTTACTTAATAAAAAATTGATGAAATACGCTTTTTTATTAGGGTGCAGTTTTATTGTAATGGGCGCTATTTTTTACAAACCAATCGGACTTTTATTTACCAAAGAACAAAGCGTGCTAGAACAGTTTTACACTGTTTTTTGGATAGTAATGGCAATGCAACCACTGTGCGCAGTTACATTTATTTTTGATGGAACTTTTAAAGGTTTAGGCGAAATGAAATACTTAAGAAATGTATTAATTTTTGCTACGCTAATCGGCTTTATTCCAACACTATTACTTTTTGACTATTTAGAGTTAAAACTCCATGCCATATGGATAGCCTTTACCGTTTGGATGTTTTTTAGAGGTATCTTTTTATACTTTAAATTTTATAGAAAGTTTTCTCCACTAGCACAAAAGCAGTAAATTTGATGTATTATACCATTTTATATGACAAGTCAATCATCTAACGGTAGTTTATATACCAGCATTGTAAATAATATAGCAACTCTAGAATTTGGTCATCCGGCAAGTAATTCTTTTCCGAGTGAATTACTAGATAGGCTCACAAAAGAAATTCATAAGATTTCTATGAATGATGCTGTTGCCGTTATTGTATTAAAATCTGAAGGAAATAGAGCTTTTTGTGCAGGAGCCTCTTTTGATGAATTGATTGCTATTAATTCTTTCGCCGAAGGCAAGAAATTCTTTTCTGGATTTGCAAACGTAATCAATGCGATGAGAAGTTGTTCTAAAATAATTATAGGATCTGTACAAGGCAAAGCTGTTGGTGGTGGTGTAGGATTAGCGGCTGCTTGCGATTATGTTTTAGCTACAGAAGCTGCATCTATAAAACTCTCTGAACTTACTATTGGCATTGGCCCTTTTGTAATTGCACCAGCAGTAGAACGCAAAATTGGACTCAATGGTTTGGCAGAATTAACACTTGCTGCCACAGAATGGAAAACAGCCTATTGGGCAAAAGAAAAAGGATTGTACGCAAAAGTGTTTGAAACACAAACCGAACTAGAAAAAGAAACATTATTGTTTGCCGAAAAGTTAGCAAGCTATAATCCTGAGGCATTGACAGAAATGAAAAAAACACTATGGAAAGGCACACAAAACTGGGATGATTTGTTAGAGGAAAGAGCAGCAATCTCAGGAAAATTAGTACTATCAGAATTTACAAAAAACGCATTAGCAACATTTAAAAAGTAACCTAGCTACAAAAAAATTATGGGACCAGATTATTTATTTTTAGGATTGGCTATTTTATTAGCAGTCATGTATCTTTACAACAAATTTAAAGCGAATAAAAACAGAAGAAAATAGCATGAGTACAATTAGAATTACCAAACAATTCAATTTTGAAACTGGACATGCTTTGTATGGTTACGACGGAAAATGTAAAAATGTACACGGACATAGCTACAAACTTTCAGTAACTGTTATCGGTCAACCTATTGTCGATAACACACAAGTAAAATATGGGATGGTAATTGATTTTTCTGATTTAAAGAAAATTGTAAAAGAAGAAATTGTTGATGTGTTTGACCATGCTACTGTGTTTAACAAAAACACACCTCATATTGAGTTGGCTGAAGAGTTAAAAACTCGCGGGCATCATGTTATTTTAGTTGATTACCAACCTACAAGTGAAATGATGGTCATTGACTTTGCTAAAAAAATCAAGGGACGTTTACCAGAAAACATCTGTTTGTTCTCGTTGCGTTTGCAAGAAACAGAAACTTCGTATGCAGAGTGGTTTGCAAGTGACAATTAGCAGTTAGCAGTTAGCAGTTAGCAGTTAGCAGTTAGCAGTTAGCAGTTAGCAGTTAGCAGTTAGCAAGATTAATCATTATTCATTGGTAATTGATTAATGAACATTGAGCCTATTTTCCGTTAAAAGTATTCATTGTATTAGACAATCCTGCTGTACCAAAAGATACAATTGCTTTACAAGAAACAGGTATACGCTCTATCAGTTGACTTTCTTCTTCTTTTGTCCATTCACTTAATACAAAATCTACTTGTCTTCCTTTAGAATAATCGGCGCCTACTCCAAATCTAAATCGTGGATATTTGCTAGTATTTAATTTTTCCTGAATATCTTTTAGTCCGTTATGCCCACCATCGCTTCCTTTTGCTTTTATTCGAAGGGTTCCAAAATCAATATTCAAATCATCGGTAATCACCAATATATTTTCAACAGCTATTTTCTCTTTATCCATCCAATATTTCACTGCTTTACCACTTAAATTCATATAAGTACTTGGCTTTAACAAGACAAAAGTTCTTCCTTTAAAACGAAACGAGGTCACATCCCCTAACTTATCCGTTTCAAAATTTACATCATGTTCTTTAGCCAAGGCATCTAAAATTTTAAAGCCAATGTTGTGACGCGTATTATCGTACTTAGCTCCAATATTTCCTAAACCAACAATTAAAAATTTCTTCATATATCAAACAAAAATAAAAAAAGCGTTACAATTACGTAACGCTTTTTAAAACTAGTTCACAGTTATATTATTCTGCTGCTTCCGAAGATGCTCCATCTTCTACTTCATCTTCATCATCATCTGCATTAGCAGTTGCATTACGAGACATTCTTACTTGTACTACAACCGTGTTGTCTGGGTGTAAAAATGTACAGTCATTGCTATCAATATCAGTAACAAATAATTTGCTACCAATCTTTAACTTAGAAATATCTGCATTAAAGAAGTCTGGTAAATTAGCAGGCAATCCTTTTACTCTTAGCTTACGTTTTGGAAAACGTAAAGACCCTCCATTTAATACACCAGGAGATGTTCCTACTAATTTCACAGGAATGTTCATTGTAACTTCTTTATCATCAAATAATTGATAAAAATCTATGTGTAAGATTTTGTCTGTTACTGGATGAAACTGAATGTCTTGTAAAATTGCTGCGTATTTTTCGCCATCTAATTCAATCGTTGCTGTATACACATTTGGAGTATACACCAAGTTTTTGAATGCTAGTTCAGCAGCCGAAAAATGCACTGGCTTATCTCCTCCGTATAGTACGCAAGGAACCTGACCAGCATTACGTAAGGCTTTCGTTGCTACTTTACCCACGCTTTCTCTTTGAGATCCTTTGATTGTAATTGATTTCATTACGTTGTTTATTATTATTTATTTACATTAAAAATTGTCCGCTTATAGATGTGTTCTCTTGAACTTTATGCATCACGTCTGCGAATAAAGGGGCGCAAGATACAACTTTTATTTTAGAACTTGACCTTTTTAAAGGAATTGTATCAGAAACTATTAATTCTATTAAACTAGACGCTTCTATACGGTCTATAGCACTACCAGAAAGTATTGGGTGTGTACAAATTGCACGTACACTTTTAGCACCTCTTTCCATCATTAAATCTGCTGCTTTTGCTAGTGTACCTCCCGTATCTATCATATCATCAACTAAGATTACATTTTTACCTGTAACCTCACCAATCAATTCCATATGAGAAATTACATTGGCTTTTTTACGTTGCTTGTAACAAATTACCACGTCAGAATCTAGGTATTTAGAATAGGCATACGCTCTTTTAGAACCTCCCATATCTGGAGATGCAATGGTTAAATTGTCTAGTTTTAACGACTTTACATACGGCAAGAAGATGGTAGAAGCAAACAAGTGATCTACTGGCTTTTCAAAGAAGCCTTGTATTTGATCTGCGTGTAAATCCATCGTCATTATTCTAGTTGCTCCAGCGGCTTCTAATAATTTTGCTGCTAGTTTTGCTCCAATAGCTACTCTAGGTTTGTCTTTTCTATCTTGACGTGCCCATCCAAAATAAGGCATTACTGCGGTAATGTGTCTTGCAGATGCTCTTTTAGCAGCATCACACATTAGTAACATTTCCATTAAATTGTCTGATGTTGGGAAAGTTGATCCTATAATAAAAATTCTTCTTCCCCTAATTGATTCTTCAAATGCTGGTTGAAATTCTCCATCGCTAAAATGAGTAACCTTTACATTTCCTAATTCTGCACCATAAGCTGATGCAATTTTTTCTGCCAATTCTGTACTTTGCGAACAAGCAAAAATTTTGGGAGCTAGTTGATTTGTAGACATTTAGTTGTGTTTTGTTGTGTGTTATTGTATTGTTGTCTGCAAAAATAAAAATATTTACTTAGTTGTTTGCTTTTTTATGCATTAATACTAAAAATTATTTTAAATTTGCAGTCCTTATTTCAGATAAGCTCAAGTGGCGGAATTGGTAGACGCGCTGGATTCAAAATCCAGTTCTTTCGGGAGTGTGGGTTCGATTCCCACCTTGAGTACAAAATGGGAGATGTTCTTATGAACACCTCCTTTTTTAATTTCAGAACCTTTGAAAGCCTTACTATATTTAGTAAACAATAATACTGCTTCGTTAAATGGATGGGTTCGAAAACTATTTTTAAAAAATTCGAGTTTATCAACCAATATCGAACCCAATATCTTTTTTTTCACCTCTACACTAGCAGATTTATAAAAAATATTAATGTTTGAGATTAATGTCATTCCAAAAGTTAAATACTTATCTAAGTCTTTTTGGTAATCCCCTAATTCTGCTTTTGCGTTTTTTAACTCTATGAGTTGACTTTGATAGTTACTCATTAACTTCTCATACACTTCGCTAGATTTGATTTTCCCTAAACCAAATTTTTCTGTAATTAATAGTTCACTTTTATTTACTTCTTGAATTTTGTTGTTTATCGCTTGCAAGTCTTTTACTCGCTCCTTTTTTGTCTTTTGATATTCGTCTATTAGTATCTGCTGAAATAGCTCTAAAACCTCTTCTGACGGTTTAATTTTATCAAAGACTTTGTCGAGCTCCTTATGTATCTTTTCTGGCTTATATCTTAAACATTTTTCCTTTGAGTTACATTGATAGTAATTATAAGTTCTTGTCGTTTTTTTCTTCTTTCCGTTATTTGTTTGGCTACCACACATAGTACCACCACATTCTGAACACCTTAAAAGACCAGTAAGAGGAAATGTTTCATTTTTACCTCGTGATTTATTTGACAAACTATATTTTTTATGTTTGATTTTTTTAGCAATGTAGAATAAGTCTTTTGTAATGATTGGAATGTGCTGTCCTTCCACTAAAATTTCAAGTTCATTTTTATAAGCAGGAACTCTAACCATTCCCATATATAATGGATTATCTAACAATCTACTTAAAGAACTTTTAGTTAAATCTAATCCTTTTCTTTTATATTTTTTGATTATATCACTTTGCTGGTATAATCCTGTTGCATAATCTTCAAAAATAGCTTTGATAATAGGAGCAACTTTAGGGTCGGGCTGTATCATAGACTTACCAAGACTATTTTTACCACTTATATACCCTTTTGGATGAGCTTGAACATATCTTCCTTCTTTTAACGCTTGACGCATCCCCGCAATACTACGCTCTCTTATTTTACTATTCTCTGCTTCTGGTGTAGATAGATATATTGATAAAATTACAATATGGTCTGGAGCATCATAATCAATCCAATTTTCTATACAATTTACTTCAATCCCCATTCTTTTAAATGCATCTATCATTAAAAGAGCCTTACCAACATTTCTGGAAAATCTATCCCATTTTTGTACTAGGATATAATCAATCTTATTTCTATTTGCTTTTGCAAATGCTTTTAGCTCTTGAAAAACAGGACGGTTTTTAGGGAAGCTTACAACAAAACTATTATGGCAATTACTGGACATAAAAGTCATAAACAATTTATGTCTTACATAAAGACTACACAGAAAGAACATATTCAGAAGTTAGCTAAATATTGGAAAAAGAGTAAATAAACAACTACTTAAATTATGACTTCGATAAGGTACTAAAGTTACTGTAATTCTAAATAGAATCTTGAAAATCCCAAAATGTATTAATGATGAATTAGTTGGTTTATGGAAACTAATCACCTATAAACAAAATGGAAAAATATAAATAAAAAAAATATGCCCCAAGTAATAACATTACCTTTTTTTAAGTTAGTCTAGAGATTATAGGCAACATAAACCTAATGGCACAAGAGAAAGAGAGCATTGTTACATACATGCTCATAGACCCGAACTTATCATTATTCATGATACAACAATGAAAAATGTAGAATTACTATAACAAATAAACTACTTACTCTAACTGGAATTTCAGAAAAGAGTAAATAAATTTCCAAAATAAACCATTAGTTTCCTTTTTTACTATTTTAAAATAAGTAGAATCCTTTTTTTTGATTTTTTTAGTTTAAAATGGATACATGAATATTTTTATTTCTAAATTTTTAAATAACAATATTACTTTTAGTGTAAATAAATATTTACTACTTATTTTTCTTATTGTTCTTTTTTCTGTTTTGATTTACATAAAATTGAATAATAAAAACAGTAAAAAAATAGAAAAATTAATTTTTAAATCTGAAAATAAAAAAGATACTTTCTCTATTCATATCAATAAATTACTTTATTTAAAAGCATCTGGTAATTATACAGAAATTCACTTTCTCTCGGATGAACTACACAGATCTTATCTCTTAAGATCTACCTTAAAATCTATTGAAAAAGAATATCAAAA
>JABXHX010000005.1 GCA_013373385.1 Flavobacteriaceae bacterium
AAAAGAAAAAAAGTGGATTTTATCACTTATTTGAGTACAAAGTAACTGGAGAGGCAATCTCAAACTTTGAACTAGAGTTTAGAAGAGATGATAGCGTTATGCGTTATTTAACTGTTAAATTAGATAAACATGCTGCTGCTTGGGCTGAAAAGAGAAGGGCGCGTGTTGCATCTGCTAAAAAGTAAGAAATTATGTCATCGATAGATCAACAAGCAAAAGGAAATAAGCAAGGAGAAGTAAGGTACTTAACTCCGCTTGACATTGAAACTAAAAAAGAAGCAAAATACTGTCGTTTTAAGAAAAACGGAATCAAGTACATCGATTATAAAGATGCAGACTTCTTAATGTATTTAGTAAACGAGCAAGGTAAAATTTTACCAAGACGTTTAACAGGAACATCATTAAAATACCAACGTAAAGTTGCGCAAGCTATCAAACGTGCACGTCACTTAGCTTTAATGCCGTATGTTGGAGATATGTTAAAATAAAAAAGAAGAAGTAGTATGGAATTAATATTAAAACAAGACGTAGAAAACGTAGGCTTTAAAGATGATATCGTTACTGTAAAAAACGGTTACGGTAGAAATTATTTAATACCTCAAGGATATGCAGTATTAGCAACTTCTTCTGCAAAAAAAGTATTAGCAGAAAACTTAAAGCAACGTGCTTATAAAGAAGCTAAACTTATTGAAGATGCTACTAAGTTAGCAGAAACAATCAAAGGATTAGAAATTAAAATTGCATCTAAAGTTGGTACAGGAGATAAGTTATTTGGTTCTGTAAACAATGCAGATGTTGCAGAAGCAATTGCAAAGTCTGGTACTGAGGTTGATAAGAAATTCATTAAAGTAGTTGGTGGAGCTGTAAAAAGATTAGGTAAATACAACGCATCTGTAAGATTACACAGAACTGTTGTTGCTGATATTACTTTTGATGTGGTAGCTGAAGCTAAATAAAACAGCAACCAGAAACAATAAAAGCTCGCTAATTTAGCGAGCTTTTTTAATTTTGTAAAAGAAATTATTTTCTAATGAAATACAGACAATTAACCAAAGAGCAATTTGAAAGTTTACACGAAGAGTTTGCAAGGTTTTTAGCATCTCAAAGTATTGATGTAAAAGAATGGAATCAATTAAAAAAAGAGAAACCTCAAGTTGCAGAGGAAGAGTTAAATGTGTTTTCTGATGTAGTTTGGGACGATGTGCTAACCAGAACCAAGCATTTAGAACACTTTTCAAAACAAAGTATTAATCTTTTTAAATGTGATGAAAAAGAGATGCACAGAATTTTTGTGAAGGTTAATAAAGATATTGATTTGCTAGAGAAAGAAGGGTATGAATGGTTGTTAAAAAACACAACAAATGAAGCTGTTGAGTTGTTTACAGGTACTAAGTCTTATTCTGGAGAAAGAAATGTAGAGCTTTTTGATTTGATAGAAAAAGGAAGTACAATCTCTAAAGGAGAATTATTTGAATATTTTAAGAAATTAATTTCTTAAAAACTCTAATAGTTTGTCAGTTCCACTACTAGCAATATCCTTTATTATTTTTAGGTTTTTGTAGTGCGATTCGTTAATTGTCGGCTTTGGGTCAATAAAATAAATCGGAATGTTAGGTTGAGTGTAATTGATTAAGCTTGCTGCCGGATACACTTGCATAGAAGTGCCAACTATCACTAAAATATCTGCTTGTAAAGTAATTTCTGCTGCTATTTCTAATAAAGGTACATCTTCTCCAAACCAAACAATATGTGGTCTTAATTGTGCTTTTTCTTCACATAAATCTCCTAGCACTAAATCTTCTTTCCAGTTATAAATTAAAGTTGGGTTTTTAGTGCTTCTAACTTTTAATAATTCACCATGTAAATGAATAACCTTAGTGCTGCCAGCTCTTTCGTGTAAATCGTCTACATTTTGAGTGATTATGGTAACCTTAAATTGAGTCTCTAATTCTTTAAGATTTATATGTGCTTTGTTAGGGAGTACAGTGTGTAATTGTCTTCTACGTTGGTTGTAAAAATCTAGTACCAATGCAGGATTGTTTTTAAAACCAATGGGAGAGGCTACTTCCATGATATCATGTCCTTCCCACAAACCATCTGCATCTCTAAAAGTTTTAAGTCCACTTTCGGCACTGATTCCAGCACCAGTTAATACCACCAAATTTTTCATTCAACTATTATTTTAAGCTAAAATATGATTTTTATAGTATGTTTGTAAATAGCAATAAGGATTAAATGATAGATACTCAGTTTTTACAATATTTAGAAAGGTTTGTTACCGAGAAAAGAAAACAAACGTTTAAAGATGTTTTAGAAAATAGAACCAAGCATTTTACAGTAGTATTAGAAGATATTTATCAGCCACATAATTCAAGTGCAGTAATACGAAGCTGTGATATTTTTGGAGTACAAGATGTGCATGTTATCCAGAATAAATATTCGAGCAGAGTCTCTAGGCATGTGGCCAAAGGCTCACAAAAATGGTTGTCTATTAAAAAATACAATCAACAACAAAACAACACGCAAGATTGTTTAGATACCTTACGAAATAATGGTTATCAAATAATTGTGACAACACCACACAATGAGTCTTGTATGCTACACGAGTTTGATATTACTAAAAAATCGGCATTGGTATTTGGAGTAGAAAAAGAAGGCGTTTCAGAATATACTATGAATCAAGCTGACGGATATTTAAAAATACCGATGGTTGGCTTTACAGAAAGTTTAAACATATCTGTAGCTGCAGCAATTATTTTACAAGATATAACAACCAAGCTAAGAACAACTAATTTAGATTGGCAATTGACTAAGGATGAAAAAGAAGTCTTGTATTTTGAATGGGTGCAAAAATCTATCAAGAGTATAAAAAAAATAACAGCACATTATCAGTTGTCAATGAACAATTCTTGATTTTAGGAATTAATAATTAGTAATTGGGGGTTAGTGGTTAGAACAATAATAGTTGAGAGTTTTGTGACTTTTTAATTATCACTTATCACTTATCACTTTTGACTTTTGACTTTTGACTTTTGACTTTCAGTCTTTTAGAGATAAAATATTAGGAGAAAACACTACAGATTAAAATAGTTTTTGTACATTTGCACTCCTTTTTACGAGAACAGATTTATAAAAGGAATTTATTAGAAAGAAAACAATATAAACATCTCTTAGTGTTTTTATCGTTAAAAATCTGAAAAACAATAAGATACAAAGTAAATTCAGAAATGTCTGAAGAAACAAAAAACACTGTTGAAGAAACAGTAAAACCAGCCACTGCTGAAGCAGTAAATCCACAAGAATTTTTAGCAAACTTTGATTGGTACAAATACGAAGAAGGTATTGAAGCCGTTGATGAATCTAAATTAAAAGAATTTGAAACAGCGTTAGAAGGAACTGTAGGTTTCGTAAACGAGCGTGATGTAATCGAAGGTGAAGTAGTAAGGTTAACAGAAAGAGATGCAATTATTGACATCAATTCTAAATCAGAAGGAGTTATTTCTTTAAACGAATTTCGTTACAACCCAAATTTAGCAGTTGGAGACAAAGTAGAAGTATTAGTTGATAAAAGAGAAGACTCTTCTGGTCAATTAGTATTATCACACAAAAAAGCGCGTGTAATAAAAGCATGGGATAGAGTTAACAATGCACATGAAACTGGAGAAATCGTTAATGGTTTTGTAAAATGTAGAACTAGAGGAGGAATGATCGTTGATGTATTCGGGATCGAAGCGTTCTTGCCAGGATCTCAAATTGATGTAAAACCTATCCGTGATTACGATCAATACGTTGAGAAAACAATGGAATTCAAAGTTGTAAAAATCAACCACGAATTTAAAAACGTTGTAGTTTCTCATAAAGCATTAATCGAAGCTGACTTAGAAGTACAGAAAAAAGAAATCATCGGTCAATTAGAAAAAGGACAAGTATTAGAAGGTGTTGTGAAAAACATTACTTCTTACGGTGTGTTTGTTGACTTAGGTGGTGTAGATGGATTAATCCATATTACAGATTTATCTTGGTCTAGAATTAACCACCCGAATGAAGTTGTTGAGTTAGATCAAAAATTAAACGTTGTTATCTTAGACTTTGATGATAACAAATCAAGAATCCAATTAGGATTAAAACAATTATCTGCGCATCCTTGGGAAGCTTTAAATGCTGACTTAAAAGTGGGTGATAAAGTAAAAGGTAAAGTAGTTGTTTTAGCTGATTATGGTGCTTTTATTGAAGTATCAGAAGGAGTTGAAGGATTAATTCACGTTTCAGAAATGTCTTGGTCTACACATTTACGTTCTGCACAAGATTTCGTAAAAGTTGGAGATGAAGTTGAAGCGCAAGTGTTAACATTAGATAGAGAAGAGCGTAAAATGTCTCTTGGAATGAAACAATTGCACCCAGATCCTTGGACTGATATTACTACTAAATACCCTGTAGGTTCTACACATACTGGAACAGTAAGAAACTACACTAACTTTGGTGTATTTGTAGAATTAGAAGAAGGAATTGATGGATTGGTATACATTTCTGATTTATCTTGGACTAAGAAAATTAAGCACCCATCAGACTTTGTAACTGTTGGTGATAAATTAGAAGTTCAAGTATTAGAATTAGATGTTGAAGGTCGTAAGTTAAACTTAGGACACAAGCAAACTCAAGACAATCCTTGGGATGCTCATGAAGCTACTTATGCTATAGACTCAGTTCATGAAGGAACCATTTCTGAAAAGAACGATAAAGGAGCTACAGTTAAGTTTACTGATGGAGTAGAAGGTTTTGCTCCTAGCCGTCATTTAGACAAAGAAGATGGTGGTAAATTAGCAAAAGGAGATACAGCAGAATTCAAAGTGTTAGAATTTTCTAAAGAATACAGAAGAATCGTTGTTTCTCACTCAGCTATCTTTAGAGCAGAGGAAAAGAAAAATGTAAAAGCTGCTGCTAAAAAAGCTGCTGATGTAGAAAAAACTACGTTGGGAGATATCGGTGGATTAGCTGATTTAAAGAAGAAAATGGAAGAAGGTAAATAAGCCTTTTCTAAATTCAATATTATAAAACGCTGTTGAGAAATCAACGGCGTTTTTATTTAAATACTTTTGGCAAATCACCAAAAAATATAGATATAAAATTTATCTTTGTTCAGCTAATAAAAAAAGACAATGACATTAATTAAATCAATCTCAGGAATTAGAGGAACTATTGGAGGAAATACAGGTGACAATTTAACGCCTATAGATGCTGTAAAATTTGCTTCAGCTTATGGAGCATTTATCCTAGAAAGAAATAAAAACAAAGAGAATGTAACTGTAGTTATTGGTAGAGATGCTCGTATTTCTGGTAAAATGATTTCTAGTTTGGTAGCCAATACATTGGTTGGTTTAGGAATCAATGTGGTAGATTTAGGTTTGTCTACAACACCAACTGTAGAAGTTGCTGTTCCACTAGAAAAAGCTGATGGTGGAATTATTTTAACCGCTTCACATAATCCGAAACAATGGAATGCTTTAAAGTTGTTGAATGAAAAAGGAGAGTTTTTAAATGGAGCAGAAGGTGAATTGATTTTAGCAAAAGCAGAAGCTGATGATTTTGATTTTGCCGATGTTGATGATTTAGGAAGCTATAGAAAAAAGCAAGGATATATTGCTAAACATATCCAAGAAGTTTTAGACTTAGAATTGGTTGATGTTGAAGCGATAAAAAAAGCCAACTTTAAAGTAGTGGTAGACGGTGTTAATTCTACAGGAGGAATTGCAATTCCAGCTTTATTGAAAGAATTAAATGTTGAGTGTGTAGAATTGTACTGTGAGCCAAACGGACAATTTCCTCATAATCCAGAACCATTAAAAGAGCATTTAACTGATATATCGGAATTAGTAGTAAAAGAAAAAGCAGATTTCGGGATTGTCGTAGATCCAGATGTAGATCGTTTAGCAATCATTTCAGAAGATGGTTCTATGTTTGGAGAAGAATATACTTTGGTTGCTTGTGCAGATTATGTTTTAGGAAGGTTAGGTGGCGGAAATACAGTTTCTAATTTATCATCATCTAGAGCATTACGGGATGTTACCGAAAAGCATGGAGGAACTTACACGGCTTCTGCTGTTGGAGAAGTAAATGTAGTAATTGCCATGAAAGAAACCAATACGGTTATTGGTGGAGAAGGAAATGGAGGAATCATTTACCCTGCTTCACATTATGGTAGAGACTCACTAGTTGGAGTTGCCTTATTTTTATCGCATTTAGCACATAAGAAAATGTCTTGTAAAGAACTTAGAGATTCATATCCAAGTTACTTCATGAGTAAAAATAAGATTCAATTAACACCACAAATAAATGTTGATGAAGTCTTAGAAACTATGGCTACAAAATACCAACACGAAAATGTAAATACTATTGATGGAGTAAAAATTGATTTTGCAGATGAATGGGTGCATTTACGTAAATCGAATACAGAACCAATTATTAGAATATACACAGAAAGTACATCACAAGAAAACGCTGATTCGTTGGCAAAACGCTTTATAAAAGAAATAGAGGATGTTATTGCATAAAAGATTATTGCTAGTTACATGTAGTTTACTCTTAGTAGCATCTGTAGGATTTGCGCAAAAAAGCAAAAAAGAGTCAAATAAAGGTAAAATGTATATTTATTGGGGTTGGAATAGAGCTAATTATTCAAACTCTGATATTCATTTTAAAGGTGTAGATTATGACTTTACCTTATCATCTGTAAAAGCAAAAGATAGAATAACACCTTTTTCTTTTTACAACTATTTCAATCCTACACGTATTACAATACCACAAACAAACTTTAGAATTGGATATTTTTTTCATAAAAATTACTCAATTTCTATAGGAGTAGAGCACATGAAATATGTAATGACACCGTATCAATCTGTAAAAATAAATGGAACGATTAATACAGGTGGAATTTACGATAAGGTTTATACAGATGAAGCTATTATCTTAAAGCATAATTTTTTAGAGTTTGAACATACTGATGGATTGAATTACATAAATGTAGAAGTAAAACGATTTGATGATTTTAGTCATTTATTAGGGTTAGAAAATCCAAATTTTACTGTAAATTTAACCGAAGGTGTAGGAGCAGGGTTTATTTATCCTAAAACCAATGCCAGATTGTTAGAAAACGAAAGGTACGATGATTTTAACGTAGCTGGTTGGGGAGTATCTGCAAGTGTTGGAGTAAACCTAACATTTTTTAAATACTATTTCATCCAATCTGATGTTATGGCTGGTTATATGAATATGCCAAATATTCGTACCACAAAAAATGAAACAGATTCAGCATCTCAAAAATTTACATTCTTAGAAAGAACAATAGTTTTTGGAGCTAAATTCAACATATTAAACAGAAAGTAAATGGAATCTTTAGAGCAATATTTTAGTCAGTTTCGAAAAAATATCATTGGTGTAGATCAAACATTCACATCACCTTATGGTGAACAAAAATTGATTTATACTGATTGGACAGCAAGTGGAAGAATGTATCGTCCGATAGAAGAAAAATTAATAAATGAATTTGGACCTTTTGTTGCAAATACACATACAGAAACATCCACCAGTGGTGCTGCAATGACCTTGGCTTATCACGAAGCTAGAAACATCATTAAACGTCATGTAAACGCAAGTCAAGATGATGTGCTAATTACCGAAGGTTCTGGTATGACTGGAGTTGTAAATAAATTTCAACGTATATTAGGGCTGAAAATATGTGATAGTTTAAAGCCTTACACAAAAGTTCCGGATGATTTACGACCAATTGTTTTTGTTTCTCATATGGAGCATCATTCCAATCAAACTTCTTGGTTAGAAACCATTGCAGATGTAGAGGTAATTCCTTGTGATGAAGTTGGTTTGATTTGTTTGAAGAGTTTTAAAAAACTACTTGAAAAGCACAAAGATAGAAAGTTAAAAATTGCTTCTGTTACAGGAGGATCTAATGTTACAGGAATTAAAACACAATACCATGAGATTGCTAAAATTATCCATGCAAATAATGGACTTTGTTTTGTGGATTTTGCATGCTCTGCACCTTATGTAGATATTGATATGCATCCGTCTGATGAAGATGCTTATTTAGATGCAATTTTCTTTTCGCCACATAAATTTTTAGGAGGTCCAGCTACTTCTGGCGTATTGATTTTTAATAAAAAATTATATAAAAATGTGGTACCAGATAATCCTGGAGGAGGAACAGTAAGTTATACAAATCCTTGGGGGGATCATGATTATTTTGATGATGTAGAAACACGTGAGGATGGTGGGACACCAGCATTTATGCAAACAATTAAGATTGCATTATGTGTTCAGTTAAAAGAACAAATGGGTACAGATAAAATAAAAGAAAGAGAAGACGAAATTAACGCTAAATTATTTGATTGTTTGGAGTCTATTGACAATGTAAATATTTTAGCTGAAAATCATAAAGACAGGTTGGGGATTTTCTCTTTTTATGTTGATAATGTACACTTTAATTTGATAGTAAAATTATTAAATGACAGATTTGGAATTCAAACGAGAGGCGGTTGTTCTTGTGCAGGTACTTATGGACATTTTTTATTGAATGTAGATAAACAAACATCAAAAGCAATTGAAAAGCAAATTATAGAAGGTTGCTCTGTAGAAAAACCTGGATGGGTACGTTTGTCAATTCACCCAACAATTACAGATGCTGAGGTTGATTTTATTTGTGATAGTTTAAAGGCTGTTTGTGCAAATATAGAAGCATGGAAAAAGGATTATGAATATGATCCTGTTCATAATGATTACAAGCATAAAACCTTTAAATCCATAGAGAAAGCATTGGTAACAGATTGGTTTGCTAACTAACAAAATAAAAGCCTTAAGAATTTCTTAAGGCTTTTATTTTGGTGCTTTGTCCTTATGCTTAAAACGTTTATGAGACCACAAGTAATACTCTGGTTTTTTGTAAATATGCTGTTCAGTTAGGCGTAAATAAGCATTCGTTATTTCGTTTGCTGCCATATCTTTTGGAGTATCTGTGATTAGCTCAAACTCAGATTGGTAATAGCCACGTTTAATTTTTGTAGTATTCATGTTTACAACAGCAAAATTAAACTTTTTAGAAATCATTTCTGCACCTGTAAATACTGGTACTTTTACATTTAAAAAGGTTGTCCAATATTGATTTTTTTGTAGCATTGGTGATTGATCACCAACTAATAAATACAACCCTTGTTTGTCTTGCTTTACATTTTTCACAATTCCCTTAATAATTTCTGAAGATTTTAAGCAAGTCATTCCAAATTTACTCCTAGAGTTCTTAATTAAATCTTCAAAGTTTTTATTCTGAATTTTTGTGTATGATGTGTAGCAATCTATTTTAGCAGATAATGGCATGCCAACTACCCATTCCCAATTTCCATAATGAGAGCCAGTTAATATAATGCTTTTACCTTCATCATATAACTTATCAATAAGTTCAATATTTTTGTAGGTATATCTTCTTTTAATACTATTTTCTGAGATTGTAATGGCTTTAATTGCTTCAATTAATGTATCAACAAAATGTCCAAAAAACAATTTCTGTACTTTTTTTAATTCTTTTTCTGAAGTAGTAGGATAGGCTAATTTTAAATTGTTTAATACTATCTTTTTACGATAACTAATCACATAAAAGAAAAGGAAATAAATACCGTCAGAGATAATATACAATACTCTAAATGGCAATTTTGAAAAAAGCCAAACGATAGGGTATGATAGATAAAAAACTAATTTATGCATGTGAATTAATGAAGTGCAAATATCGTATATAATTTTATTATAAAGAAGCCAATCTATTAGTTAGTTTTACGTTAAGTTTGTAAGTAAATAATAATAAAGAATGAATCAATTTGTATTAGGAATTATAATTGCGAATGTATTACTATCTATGAAAGGATTTAATGAATATACTTTTTTAGATAAATATAAGTTTCAGGTAGGAAAAATTTTAGGAGGAGAAAAGATAAGAATGTTTACTTCTGGTTTTCTTCATGTAGATTGGTTACACCTAGGATTTAACATGTATGCCTTGTATCTTTTTGGAGGAATTGTAGCAGGAATTTTAGGAAATATTAATTTCTTAATTATCTATTTCGGTAGTTTATTAGCTGGTAATATGTATTCACTAATGTATCATAAGAAAGAACCTTATTATAGTGCTGTTGGTGCATCTGGAGCGGTTTCAGGAATTTTGTATTCAGCAATTTTATTATACCCAGATATGACCTTGATGTTATTTCCATTGCCAATTCCAATACCAGCTTATGTATTTGGAATTGGGTACTTATTGTATTCAATCTATGGAATGAAAAAGCAATTAGGAAATATTGGTCATTCTGCTCATTTAGGTGGAGCTATGGGAGGGTTTTTAATTTCAATTTTATTGTTTCCGAGTATAGTTTACGCAGAAACATTAATGGTAGCATTGCTAGCAATTCCAATTGTATTATTGCTCGTATTTGGAAATAGATTAAGAGAATTATAAACATAAAAAAACCGAAACATTTGTTTCGGTTTTTTATTGAGCGAGAGACCGGGTTCGAACCGGCGACATTCAGCTTGGAAGGCTGACGCTCTACCAACTGAGCTACTCTCGCCTGTAAAGCACTGCAAATATAAAAGCATTTTTTAGTATTGCAATGAAAATAAATAGAAAAATTAATAAAATCTTTCATCGTTTCTGATAACTTTCAGAAAATGAAATCCATAGATATTAAAACCTTCATTGTAGTAAAATTTATGAGATTTAGTATTGCCTGTATAGGTATTTAATTCTACCGCCTCATAGCCTTTAGATTTTGTATAAGTGTAAACCCACTCAAACAACTGTTTACCAAGGTTTTTACCTCTATAGGCTTCATCAATAACAACATGGTCTGGCTCAACACTTTTTCCAATATAATGCCTAACACTATACCATAAGCCAGTTACTCCAATTAATTTGTTATCAATAAACATCCCAATACATTCATAATGAGGTAGTGCAGCCATTTTTAAAAAACGTTTTTCTAATATTGATAAGGGAGTTTTGACATTGATTTTTTGTACAAGAGGGATGATATTTAAAATGTCTTCTTTTTGTATTGGTTCTATCTTCACATTCATAAATAATGTATTTTTATCAAAGATAAAAACAAATACATAGTAATGATTGAAATTAAAGAAATTTCAGCAGTACAGACCTACGCTGTTCGTTTAGAAGTGTTAAGAAAAGGAATTGACTTACCTGTACATTTTGTTGGAGACACAGCTAAAAACACCTTTCATTTAGGGGTTTTTGAAGATAATGTTCTGGTTACAGTTGCTAGTTTTATGAAAACTACCAATCTACTTTTTAGCAAAGAGCAATACCAATTAAGAGGCATGGCAACACTACCAGCTTCAAGAGGGAAGGGATACGGGAAAAAGCTGCTTGTAGAAGCAATTATGTTATTAGAAAACAAACAGTTAGAAGTACTTTGGTGTAATGCTAGAGAGACTGCATTAACATTTTATTTAAAGTTAGATTTTCAAATAAAAGGAGAGCCGTTTGAAATAAAAAACATTGGAAAGCATTTTTTGCTATACAAAGTATTGAATCAGAAAATACAGCCTACTTTTTAAATTTATACTCAGGTTACAGCGTATTTATTTGCGTGTTTAAATTATACAGAATATATTTACAATACGGTGTAATATATTACTAAATAACTTAATATCTTATTTAACTTGGAATCAGCTAATTTAGAGTACATAAAAAACCTCACAGAAAATAACGAAGAGTTCGAAAGAGAATTAATTTCAATCTTAAAAAGAGATTTTCCTATTGAGTATGATGGGTATAAATTGAACATTGAAGAGAAAAACTATTCTGGTGCTGCTGAGATTGTACATAAAATTAAGCATAAAATTACTATATTGGGTTTTAAAAAAGGATATGAGTTAGCTAGTAACCATGAAAATGAGCTAAGAAATGGAAAGAGTGAATTGAAAGATTCTTTTAAAAAAATTTTAGATAACATTTCAGCTTTTATAAAAACGTTATAATTTTTTCTATTTTATGATGAGATGTATAATTATAGATGATGATGCTACTTCAAGATTAGTGCTTAAACAGCTATGTTCAAAAGTAAAAAAACTAAATTTAATTGCTGAGTTTTCTAATGCTATAGATGGTATAAAATATTTAAACACAAATAAGGTTGACCTAATATTTTTAGATATTCATATGCCTAATTTTTCTGGTTTTGATTTTATAAATACAGTAAAAGATCCACCAAACATTATTTTAACCACTTCAGATAGGTACTTTGCTATTGATGCTTTTGAGTACCATTGTGTTATTGATTATATAGTGAAACCAATAACAATGGATAGGTTTGAAAAAACAATAGCTAAACTAGAAAAGCTACAACATAAAACCTCCGCAACTAGTGCACAAGTTTCAAGCAATTCTGCAAATGAAATGTATGTGAATGTAGACAGAAGGTTGGTGAAAATAAATATTCCAGAGATTGATATTATTGAAGCCAAAGGAGATTATATCAAAATAAAAACAGAAACGGGCAATCATATAGTCCATTCTACACTAAAAAATATTCAAAGTAAATTACCTGATGCAACCTTTTTTAAAACACACAGGTCTTATATAATCAATTTGCATAAGATTGTAGATATAAAAGATAATAGTGTTTTGATAAAAAAAGATGTGATTCCTGTCAGTAGACAAAACAAAAATGAATTAATTGAGAGACTTAATTTACTTTAATCTCTTATTTTTAATTACTAAAGATTTTGTTTTATTTAATTTATCTTAAAAAACAATCCATTCATCCTTTAAAATAATCCATTCATCGAATATTAAAGTATTAAATTATAAGTTGAATGTACATTTGAGTAATCAAAAAATAACTCGTACAGAGTATAATGTATCAAAATAGCTCAATTTATAGTTTGGGGGAATTATAAGAGCAACCTAAAAAAAACTTCTAGTTAAACTACTAGAAGTTTTTTTTATTTCTTTTTGTTGTAATAATCTTCAATAACAGATTTTCTTCCAATAGTTTTCGTAATTACATCATTATCTAGGTTCCAACCTCGTGCAGGAGAATATTCTCTTCCGTAATAAATAATTTGAAGATGTAATTTATTCCATAGTTCTTTTGGGAATAATCTTTTAGCATCTTTTTCTGTCTGAACTACATTTTTTCCATTGGTTAAATTCCAACGATACATAAGTCTGTGGATATGTGTATCAACAGGAAAAGCAGGAACGTTAAAAGCTTGACTCATTACAACACTAGCTGTTTTATGACCAACTGCTGGCAATGCTTCTAAGTCTTCAAAGTTTTGAGGAACTTTTCCGTTGTGCTTTTCAATTAAAATTTTTGACAAGCCATAAATGCCTTTACTTTTCATTGGAGATAAACCAACAGGTTTTATAATTTCTCTAATCTCTTCAACAGATAGTTTTACCATATCATACGGGTTGTCTGCTTTTGCAAATAACAAAGGAGTAATTGTATTTACTCTTGCATCAGTACTTTGAGCAGACATCAACACAGCAATTAAAAGCGTATATGAATCTTTATGATCTAATGGAATAGGTGTTTCAGGATATAGATTCTCTAATGTGTCAATAACAAATTGAACTCTTTCTTGTTTGGTCATTTTTGACTATGTTTACACGAACAAATATACTAATTATGACTACACTAAAAATAGGAGATAAAGCACCAAATTTTGAAGCAAAAGATAACCAAGGAAATACGATTAAACTATCGGATTATACAGGTAAAAAATTAGTACTGTTTTTTTATCCAAAAGCAAGTACACCAGGTTGTACAGCCGAAGCTTGTGATTTACGTGATAATTATCAAACATTTTTGGCAAAAGGTTATGATGTGTTAGGCGCTAGTGCAGATTCTGCAAAAAGACAACAAAACTGGATAGATAAACATGAATTGCCTTTTCCGCTTTTAGCTGATGAAGATAAGTCTGTTATCAATGCATTTGGTGTTTGGGGGCCTAAAAAGTTTATGGGTCGTGAATATGACGGAATTCACCGTACCACTTTTGTAATTGATGAAAACGGAATGATTGAGGATGTAATTACTAAGGTGAAAACCAAAGCACATGCCGAACAGATCCTATAATTAGGCGATAATTAATCCTTTTTGTATTCCGAATTTTAATAACTCTGGAGTGCTGTTTGTATTGGTAATTTCAAATAATTCTCTTTTATGAGTTTTTAATGCACTTTCTGAGATGTTTAATAACTGAGCGATTTCTTTCTCAGTCATATTTGAATGTTCATATATAGCTTGTAATATTTCTAGTTTTCGTTTTGTAAAAATTAAATTATCAATTATAATTTTTTTACTAGTTGTAGCGCTGTGCTTGTTCTTATTGTAAAAGCAATTTAGTATTTGATTTTTAAAATTTGATAAATCAGCATCTTTGCCTACAAAACAATCAATACCATTTTCTATTGCTTGTTGTTCTATATAATTATTGTTTAAAGTTGTTAAAGCAATAATTTTAAATGCAGATATATTTTTTCTTATTTTATGTATGTATTCTAAAGAGTTAATTCCGTTAAAGTTAACATCAAGAATCAAAACATCTAAATTGTATTGAGAAGTATAATCTATAAGTACGTTTAAATCTGTAAAAGTTGCTTTCACATTTAATTCTTTTTCTAAGTTTAAACTGTCTTTTAATGCTTCACAAAAAAAATTATTATCATCTGCAATTACAACTTGTATATTATTATTCATCATTATTAGGGATACTGATTTTTATTTTTGTGCCTTTATTTTTTTCTGTTTGTATTTCTACATAGCCATTAATAGATTTTATTCTATCAACAATACTATTTAAACCGTAAGAATTAATGGTTGTTTGAGAGATGTCAAACCCTTTACCATTATCTATAACCTCAAGGATTATTTTGTTATCTGAGGTTAAAAACATATTGATGTTAATTTCAGAAGCATTTGCATGTTTAATTGCATTGGTTGTTAATTCTGAAATTACTCTATATAATTGAATGCATTTATTTTGGGAAAGTTTAGTGTTTTTTAAAACAAACTGATGTTTAATATGATTACTATTTGTAAGCTGATTTAGTTTGTTGCAAAATTCAATAAGATTCGAAATAAAATTATCTGAATTAATTTTCGGAGCATATAAAGAGTTTAATAAATACCTGTACTCTTTATAAAATGCATCTAATATTTCTTGAACTTTATCAGGAGAGTTTTCTTTTTTGTTTAGTAAACGTAATTTAAGTGCCTCTAAATACCCTCCAAAACTATCATGTACGTTTCCTAAAAGTTTATTCCGCTCTTGTTCTTGAACTTCTAAAATGTTATTCTGAAAATTGTTACGTAATGTTAAGTTTTCTTTCTGTAAGTTAATAGCTAGAAATTCAGATTTTACTAATTGACTTATGATATAAAATAAGATTAACCCCGTTTCTACAGCTATAGCTAAGTAAAAAGAATTGTCTAAAATAAAGTAATGCAAAAGAGACAAATCTAGCTTAGGGTTATCGTATAAGAAGCGTAAATAAATAAGAAGTGTTAAAATAAATCCAATACTCAAATAAAAAGGAATGACCTTTTTTCTAATTAATATAAAATGAGCAATTAATACAAATGGCATTAAAATTCTTTGTGGTAGCCACAGATAAAATTTAGGGATATATATATTGTCTAATAATACAAAAGAAACCATAATTAAAACACATAAAAAGTAAAAGCCAACAATAAATTTGAGTCCTTTTTTTATATATGCTGTTTCTTTTGTAAATGGATAAAAAGAGATGTAAAACATACCAATACTGACAGCACCAATACTTTGAAATAGTAGCCTTTTAATCGAATGTTCAGTAGCTGTTGAAAAAATATTCAATTGTAAATCAATACCATGATTGGTTATTAAGTCAAAACTGAAAATTAAAACATAAGCTGCATACCAAAGTAAATTATATTGTTTCTTTACAAGAAATAAAGAGCCAATGGCAATTAGCATTGCCAAAAAATATGCAAGAAGAAAGCCAATTATTGTGCTGTCTTTTTGAGTGAACTGAATAAATTCTGTACTACTAAACAATAACAATTTTAAACTTGTTACCCTTTTTGAATCTTTGATTTTAACAAAAACATGAGTAGGAGCATCTGTTTTTTCTAATTTCCATGTAGGGAATCTATATTGAGATTCGTAATTTTTAAAGTCTTTTAAAGAAAGCTCATTTTGCTCTTTTAAAGTATCATTATAGTATATGTATACCTTACCGTATTCTAAAAAAGCTCCCCAAAATGAAAAGAATTTATCTTCATTTAAATTATCAATTTTAAAATGAAACCAAGTAGCTTGTTTATCTTTTAAATCATAAAAAACTTTGTTTTCCATAGGAATATTAAAATCCCCACTTTTATAGAGTTGAACAACCTCATTGATGGTTAAATCATCATTTTTTTGATTTAAAAAAAATACAGATTTATAAAGTTCTTGAGAAGCATTATTTTGATTAGTAGTGCAAGAAAATAGAGTAGCTATAACAAGAAGTAAGTAATAAAATTTTCTCATTTACACTATAAAAACACCATACAATAGTATGGTTTTTATGATTGACTTTGATTTAATTTTGTTAGCGATAGTTTTTATCTAAACTATATAACAATAAATATATTAATAAATATCTATAATCATAATGAAAAAAGCATTTATCATATTAGTTGCATTTGTTTTTTTAGTCACATCTTGTGACAATGGTGATGAGTGTACAGATAATCCTTTAGGTACGCCAACGGTTATTTTTACCAATACAAAAAACTTCACCATTGCACTAACGTATAATAATTATGGAAAAGAATTATTACCTGGAGAAGAATACCGTGTAACTTTTCTATCTGCTGGTCAAACATTAACATATACAGCAAGAGCAAGCTCAGGAAATTGGTCAGATTCTTTTAAACTTGAGTCTTGTACAACATATGATGTTCGATTTAAATAATAATAAAACTAGAATAAATAAAATGAAAAAAATAATAATAGTAATTGTGTTTGTATTTGCTGGTCTATCTACTATGAATGCTCAGCGAATTTATCATTCTTTCGAATCAAGATTTGTACTTCCTTCTGATACTCCCGATAATAGAAAATCTGGTTTAGCAATTTCTTACAGCCCATTTTTTACTATTTCAAAAGATTTTAGAGCGTTAAAAATTGCGCCAAGTATTGGAATATACTATATTAGTGGTGGTGAGAATTTGTATAAAGATGATGCTTTTTTTACAACTATTGGAGGAGCAGTTGATTTTAATTTAGATAAAAGCCAGGAAATCTCTATTGGAGGACATCTTGGATATTCAGTTATTACTCCAGAAGAATTTGATGGTGGGTTGTATTATAGACCCTATATTCGTTGGGGATGGTTTATGTTGTCTTATGGTAATGTAAATTTAAAGCAAGGCAATTATGCTACATTTCAAATAGGTCTTATTGCTATGATAGACTCTTATTAAGTTTAGAATTAAAAATGATGTAAAATGAGAAAAGTAATTTTAATGCTACTTGCTATTAATGTAAGTGTAACCGCTTTTACTCAAGAAATTGATTACAACAAACTAGCAGGAATATTTGATAAAAAGGAAAATCAAAGTTTTATTAATCAACTTAAAAAAGTTAGTAAAGAAGAAAGTGGTTTAACATTATTAAAGAGTTTAATGAATACGCAAAAAGAATTAGATTATTTTATAAAAGAGAAGAAAGAATCTATTGAAAAGACAAATAAAATAATGAGTGAAATAAATTCTCAAATAGAAAATTTACATACAAAATTAGATAACTATTACAGAGAATCGAAAAGATTAGGAAGAGAGAGAGAGATTATTATGGAAAATTAGCAAAAAAAGCTAAAAGCGACTATTATAGCTTTTCTTCTTTAGGAAAGTCTGTAGCAAATAAATATGAAAGAAGATATAAGGAATACGCTAATAAATATAATTATTACAACAATAAATTAGGAAGGCATAACAATAGTATTGATGTTGAAGTGCTAAAAAGAAAAGATAAATTGCTGGTAGAGAAGAACCAAAGATTTCGTAATAAATCTTTGGCAGACGTTAATGAAACTGATAAAAAGATAGCGGACTTACAAAAGAAAAGAAATCGTTTAAAAAGTATTGTGTCTGAAATAATGATTTTTAAAGAACTTGATTCTTCATCAGTTACTAAAAAAGAAACCATTAATGTAACGTCTAAACAACTTATACCAAAGAAAGAATTAGCTAGTTGGATAAAACTAGGAGATAATTTACAAAAAACTAAAGAAGCAGCTCAAAAAGGTGAAGCTTATGCACAAAGGCGTTTATACAGGATTTATGATTATGTATATAATAATAAAGTAAAAGGATTGTATTGGAAGAAGAAAGCAGCTGAAAATGGCGATGCTATTGCTCAATCTAACTTAGGATTTGATTATCAGAATGGAAATACAGGCCTAAAGAAAAATTATAAAGAAGCTGTAAAATGGTATCGTAAATCTGCGTTACAAGGAGATAAGGTTGGACAGCACAATTTAGCGGTCATGTTAGAAAATGGTTTTGGGATTGAAAAAAGTTACACTCATGCGTTTAATTGGTATAAAAAAGCTGCAAAGCAAGGCTCCCAATCAGCAAAAAAAGAACTACAAAAAATGGGAATTGATTGATTGTAACTGATATGATTTAAGAAAAGATCCATTGTATTTATTATGGTAACGATATGCTGACAAAAAGCAATTAAAAAATATTGAAAATTAGCTATAATGAAATTCAATCTACCAGCATATGCTACCAATTATTTCAGCACAACAGTTTGGATTAAATGTCCAAAATGTGGCGAAAAAGCCTTGGTTACATCTCAACCAACCAATGCTGTTATCCCTTTAACAAATAATGCAGAGGCACATTGCACGAGTTGTTCTTTCAAGACAATAGAAAGAAATTGGAGTGGCTATTATCAAGGCTTTATAAATTTATCTTGTGGTTATTGTGGGACTAGAATTACACATTGTACAAAGCCAATCAAAGAAATTTATGCAAAAGAAAATGTTACCTGTACATCCTGTCATAAAAAAAGAGCGTACGGATTGCTTTGGGCACCCTATAAAAGTAATACAGCTACAGATCCTTTTTTTGGATATGATTTATGGCTGCAGATAGAAGTGAAAAACAATATTCTTTGGGGATATAACAAAGAACATTTAACATATATTAGAACCTATATAGAAGCAACATTAAGAGAAGATAACAGCAGACATAAGTACAGCTTGATTGCCAATTTACCACAATGGATGGTATTAGCTAAAAATAGAGATAGCATTGTAAAAAAGATAGATAAATTAATTAGTTTGGTATAAAAACGTCATTGTGAGCAAAGCGAAGCAATCTCACAAAAAAGAACATCATGCAGAACTTGCTTGTGCTGATTTCGTTTCAGTATTTCAGTATCTCATCAAATAACTATTCGACCCTGAAACGAGTTCTGGGTGTCCGTTGTTTGATTATTTTGAGTTTACAAAGCAATCTCAATATAAAAATAATATAAAAAATTATGCTCTACATAAAATTCAATATAAACGACCAACAGAAGTATCAAGACTTTCAGAAGCTATATAAGCATATGGTAATGACTCGTCAACCTGGTTTTGAGTTTAAAGAAGAAGAACCTAAAGAAATAGATTGGGATAATTTAACTGAAGAAGAAAGTAATAAAGCCATAGAAGAACTACATGCTTATATTGATAAAACCGATGAACAGAGACGTTATGAACAGCTAATCCCTCCATATGCTCATGCTTTTTTAGAAAAATACAGCCAATCTGATGTAGAAAAAGCAGGTGCGTATAGTTTTGATATAGAAGGAATTTTTAATTATCTCGAATTCTCTTTTGAAGTAGATATGATTAGTCTTCAAAAATTAGAAAATAATTTAGGATTAATCGAATTTGAGGCATTAGGGTTTCCTTATGGAGGAATGGAACGTTTTTTAATGGTGTTAAAAGCCTTTGAGTTGATTCCGACAGAATGTTATAATGGATTTACCGTTTATAAATTCAATTGGACTTCAGTGTTTACACATAAGTCTATCAATCTTCCTAAAAAAACAAAAAGCTACAAAAAAGGTAAAAACATTCATAAATCTAATTTTTGGGATAAAATTTATTCTATTTTTAAAAGTTAATTTAAAATAAAGCATGCTAAAAAGAGTCCACTTATTTTTAAATATATTCCTATTTACTTCAGTAATGGCATATGGTCAATTTTATAAAGGAACTTGTATCATTGATTATAGAATAAACATAAATGACCCGATGCTATTAAGTAACTATTTGTTTAGTGATAATTTTCAAAATAAATGGAATGAAACTATTATAGATTTACATGAAACATTGTCAGGTATAAGCATATCAAATAAGAAGTTTGGAATTAGAAAAGATACTTTACAAATAGTGGAAAAAACTTCTGTAAGAGGGAAAGTAAAATACATTACTTCTAAGTTTCCATTAAAGCAATTAGTCAATGTAGCTTTTAGTTCTAATGAATTGGTCATTTACACAAAGTGGAAAAATATTGTTGTAGAACGTTATCAGCATAAAAAATTAAAAACTTCTCAAATTATAGTTATTAAACAGTTTAAAAAAGAAAAGTATGCAGAACTAATCAGCTTATTAAATAAAATAAAAGAAATGAATGCTAAAAGAGTTAAGTTGTAACTTTTAAATAAAATCAAAAATAAAATAGTTTATGTTGCATAAAGAATTTCAGCCATTACGCATTTATCAGGGGTGGGAGGTAACCTATAATCTGTTTTTTGAAGAGCAGTTTACAGAAGAAAATATTCATCAATATCCAGGGCCAACGTTGTTAAATTTATATAGCAGTAGAAGAAATCAACATATAGATGTTTCTTGGCAACCAGAAGGAGATATAAAGGGCTCTTATATATTGCAAATGTTTAATACTAGAGAAGTTTTCAATGAAAAAAATAATTTGTTAGAGGTAGATTTTGATGATGAACCACATACAGAGTTTAAGAGTAAAAATAAAGATGAAATTGTTTCGAAATTAGAAGATTTGATGTGGTTTTCTAAGGGATATAAAGACCCTAGAATATTAAAAAATAGAGGTGTTGTAGATGAGCCTTCAGAATCATATAGAATTGAGCTTGAAAAAGAGGGATTAACTCAAGCATTATTAGATAAAATTTTAAAGGATGGAAACAGGAAGATTCAAGATTTAATTTTAGACCATAAAGACATTACTAAAGAAATTATTGAGCGTTTTTTTTATGAAGGTTGTTCTAATAAAGTAAAGAACAAGGCTGCTCAAATGATGAAACAAAAAAAGTTTAGATGAAAATACGATTAAATAATAAAGAAGTAGACAAAAGTATTTTTGTTGTTAATGATGGTATGAATTATGGGCGGTTTTTTGGTAGAGAAGGTAAAAGCTATGAGTTTCAAATTTCAAAAAGCAATTTGCTAAAACTTATAGAGAAAGAGTACAACGAAGTTAAAGATGAAATAAAGTTGGATGATGAAATAGAAAATGATAGATCTGATTTTACAAATACAAATTATTGCGCTTTAATAGAACTGTTTGAATATGAGTATGATTTTGGTGAAATATTTAAAACCTATGATTTAGATAGAACTCTATATAGCAAGGTGTTTCAAGAATCATCAAAAACCATTTATGTAATAAATAGCACAGATACTATAAAAATTAGTGCTGAAGATGTATTATTTAAAGGGAGAGTCTTTGAAATGCCAAAATCTTAGAATTGCATTCCAATTTTAAAATTCAACACACGCCCAGTCATATAATTCGGAATTCCGTACATGGTTTTAGAATATACATCTCGAACCCAAGTGTTGGTGATAGAATTATTGATATCAAACAAATTAAATAGCTCCAAACCAGCTGTAAATTCTTTAAAATTCCGCAACCATTTTCGAACTGCTTTTTTGTTTGCATCAATAAACACATAAGAAACGCCTAAATCTGCACGTTTATATGCGCCTAAACGACTTTGAAATTGATATGGATTAGCATAACTCGGTGATCCGCCAGGTACACCAGAATTGTAGACTAAATTCAAATACGCTTTTAAATCTGGTAAGTTAGGCACATAATCTTGAAATAAGATTCCTAATTTAAAACGTTGGTCTGTAGGGCGAGCAATATAACCTTGCTCATTTATGTTTTCTTGAGTTTTTAAAATCCCTAAACTTATCCAGCTTTCGTTGCCAGGTACAAATTCTCCGTTTAAACGAACATCTAAACCTGTAGCATAAGCAGTTGCATTGTTTGTTGCTTGATAGCGAATACGAACATTATCCACAGTATACGGATTTACATTACTCAACTGTTTGTAATATAGCTCAGTAGTTAATTTAAAAGGACGTTCCCAAAGGGTAAAGCTATAATCATTACCAACTACAGCATGAATTGATTGTTGTGCGTTTACCTCTGGATGTATAGCACCTAAATTATTTTTCAGTTCTTTATAAAAGGGAGGTTGATAATACAATCCGCCAGAAATTCTAAAAAGCATGTCTTTTTCCCAATCGGGTTTAATGGCAAATTGTGCTCTCGGACTAACAATAAAATGACTTTGAGCTGACCCATTATTGGCACGTACTGACCAATTCTGAAATCGTAGGCCAACATTATACCAAACTTCGTGCTCGTTCCAAAAATTTCTTCGGCTGAATTGCGCAAAACCAGAAATTCTATTAATTGTTACTGTATTACTTGCCCTAATGCTTTGAAATGGTTTTATTTCACTTCTATAAGGGTCATAAGGCTGATTGTTAAGACTGTGGTGTCTAGGACGTATAGAAAAACCAAGAGAGTCAATGACTTCCCATTCTTTAATTCTATCTTTAATATTTTCAGTTTGATATTTAATCCCCACATCAAGCTGATTTTTATCTTTTTTATAACTTGTTTTTAATTGAAAATTGGCAATCAACGCATCCAAATCATTTCTAGCATGATTTAACTGAGAACCAATTCCGGTTGAAAATTCTACTTTTCCAAAATTTTCTGAGCCCAAATTACTGTTTACTTCTCCTAAATTGTATGAAGCTAAAATATCAAAATACTCTTCTTCTTGCGTGTTATACATAGAAGCAGTAGCATCAAGGCTTAGGTTTTCATTTATTGTATAGGTACTATTTACAGCGCCAAAACTTGTTAAGTATTGATCTTTTTCTTGACCCTTATAAAAGACAATCAATTCAATGGGGTTAATTAAGGTACCAAAACGCGTTCTTCTAGAAATAGGCGTGTAATTGTATTTATTGATAGAAAAGTTCCCTAAAAAATGAAAAGCTAACTTGTTGGTTATCGCATAAGTCAAATAAGCTTGTACATCTGTAAAACTAGGCTTGTAATTGGTTTCAATTTGTTTGCTATTTACAAAAAGACTATTGTCTCGATGTCTTATTCCAAGAATTGTACTGACTTTTTTATTTTTAGTAATACCCTCTATTGTTGCGCTACCACCAACCAAACTCAACTCAACTTGAGTTTTAAACTCAGTTGGTTTTCTATAAGTAATATCTAAAACAGACGATAGTTTATCACCATATTTTGCTTGAAACCCTCCAGCAGAAAAGTGAATGTTTTGTACCATGGTAGCATTGATAAAACTTAATCCTTCTTGTTGTCCAGAACGAACTAAAAAAGGACGGTATACTTCAATTCCATTTACATATACCAGATTTTCATCAAAGTTACCACCACGTACATTGTACTGTGTACTGAGTTCGTTATTGTTATTTACGCCAGCAAAAGTCATCAATAAATTTTCTACCCCTGCATTAACACCGGGCAAACGTTTTACTTTAGCAACATTTACAGTGGTAATTCCTTTGGCAGCATTTTTATGATCTTTGATTACTACTTCGTCTAACTGTTTTGTAAGCGGAATTAAGGTAGGTGAGTAGGTAAGAACTCTTTTGCTACGCAAAGTAACCTTTTTAAGATGCTTTTGATATGAAACATGACTAAATGTAATTCGGATGGTTTTTCTTATGGGAATACTTAACTGATAAAAACCATTAGCATCTGTAGTAGTACCTTTGTTTAAATAACTAACAGAAACATTTTTGATAGGCTTATTTTGCTGATTGGTCACATAGCCTTTTATCGTTGTAGTGTTTTGCGCAACAATAAAACTAGAAAAGAATAAGAAAAGAAATAAAAGTTTTTTCACAAAAAGGGTTGCTTTATACATACGAAATTACTGCTTTTTATAAAACGTAGCATTTAATGTATTCGTATTTCCAACATTATCTTCAACAGTAATTTCTAATAAGTGTTTGGCACCGACTAATTTTTTATCATTAAAGTCATAAACCAGTTGTCTCTTTTTTAAATCGTATTCCATTAAAATCCATTCACCATCTAGAGTTGCAGTGTATGATTTGATGCCGCTTTCAGTATCAGAAATTGTAACGATAATTTTTGAGTGTTTGCTAATCCATTGTCCATCTTTAAAATTTTTTAAATAAACCTTGGGTTTTTTCGTGTCAGATAAGAGTGTGTATTTTCCTAAGGTTTTGGTAGTTGTAAAAAAAGTAGTTTTCTTTTTACGTGTATTTTGGTACGATGGGTATTTTTTATTGTTAATATTTGCAATGTATAACTGTTCTTTTTGTTGTGCTGTATAGGTAGAAACATCAAATGTTAAGGTATAACTTTTATTAAGCGGAACGGTAGGTTTATGTACAAAGGCAATACCGTCTTCTACTTTAAAATCTAAATAAAGGTCTTTATAAAAAGTATGCTTAGGGAAAGCAATCGTTACATTTTTTTGTTGAAATTTATGAAACTGCGAAGCTGTAATTTTATAAGCAGTCGTGTCTTTTGCAGCACTAAATACTTGATTACTTTTTACACCCTTTGCAGGTATACGAACCGTAGTTTTGTTACCTGCAAAATCTGCAGCTATAATCTCAACTTTATAATTATAACCTTCTTTTATGTTTATAAGTCCATCATTAATAAGCGACTTGTATATTTTTAATTTGTTGGCTTTTTCTCTAAATGTTTTTTGAAACCGATGTTTAAAACGCGCATAACTTTTGTAGTCTATCAATAAATTAATGTATTTACTTTCTGCAAACGAAAAGGTTTCTAAATTATGATGATACACAAGATGTCCGTTTACTTTCATTTGTAAACTGTAGATCCCATTTTTATTTTTAGCACCGTTAAGTCGATCAAACACCTGTATGCCGAAACCAATAGGACCTTTTGCTGAGATTCTATTTGTAGTATAAGTATTGTTATTAATTTTTTTAAAAGCTAACAACGATTTATTGACTGAATTATTGATTCTTGAAGAATCTGATAATGGATACACAAATACATCTTTTATGGTTGGTAAAATTGTGTCTTTTACATGAATGCCAAAATGCATAGGATTGATAATCTTAGAAGTTTTTGTGTCTCTAATTTCAAAATGTAAGTGTGGAGCAACAAACCCACCAGTTCTTCCAGAATAAGCAATAACTTGTCCCTTTTTAACAGGTATTTCTCCTTCTTTAAAAAAGATATTACCGGTTTCGTAACTCTTCTTTTGATATTGAATGTTTTTAACATAGGTTTCTATACCTTTTCCAAACTTCTGTAAATGTGCGTACACAGTGGTATATCCATTCGGGTGCGTTACATAGATAGCTTTTCCATAGCCCCAAAGTGCTACTTTAATTCTAGAAACATAGCCATCTGCAGCCGCATATACATTCAATCCTACTTTGCGTTGAGTTTTAATATCCATCCCTGCGTGGAAATGATTACTACGCAACTCCCCAAATGTACCAGCTAATACAATAGGAATGTCTAATGGATTTCTAAAGTAATTTTTCGGATACTCTTTTTGTGCAATTAGTGTAGTAGTATAAAAAAGTAAAATAGTAATAATTAAATGTCTCAAACCCCAATTTTTAAGCTAAAATAGAAAAATGAAATGACATAATTCAATTTAAAAATAGAGTACTAAAAATCAGTCTGTTATAAATAATGCATCAAAAGTGAGTGTTTTATTTGGCTTTTAAGATTCAGAATGTTAACTTTGTTGATATAGTTTTGATTCTTAATAATTGATGAGTAAAACATTAGAAGCAATTCAGAATCTGGAAGATAAGTTACAAATACTATTAACCAATTATGAATTTTTAAAAGAAGAAAATGAAATTCTTTTGCAAAATGTAGGAAAATTACAACAGCAATTAACCAAGAATCAACAAGAAATAGCAACTCAGAAAAAAAAATATGATTTGCTAAAGATTGCAAAAACTATAGATGGCAGTAACGAAAGTACTAGAGAAACAAAACTCAAAATAAATGCTTTAATTCGAGAAATCGATAAGTGTATTATTCAATTAAGCGAATAAAAGTTCATTAACAGTGTCAAAGAAATTGAAGATTAATGTTGTAATAGCAGGTAGAACATATCCTTTAAGTGTAAAGAGTACACAAGAAGAAGAAGGAATGAGAAAAGCTGCAGCCAATATTAATAAGCTAATCACTTTGTACGAGCAAAATTATGCTGTTAATGACAAACAAGATGTGTTGGCAATGTGTGCATTGCGCTTTGCATCTCAATTAGAAATATCGGCAATTGAAACTTCAGATACCTCTGATGAAGCATTGAAAAAAATAAATAGTTTAAATGCATTGTTACAATCGCATTTAGAATAAGTTCTTTTAAATAATAACATTAAAATACACTGCCTACGTTAGTAATTAGTTTATTAAACTCAACACTATTCAATTATGAAAGGTGAGTCTTAATTGCAAAAGCAGGCCATTAAAGCTAAACTTGTTTTAGTTTTTTGAATGGATCCTTGACCAATTTGTTAGCCTTATAAATGTCATATTGGAGTTTAAAAACGACCTAATGTAGGCTTTTTTTATATATAAAAATAAAATTATGGATGGAGTTATACTTCTTATTGCAATTGGTGTAATAGGAGCAGTAATAGGATTTATCATTGCTAAAGCAGTTGAAAAATCTAAAGGAAAAAAGTTATTAAATAGTACAAAAAAAGAAGCAGCAGCAATTTTAAAAGAAGCAAAAATTGACGCTGAATCTCTAAAAAAAGATAAGATATTACAGGCAAAAGAAAAGTTTATAGAGCTTAAATCTGAGCACGAAAAAGTAATTTTAGCAAGAGAAAAGAAAATATCTGATGTTGAAAAAAGAATACGTGATAGAGAATCGCAAGTAGCATCAGAGTTAGATAAAAATAAAAAGCTAAACAAAGCTTTAGAGCAAAAGCAATCTGATTTTGAATACAAGCTTGGCTTTCTAGAAAAGAAAGAAAACGAGTTAGAGAAGATGCATAAAAGGCATGTAGATATGCTAGAGCAAATATCTGGTCTATCTGCTGATGAAGCTAAAAAAGAATTGGTAGCATCGTTGAAAGACGAAGCTAAAACAGAAGCGATGGCTTTTATACAAAATTCTATTGAAGAAGCCAAATTAACTGCAGAACAAGATGCACGAAAAGTAGTGTTGAATACCATACAAAGAGTAGGTGTAGAGCAAGCTGTAGAAAACTGTGTCTCTGTATTTAACTTAGAATCAGACGATGTTAAAGGTAGAATTATTGGTAGAGAAGGACGTAATATTCGCGCTTTAGAAGCTGCAACAGGAGTAGAAATTATTGTTGATGATACGCCAGAAGCTATTATACTTTCTTGTTTTGATCCCGTTAGAAGAGAGGTAGCAAGATTGTCTTTACACAAGTTAGTTACTGACGGAAGAATACATCCTGCAAGAATTGAAGAAGTAGTAAAGAAAACAGAAAAACAAATTACTCAAGAAATTATAGAGGTTGGTAAGCGTACTGTAATAGATTTAGGAATTAATGGTCTGCACCCTGAGTTGATTAAAACTGTGGGACGTATGAAATACCGTTCTTCTTACGGGCAAAACTTATTGCAACACTCTAGAGAAGTTGCGAATCTATGTGGTATTATGGCTGCAGAAATGGGCTTAAATGCTAAAATGGCTAAGCGTGCTGGTTTATTACACGATATTGGTAAAGTGCCAGATGCAGAAAGTGAACTACCACATGCTTTATTAGGGATGCAATGGGCAGAGAAATACGGAGAAAAACCAGAAGTTTGTAATGCCATTGGAGCACACCATGATGAGATTGAAATGAAAAGTTTAATTTCACCAATTGTTCAAGTTTGTGATGCTATTTCTGGCGCAAGGCCAGGTGCAAGACGTCAAGTATTAGATTCATATATTCAACGTTTAAAAGACTTAGAAGACATTGCTTTTGGATTTACAGGAGTTCAAAAAGCCTATGCAATTCAGGCTGGACGTGAGCTTCGAGTAATGGTAGAAAGCACCAAGGTAAATGATGAAAAAGCTGCAGAACTTTCATTCGGAATTTCTCAAAAAATTCAGAATGATATGACGTATCCAGGGCAAGTAAAAGTAACAGTGATTAGAGAAACTAGAGCAGTAAATGTAGCTAAATAATATCTCAAAGAAAATAAATTAAAAAGTCTCAAGAGTTCTTGAGGCTTTTTTAGTTTCTGGGATGAAATTTTTCTACAACATCCTTTAAAAATGATTTATCTAAATGAACATAAATTTCGGTTGTAGTAATGCTTTCATGTCCAAGCATTTGTTGTATAGCTCTTAAATCGGCACCACCTTCTAGTAAATGTGTCGCAAAAGAATGACGTAAAGTATGCGGGCCAATTTTTTTATTCAAATTGATTTTTATTGATAACTCTTTAATAATCATAAAGATCATTTGACGCGTAAGCCCTTTTCCTCTTCGGTTTAAAAACAAGGTGTCTTCAAACCCCTTTTGTGGTTGAATATGACTTCTAATATCTCTGATGTAAAATTGAATGTATTTTTGCGTATTGTAGTTTATAGGTGTAAAACGTTCTTTATTTCCTTTTCCAAGAACTCTAATAAACCCTTCGTCAAAAAACAAATCTGATATTGATAGATTAATGACTTCACTAACACGCAAACCACAACTGTAGATGGTTTCTAATATGGTTCTATTTCTTTCACCTTGCGAATGACTTAAATCAATAGCAGCAATTAATTCATCAATTTCTTTTTGACTTAAAGTGTCTGGAAGTTTTCTCCCTATTTTAGGAGCTTCTAATAGTTCTGTTGGGTTTGATTTTCGATAATCTTCAAAAATTAAATAATCGAAAAAATTACGTAGACCAGAAATGATTCTTGATTGTGTTCTAGGTTTTACTTCTTTAGCAATTTCATAAATAAACTGTTGTATGATAGTATTGTCAATTTTAATAGGAGAAATAGTAATCTCATGATTTTCTAAATAATACACAAGCTTTTTAATGTCTCTTGTATAACTATCAATGGTGTTGTTAGAAAGTCCTCTTTCTATCTTTAAAAATAGTTGATAATCTTTAATTGCATCTTGCCATTTCATCAAATTAAAGATATAAAAAAAGCACTACATAATCGTAGTGCTTAAAAAAATATAAAGGAATCATTTACCAAGCATAACCTAGTGAAACTCCAATTGCTAAAGCAGTAGAGTTCAATCCAGCTAAGCTTTTACCTCCAGTAACAATACCTAAACCACCAAAAACGTCAACAACAAAATTATTACTAAAAATCCATTGATGACCTCCCTCAGCACCAATGTTAAAAACAGTAGCTTTGTTATTTGCTCCATCTTTTAATGAGAAAAAGCCTGCACTTGGTCCTGCATGCCATCCTTTTAAATTTTCTTCTCCAAAATACCATCTGTATTCTGCTCCAGCACCAATACCATTAATGCTAGATACATTGTAATAAATACCAGAAATAGTTAAAGAATTTTTCTCTCCAACAGAAAATTCATAGCCTGCATTAGCAACTCCAACTGCTAAACCTAAAGGGTTAGCTTTAATAACACTTGATTGAGCATTTACTGCATTAAAAGAAAATAGGGTAATTGCTAAAATTAAAATTTTTTTCATTCTATATATTTTATAGTTAATAAGTTATAAATATAAAAAAAAGGTGGATATTTACCCAGTAAATAAGTGTAAAATGAAATTAATTATTATCAACGGACCCAATTTGAATTTATTAGGGAAACGAGAACCAGAAATTTATGGTTCAGATACTTTTAATGCTATTTTTAAAAATCTACAGTCTAAGTTTCCAAATGTAGAGCTTTCGTATTACCAATCAAATATTGAAGGAGCGTTGATTGATAAGCTACATGAAGTTGGCTTTGACTATGATGGCATCATTTTAAATGCAGCAGCTTACACACACACCTCTGTGGGAATTGGAGATGCTGTAAAAGCTATTGAGACTCCTGTTGTTGAAGTACATATTTCTAATGTACACAGTCGTGAAGAATTTAGACACGTCAGTTATATTGCAGCCAATGCGAAGGGTGTAATTTTTGGTTTCGGAATTAAAGGTTACGAATTGGCTATTCAGAGTTTTTTATAAATCGAGTTTCATTTTTATATCGGAACGCTCGTAATGTGAATCTTTCTCAAGTTCAACTTCAATAAACCCTACTTTTTTATATAGCTTAATAGCTGGTACAAGTTTTCTGTGAGAATATAGAGTGATGCTTTTCCATTGTTGCTGTTTAGCAAAATCAATACAATAATCCATTAACTGTTGCCCTATTTTAAAACCTTGATACTTTGGAGAAACTGCCATTTTACTCAATTCAAAGAAATCTTTTTGATTGATTAAGGCAACAGTACCTACAATTTCTTCCTTTAGTTTTGCAAAAAAGATATAGCCACCAGTATCAATTATATATGCTTTAGGATTGCTTAATACCTTTTTATCATAAGGTTCTACATAAAAGAATTTTTCAAGCCAATCAACATTCAAATTGTAAAAGTGATTTGAATGCTGTGGCTCAAAAGCAACAATTTCTATAGATTTTTTCATTAGATAGCCTTATCAATAATTTGCATCATTTCTTGTTCTAATTCAATGGTTTTGTTATAAATATCTTTCGCTTTTAAAAGGATATCTTCAGCAAAAGTTTTGTCTTTTATATCTTTAGCATTGATACGCACGTTAAAGTAAGCACCAATAACTGCAGTTCTAGCACAAAGCGCACCAACACCAGCATCAGACAAAGAATTTTGTAAGCCTTCTTTTGCCATGGCAAGCATAACTTCCATGGAGTTATAGGCGGTTTCCATAACTCTAAACGGAATTTCTGTTGCATATTTGGTTGCATTTTCAATGGCTTTTTTTCTGATTTCTTTTTCTGCATCAGTAGATTTGGGCATTCTAAACCCGTCTATAATTTTATTAAATGCATTGGTGTCCTCATCAACCAAAAACAGCAATTCATTTTTGTATGCTTGTCCTTTTTGTGCCCATTTCGAGTAGAATTCCCATTTATCATCCCAACCTGCTTTATGAGCAGACAAATTAGCAACCATTGTTCCTAATGACACACCTAAAGTACCCACATAAGCAGAAATGCTACCACCTCCTGGAGCCATAGATTCTGATGCTGTTTCTTCTGCAAAATCTTTTACAGAAAAATCAATCAACTTCTTATTTACATCAGTGTTCATAACATATTCTATGATACGTTCTTGTGCATTAAAAGGTTTTAAATTATCTAAGCCTAGAGATTTTACTGCAATTTTAATTTTTTCGCTTTCGCTAATTCCTAACGAGCGTTGTTGTTTTGCCAAGAAATAATCTGCAGCAGCTAACATGGCTTGTAAAGGAACCAACCCAACTAATTCTGATCCTGTTACCCGCAAACCTCTTTCTGTAGCAGAATCAACGGTTGCATCAAAAGCTTCATGCATTGAGGTGATGCTAATATTGGTTAGGTTATAAGAAATTTGAGCAATTCCATATTCTTCAATGTACCAACCGATACCTTTTACTGCTTTTAATTTTCCAGGAATTCTAACAGGTTCTCCGTTTGCATCTAACACTTTTTTACCCGTAATTGGATTTCCTTCGCGTTTTACACGACCCGCTTCACGTACATCAAAAGCAATTGCATTGGCACGACGTGTAGAAGTAGAGTTTAGGTTTACATTGTATGCAATTAAAAAATCACGTGCAGAAATTGCGGTAACTCCAGCAGAAACAATTTTTTGACTATAGGTTGCTGGACCAAAATCAGGTTGCCAATTCGGATTGGCAAGTTTGTCTTTTAATCCTTCATACTCACCTGATCGGACTGTAGCTAAGTTTTTTCGCTCTATAGAAGTTGCAGCATTTTCATAAAAATAGCCAGAAATTCCAAGCTCATCTCCAACACGTTTTCCTAATTTATGCGCATATTTTGCAGTTTCTTCCATAGAAATGTTGGCAATCGGCACTAAGGGACACACATCTGTAGCGCCAAAACGAGGATGTTCGCCAGTGTGTTTACTCATATCAATCAATTCAGACGCTTTTTTTATCAGCCTAAAAGCAGCTTCAATAACTTGCGCTGGCTCGCCTACAAAAGTAATTACAGTTCTGTTTGTAGCCTTTCCTGGATCTACATCTAATAATTTAACTCCCTCTACGGTTGTAACACTGTTTGCTATAGCATTTATTTTTTGTATATCTCGTCCTTCACTAATATTCGGAACACATTCTATGAGTTGCTTGTTCATTGTTGAAATTTTTTGAAAGTCAAATGTAAAATATTCATAGTTAATAATAAATATTATTTAAAAATAAAGTGACTTACTTAATTGAAATTGTTGTGTTATATTTGTTAGAACTATATTCTTTTGTATGAGTGTTGCTAAGAAAGCAGGAAAAGCGTCGTTTTTATTGATTTTAAAAAAAGGTTGGGGAGGTTTGCTCTCGCTTTTTGTGATGGCTTATTTGGCTAGAGTTTTAGACGGCACTGACTTTGGAATTGTAGTTATTTCAGCAACACTAATTAATTTTATTCAAGTCTTTGCTGTTAGCGGAATTAGTGAGTACGTAATTTATTACAATGAAGACGATAAAGATGATGTTATTAATACTTCCTTTTGGTTAAATCTTGCTTTAACAATTGGAGTAATAATAGTAGGAGTTATTTCAGCACCATTTTACGCAAAATATTATGGAAATGATGCCATTGAAACTATCGTTTATTTATTGTTGATAGGCTTTTTTTTCAATATGCTTTCTTCAATACCCATAGCGCTGTATAGAAAAAGAATTGATTATAAAGAAATGGTATTTGTTCAAATGTTTTTTGGAACACTATCACAAGTAAGTCAAGTTGTACTTGCCTATTTAGGTTTTGAAGTTTTTAGTTTGGCAATACCTACAGCTGTTGTTATCCCAATGTTATCAGTTACGTTATTCTATAAATCGAAATTTAAACCAACACTTAATTTTAACTTTAATCATGCTAAAAAGATATTTGCTTATACAAAATATATTATTAGTACTCGAGTAATTGGGATGTTGGTTAATAATGGAGATAATTTACTTATAGCCAAAATTTTGAGTCTTAAAGCTTTAGGAGTGTATGATATAGCATTTAGGTTTGCGAATTTATTTGTAAGTCATTTTAATCCAATTATTACTGATATCTCATTACCAATATTAGCAAAAAGTAATAAAAATAAAGAGGCGTTAATCGAAAGATTTAAGAAAATGATTGATATTGTTTCTGTTATAAACATACCTATAATTATTGGTATGATTCTATTTGCTGAACCATTAATTTTAACAATCTATGGCGAAAAGTGGGACGTTGCTGTACTACCATTTCAAATACTATCAATATTTGTTTTGTTTAGGTCTATTGGTTCACCAGCATCAAGTTTATATTCAGCAGTCGGTAAACCTAAAATTGGCTTTTACTTTACATTAATATATATAGTGCCATTTTTTTTAACGATATATTTTTCTTCTAAATACGGACTTATAGGTTTTTGTATTGGTATCGCAATAATTCGTTCTTTAGGTTCAATAACTCATCTAATTATTTCATCTCGATTGTTAAAAAAGAGTATATTTTTTATTGTTAAAATTCCAGTATTGACAATTAGTTGTTCGCTTTTTTCTGTATTGATAATTTCAAATGTAGATATGCAAATTTTTATTCAAGTAATTTTATTTATATTAATAATATTTTTATTAATGTTAGTAGTTCTTAGGTCGTACTTTAACCCAATAATTATGAGTTTTAAGTCATTAGTTTCAATTAAAACATCAAAAAATGTCTAAAAAAATTACTGAGAAAAAATATTGGGAAAGTTATTATAAAAAGAATCATGCTAATAAGGAGCACATTATAAGTGTTTGTTCATATTATGATAAATATTGGGAAAAACTAATTAATAAGAATGCATCAGAAAGTAAATCTATTATTGAAATTGGAGGATTTCCTGGGAGATATTTAGCATATTTATCTTCTAGTTATAATTTAACACCAACAAGTTTAGATTACAATTCTGATGTTACACAAATAAAGAAATCATTTAAGATAATGGGTGTTGATAAGTATCATATCTTACAAGAAGACTTCACTAAATATCAACCAAAGGAGAAATATGATTATGTGATTTCTAACGGATTTATTGAGCATTTTGAAAATTTTGAAGAAATTTTAGATACCCACTATAAGTATTTAAAAAATGATGGGAGAATGCTAGTTATGATTCCAAATATGAAAGGTTTTATTAAGCAATATAAATATTTGGTTGATTACAATAATTTAAAGGTACACAATCTTAAGACAATGAATTTAAAAGTATTTAAAGATTTTGCTTTAAGGAATAATTTAGTTATAGATACATTAGAATATTTTGGAGGTTTTCCTTTTAATGTACACCAAAAACTTACTTTTTTACAGAAATTAATTTATATACCAAGTAGGTTTCTGTTTAAATTTATACTAAATCCTTATTTAAGAAAAAAGCCATCCAAATATTATTCGTCATCAATTATAGCAATTTTTAAAAAGTAATTTAATTATGTTATTTGAGATATAAAAACAATCTGTTTATATTCTTAATTAGTTAAATTTACAAAAAATAGACAAGTATACTTATGTGTGGTTTTTTAGGAGAGTTTTCTTATTCAAATTTTTTATCTACTAAAAAGAACTTTAAGGATATTTTAGCATTATCAAAACATAGAGGTCCAGATAATACAAATACATTTAAGGGGAACAATTTTCAACTTGGATTTAATCGTTTATCTATTTTAGATTTAACAGACAATGGAAATCAACCAACAAGATCACCTTCAAAGAGATACCATATAGTTTTTAATGGAGAAATTTATAACTATAAAGAACTAATAACTGAATATCAAATATCAAACTTGAAGTCTACTTCAGATACAGAAGTTTTAATCCAATTATTAGATGTTTTAGGAGTAGAAAATACTATTAAGAAATTAAATGGAATGTTTGCCATTGCAATAGTAGATACATTAAAAGATTTACTAATACTGACGAGAGATTTTGCAGGTATTAAACCTCTATTTTATGGTGTTGATTCTACAAAAGGAATTGTTTTTGCTTCACAATTTAATCAAGTTTTTAAACATGAATGGTTTGTTCAGAATTTAATGTTAAGAGCAGAGATTGTTAAGGAATATTTTGGACTTGGTTATATGCAAGCACCAAATACTATTTATGAGAATATTTTTCAAGTACAACCAGGAGAGATCATTTTTTTAAAAAAAAATGAAAAAGTACTTAAAAAAAGGATAAAGAAATTTAATAATGGTTTAGAAAGGAATAGACCAAAAGTAGATATTGATATTGTTAATCAATATGATAAGGTTTTAAACAAAGTAATAGAGAAGCAATTAGTTAGCGATGTGCCAATTGGAACTTTTTTAAGCGGAGGAATTGATAGTCCATTAATTAGTGCAATAGCAAAAAAGAAATCTTTAAATATTAAAGCTTATACAATAGGTGTTGATGATGATGAACTTAATGAGAGTGTAAAAGCATCCGAATATGCTAAAGAGATTAATGTAAGGCATCAAGTCATACAATTAAAAGAAAAAGAAATATTTAATGGAATAGATGAACATTTTAATTTCTTATCTGAACCTTTTGGTGATTATTCAAGCATTCCAACATATATAATATGTAAAAAAGCAAAAGAACATAATACAGTAATGCTTTCGGGTGATGGAGGAGATGAATTATTTTTTGGTTATCCTAGAATATTACAGGTTTTGAAAAATAAAAATTGGTTTTTAATACCTTTTGCAATTCGAAAGGTTATTATTAGATTGCTTTTTAAATTTGGAATTTCAAAAACTTCAGCTCCGTACTATTATAAAAAAATAGATCAATGGTATCTAGGAAAGCATTTGCATATAGATAAACAATCATTAAATTTATTTGTTAAAGATGTTGATTTTTCTGAAGAATTATTAGAGTTATATACTATAAAAAAGAGATTAAATAAGAATCAATTACTAAACTGGATAAGATTTAATGAATTCTATGCTCATTTACAAAGAGTTTTAATAAAAGTTGACAGATTTAGTATGGCTAATAGTTTGGAAGTCAGAGTTCCATTCTTAGATAAAAAATCTATAGATTTCGCATGGAATATAGAGTTTGGAGATACTATAGAAAAAAAAGGGTTGAAAAATCTACTAAAAGACACCATGAAAAACTATTATTCAAAAAATATAATAAGTAAAGAGAAAAAAGGTTTTTCTGTACCTTTAAAATCTTGGCTTAAGAAAGAACTAAAAGATGAAGTTATAGCTACAGTTTTAAATAGAGATATATATGGTAAAGAAATTATTAATGAAAAAGCTGTAAAGAATTATGTTAAAAACTTTTATGAAAAAGAAAAAGGAAATGATTGGGGTGTATGGCATATATATGCTTGGCAAAAGTGGGCTATAAATCAAAATTTAATCTAATTGAAAAAAAGAACTATAGCAATATATTCAGGAACTATTCCAACAACAACCTTTATTGAAAATCTTATCAACGGAATTTCAAAGACAGAAACAGTTTATTTATTTGGAAAGAAAAGAAGAAATATAAGCTACAAATCATATAATGTTAAGCAATTTCCAGTATTTAATAATTCATTTATAAACATTCTTGTAACGTTTTTTAGGCTTTTACAGTTACTATTTTATCCAAAACGCATATTTATACTATTTAAAGAATTAAATAAGTTTAATGATTTTTCTGAAAGGTTAAACTGGTTGATTAGGTACGTGCCTGTTTTATTACATTTACCTTCTGTATTTCATGTTCAATGGGCAAAAGATGTTAAGTATTGGTTTTTTTTACAAGAAGAGTTGGATATTCCAATAGCTCTAAGTTTACGTGGTGCACACGTAAATTATTCACCAATAATTGATAAAAACTTAGCAAAAGAATATAGTTTTTATTTTCCAAAAATTAGAACATTTCATGCAGTATCTAGTGCTATTGCTCTTGAAGCTGAAAAATATGGAGCAAGTCCAAAATCAATTAAAGTACTACATTCTCCAATTTCTGAAAAAGTATTTAATCAATATAAAAACACTTCTGTTAATAGAAGTGAACCTGAATACAAGATTTTATCGGTAGGGAGACATCATTGGAAGAAAGGCTATGAAGATGCAATAAAAGTGATGAGTTTGTTAAAAGGTAGAGGCTTTAAATTTACATATGATATTATTGCTTCAGGAAAGGTTTCTGAAGAACTAATCTATTTAAAAAACCAATATAACTTAGAAGAAGTTAATTTTTTAAATGGATTAGAGCAAGAGCAGCTTTTTACTAAAATGCAACAATATGACATTTTACTTTTACCAAGTATTGAAGAAGGAATTGCAAATGTAGTTTTAGAAGCGATGGCAATTGGTTTACCTGTAATTACTACTGATTGTGGGGGTATGAAAGAAGTGATTAATGATGAAGAAAATGGATGGATTGTTTCAGTTGGAGATATAGAGAAGATGGCTGAAACTATCCAACAAGTTTCAGAATTACCTAAAGAAAAGTTAAGTTTGGTTAAAAAGAAAGCACATGAAACAATTGAAGAACAGTTTCACGAAGAGAAAGTAATTCCTCAGTTTATAGAATGGTATTATAAGATTAGTTAAAGTTATGCAGCAAATAAAGACTTCAATTATACCAACAGAACAAACTTTTGTAAAAAAAAGAGGAGAATTACATGAGTTAGATAAAGAAGCCATTTGTGTTTTTATTGCTACAGGTTTTTTTTTAGACACAGATACGTATTGGAAAGATGAAATAGTTTTACCACCTGCGAGTATTAATACTATTGATGATGAAGGTTTTTTAATAGAAAGTAAGCCTTGGTTTAAATGGCACTACACACCTAAACAAAATAGTTTTTCAGAAGTATTAGAATCTTTTTCAAGTTTGTTTGAGGGAATCATTAATGAGCAAACAAGTAATAAAAAAGTAATTTTACCACTATCAGGAGGCTTAGATAGTAGAACACAGGCTGTTGCATTACATAAAATAGATGCTAAAGTTTATTCATACAGCTATCATTTTAAGAATGGTTATAAAGAAAGTAAAATTGCAAAACAGATAGCATTAGAGTGTAATTTTCCTTTTAAGGATTATCAAATTGAAGAAGGATATTTATGGAACGTTATAGAAGAACTTACATCTATTAATAAATGTTATTCAGATTTTACACATCCACGACAAATGGCTATATATAATCAATTTGAAAAGATGGGAGATATTTTTTCATTAGGTCATTGGGGAGATGTATTTTTTGATAGCGATAACTTGGATAAATTGAGTATTCATGAAGAAATAAAAATTCTTAAAAAGAAAATATTAAAAAATGGAGGTTTACAATTAGCAGAAAGTCTGTGGCAATTTTGGGAGCTGCCAAATAATTTTGAAACGTATTTAGAGAAAAGGATAGGGCAATTATTAAAGAATATTAATATTTCAGATAGTAATGCTAAGATAAGAGCATTTAAATCTATGTATTGGGCACCAAGATGGACGGCAGTAAACTTGTCAGTTTTTAATAAAAAGCACCCAATGAATTTACCTTATTTTGATGATAGAATGTGTCAGTTTATATGTACGGTGCCAGAAAAATATTTAGCAAATAGAAAAATTCAAATTGAGTACATTAAGCAGAATAATCAAAATTTGGCAAAAATTACTTGGCAAGAAAACAAACCTTTTCATTTAAATAATTATTATTTAAATAAACTACCTTATAATTTACCTTATAGGGTGGCTAATAAAATAAAACGAGAATTAGATGGCTTGTTAGGAAAGAAATTTATTCAGAGAAATTGGGAATTACAGTTTCTTGGAAAAGCTAATGAAACTAATTTAAAGAAATACTTATTTGATTCTAGTTTACAAAAAACCATTCCACTATCTTTGATTGAAGATGTTTATCAGAAATTTAAAAATAAAAATCAACTAAAATATTCTCATCCAGTAAGCATGTTGTTAACACTTTCTTTATTTTTTGAGCAAAATGAAAACATTAAGAAAGAACTTAAAGAAAAATTGTAGTATATGTGTGGAATCTACGGAGAATTTTTTAATACAAAATCACTTTCTAAAAAGGAAGCCTTTTTTAAAATTAACGATTTTAATTTTAGTAGAGGTCCAAATATGTCTGGTTATTGGTCTAACAATAAAACGGTGCAATTTGGTTTTAGAAGATTATCAATTCTAGATACTTCAATAAAAGGCAATCAACCAATGCAATCTTTATATGGCAAGTATTGTATGGTTTTTAATGGAGAAATATATAATTTTTTAGAACTTAAAGAAAAGTTAATCGATAAAGGATATTCTTTTAATAGTACTGGAGATTCTGAAGTTCTGGTTAATTATTTTGAGTGTTTTGGACTCGAGAAAACATTAGAAAATATTGATGGAATGTTTGCTATTGCATTATTTGATAATGATATAGAAGAATTAATTTTAATTAGAGACTTTGCAGGTATTAAACCATTACATTATAGTATTACAAACAATGACATTGTTTTTGGAAGTAGATATGACCAAATAGCAAAACACCCTAATTCAATTAATAATTCTATAGATAATCAAGTTTTAAAAACATATTTAAAGTTGCATTATATTCCAGCGCCTTTTGGTATTTTAGAAAACACATTTCAATTAGAACCGGGTCAATATATTCGATTTAATAAAAATGGGATAGTTGAAAAGAAAACATACTGGCAATTTCCTGATTTAGAAAAAGAAACTTTAATTGAAGATAGAAAAATAGCAATAGAATTAGTTCGTAAAGAATTAAAGAAAGCAGTAAAAGATCAATTAATAGCTGATGTTTCATTAGGTACATTTTTATCAGGTGGTATAGATTCTCCCTTAATAACTAGTTTTGCAAAAGAATTTAAAGTAGATATTACTTCATTTACAATTGGCAGTGATAGTAAGGTTCATGACGAATCTGAAGATGCAATAAAATACGCTAAACTTATCGGTGTAAATTTAGAATTAAGAAAGATGGAATCATCTGATTGTCTAAAAGTTCTACATAGTTCTATGAAGCATTTGCAAGAACCTTTTGCAGATTTTTCATTGTTACCAACATATCAGTTAACAAAAAATGCTTCAGATAAATTCACCGTAATGCTTTCTGGTGATGGAGGAGATGAATTATTTTTTGGTTATGAGCGATTTAACTCTGTTGCAAAAAATTTAAAATATAGGTTTGTTCCAAAATCATTTCGCTATGTAAGTTATTTAATAGATAAAATTCTATTTAGAAATAAGCATATAAATGAATGTATGCTTTCAGATGAATTATCTTCTTCACATCAAGGATTACACTCTAGAACAAGAGAAGATAATTTAAATACTATTTTTCCTAATTTAAAAAATATTAAAACTAAAGAATTACCTTTTTATAAATACTTGGAGAATGATTCTGAAATAGATTTTTATAATAGTATGCGAAAAGCAGAATTTTATGGAATGATGCAAAAAACCTTAACTAAAGTAGATAGAATGAGCATGGCTAATTCTATTGAAGTTAGAGTTCCGTTTTTAAAAAAATCGTTTGTTGAATTAGCTGCCAAAATTCATCCAAACCTATCGATAAAAAGGGGGTCAAAAAAACAATTGCTTAAAGATATTTTAAAAAAAAGACATCCAAAAGCTCCTATAGACAATAGAAAAAGAGGCTTTTCTGTACCTTTAAACAGATGGTTGAAAGAAGATTTAAAAGATGAATTTAAAGAAAAGATATTTGATTCAAATTTTATTGAATCTTTTAAGATTAATAAATCAGCATTAAAAAAAATTTGGAATGATCATCAAAAAGGGCAAAAAGACTATAAATGGCTTTTGTTTACAATCTATTCATTACAGCAATGGCAAGAAAACCTAAAAAAAGAATAAAAGTATTATTTACAATACCTAATTTTGATACTGCTGGTAGTGGTAAGGCATTATTAAAGATTGCTCAAAGATTAAATAAAGATGTTTTTGCGCCAGAAATTTTATGTGCTCATAGCAGAGGTGATTTTTTTAAAATAGTAAAAGAAAGTGGTCTTCCAACGCATGTGTTTGAGTACACAACACAAATGAAGCCCTATTTTAAAGGAATAAAAAAGTGTTATCAAATCTCTAAAAAATTAGAAGCAATTGCTCCAGATATTATTCATAGTTTTCATTATGCCGCAGATTATTCTGAACCATTAGCAGCAAAAATGGCAGGTGTAAAATGGATTTATACAAAGAAAAATATGAATTGGGGTGGAAACTCAAAAAACGGTTGGAAAGTTAGAAGTTTTTTAGCATCTAAAATTATTATTCAGAATACAGACATGAAGGAGCTCTTTTTTAAGAATAATAAAAAGACTTATCTTATTCCTAGAGGTGTAGATACTAAAGAGTTTTTTCCAGATAAATCACCGATACAAGAGTTTGATAAGGAAACAAGAATTATTATTTCTGTTGCCAATTTAGTACCAGTAAAAGGAATTGAAATACTAATTCAGTCATTTGCTAAAGTTAAAAACAGAAAAGAATGGAAATTATTAATTGTTGGAGATGATAAGAATGACTACGGGTTCGTGCTTAAGGCGTTAGTTAGTGAACTTAATCTTGACAATGATGTAGTTTTTATAGGTAAAGTTTTAAATGTAAAAGAGTATTTAAATTTAGCTGAAATATTTGTTTTACCAACATTAAATAAAGGGAGGAAAGAAGGCTCTCCTGTTTCTTTATTAGAAGCAATGGCTTGTGGGGTAAATGTATTAGGTTCAAATATTCCAGGGATAAAAGATCAGCTATCTTCATTTTCTAGTCACAAGTTTGAAGCTGGTGATGTAAATGATTTAATGTGTAAATTGCAAAGCTTGATGGAGAATTCAAAACAAAAGAATAAAGAAATAGGATTGCAATTAAAAGACTTTGTGAAACAAAATTACACTATTGAGCAAGAGGTTTTTAAAACAGAGAATCTTTATAAGATGATTATAAATAAAACATATTTATGAATATTGGAATAGTACTTTCTAATACACCAGCCTATTCAGAAACTTTTTTTATATCTAAGATCAAAGGATTGCAAAAAAAAGGTTTTAACGTAACCTTATTTGTCAATAAAAAAGATAAAAATTTTGATTTATGTGAGGTAAAAGTTTCTCCCAATAAAAAATCAATTTTATTTTTTGTAGACTTATTTATTGTTTTTTTTAAATCGTTATCCTATTTCAAAAGAATAAGAAAATTCTCTAATCTAGAAAAAAAAGATGGTATTTCTAAAATCCAAATAATAAAAAAAATAATTTTAAACAATCAGATAATATTCTCAAATTTAGATTGGCTACATTTTAGTTTTGCAACTCAAGCAATTGGAAGAGAAAATTTAGCAAAAGCGATAAAAGCTAAAATGGCCGTGAGTATTAGAGGTTTTGATATTGCAATTTACCCTTTAAAGCACCCAAATTGTTATAAACTATTATGGAAAAATATAGATAAACTTCATACAATATCTGATGATTTATTACAACTAGCATATAATAACGGATTAAATAAAAAAACTAACTATGTTAAAATAACACCAGCAATAGATGTTAATTTATTTCAAAGAGAGCCTTCTATTAAAAAAAATAAGAATGAAGCTAAAAAATGGAACTTTTTAACAGTTGGTAGATTGCATTGGAAAAAAGGATATATTGATACTTTAAAAGCATTAAAAAAAGTAAAAGATTTAGGAATAAATTTCACATATACAATTGTAGGTGATGGTAATGAGTATGAACGAATAGCTTACATGGTATATATATTAGGTTTATCCGAAAATGTAGAACTAAAAAAATCAGTAAAAGTAAGTAAGGTTGTAAAATTAATGAACAAAACTGATTTGTATTTACAATATAGCATTCAAGAAGGTTTTTGCAATGCAGTTCTTGAAGCACAAGCAATGGAACTTCTTTGCATTGTTTCTAATGCAGAAGGGTTGTCAGAAAATATATTAGATAAAAAAACAGGCTGGGTTGTTGAAAAGAACAGTCCAGATAAATTAGCGACCAAAATAATTAATGTAATTGAACTTTCTGAAGCATTAAAAATAAAGGTTAAAGAAACTGCTGTAAAAAGAGTACAAGAACAATTTAGCTTAAATAAGCAACAAAAAGAATTCGTTAACTTTTATAAAAACTAACTTATGTATTATAAAAATTTTATAACTAGATTTCTTTTAAGAAGAAATATCTTTAAAAGAATTAAGATGAGACTAAATACTGAGTTCAGAAAAATTAAAAAAAATGAATTTGATGATTTAGAGTTTTTGTATTCCAAATTAGAAGAAAAACCTACAGTAATTTTTGATTGTGGAGCAAACATAGGTTTTGTTTCTTATCAGTTCTATAAAAGATTTCCATCTTCACACATATATGCTTTTGAACCAAATCCAGATATTTTTAGTAAACTACATAAAAACACTAGAAAAGAACAAATAAAAACTTTTCAAGTAGGGGTTGGTAATAGTGAAAGTAAAATAGAATTTTATAAAAATAATAACTCTGGAACTTCTTCCTTTTTTGAACCCAACGAGTTTCATTTAGCTAACTTAGCTAGAAAGTATAAAAAAGTTAAAGTTCCAGTTATAAGTATTGATAGTTTCTGTGTAAAGAATAGTATAAATGAAATTTCAATATTAAAATTAGATATTGAAGGTTATGAATTAAAAGCTCTAGAAGGCTGTGAAAAAATGTTAGAAAAGAAGAAGATAGACTTCATTCTTACTGAAGTAAGTTTAGTGCCAGTATATAAAGACCAATCATTAATTGAAGATATAATTAAATACCTAAGAAATTATAATTATGTATTATTTAATTTTTATGGAAATAATGAAACTAAGCTTAGAGAATCATTACTAACAAATCTTCTTTTTGTTTCAGAAAAAACAGCTGAAAAGCTTGAAGCCAAATTAGGGAGAAACTCAATATTTACCTATAAGAAATAGTTTAATGTTTATTTTTTTTAAATACATACAACCTATTCATTATTTTTTATTGAAAAATAAAAACAAAACTTCTATTTTTCCTGTAATTAATGAGTTACCTGAAACAATTATAAAACAATTAGAAATAGATAATAGTTATAAAAGTAAAGAGGCTAGAAACTATGATTTGTCATGGCAAGCAATTCAAAAAGGGTATATTGGAAATGCACAAAAGATAGAAAATCTTGAAAAGATTCCTTTAGAAGATGAGTATAGATTTACAAGAAAATACTTTCATCCAATTTGGGTTACTTATACCTTGCTAATAAGAATTATTACACTTAATAATCCATTTAAAGAACTTTATGGGTGGCTTAAAAGTAAAGGGAAAATTAGAAGTGACTACTTAAACTCTCCAATAAAATATTCAAATTGGAAGACTTTTGATTCAGAACTAATTAGACAAAACAAAAAAGTTAGTGTAATTATTCCTACACTAAATAGATATAAATATTTAAAAGATGTTTTAACAGATTTAGAGAAACAAGCATATAAAAATTTTGATATTATAATTATTGATCAATCTGAGCCATTTAAGAAAGAATTTTATAGCCAATTTAAATTAGATATTAAACTTATTCATCAAGAAGAGAAAGCTTTATGGTTGGCTAGAAACAGAGCGGTGAAGATGTCAGACGCAAATTACTTGTTATTGTTTGATGATGACAGTAGAGTTGAAAAAGATTGGATAGTTAATCATATAAAGTGTTTAGACTTTTTTAATGCAGATATATCTTCAGGTGTTTCTATATCACTTGTCGGAGCAGAAGTTCCTGCTCATTATTCATTCTTTAGAATATCTGATCAAATAGATACAGGTAATGTTTTGATTAAAAAAGAAGTCTTTAAAAAAATTGGATTGTTTGATAGGCAATTTGAAAAACAACGTATGGGTGACGGCGAATTTGGTTTACGCGCATATTTAGAAGGTTTTGTCAATGTTTCTAATCCATACGCTAAAAGATTACACTTAAAAGTCGATACAGGAGGCTTAAGACAAATGGGGTCTTGGGACGCTTTTAGACCTAAAAATTGGTTTGGTCCAAGACCAATACCTAGTGTTTTATATTTTTTTAGAAAGTATTATGGAAATAAGCAAGCTATTTTATCGATTATTAAAACCGTGCCGCCTTCTTTAGTGCATTATAAATATAAAAAAAGCAAAACAATAAAGTTTTTCACTTATATTAGTATGGTGTTTTTTTGGCCTCTAATTCTATATCAAGTAGTAAGGTCTTGGAGGTTAGCAACAATAAAACTTACAGAAGGGTCTTTAATTGAAAAATTATAAGTAAATGAAAAAAATATTAGTTACAGGTGGAGGAGGCTTTTTAGGGTCGCACTTGTGTGAGAAACTATTAGAATTGGGAAATGAAGTACTATGTGTAGATAATTTTTTTACAGGTAATAAGTCAAATATTATTCATTTAATTGATAATCCATTTTTTGAAATAATTCGACACGATATTACATTTCCTCTTTTTGTTGAAGTTGATGAAATATATAATCTAGCTTCTCCTGCAAGTCCAATACATTATCAAAATGACCCTGTGCAAACTATTAAAACAAATGTGTTAGGATCTATAAATATGTTGGGTTTAGCTAAAAGATTAAACATAAAAATATTACAAGCTTCAACTAGTGAGGTTTATGGAGATCCTGAAGTGCATCCTCAGAAAGAAGATTACTGGGGAAATGTAAATCCAATAGGTTTAAGAGCATGTTATGATGAAGGGAAAAGAGCAGCTGAAACCCTATTTTTTGATTATCATAGGCAGCATAATCTACATATAAAAGTGATGCGTATTTTTAATACTTATGGGCCTAATATGCACCCTAATGATGGTAGAGTTGTAAGTAATTTTATAGTTCAGGCACTTAAAAATATAGATATAACTATTTATGGAGATGGAACTCAAACGAGAAGTTTTTGTTATGTTGATGATTTGATTGACGGAATGATAAAACTGATGCATACTGATAGTAAAATAAAAGGGCCAATTAATGTAGGTAATCCAAATGAGTTTTCTATTTTAGAATTAGTTCAAGCAGTTATCAAACTTACAAAAAGTAAATCAAAAATTGTTTTTAAACCATTACCTCAAGATGACCCAATGAAGAGAAAACCAGATATTTCTCTAGCTAAAGAAGTACTTGACTGGCAACCTAAAATTGAGTTAAACGAAGGTTTACTAAAAACAATTGCATATTTTAAAAAGGTTGTTTAACAAATGGTAAAAATTTATTACCCAGAACACTATATACCAAAGTTTAGAGAAGAGTTATTTCCTTTACTAAAACCATTTTTTAAAAAGGTCAATTATACAAATACACAAAGAATAAACGATTATGGTGTTTCAGATAAAGATTATTTATTTGTTAATACAATAGAAAAATCAGATGTTGTTATACTTACAATGTCATGGAATTATTATAAAAATCAAAAAAAAACTGATGAGGCAATAGAATTAATTAAAAATTCGATTAAACATAAAAAGAAAGTGATTTCATTTACATCTGGAGATTATGGAGTTAAAATACCATTTTACAATAACTTAATTGTATTAAGACCTAATGGATATAAAAGCAAATTACCTTTAAATCATTTTGGAATTCCTGTATTTATTTCTGACCCACTAAGAAAAAGATTTCATACTAATGTAGTTTCTTATCTGAACTATACTAATACTCCAATTATAGGTTTTTGTGGACAAACTAATTATTCTTCATTAAATGCTTTAAAAGAAATGGTTAGAGTTATATATAGAAATGTAAAATTTTTGCTTAAAATAAAAAATGATCTACCACAAAAAGTAATTTCATCCTCTCTATTAAGAGCAAGAATTTTAAATAAACTTAAAAAGGCAAAGTTAATTGATACAAATTTTATTGAAAGAAAAAAATATAGAGCAGGTGTTAAAACAGAATTAGATAGAGAAAAAACTACACAGGAGTTTTATGACAATATTAAAAACACACAATACACGGTTTGTGTAAGAGGAGGAGGGAATTTTTCTGTTAGATTGTATGAGGCTTTAGCCATGGGAAGAATACCGTTATTTATTAATACTGATTGTTTACTTCCTTTTTTTAAATTTTCTTTTTGGAAAGAAAATACAGTGTGGCTAGAATCAAGTTCTATAAATAATATTGATGCTATCTTACTTGATTTTCATAGCAATCTAGATGAAAAAAAAATGAATGATATTTTTGTGAGAAACAGATTGTTTTGGGAAGAGAGGTTAACCTTAAATGGGTATTTTAGAACATTGTTTCAAGAAATTTTATAATTAAAAGAGTATTTCAAATAATTCAAAAATTGAAAAACACAAATAAGATTTTACTAGTTACTTCAGAATTTCCTCCTTTACCTGGAGGTATAGGAAATCATGCATATAATTTGGCAAAATACTTAAGGGCAAATGACTTTGAAGTGAAAGTAATATCTGACCAAAGAAATAATAATAATGAAATAGAGAAAAAATTTGATAAAGAACAAAAATTTTCAGTAGTAAGAACTCGAAAGAAAAAGTTACGACCCTTTATGTATTTTGATAGGATACTAAAAATAAAGAAAGAAGTTTCTAATAATTCTATAATTATAGCTTCGGGTAAATTTTCTTTATGGGCTGTAGCTCTAGCTTCATTCTTTTATAAGAGAAAATATATTGCAATACTACATGGAACTGAAGTAAATTTTAAAAACAGCTTACTAAACAAAAGTATTAGTATTTCTTTAAAAAGATTTCAGAAAATAATTACCGTATCTAGTTATACAAAATCATTAATTAACCATTTACAATTAAAGAATGTTGAAGTTATTCCAAATGGGTTTGAAAAATTTAATGAGGCTGTATCTGCTTCTGATTTAATGAAAAAAAAGGGCTTACCAAGTTTAATTACTGTTGGTAGTGTTACTGAAAGAAAAGGTCAGTTAAATGTAATTGATGCCCTTCCAAATCTTATAAAAAAATATCCAGAGATTCATTATCATATTGTCGGAACTCCATATCAAAAAGAAGAATTTTTAGAGATAGCAAAAAAAATAAATGTTGATAAGTATATTACATTTCATGGAATAATTACTGATGAAGAAAAAATTGCTTTGTTAAAGAGTAGCGATATTTTTGTAATGCTAAGCCAAAATACTGTTAAGGGAGATGTAGAAGGGTTTGGAATTGCATTACTTGAAGCAAATAGTATAGGTTTACCAACTATTGGAGCCAAAAATTGTGGAATTGAAGATGCTATTTTAAATAATAAATCTGGAATTTTAATTGACAATAAAAACCATTTAGAGTTTTCAAATGCAATTCAAAAAATAATAGATAATTATGAGCTTTTTAGTAACGAAGCACTAACTTGGTCATCAAAATTTACATGGGATATTATTATAAAAAAATATATGAATACACTTAATTCTTGAAAATAGCGATTATATCACATACAGAGCATTATAAAAATAATGAAGGAATCATTGTAGGGTGGGGTGCAACAGTTAAAGAAATTGATAAATTACTAGAGGTTGTAGATTCTATTACTCATATAGCTCCATTGCATAAAAGTAACACTCCAGAGAGTGTAATTGCTTATACTTCAGGTAAAATTAGGTTCATTCCATTGAAACCATCTGGAGGTAAAGGTTTTGAAAAAATATCCATATTAAAAAATTTGTTTTACAACATAAAACAAATAAAAAAAGGAATTAAAGATGTAGATTATATTCAGTTTAGAGCACCAACAGGGATTGGTATTTACGTTTTACCATTTTTAAAATTCTTTAGCAGAAAAAAATATTGGGTAAAATATGCGGGCAATTGGAAAGATAAGCATATGCCATTGGGAAACAGACTACAAAAATGGTGGATTAAAAAAATATTATCACTAAACATCAAGGTTACTGTTAATGGAAAATGGGAAAATGAAAAGACTAATATAATTCCATTTGAAAACCCCTGCTTAGATAAAGATGATAGAAGTTTAGGAAAACTAGTAGTTGCCGCTAAAAATGTAAATAAAAAAGTAAACTTATGCTTTGTAGGTGCATTAAATAAGCACAAAGGTGTTCACCTTATTATTGAAGCATTAAAAAATATTGATTCAGATAGAATTGGTGAAATGCATTTTGTTGGAGATGGAAATGAAAAAAAACTATACCTTAAAGAAGTAAAACAGCTTAAATACAAAACTACTTTTCATGGTTTTTTACAAAAGGATAGAGTTAGTGAAATATATGAAAAATCTCATTTTATTTTATTGCCATCAAAAAGCGAAGGCTTTCCAAAAGTGATTGGTGAAGCTATGAATTATGGTTGTATTCCTATAGTCTCAGATGTGTCATGTATCAATCAATATGTTGAAGACGGAATTAATGGATTTTTGTTAAGAAACCCATTATCTATAAGTTTGGAAAAGAAAATTTTTGAAGCTATGAAATTATCCAATATAGATTTTATTAATTTTATACAGTATAATTATCAATTAGCCGATAAGTTTACCTATACACATTATAACCTTAGAATTAAAAATGAAATATTGAACTAACCTAAAGCAATAAAGTTGATTAAATATATTACAAATAATAGATTACTATTTATAGGTGTACATATTCTTATAGGATTTTTATCGACATTTTCTTGGTTTCCTAAGATTTTCGGGATTGCAATTGTAGTTATTTCTGCAATAATCGTTTTTATTTCTAGTAATAAAAATGAAGAAGCATTTATTTTAGCAGCATACATAGTGGGTGCCGAGGTTTTTATTAGAATGACTAAAGGATTTATTCTTTACGAAACAGGAAAATATGGAGTTATTCTGCTTTTAGTAATTGGAATAATAAAAGGAGTTTTTAAGCAAAAATTTGCTATTCAGTATGTATTTTATTTACTACTCTTGGCCTTAGGCGTTGTACTAACACAAGTACCATATGGTGAGTCTATACGTAAAGCAGTAGTATTTAATTTAAGTGGTCCTGTTGTTTTAGGAATTGCAGCGATTTACTTTTATTTAAGACCAATTACTAAAGAGCAATTATTTAATGCTTTATTTTTTATGCTGTTACCATTGTTTTCTATGGTGACCTACCTATATTTTAGAACACCAGATTTAAAAGAACTAGTTTTTAATACAGAAGCAAATTTCCAAACATCTGGAGGTTTTGGACCTAATCAAGTAGCAACTGCCATTGGTTTAGGAATATTTATAATTATTACATTCATGCTAGTTAAGAGAAAGATTTCTGGCTTTTTACTTTTAGATGTGCTATTCTTAATCTATTTTATTTTTAGAGGCTTGCTAACTTTTTCTAGAGGTGGAATTTTATCTGGTGTAATTGCAATATTTATTTTCTCTTTCTTTTATCTTTTATATCAAAAAGGTTCACTAAAAATAATGTTCAAGTATTTAGTAACTGGCATTGTAATAACTTTTGCAATTTGGATGTACACTTCAAATATTACTGAAGGAATGTTAGATAATAGATATGCTGGTAAAAATGCAAGAGGTGTTGAAAAGAAAGATATTACAACAGGTAGAGCAGGTATTATTAAAGATCAGCTTAATAGTTTTATAGTTCAACCACTGGGAATTGGTGTAGGAAATGGTAAATACAAAAGACAATTAGACAATGAAAACCAGTTAACTGCTGCCTCACATAACGAAATTGGAAGACTGTTAGAAGAGCATGGTGTTATTGGTTTAATAATATTAATTGGTTTGTTAACGGTTCCACTATTTAACTTTTGGTTTTCAAACAATTACCAAAGAGGGTTTATTATTGCTTTTTATGTATTGTGGTTTTTAACGATAAACCATTCTGCCATGCGAATTGCTTTTCCTGGATTTATTTATGCGTTAAGCTTAATTATAATTACAGATGAAGAAGCATAAATCAGTATTATATATTGGTAATAATTTAGTTCAAAAAACGGGCTATACAATTTCTATGAATATATTATCTGATTTATTTGTTAATGAGGGTATTGATGTTATAAAAACTTCACATAGAAAAAATAAAGTCTTAAGAATTTTTGATATGTGCTTTAACTTAATAAAATACAGAAAAAAGGTAGATTATGTATTGATTGATGTTTTTAGTACTTCAGCTTTTTACTATGCATACATAACCTCGCAATTAGCTAGAATTTTAAACCTAAAATATATTCCAATTTTGCGTGGTGGAAACTTGCCTTTTCGTTTAGATAGATCTCGTAAAAAATGTCAAGCTATTTTTAATCATTCATTTCAAAATGTATCACCATCAAATTATTTGATGAATGAATTTAAAACGAGAGGTTTTACAACAATATTAATACCTAATACTATTAAAGTTGAAAACTATATTTTTAAGGAAAGAAAAAAACTGCATCCAAGATTATTATTTGTTCGGGCATTTGCCAATATTTACAATCCAACTTTAGCAATAAAAATGTTAGAACACTTAAAAAAAGAATATCCTTCAGCAAAGTTATGTATGGTTGGACCAGACAAAGATGGAACTTTACATGAAGTTAAAGATATTGTCAAAGCGCTAAAATTAGAAGCAGATGTTGAGTTTACAGGAGTTCTATCACAAAAGGAATGGCATAAAAAAGCTGAAGATTTTGATATTTTTATCAATACATCAAATATTGATAATACACCTGTAAGTGTAATAGAAGCGATGGCTTTGGGTTTACCTGTAGTTTCAACAAATGTAGGAGGTATATCATATTTAATTGAAGATAAGGTTAATGGCTTATTGGTGGCTAAAAATGATGTTAAAGCAATGACATTAGCTATTCAGAGCTTACTGGAAGGAAATCATAAAGTTATCCCCAAAAAAGCTAGAAAAAAAGTAGAGCAGTTCAGTTGGAATGTCGTAAAAAATCAATGGATTAATTTACTTTATTCATGATGATTAGAAATATCTTTTTAGAAAAATTTGTTTTACCAATAGGTGATGCAATCTTTAATGGAAACTTCTCTAAGAAGTTAAAGTATTGGAGAAAATTTAAAGATTATTCTGAGTCAGATTTAGAACACTATCAAGAAGAGAAACTAAGAAGTCAATTAGAATTTGCTATACAAAATGTGAATAGATATAAACATATTTCATATTCGTCTGTAGAAACAACAGCACAGCTACTTTCAAAATTTCCAATTTTAACAAAAGACTTTTTAAGAGAGAATCCTAATGAGCTAAAAGTTAAAACTAAACAAAAAACCACTAGAGTTTATAGTAGCGGTTCTACTGGAGTAAGTACTTATGTAGAAATGTCTACAAACGACTTAACTTCATTGCAAGCATTACAATATCATTTATGGGAATTATGTGGGTATAAAATAGGAGATTCGGTTTTTCAGACAGGAATATCACCCAATAGAACATTTTTTAAAAAATTAAAAGATGTTTTTTTAGGAGCAATTTATATACCTGCTTTTGCATTAACTCAACGTGATTTAGAATTCATTTGTAATAAACTTACAAAAAAGAATAAATATACTTTAATCGGTTATCCATCTTCAATTAATGTTATTGCAGCATATGTTTTTGAAAAGAACTTGAAAGTAAGTGCAAAAAGAGTTATTGGCTTAGGTGATACATTGTTTCCCCACTACAAAAAAAATATTGAGAAAGCTTTTTGTTGTGCTGTTTTTGAAACTTACGGAGCTTCAGAAGGATTTCAAATAGGATTTCAGGTAGATTTAGATTTTATGTACCTATTTACACCACAAGTATATCTTGAGTTGTTAGATGATAATAATAACCCAGTAAAAGATGGTGAAATTGGCAATGTCGTAGTTACAAGACTAGACAACAAACAAATGCCATTGATTAGATATAGGATAGGAGATTTAGCTATAAAATTGCCAAGAGAGAAATATCCAAAATATAGAAAGTTTAACTTTCCCTTACTAGAAAAAGTTATTGGAAGAAATACAGATATTGTAGTTTTACCAGACAATCGTAAAATGATTGTGCATTCATTTACAGGTATTTTTGAGTATATCGATGAGATTAAACAATTTAAAATTATTCAAAAAGATAGAAAAGGAATTACAATACAATATATTCCTAGTAAAAACTTTACAAAAAAGATATTAGACATTGTAAAGCAAAAATTACAAGAACATATTTTAGATGATAATTTTTTAATTGATTTTGTTGAAGTAACTTTAATAAAGAGTTCAAAATCAGGTAAACCACAAATAATTGAATCTTTTTTAAAATGATTGAAGGTTTAGTATCTATTATAACTCCTAGTTATAACTCAGAAAAGTACATCAAAGAGACAATAAAGAGTGTCCAAAACCAAACCTATACTAATTGGGAATTGCTTATTACTGATGATGGTTCTATTGATGCTACAGTGAAATTAATAGAAGAAGAAATTAAAAGTGATCGTAGAATTCATTTATTTCAAATAGAAAATTCTGGACCTGCAATTGCTAGAAATAATTCTATTAAAAATGCTCAAGGTCAATACCTAGCTTTTTTAGATAGTGATGATATTTGGTTTGCAAATTTTATAACAACATCAATAAAAAAAATAAAAGAATCAGAAGGTTTTGTTTTTGCATCATATAAAAGAGGTGATGAAGAGACACTAAAAGAAATATATAAAGATTTTATTGTTCCAAAAAAAGTTAATTACGTAGATATTTTAAAAACAAATTCAATTAGTTGTTTGACTGCTTTTATTGATGTTGAGAAGTTAGGTAAAGAGTATATGCCAGAAATACTGTATAGGCAAGATATGGGTTTGTGGTTAAAGTATCTAAAAAAAATATCATTTGCTTATGGTATCGAAGAACCCTTGGCAATTTATAGAATCAGAAGTTCTTCTCATTCAAGAAATAAAAAGAATTTGCTTCTCCCTCAGTGGTATTTTTATAGAAAAGTAGAAAAAGCATCATTCTTATTATCAGTTTATTATATGATTATTTGGGCACTTAATGGATTTAAAAAGTATAGATAAAAGAAAAATTCATATTTTCTCCTTACATTTATCTTATCGATAAAAATAGCTAAGTGCCAAAAAAATCTAAATACATTGACATCTCAGAAAGAAAATTACTGCTAAGGGTTTTTGACATAACAGTTATCATTGTGAGTATTTCTATAGCTTTTTTTTATACGAGTTTTAATTATATAAAAGTTAACAACAACTTAGCCTACCTTTGGTTTTTGGTATTGGCTGTTTATTATTTACTTTTTGGTGAAGTTTTTCAGCTGTACAATTTAAAAATTTCAAGTAACGGTTTTACTGTGGTTAGAAGTACTTTAATTACAGCATTTGTAACTACTATTTTTTATGTTTTTTCACCTTATATAACTCCTTCTTTACCAGAAAACAGGCTTCAAATAGTTGCTTTTTTTTTAATGCTATCTGTACCAGTAATTCTATGGAGGTTTTTGTATATAAGAATTTTATTTTCGCCCAAATACTTTAAAACTATTATAGTTGTAGGCCATACATCTGTTATTGATAGACTTACCGAATTAAAACCATTTACTAGTTTACATAACATTCCTGCTTATGTTTCTAATGAAACCATAGAGGGTTTACAAAATTTTCATGATGTTACTTCTGTTGATTTACGTAAGCTTATAAAAATGTACCCAGCAATTACAGAAATAGTAATTTCTACATCAGGATTTTCAACCGATGTAGTCAAAGAAATTAATAAGCAACTTATTACGCTTTTTGAAAAAGGGATAAACATAAAAAGCTTTGAAACTTATTATGAAGAAGTTACAGATAGAATCCCTAAAGAATATTTAACAGATAAATTTTATAAAGAAATTAATTTTAGTAAAAATGAAGAAAATTCATTTTACTTGTTTGTAAGAAGAATTACTGAAATTATAATTGCTACTATTGGTCTATTGTTACTAGTCTCAGTGTTACCTCTAATTATTATTGGTAATCTATTAGGAAATAGAGGTCCCTTATTCTATGTGCAAGAACGGGTAGGTTTTAAAGGAGATATTTTTAAAATTATTAAACTACGCTCTATGGTTAAAAATGCTGAATCTAACGGGGCAGTTTGGGCAGAAAAAAATGACAAAAGAATTACGTTTTTTGGTAAATTTTTAAGAAGAACACGTTTAGATGAATCTCCACAGTTTTTCAATGTTTTAAAAGGAGACATGAGCATTATTGGTCCAAGACCAGAGCGACCAGAATTTGTTAATGAATTAGAAAAAGATATTCCGTTTTATGTAATTAGACACATTGTTAGACCAGGTTTAACGGGATGGGCACAAGTAAATTATCCGTATGCAAATAGTTTTGAAGAACAGGAAACTAAGTTACGTTATGATTTGTACTATATTAAAGAGAGAAATGCTTTTCTTGATTTTAAAATCTTAATAAAAACCATTACTACCGTTTTATTTTTTAGAGGGCAGTAAGTATTTTACCAATACAACATATCTAACTATTAGCAATAGTAGTAGAGGTAGTATTGCTAAGGAAAACAATTGAATTTTACTAAACCAGATAAAAGGAATCACTACAAGAAGTACTATCAATATCCAAATGTATTTTTTAATCCAATTATTAGTTTTAGAAAGCATAAAGGCAACAATTAAATTGGGAGCAAATGCCCATAAGAAATTAAAATTATTTGGCGTGGTAGAATGATTGGTGAAAAACCACAATAGTAGCACTAAAACACCCAATAATCCTGTAGTAAAGAACAATACAAAATCAAGCCATTTTGTTCTTTTCCTTCTTTTTACATCTTTATAAGTGATGAAAATACCAAGTAAAGAAATAAGGCAGAAAACAAATATCGGACTTACAACTGAAGATTTTATTCTTAATTCATCAAATTTTAAAATTGTACGGTCTGTTTTAACAAGGTTTTCAGATTTCCCATCTCTATTTACCGTAGCATTGTTAAATCCGATATAAACAAAATCTGGTAAGTACATGTGCTCTTTTGCATCTGCTACTTTATCTAATTTACTACCCAATGCCAAATTGATTCCAAAGCTCCCCCAAGTATTCCAAGGTAATTTTTGGTTCATTAATTGTCGAAAAGATTGTTGAGTATTGATATGATTATCTTTAAATCTTACGTTATCTTTTAAAACTATTTCAGTAATTTCTCTCAGTTTTGTTGCGCAATTGTTGTAAAAAGGATCGTAAAAGTAAGTTGCGTTTTCTGGTTTGGCATTGTTTTCTAAATATTCAAAAAACTGTTGTTTTTCTTTTTGAGTAAGGTTTAAAAGTTGTTCTTTAACCCAACGTTTGTCTTTTTGGTAGCTACGTAAAAAATAATGAAAAGGATACCGTTCTAATTTATACAACAACCGTCCTTTAGCAAAATTCAAATAAAAATTAGGTGCATTAAAATCAAAAAAACCATAGTTATACACTAAATCAAAATTTGTGTCTTTAATTCTTATTGCGCTGTGCCCAAAACCTTCGTATAAAATGGTTCCAGGGCCAGCTGTAATGATGCTAACTTCTGCTGTATTGCTCAGCTGTTTATACTGAGCAACCCCAACTAAGGTAGAAAATAAGAAATAAACTAAAAGAAAGTAATTTTTACGCATATATTAGTTTCTAAAGAATTGATAATCAATTTTTATCGAAAAAATATTTGAATATTTTCCGTTACCAGTATTGCCAATATTTGTTAAGGCATAATCTACAGAAATTCCGTTATAGGTAAAACCTACACCAAAGTTAGGTTGCACAGCAATACTTTTACTCCCATCAAACTGTGTGGTTTTTTGAATATTACCTGCACCAACACGTAAAAACACCAAATTAGTATAGTCTAATTCAAAGCCTATAGTTGGTTCAATACTTACAAAGTTCGTAGCAAAAACATCGTTTGTTTTTGCAAAGCGCATGTGTAAATCTATTTCTGACAAGAGGTGAAAATCTCTACCAAAACTAAACTTTCTTGCAATTCCTAATTGAACTTTAGGCTTTGTAATTTCAGTAGTTTCTGGTAACTCTTGATTTTGACCCGGAATAGAATTTTTTATTTTATCAAATTCTTCTTGATTGACACTCCAGGTATTGTAAGTCGTGGTAATATCTCTTATAACAAGACCATAGCTCCAATTGTTCTTTGTGTACTGAATTCCTGCATCAAACCCAAAACCCCAAGCACTAGCAAAATCACCAATAATTCTTCTAATCACTTTTGCATTTACTCCAAACTGAATGTTTTTGTGCATCAATTTTTTAGCATACGAAAGGTTAAAGGCATAATCGGCTGTAGAAAATAAACGGATTCTATTAAAATTTATATTTCCCTGGTTGTCAATTAATTCTGTAGTGTTTAAGATATCATCAACCCCAAAACGTACAATAGAAACGCCGATAGCACTATACTTATCAATGGGCATCGCAGCGGCGGCAAAATTATAATTGGCAATTCCGGCAAAATAAGAAGCGTGCATTAACGAGCCCTGATAATCTTCTATTGCAACCAAACCAGCAGGATTCCAATAAGTCGCATTTACATCGTTTGTGGTGGCAGTTACCGATTTACTCATGCCTAAAGCTCTAGCATCTACACCAATGTTTAAAAATTCATTTGAATAGTTACGAACAGTTTGTGCAACTATTTGAGTTGAGCCAATAATTAGTAAAAGAAAATAAAGCTTTTTCAAAGTAAAAAATTGATAATTACAAATATCTAAAATCTTACTGTAATAACTAGGCTTAGACTAAGATATTGTTTGTGTTATGTGTATTTGGATGTTTTCTTTGATAAAACGATAGATTCTGTTTTCTAACCAGCGGTTTTCATTTTGTTTAAATGATGTCAAAAACCCAACATGTCCACCATATTTTGTAACTTCTAAAAAGAATAATGCTGATTTTTTGGCTTCATCATACGGAAAACAAGCTTCGCCTAAAAAAGAATCGTCTTGAGCGTTGATGAGTAGTGTAGGTCTATCAATTTTTAAAAGATAAGGTTTTGAACTTGCTTTTTGCCAATAATCTTCTGGGCTTTCAAAACCAAAAACAGGAACGGTGTACAGCTTTTCTAAATGTTTAAATTTTGTTGCTTTGAAGAGCTTCTCTTTATCTAATTTAAACTCAGGAAATTTATGTGATTTTTCGAGTACTTTTAATCGGATGGTTTTTAAAAATTCTTCTATATACAACTTGTTTTTTAACTTATCCATTTCTTTTTCAGACGAAGTAATGTCTACAGGGGCAGAGATTGCAATGGCACCTTTTATTTTTTCAGAAAGCACAGTCACATATTCACCCAAATATTTTAAGGTTAAATTGCCTCCTAAACTAAAACCAATGATAAGTATATTTTCGTAATTATAATTTTCTAGTAAATAATTAACAACAAAATGGACATCTTCAGTTTTTCCACTGTGGTAGGTACTTAACAGTAAATTATCTTCACCACTACAACCACGTAAATTAAAAGCGACAGTGTCAATACCATTACCATTCAGTTTATTTGCGGTAGAAATCATGTATTTAGATTCTGAGCTACCTTCTAAACCATGAATTAGTAAAGCCAAGGTATTTGAGTTGACTTTAGAAAAATCTAAATCGATAAAATCTGCATCCCAGGTAGTAATTCTTTCTCTGGTATAACAGATTTTTTCTTTCATAAACAACGGACGATATACCGTATTAAAATGCCCATTTTTAAAAGGTAATGACGGGTTATAATCTGTATTGATTACTGGCATATAGTGTTATTTATAGCAATTGATAATTACAAATTTGATAAAATTTAAGTGAATTGCAAAAAACCAACAAATGATTTCTTATTTTCGCTATAGAAATTTAGCTCTATGAACATTAAAAAGCAAATTCCGAATTTATTTACTTTAGGAAACCTGTTATGTGGAACCATTGCAGTAATTGCTGCTGTAAATGCAGATTTTGAATTGACTGCATTATTGGTTGTATTGGGAATTGTATTCGACTTTTTTGATGGATTTTTAGCTCGTATGTTACACGTTACTGGAGAACTAGGAAAACAATTAGACTCTTTAGCAGATATGGTAACTAGTGGGGTAGTGCCAGGGATTGTTATGCTATCGATGATAGAAATTAATTATATTTCTCAATCAGAAGTAATTGACTTTAATAATAAGGTTTATGCTGAAACAATTTTTGATACAGGGTATATTAAATTTTTAGGATTGTTATTAACCTTAGCAGCTTGTTATAGGTTGGCAAATTTTAATATAGATACGCGCCAGTCAGATTCTTTTATAGGCTTGCCAACACCGGCAATGAGCTTGTTTGTTATTGCGCTACCTTTAATACCAATGTATACAGAAAACCAATTTTTTATAGATCAGGTACAAAACAATTATTTTTTAATAGGAGCAGCTTTACTATTAAGCTACTTGATGAACGCAGAAATTCAGTTGTTCTCGTTAAAATTCAAAAGTTTTGGAGTTCAAGAAAACGGATTGAAATATGTGTTCTTACTTACATCTTTAGTGTTGCTATTGGTATTGCATGTAATTGCAATTCCGTTAGTAATTATTCTGTATGTGCTGCTTTCTGTTGGAAGTAATTTGTCTAAGAAAAAAGCAGTTTAAAACTTCTTCTTTTTTAGTTCAAAATCTTTACCTAAGTACACTCTACGAACCGTTTCGTCTTCTGCCAATTCTTCTGGAGTGCCTTCTTTTAAGATTCCGCCATTGTACATTAAAAAAGTTTTATCTGTAATGGCTAATGTTGCTTGTACATCGTGGTCGGTAATTAAAATACCAATATTTCTGTTTTTAAGTTTCGATACAATACTTTGAATATCTTCTACCGCAATAGGGTCTACACCAGCAAAAGGTTCATCAAGTAAAATAAATTTAGGGTCAGAAGCTAAACAACGTGCAATTTCTGTTCTTCTACGTTCGCCTCCAGAAAGTAATTCTCCTTTGTTTTTTCGAACATGACCTAAACTAAATTCTTTTATCAAAGATTCTAGTTTTTCTAAACGCTCTTTTCTATTTCTATCCGTAAATTCTAAAACAGATAAGATATTTTCTTCAACAGTTAATTTTCTAAATACAGAAGCTTCTTGAGCTAAATAACCAATTCCTTTTTGAGCACGTTTGTACATTGGGTCTTCGGTAATTTCTTCATCATCTAAAAAAATGGCTCCGCCGTTAGGCTTAATCATACCTACAATCATATAAAAGGAAGTCGTTTTTCCAGCACCATTTGGTCCCAAAAGACCTACAATTTCTCCTTGCGATACTTCTAAAGAAATACCAGTTACAACCTTTCGATTACCGTAAACCTTTTCAATGTTCTCTGCTCTTAAAATCATGTATCAAATATACAAATTGAAACTCTCAGTGTTCTTAAAAATATTATAAATCGTTTTGTTCTAAAGCTTCCCAAAACTCATAGGCTCTTCGTAAATGAGGTATTACTATGGTGCCACCTACCAATGTAGCTATAGACATGGTTTCCATCATTTCTTCTTTAGTAACCCCATTTTTATAGGCAGTTTCTAAATGATACGCAATACAATCGTCACAACGCAAAACAGCAGATGCTACTAAACCTAATAACTCTTTGGTTTTTACTGATAAATGCCCTTCTGAATAGGCATTGGTATCTAAATTAAAGATTCGTTTGATAACTTTGTTATCACTACTTAAAATCTTATCGTTCATTTTTTGACGATACGAGTTGAATTCTTCTACTTTATTTGGCATTTTTTAATCGACGTTTTTCTACAAAACCAGAAATATAAATACCGATTTCGTATAAAATTAATATAGGAATAGATACAATAACTTGACTTGCTACATCTGGAGGAGTAATAATTGCTGATAAAATTAGCACAAGCACTAAAGAGTGCTTTCTGTATTTTCTTAAAAATGACGGCGTAATTAAGCCTAATTTTGATAAGAAATAAATAACTACAGGTAGTTCAAAAACTAAAGAGACTCCCAACATTGTATTTGTAAACAAGCTTGTATAAGAATCTAGTGTAAAGTTATTAACGATGCTATCACTAATTTGATACCCGTAAAAGAATGATACAGACATAGGCATAATTACATAAAAACTAAAGAGCACACCAATAAAAAACAGCAAGGATGCAATAAAAAGAAATCCTTTAGATTTATTGCGCTCTGTTTTATGCAATCCAGGTGCTATAAAGCGCCACATTTCCCATAAAATATACGGAAAAGCTAAAATAAAACCTAGTATTAATGAAATCCATATTGAGCTCATTAATTGCTGTGTAGGCGATAAGGATTGAAGGCTACTTGGAATTTTTATAGAACAAAAATCACTTTGAACTCCAAAATGACTAAACATTTCACAAAAAAAGCGATAGGTAATAAAATCTGATTTTGTATGTGCAATTATAAATTCAGTATACACAGTTTTTTGAAAGACAAAAAGCACAATAGCAACAATAAATATAGCAGCTGTACTTCTAACTAAATGCCAACGTAATTCTTCTAAATGTCCCAAAAAGGACATTTCTTTATGCTCTTCGCTCATTTAAAAAATCCCTTCTTTAATTAAATCGTGTAAATGTACTACTCCTAAATATTCCTGATTGGTGTTTGTAACCAATATTTGTGTTATATCATTTGTCTCTAATGTTTCTAAAGCATCAATAGCCATGGCATCTAAAGAAATAGTCTTAGGGTTTTGAGACATAATGTCTTTTGCAAAAAGCGATGAAATATCTGTTGATTTACTTAACATTCTTCTAATGTCTCCGTCAGTAATAATACCCACAATTTTAGCATTGTCTATTACTGCGGTTACACCTAAACGTTTTTCGCTTATTTCTACAATCACTTCTGGGATGCTGCTGTTTGGTTGCACGGTAGGAGATTCGTTACCTTTAATTAAATCAGCAACACGTAAATACAATCGTTTTCCTAAAGCACCACCCGGATGGTATTTTGCAAAATCTTTGCTGCTAAATCCTTTTAATTCCAACAGGCAAACAGCTAATGCATCACCCATAACTAATTGTGCAGTAGTACTGGTTGTAGGTGCTAAGTTATTTGGACAAGCTTCTTTTTCTACAAAAGTATTTAATGTAAAATCGGCATTGGTGCCTAAAAAAGAATCTGGATTACCAGTAATGGCTATTATTTTATTCCCATAATTCTGTATTAACGGAACCAATACTTTAATTTCTGGGGTATTTCCGCTTTTAGAGATGCAAATAACAACATCGCTTTTTTGTATGGTTCCTAAATCGCCATGTATGGCATCAGCTGCATGCATAAAAATAGCGGGTGTGCCAGTAGAATTGAATGTAGCGACAATTTTTGTAGCTATATTGGCACTTTTACCGATACCTGTAACAATTACACGCCCTTTAGAATTTAATATATAATTAACTGATGCTTCAAAATCAGTAGTTAATAAATTTACTAAATTAGCTATAGCATTGCTTTCTAATAAGATTGTATTTTTGGCAGCAGCTATAATAGATTTTTGATTTTTCAAGTTTTAATTATTTTAGTAGTATAAAAAAAAGTTATATCTTTAAAATTATAAACAACACTATTTAGTGTTGCAAATCTACTACAAATTATTATAGACCCAAACCAAAATATTGGTTTTTAAAAGTATACTATTAAAACAAGCAATTGATTTAATACATGAGTGAAGAAATAGATTTATACAGTCCTTTAAAGAAATTCTTTGGATTTACGAAGTTTAAAGGTTTACAAGAAGATGTAATTAAAAGCATCTTACAAAAGCAAGATACATTTGTGGTTATGCCAACCGGTGGTGGTAAGTCGTTGTGTTACCAATTACCAGCCTTGATGAGCGAAGGAACGGCAATAGTAATATCGCCATTAATCGCCTTGATGAAAAATCAAGTTGATGCTATTAGAGGAATTTCAGAAAATAAAGGAATCGCACATGTGCTCAACTCTTCTTTAAATAAAACTGAAGTAAATCAGGTAAAAAGTGATATTGCTAACGGAGTTACAAAATTGCTCTATGTTGCTCCAGAATCTTTGATAAAAGAAGAATACGTAACATTTTTACAATCACAAAAAATATCATTTGTAGCGATTGATGAAGCTCATTGTATTTCTGAATGGGGGCACGATTTTAGACCAGAATACAGAAATTTACGTACCATTATCAAACAAATAGACAATGTACCTGTAATTGGTTTAACAGCAACAGCAACTGAGAAAGTCCAAGAAGATATTTTAAAAACATTAGGAATTTCTGATGCAAAAACCTTTAAAGCCTCTTTTAATAGACCAAATTTGTTTTACGAGGTAAGACCAAAAACTAAAGATGTAGATAGAGATATCATTCGTTTTGTTAAGCAGTATATTGGTAAGTCTGGAATTGTATATTGTTTAAGCAGAAAAAAAGTTGAAGAGATAGCACAGGTATTACAAGTAAATGGAATCAAGGCCGTGCCATACCATGCAGGTTTAGATGCAAAAACTAGAGTAAAACATCAAGATATGTTTTTGATGGAAGACTGCGATGTAGTTGTTGCTACCATTGCATTTGGAATGGGAATAGACAAACCAGATGTTCGTTATGTTATTCATCATGATATACCTAAAAGTTTAGAAAGTTACTATCAAGAGACGGGTAGAGCAGGTAGAGATGGTGGAGAAGGTTATTGTTTGGCATTCTATTCTTACAAAGATATTGAGAAGCTAGAAAAATTTATGGCTAGTAAGCCTGTTGCAGAACAAGAAATAGGGCACGCCTTATTGCAAGAAGTAGTTGGCTATGCAGAAACATCAATGAGCAGACGTAAATATATTTTGCATTATTTTGGTGAAGAATTTGATGAAGTTAATGGCTTAGGTGCAGAAATGGATGACAATACAAAAAATCCGAAAAAAAAGCACGAAGCCAAAGACCAAGTAGTACAGCTATTAAGTGTTGTAAGGGACACAAAAGAAAAATACAAAGCTAAAGACATCGTCTCTACCATTGTTGGTAAAGAAAATGCCATGCTAAAATCTCATAAAACACCGAATCAACCTTTTTTTGGTATTGGTAAAGAAAAAGACGATGCCTACTGGATGGCATTAATTAGACAAGTACTTGTAGCTGGCTTACTGCGTAAAGAAATAGAACAGTACGGAGTTATTAAACTCACACAAAAAGGACTAGATTTTATTAATACACCAGCATCATTTATGATGACAGAAGATCATATTTATGATGAAGAACATGATGCTTCTATCATTACCAATGCAAAAGGAAATTCAACTGGTGTGGATGACAAATTGATGGTGATGTTAAAAGATTTACGTAAAAAAATAGCTAAACAATCTGATGTACCACCCTTTGCCGTTTTTCAAGATCCTTCTTTAGAAGACATGGCGTTGAAATATCCAATTTCTTTGCAAGACCTATCTAATGTACATGGAGTAGGAGAAGGCAAGGCTCGTAAATTTGGTAGAGAGTTTGTAAAATTAATAGCCAATTATGTTGAAGAGAATGATATTTTAAGACCAGATGATTTGGTAGTGAAAAGTACTGGAGTAAATTCTGGATTAAAATTGTACATCATTCAAAATACAGATAGAAAATTACCTTTAATAGACATTGCTAATTCTAAAGGATTAGAAATGAAGGAACTGATAAAAGAAATGGAAGCTATTATTTATTCGGGCACTAAATTAAATATTGATTATTCTTTAGATGATTTATTAGATGAAGATCAACAAGAAGAAATTTTTGATTATTTTATGGAAGCTGAGACCGATAAAATTCAAGAAGCTTTAGATGAATTTGATGGAGATTATGACGAAGAAGAACTTCGGTTAATGAGAATAAAATTTATAAACGATGTCGCTAATTAGCGACATTTTTTTAACCTAAGGTAAAAATTGTAACTAAAATACCCAATACAATTGCAGCGAATTTTTGAATGTTAAACTTGTGGTTTTCAGAACTTTCAAAAAGAATAATGGTGGAGATGTGTAAAAACACTCCGATTATAATGGCTGTAATTTCAGTATGAAAATCAGTAAAGAAAGAAATTTGTTCAGCTACCAAAACACCTAGAGGACTCATGAGTCCAAATATTGATAGGAAGAGAGCAATAATAGTTTTTGAAAATTTTGAATGCAATAAAAACGTAGTTAATACAATGGCAATTGGGATTTTATGTACAACGATGGCCCATAATAAATTATCATCTTCATGATGAATCGGGATTCCTTCAGAAAATGCGTGAATACATAAACTCACAAAAAGTAAAAAAGGAAACTTAGATTGATCTGCGTGTATATGAATATGTCCATGTTCAGCACCCTTAGAAAAAGATTCTAATACAGATTGAATCAAGATACCCGATAGAATAAAAACTCCAATTTTTGTTGAGTTGCCATGCGAATGTTCAAAAACTTCTGGTAATAAATGTAAAATAGTAACCGATAATAAGTATGCTCCACTGAAAGATAATAATAATCTGGTGAATTTATTTGATGGCTTAAATAACAATACAGCTAAAGCTCCTATTAACACTGATAATATAAGTAATAGATAATCCATTAAGAAACCACAAAAATTAAACGATTCGAAGAGTTTTTATTGAAAGGAGCTAAGTTGTAATCACCAAAAATATGGTTGATTGTTAACCCTGCTTCTTTGAAGTAATGTGTAAATTTTTCTACATCTAAATACTTTACACGCTCAAAATAAGAATGCTGCTTACCATCAACATTAAAAGAGATTTCTTTGATAATAAACCCATCTTCAATTTTTTTATGAATATGAAAATCTATTCCGTCTATAGACTTTATTTCTTTAGTAACTAAGTTGTTTTGAACATAGCTTACATTTAAAAAATCAATAACAGCAATTCCATTTTCTTTCAATCCCTTTTTAATATTCCTAAGTACTTGAATATCTTCTGAATCATCTTTAAAATAGCCAAAACTGGTAAATAAATTAAAGATTGCATTATAGCTATTGTTAAAAGTGTCCCTCATATCATGCTGAATAAAGTCTAAACGATTATTTGAGAACTCATTTGCATGCTCTATATTATTTTTTGATAAATCTGCACCAGTAACTTGATAGCCTAATGAGTTTAAAAAAACAGAATGTCTTCCTTTACCACAAGCTAAATCTAACACATGAGATTGTAATGGCAATTTTAGAAAAGAGGTAATGTTCTGCATAAAAATACGCGCATCTGTATCATCTCTATCTCTGTAAAGGATATGATAATAAGGTGTGTCAAACCAAGAAGTAAACCAGTCTGCTTGTGTTTTCATAGTTCAGTTAGTTCACAAAAATACTGATTTCTTACAGAAAGCAATTTAAAAAGTAAAAGAATTAAAAATATGCTTGAATAAATACCTATCTTAAATTAAAACGTATTTTTGCAGCATGAGTAGAGGTCAAGATTTTAAAATGGTGGCTACCACCATGTTTGGTTTAGAAGAAGTACTAGCAACAGAATTACGAAATTTAGGTGCACAAGATGTAAAAATTGGTGTTCGTAATGTTTCTTTTAAAGGTGATAAAGGCTTTTTGTATAAGGCAAACATTGCTTTAAGAACAGCAATTAGAATCTTAAAACCCATAAAATCATTTAAAGTGTTTGATGAAGAAGATTTGTATAATAATCTTCAGAAAATTAAATGGGAAAATTACTTGAATGTTGACGGCACTTTTGCTATCGGAGCAGTTGTAAACTCTAAACATTTCACAAGTAACTCACATTATGTCTCTTTAAAATCAAAAGATGCAGTTGCAGATTATTTTAGGCATAGATATAGTAAACGCCCAAATGTAGATTTAAAATACCCAGATTTAAAAATTCATGTACATATTCAAAAAGAATGGTGTACGGTTTCATTAGATAGTTCTGGCGATTCTTTGCACAAGCGTGGTTATAGAAGTGCTACGAATATTGCTCCAATAAATGAAGTGTTGGCGGCAGGTATGGTATTACTTTCTGGATATACAGGCGATGAAAATTTTATCGACCCCATGTGTGGTTCTGGTACTATTTTGATTGAAGCAGCGATGATTGCCAATAATATTCCAGCTAACATTAACCGTAAGCATTTTGCTTTTGAAAATTGGAGCGACTATGATGAGGATTTGTATTTTGTAATTCAAGATGCCTTGTTAAAGAAAATTCGAAGTTCTCATTTTAAAATTATGGGATTTGATAAGGCTCCGTCAGCAGTCAAAAAAGCGCAGGACAATATCAAAAATGCCAATTTAGAAGAGTTTATAGGAGTACATCATGTAAATTTTTTCAATTCTAAGAAAGAAGTATTTGGCAATACAACTATTCTTTTTAATCCACCTTATGGAGAACGTTTGAATATTGATACCGCTGAGTTTTATAGAAAAATTGGAGATACATTAAAGCATGGGTATCCAGAATCTAAAGTTTGGTTTATTACTTCAGATATTGCTGCATTAAAACATGTTGGATTAAGAACATCAAAAAGAATTCCTTTAAAGAATGGTGACTTAGACTGTCGCTTTGTACGATATGATATGTATGAAGGAACTAGAAAAGTTAGAAAAGAGCAAGAATAACTATTCTTTTAAAATCGCTTCTATATAATTTTCAAATTCAGTCTTAAAATTATGTCCGAGTAAATGTAGTAACTCTACTTTTTTATGTTTTGACATGAATAAAAAAGTATAGAAATAATGATAAAAGTAAAAATTGATCTCATAAAAATAATTTGTATTTGAGTTTGAAGAAACAACAAAAAAATTACAAATAAAAAAGCCTCACATTTGTGAGGCTTTAAAGTTGATTATTGTAGAATTAATTTTTTACAAATCGTTGTATCATTTTTTCTTCAGGAGTTGTTATTTCAAGGAAATAAATCCCTTTCTTTAATTGTGAAACATTTATTTGATTTGAAGTTAACTTTCCTTTTAAAACAATTTGCCCAATTGTATTTACAATTTTATAATTTTTAGCATGTAACGCATCCATTTTAATTGTTAAAACAGAACTTGTTACTGGGTTGGGGTAGATGCTGAATTCATTTATACCATCAGCTTCGTTACTTAGCATTGTTCTTATTAATTCAACAGAATTTGATGTTTTACCTTTAGATTGTAATGTGCCAGTTTTTCCAGTAATTGTAACTCGATCAATATAAATATGATCAGCATTTCCAGAAGCATCATTTTGGAATCGAATTTGAGAATTATTAGCAAATGTATGATTGTTTTTATTTAAGATTACAGTAGCTGAATAAAAACCATTGTTATTAAAATCAGTTCCACTTGCATAAGTTTCTACCGTAGACCACGAGCTTCCGTCATAAAATCTCACCCAGAAATCTTCTCCAGATTCCATGCTATAAGCATAAAAATAAAATTCAATTTCTACTGTATCAAATGAAGATAAATCATAAGACTGAGATGTCATTGCAGAAGCAGTTCCAGAATTGTCTCTTAAACGAATAGAATAGCTTCCTTCATAAGATCTAGAACCTGAATATCTATCAGCATCACTACCGCCATCTGCCCAATTATCCCATCCACTTTCAAAATAAGATTGAGATACAACTGTAGAAGATGTATTAGATAAAGTAGTTGTAGATATAACATTACTAGCACTTGAAGTATTAGATGCAGCATCTATAGCTGTAACAGAGAAATTATAACTAGTATTTGGAGTTAACCCAGTAACTTGATAGTTAGTATTTGTAATTGTTACAATTTTTGTAGCTCCGTTGTATACTTCATACCCAGTTACTGCGACATTGTCGGTTGAAGTATTCCAAGTTAAATCTACGGTAGTTTGTGTTACATTACTTGCAGTTAAACTTGTAGGAGCACTGGGTGCTGTTACATCAGCTGCACCATCTAAAGTATGGTTTCCTAATCCACTAAATGTATCTTGTGAAAAAGAATCCCATTCAGCAACTGTATACGTTGTATTTGGACTATTAACTGATGATTTTCTTCGTAAAGTAACATCTTGTGCAAAATTAGATGAGCTAGAAGCATTTCCTAACAAATCAATTAAAATATTATTTTTAAACAGCCCAACAGCATCGTTTCCATTAAAAGTTAACACTGTTCCGTTAGTAGTATTAGCAAGAGCTTGTAATGTAGCATTAGCACTACTATTTACAATTACATAAACTTGTCCGTTTGCTAAATTACCAGATAATGACATAGTAGTAGAAAAACTACCACTACCATTTGTAGCTTTTTTTAATGAATAGTTAGACAAATCTACTGTGCTTCCTGTAAAATTTGCTATTTCTAAAGCTTTATTATTTGACGAACCTTCTACATATTCTGAAATGATTAAATCAGAAGCTGTACCAGTTGCAGGAGTATTATCTGTAGTAACATTAATTGAATTACTAGCATTAGAAGTATTTCCTGCAGCATCTTTTGCCTTTATAGAAAAAGTATATGATGTACTTGCAGTTAATCCAGATACATTATAATTTGTAGAGCTTGTCGAAGCTAATAATGATGCACCTTGATAGATATCATAACCAGTTACAGAAACATTATCTGATGCTGCTGTCCAAGATAAATCTACTGTAGTTTGTGTAATGTTTGAACTTGTTAAATTAGTTGGAGCAGATGGAGCTGTAGTATCAACAGTTGTAATATTTACTGTATTACTTGCATTAGAAATATTCCCAGCAGCATCTTTTGCCTTTATAGAGAAAGTATATGATGTTACAACATTTAATCCAGAAACTGAATAGCTTGTATTTGTAGTGGTAGCTATTACAGAAGCTCCTTGATATATATCATAACCAGTAACAGCAGTATTATCTGTAGATGCATTCCAATTTAAATTAACTGAAGTTTCTGTAATATTTGTACTCGTTAAATTTGATGGAGCTGTTGGAACTTCAGTATCTGTAGGATTTCCTCCATCTATTGTATGATTGCCTAAACCGCTAAACGTATCTGATGCAAGAGAATTCCATTCAGAAACTGTATAGTTGGTATTCGGACTGGTAATTGTTGATTTTCTTTGTAATGTTTTGTTAGCTCCAAAAGTATCAGTACTATTAAAAACACCAACGGCATCAATTAGTACATCATTTTTAAATAATCCAATAGCATCGTTTCCATTAAAGTTTAATTCACTAGAACTTGTTGTTGCATTTGCAACACTAGTAACAGCAGATGAAGCACTTGAATGACTAACAACAAAAACGCTTCCGTTAGCTAAGGTTCCTGTTAAAGTATAACCTCCAGACCAAGAACCAGCTCCATTAGTTTGCTTTTTAATTTTATAGATTGATAAATCTACAGAAGTACCTGTAAAGTTTGCAATCTCTAAGGCTTTGTTATAAGAAGAACCTTCAACATATTCAGAAATTAACAACTCAGTGGTTGTTCCTCCACCAGAACCTTGTAAAGTAGTTACATTAACAGTATTACTATTTGCCGAAGTATTTCCTGCAGCATCTTTTGCCTTTACAGTAAATGAGTAAGCTGTATTACTAGATAAACCTGTAACTGTATAGTTTGTATTTGTAGTAGTTGTAACAAAGTTAGAGCCATTAAAAACATCATATCCAGTAACAGCAACATTATCTGTTGAAGCTGTCCATGCTAAGCTAGTAGAAGTTTGCGTGGTGTTAGATGCGGTTAAATTAGTTGGTGCTGTTGGAGCTTGAGTATCAGAAGAAGAACCACTAAACAAGTCTTCAGCTTGCGGGCCGCCCCAAATTTTAGTAGCAAAAGAAGGGTTGTCTATAAAAGGATTTCTGTTTCCTTGTATAATTTCTAATACAGGATTTCGCTGCTTTTCTAGGTCAGAAACTGGGTCTTCAGCATTCCACTGCAACAATAAATCTATCATGTTTGGATCAGAAATATTTACAGTACCCACTACAACATTAGTTGGTAAAGTTTGATTTCCGTAATGTAAATACATATACATTAAAATTCTAGCAACATCACCTTTCCATTCATCACCTGGGTACCAATCTCCAGTTACTGTAGCACCAGAATTACCACTGCCTGCTCCAAATTTCCTATTACTTCTAGAAGAATTTCTTTGAGCATCAGCTGGTCTTAAATTATGAGCATCAGCCCCAACTCCAGTAGTTCCTAAATTAGGAATTCCTAAAGATTTAGGATATACATGTTCACGGTTCCATACACCTGAGCCACTTCCATGTAAATCTTTATCTCTTGTTCTATCATTGGTAATATCACTATCGGTATCATCCCAACCATAAATTAAAACAACTTTTGTGTTATCAGTTGGATCTAAATCTGTTTGTTTTAAAGCGTCCCAAACTCCTGGAGTATATGAAATATAAGTAGTATGGGTGGTTGTAATTTTTGTAGCTAAAGCATTTTTTAGTGCTGTACCAGTTAAAGTCAAATTGACATCATTGTAATAGGATGGAATTTGTGAAAATACTGATATGGAAAATATCAATAAAAAATAGAGTAATAGTTTTTTCATATTAAATTAAGTATTGGTTAATAATAGTTTGTTTTTATATGAATATAAGCCTCATAAAAAAGTAGTATAATTTAAGAAGATTATGTCGTTTTTAAACTCACCATTTATGGGGTATTTTTTCTCACGGTTTTCCGTGATAGTGAATCTTTAACTCATTGATTGTCTGAGTTTTATTTTTTTATTGAAAATTTTATCAAAAAGAGTAAAGATTAGAAACGGCAGATTTGTTACTATTTATAGTTTAAAATTTGACCAATAAATTAGATAAGTATTAATGAAAAAAGAAATCTATTTTATTAGTAATTACTTGAGAATTTTTAATTAGTAAGTAAAGATAAAATGCTTAAATTTGCAGCTGAAATTTGACAAAAGAAACATGAAGATATCATACAATTGGTTACAACAATTTTTACAGATAGATTGGGAGGCAGAAAAAGCAGGAGAATTGCTGACAGATTTAGGATTAGAGGTAGAGGGAATTGAAACCAAAGAATCTATTAAAGGTAGTTTAGCAGGTGTTGTTGTTGGAGAGGTTTTAACTTGTATCCAACACCCAAATGCTGACAGATTAAAAGTTACCACAGTTGATTTAGGAACTGGTGCACCAGTACAGATTGTTTGTGGAGCACCAAATGTTGCAGCCGGACAAAAAGTACCAGTAGCTACTATTGGAACGATGTTGTATGATGAAAACGGAGAAGGATTTAAAATCAAAAAGGGAAAGATTAGAGGAGAAGAAAGCCACGGAATGATTTGTGCCGAAGATGAGTTAGGCTTAGGAAAAGGTCATGACGGAATTATGATTCTCGATAACGCTTTAGAATCTGGAACCCCAGCAGCAGAAGTATTTAACATAGAAACCGATTATGTTTTTGAAATAGGTTTAACACCAAACAGAGCAGATGCTATGAGTCATTTTGGGGTGGCAAGAGATTTAAGAGCAGGATTGATGCAACAAGACATCAATTTAGAATTAATTTCTCCTTCTGTAAGTGATTTTCATGTTGATGAACGTAAGCTAAAAATAGATGTTGAAGTAGAAGATAAAGACTTAGCGCCTCGTTATTGTGGTATATCAATTACAGATGTAGAAGTAAAAGAGTCTCCAGAGTGGATTCAGAATCGTTTAAAAGCCATTGGACTTACACCAAAAAATAATATTGTAGACATCACCAACTATGTGTTACATGAATTAGGACAACCGCTACACGCGTTTGATGCTTCGAAAATAAAAGGAAACAAGGTTGTGGTTAAAACCTTAGCAGAAGGCACAAAATTTACAACATTAGATGAAGTTGAAAGAAATTTATCAGCAGATGATGTAATGATTTGTGATGCAGAATCTAACCCACTATGTATAGCAGGTGTGTTTGGAGGTATTAACTCTGGAGTTACAGAAAACACAACAAATATATTTTTAGAAAGTGCTTATTTTAATCCAGTTTCTATACGAAAATCAGCCAAAAGACATGCGTTAAATACAGATGCTTCATTTAGGTTTGAAAGAGGAATTGATATCAATTTAACAAAGTATGCATTAAAACGTGCAGCCTTGTTAATTGAAGAATACGCAGGCGGGACATTGGCTTCTGATATCATGGATTTTTATCCAGAGAGAAAAGAAGATTTTGAAGTGTTTTTATCTTTTGAAAACGCATATAAACTCATCGGACAAGAAATTCCGAGAGAAACCATTAAAAAGATTTTAGCCTCTTTAGATATTAGAATAAATAGTGTAACCGAAGCAGGTTTAGGTTTGGTTGTGCCGTCTTATAGAGTAGATGTACAAAGAGAAGCAGATATTATTGAAGAAATTTTAAGAGTTTACGGTTATAATAATATAGAGTTTTCTCATAAGCTAAACACCTCAATTTCTTTTGATTCTAATAAGGAAACTAAAATTGAAAACATTGTAGCCAATCAATTAACCTCTTTAGGGTTTAATGAAACCATGGCGAACTCGTTAACCAAAGAAGATTATATTGGCTTAACTAAAAACTTGAATCCAGAGAATAATGTAGCAATGTTAAATCCTTTAAGTAGCGATTTAAAAGTGATGCGTCAATCATTATTGTTTAGCGGATTAGAATCTGTTGCGTATAATATCAATAGAAAAAACAATGCGTTAAAGTTTTATGAGTTTGGTAAAACCTATCATAAATACAATGACAAGTACCAAGAAGATAAGCATTTAATATTATTTGTTACTGGTAACAGAACCAAGGATAGTTGGAAAGTAGCTACGCAAACTTCTGATTTCTTTTATACAAAAGGTGTAATTGTATCTTTATTAGAAAGAATTGGTATTAACAATCTAAAAACTACACCAACAAAATCGGATGTATTTACTGAAGGAATTACATTGAGTTTGGGTAAAATTAAGTTGGTAGATTTTGGAGTTATCAAACGTTCCATTTTAAAAGAATTCGGAATTAAGCAAGAAGTATTATTTGCAGATTTCAATTGGGAAAATATGTTGAAAGTTTGTGGTACAAAAAATATTAAAGTAGCAGACTTACCAAAATTCCCAACAGTAAAAAGAGATTTAGCTTTATTGATTGATAATAAAGTTACTTTTAAAGAGATTTATAATTTGGCAAATCAATCTGAAAAGAATTTGCTAAAAGAAGTAGATTTGTTTGATGTATACGAAGGAGATAAATTACCAGAAGGTAAAAAATCATACGCAGTTAGTTTTGTGTTACAAGATGCAAACAAAACATTAGAAGACAAACAGATTGATAAAATAATGCAAAAATTACAAGCAACTTTTGAGAAGAACTTAGAAGCTGTTTTAAGATAAATTATAAGCTCCTTTATGGAGCTTTTTTTATAAATAAGAAAATGTATAAAATCCTAATTAGACCCATTTTATTTCTTTTTGATCCAGAGAAAGTGCACTATTTCACTTTTTCGGTAATCAAGTTTTTACATAAGATTCCGTTTGTACCCGGAATTATTAGAAGCATGTATCAAGTAAAAGATAAAAGATTAGAAAGAAACTTATTCGGAATTAGATTTCAAAATCCTGTAGGTTTAGCAGCAGGTTTTGATAAAAATGCTGTGATTTATAATGAATTGGCAAACTTCGGATTTGGTTTTATTGAAATAGGAACTGTGACTCCAAAAGGTCAAGCGGGTAATCCTAAAAAGCGATTGTTTCGTTTAAAAGATGATAAAGGAATTATCAATAGAATGGGTTTCAATAATGAGGGAATTGCTCCAGCAATTGAAAACCTAAAAAAGAATAAAGGTCAGGTTATTATTGGTGGTAATTTAGGAAAAAATACAGCTACTAAACCAGAAAATTACACAGAAGATTATTGTGAAGTATTTAAAGCATTACATCCATATGTAGATTATTTTGTGCTAAATGTTAGTTGTCCAAATGTTGGTAGTCACGCTAAATTAAATGATAAAGATTATTTGATTGAATTGATTTCTGAAGTCCAACAATTAAATGAGGAATTGTCATCTCGAGCAGTGTCGAGAGATCTAAAACCAATCTTATTAAAAATTGCACCGGATTTAAATAACGTTCAATTAGATGAAATTATTGAACTAGTTGCGGAAACTAAGATAGATGGTGTTATTGCTTCTAATACATCTACAACTAGAGATAATTTAAAAGCTTCTAAAGCGCGTTTACAAGAAATTGGTAATGGTGGTGTAAGCGGACAACCAATAAAAGCACAAAGCACCAAAGTAATTAAATACTTAGCAACTAATTCCAACAAAGCATTTCCAATAATTGGAGTAGGAGGTATTCATTCTGCTGAAGATGCTCTTGAAAAAATTGAAGCTGGAGCTGACTTAGTGCAAATTTATACAGGCTTTATTTATGAAGGTCCGAGTTTAATAAAACGAATAAACAAAGCTATTTTAAAAAGGAAATGATTGAAACCTTAATCTCATTTGTTTTAGCAACAGCAACATTGGCTATTTCTCCTGGACCAGATAACATTTTTGTACTGGTACAAAGTATTGCAAACGGAAAAAAATATGGCTTAGCAACTGTTGTTGGACTAATGACTGGTTGTATTGTTCATACAACACTAGTGGCTTTTGGTGTTTCAGAAGTGTTGAAAAGAAACGAAAGCTTATTCTTTATTATTAAATTATTCGGAGCAATTTATTTATTGTACTTAGCCTATCAAGTATATAGAAGTGATGCTAAAATTGCTTTTTCTACGAAAAATGTACAACAAAAAACAACATTTCAATTATTTAAAACAGGCTTTTGGATGAATGTTTTAAATCCAAAAGTGACCATTTTCTTTTTAGCATTTTTTCCTCAGTTTTTATTTTCTGACAGTATTTCTAATGTAGTCCAATTCTATATTTTAGGAGGATTATTTATACTAACGTCATTTATTATTTTTTCTTCAATTGCTTTATTAGCCGGGAATATTGCAAGCTATACCCAAAAGCATAAGAATGCAGGTGTATTTTTTAAATGGTTGCAGATAATTGTATTTATTGGTATTGCAGGGTTGATTATTTATTAAATCATTTTGGTTTATAAACAAATGTTTCTCCTTTATTAAGGGTAATTTTTTTTCTTATTTTTTTATAAATCAGTTTAAAACTATTGTTTTGTGTTGCTTTAAAAATTACTTTTTCTAATTGATTTTCTTTCCAAAAAATATCAACAGTAATACCACCCCTAGCTTTTAAACCAGTAATACTTCCGGTTTTCCATTTTTTTGGTAGAGCAGGTAGTATTCTAATCGTGTTTTCTTCATGAGATTGGAGTAACATCTCAGCGACACCAGCAGTATATCCAAAATTCCCATCAATTTGGAAAGGAGGATGAGCATCAAAGAGATTAATAAACATTGATTTTTTAAATAATAACTGTATGTGGTTGTGAGCCATTTCTCCATCTAATAACCTAGCACTACAATTAATCAACCAAGCACGACTCCATCCTGTACCAGCACCGCCATTTTTTAATCTGAAATCTAAAGTTTCTTTAACTGCTTTAAAGAGTTCAGGGGTTTTATCTATTGATATGTCATTCCCAGGATGAAAGCCATATAAGTGTGACATATGTCTATGTCCTGGTTCTGTTTCTTTGTATGGTCTATCCCATTCTAAAATTCTACCATTAGAATCTATAACAAAACCTTCTCTAAGTCTTTTGCGTTGTTTTTGTATTTTTTGTAAAAATGGAGTTGACTTTCCTAATATTTTTGAAGCTTTTATATAGTTATCAAATACTTCTGCAATTACTTGTTGATCCATGGCACTACCTAAACAAGTAGCTACTGGCTTACCATCTTTATTATAAAACCTATTTTCTGGTGAAGTCGATGGAGCTGAAATTAAACTACCATCTCTTGGGTCTTCAATAAGCCAATCACTATAAAATTTAGCAACTTCTTCCATAGCGGGGAAAGCTCTTTTTTCTAAAAACTGTTCATCCTTTGTAAATAAATAATGTTGCCAATAATGTTGCATAAGCCAACCACCAGCTCCAACAGAACAACCCCAATACGCCGTTGGAGCTCTTAACCATGTTGGTGCCCACAAATCTGTTGCATGAGGAATAAAAGTTCCATTACAACCGTAATTTTTCTTTGCAGTAATTTTACCGTTTTCAACTAGCTTATCTATGTAATTAAATAATGGCATGTTTAATTCATCTAGACTAGTTAAATTTGCTGGCCAATAATTCATTTGTAGATTAATGTTTAGATGATAATCACTATTCCAAGGAGCTTTAATATAGGGATTCCATAAGCCTTGTAAATTTGCTGGATTCGTTCCTTTTCTAGAAGAACTAATCAATAAATACCTACCATATTGAAACAATAAAGACTCCAACCCTATATCTATAGAATCACTTTTTATTTTAGCTAACCTCTTATCTGTAGCTACTGTATCGATTAAACTTGTTGTTAAATTAAATTGAACTCTGTCAAATAAATTTTTATAATCTTTTATATGTTTATTTTTTATGTCTTTTAAGGTTGATTTTTCAATCTTTTCTAAATCAATTTGATTTTGTTTTTGATAGTTTTTATAATAATACGATGAATTTGAAACGATATAAATCACTGCTTTTTTTACATTTTTTAATTCTAAAAATGTATCACCATAAATAACTTCTCCACTAGTATTATTAACTTTTAAACAAGTTTCAAACTTAACACCTTTAAGAATTGGAGTAGGTTTAGAATCAAATTTTCCATCACGTTGAGTTACCTCACCATTCATTTTTAATAATTGATTTTCAACTATAGTTTTAGTAGTTTCAAATCCTTTGTCTTTTGGTCTAGTTAATCTAATTTTACCAGTTAATCCGTTTTCAGATTCTAATTCAACTACAATAACGTTATCAGGGTTCGAAACAAATATTTTTTGAGTTATTCTTTTTCCATTAGATTTATAAGAAACGGTTGAAGTTGCATTGCTAATATTAAGCTCTCTTTTGTACTCTGAAATATTATTGTGTTTAAAATCTAAAAATAAATCACCCAATGTTTGATGAGATCTTACAACTGATTTACGAGAAAATTTTTCAACAAAAAGAGCATCAGCTTTATCGTTTTGTCCTTTAAATAATAATTGTCTAATAGTATTTAAATCATCTTTTGTTCCGCTTGGTTCATCCCAATCTAAATCAGCTGGCCAAAGAGAATCATCGTTTAATTGTATTCTTTCATTGGTAGTTTTACCAAAAACCATAACTCCTAATTTACCGTTTCCAAGAGGTAAAGCTTCGTTCCAATTTTTTGCAGGCTGTAGATACCAAAGAGTTAAATTTTTAGTATGTATTTGTTTCTTACAACTAATAAGTAGTGTTATTAATAATAAAAAGGAAAATTTAGAAAGAATGGTTTTTGAAAATCTCATGGTTAGTTGTCTATAGCTGTTATTATATAATTATTTTTTGTGTTTGGGAAAGGTATCTAAAAATGTGTTTGGAAACAAGTTAAATATATTTCCAAAATCCAACGCTTTGGTTATCTTTGAAACTCATGAATAACAAAGTAAAAATTATAGAATGCCCAAGAGATGCAATGCAAGGTATAAAAACGCATTTTATCCTAACAGAAGATAAGGCAAACTATATCAATGCGTTATTACGAGTTGGTTTTGATACCATAGATTTTGGAAGCTTTGTATCTCCTAAAGCAATTCCGCAAATGCGAGATACTGCCGATGTACTTTCTAAATTAGATTTATCGTCTACCACTAGTAAATTATTAGCAATTATAGCTAACGTTCGCGGTGCAAATGATGCGGCTCAGTTTGAAGAAATAGATTATTTAGGATATCCGTTTTCAATTTCAGAAAACTTTCAAATGCGTAATACACATAAAACTATTTCGCAATCTATAGAAACACTTCAAGAAATTCTTACCATAGCAACCAGAGCTAATAAAGAAGTTGTTGCGTATTTATCTATGGGATTCGGAAATCCCTATGGAGATCCATGGAATGTTGACATTGTAGGTGAGTGGACAGAAAGACTTTCTAAAATGGGAGTTAAGATTTTATCACTTTCAGATACTATAGGAAGTTCTACTCCAGAAGTAATTGAATATTTGTTTTCAAATTTAATTCCACAATATCCGACTATAGAGTTTGGAGCTCATTTGCATACAACACCAAGTACTTGGAAAGAAAAAGTTGAAGCTGCTTACAAAGCTGGTTGCCATCGTTTTGATGGAGCTATGATGGGATTTGGAGGTTGTCCGATGGCAAAAGATGAATTGACTGGAAATATGCCAACTGAAAAATTATTATCTTATTTTACAGCTCAAAAAGCAGATACAGGTATTAAGCCTATGAGTTTTGAAAGTGCTTACAATGTAGCTTTACAAGTTTTTAATCATTAAGAATAGTCTTATGAAATCGGTCAAATTATTACTAGTTGTAGTATCAATAACACTATTAGCATCATGTTCTAAAGATGATGGAAAAATAGATTTCACATTTTTACAAGTGAATGATGTTTATGAAATAGCACCCATTCAAGGAGGAAAATTTGGAGGAATGGCGAGAGTACAAACTGTACATGAAGAACTGTTAAAAGAAAATCCTAACACTATGTTGGTTATGGCGGGCGATTTTTTAAATCCATCATTATTAGGAACTGTAAAATATAACGGTGAGCGAATTAGAGGAATGCAAATGATTGAGACCATGAATGCTATGAATTTTGGTTTGGTAGCTATTGGGAATCATGAGTTTGATTTAGGAGCTAAAGATTTACAAAAACGTTTAAACGAAAGTAATTTTCCTTGGATATCTGCAAACGTATTTTATAAGCAAGGGGATACTGTTAGTCAGTTCTATAAAGAGGTAGAAGGTAAAAAGAAGTACATTCATAAAACATTTATTAAAGAGTTTACTGATGCAGACGGCACATCAATTAAAGTAGGTTTTATTAGTGTTTGTGTACCATCAAATCCTAAAATGTATGTTTCTTATACAGATATGCATAAGGAAGCAAAAGCATCTTATGAATCATTAAAAGATAAGACAGATGTTATTTTTGGGCTAACACATGTAAAAGTTTCTGATGACAAAAAAATAGTAGAAGCCTTACCAAATATTCCATTGATTATGGGAGGTCATGAACATAACAATATGTTAGTTCCGGTAGGAAACTCTGCAATAGCAAAAGCAGATGCCAATGCCAAAACTGCCTATATTCATAGAATTTCGTTTGATAAAGAAAGTAAAAAGGCTACGGTTGTTTCAGAATTAAAAGAGATTAATGAAACAGTTTCAATAGATACTAGAGTAGGAGAAGTAGTTGCGAAATGGCAGCAAATATTAAATACGAAGATTAAAGATATTATTTCGAATCCAGATGAAGTGATTTATACAACTAAAGTTCCTTTAGATGGAAAAGATAAACCTATTAGAAGCATACAAACCAATTTAGGAGATGTTGTTACCAAATCTATGTCATTTGCTTTTAATGATAAAGTAGATTGTGCTTTGGTTAATGGGGGATCAATTAGAATTGATGATGAATTAGCTGGTGAGATTTCTGCCGTAGATATCTTTAGGGTATTGCCCTATGGAGGAGCAGTATTAAAAGTAAAGATAAAAGGGAGCTTACTACAAGAAGTGTTAGATTATGGAGTAAAAGCAGCGGGAACTGGTGCTTATTTACAAAGATTCAATGCAGAAAAAAAGAATGACACTTGGTTTATTGCTGGTAAGAAAATTAATCATCAAAAAACATATACTGTAGCTTTTTCAGACTACCTATTAAAAGGATTTGACATTCCATTTTTGTCACCAAAAAACAAAGGTGTTTTAAATGTTTATCAACCTAAATCTTCAGAAATGGCTTATGATATCCGTAAAGCTGTAATTTTATACTTAAAAAATTAAGCGCTAAGAACTAGTATTTCAACTATTTACATTTTATCTTAAAATTTTATTTAAATTAATTCTAAATAAGTTTTTTTATATCTATTTGGGTGCGTATTTTTGCATCATAATTAAACACTATTTAAAATTAATCTAAATAAAAATGAAAAGAATTTTATTCTTTGCTTTTGCTAGTTTCACGATTGGATTAGCAGCACAAACCTCTAATGACAGCATTATAAATCCACAAAATCAAATCAATGCTGCACAAAGAATTTTAGCATCAAACGTAAATCAAAAAGGTTTAACAGTTGGTGGTTATGCAGAAACTCACTATAACAGAGCAACAGGAAAAAATGCAAAATTAGATGTGCATAGAGTTGTAATGTTATTTGGTTACAAATTTAATGAGAGAACTCAGTTTATTACAGAATTAGAGTTCGAACACGTAAAAGAAGTATATGTAGAGCAAGCATTCTTACAATATGCTTTAACAGATAATGTAAACTTAAGAGCAGGTTTAATGTTAGTGCCTATGGGAATTGTAAATGAATACCATGAGCCAACAACATTTAATGGAGTAGAAAGACCAAGTATGGATAAATCTATTGTACCTACAACTTGGAGAGAAATAGGATTAGGAGTTACAGGTAAATTTGATGAAGCTTCTTTACGTTACCAAGCGTATGTATTTAACGGATTTACATCTCAAAACGGAAGTAAATTATTAGGTGGCTCTAACGGATTTAGAAACGGAAGACAAAAAGGAGCAGAATCTAACATGAATAATTTGAACTTCTCAGCTAAGTTAGATTATTACGGATTACCAGGATTGCGTTTAGGATTATCAGGATATTTTGGTAGAACACAATCAGACAAATCAATTGAAGATATTGATGGAGCAGATGTGGGTATTGCTATGATTGGTTTAGATGCTCGTTATGCTTACAAACGTTTTACTGCACGTGGACAATTTATTCACGCATCAGTTACAGATAGCGAAGCTTACAACAATTACTATGGTTCTGACTTAGGATCTGCATTACAAGGTTGGTATGTAGAAGGTGCCTATAATTTATTATCACAAGAAAAAGAACAACAATTGTTCGGATTTGTAAGATATGAAGACTTTAATACACATGCTTCAACAGCAGGAACTTTAGCACAAAACTTAAGCTACGATAGAAATGAGTTAACATTTGGTTTAACTTGGAAAGTAGCACAAGGGGCTGCGTTTAAAGCAGATTATCAATTCAAAAATAATGCTGCTGTTGGTGCAAAAACCGTGAAGCAGTTAAACTTAGGCTTCGGAATTTGGTTCTAAGTACAAACACATAAGTTGTTAATTGTTTAGCTAGCATAAAGTGTAAAAAACTTTGTGTTAGCTTTTAACATTTATCTAAGGAATATACTATTTTTGCATCATGATTTTTAAAAGACTACTTATTATTATTTTTCTACTATTATCTACACAAGTAGATGCTTTTCAGCTTAAAAAATCAATACAAAAAAAAGTAAACAAAGAAGTAGCCAAAACTTTTGACACTAAGAACTTTGCACTTAAATCAATTACAGTTTCTTCTGATTTAAATACAAAGTTGTATCATAAAACACATAAAAGTAATTTAAGTAAAATAGTTCAAGAAAATCAAATTATTGGCTATGTTTTTATAGCAAAAGCACCAAGTAAAACAGACCAGTTTGATTATTTAATTATTTTAGATAAAGACCTTATTATAAAAAAAGTAAAGGTGTTAGTGTATAGAGAAGATTACGGTGGAGAAATTGGAAGTAGAAGGTGGCTAAAACAATTTATAGGTAAAACCTCTGGAGAAAATTTAAAATACACCAAAGACATTATTGCTATTTCTGGTGCTACCATATCTGCACAATCGATGACGGTTGCTGTTAATACCTTTTTAAAAGATTTAGTAGTTTTTAAAGCAAACAATATTTTGTAATGCAGTTTCACGGTATCATAGCACAATTTCCAAAAGAAATAAAATTGCTTATAGCAGCTTTTATAGTTACATTAAGTATTGGTTTTTATTCAGGCATTCGATTTGTAAACGATACTAGTAATTCAACTCCACAAGGTATCGAAGAACGCTATTTAGGGAACGAAAATGACGAAAATGCTACGGTAATGAAGTTCAAAAAAAGTAGAGGAGAAGTGATGACCATGGTACATAATCACATCCTATCACTTTCAGTTATCTTTTTTTTGTTGGGAGGATTACTCGCAATCACAGGAATCAATAAAAAATTAAAGTCGTTTCTAATGATTGAGCCATTTGTATCAATCTTATGTACATTTGGCGGAATTTACTTTATGTGGACAGGCTTGGTTTGGATGAAGTATGTAGTTATGATTTCTGGAGTATTTATGACAATTACATTTATTTTATCAACTTTCTTTATTCTTAAAGGTTTACTATCTAAAAGATAAATTTCCTTGAAATCATCTTGAATTTTTGATTCGTTTTTGTTTCAAGACAAAATGAATAATAAGTTAGGTTGTTGATAATAAGAATATTGTAATTAGTAAAAGAGTAGAAAGAATTATATCAAACCAGATTAAAACACATAATAATTAATTAACACTTATAATTCAATTAATAATTGTAAATTTGCTCGCAATTAATTTTTAAGTTGATTGCATCATGAAAGCTCACAATTCTAAACTTGTAGGAGAAGGCTTAACCTACGACGACGTACTTTTAGTACCAGCCTTTTCTGAAGTACTTCCTAGAGAAGTAAACATTCAAACAAAATTTACTAAAAACATTACCATTAACGTTCCTATTGTTTCGGCAGCTATGGATACGGTTACAGAATCTTCTATGGCAATTGCTATTGCAAGAGAAGGAGGAATTGGTGTGTTGCATAAAAACATGTCTATAGAAAGGCAAGCGTTAGAAGTTAGAAAAGTAAAGCGTGCAGAATCTGGAATGATTATCGATCCGATAACCTTACCAAAATCAGCAAAAGTAGTTGATGCAAAAGCAAATATGCGTGAGCATAAAATTGGCGGAATTCCAGTTGTTGATGATGCAGGATTATTGATTGGGATTGTAACCAACAGAGATTTACGTTTCGAAAGAAATAATGAGCGTTCTATTGCAGAAGTAATGACTACTGAAAACTTAGTAACAGCAGCAGAAGGTACATCATTACAACAAGCAGAAGTTATTTTACAAGAAAACAAAATTGAAAAATTACCAGTAGTAGATGCAAACAACAAATTGGTAGGATTAATTACGTTTAGAGATATTACCAAATTAACACAAAAGCCAATAGCTAATAAAGATACTTACGGGCGTTTACGTGTAGCTGCGGCATTGGGTGTAACAGGAGATGTGGTAGAAAGAGCAGAAGCATTAGTAAATGCAGGTGTAGATGCCGTAATTATTGATACAGCACATGGACACACCAAAGGTGTAGTAGCAGCGTTAAAAGCAGTAAAAGCAAAGTTTCCAACTCTAGATGTTGTTGTAGGAAATATTGCAACCGCAGAAGCAGCTAAATTTTTAGTAGAAGCGGGAGCAGATGCAGTAAAAGTAGGTATTGGGCCAGGATCTATCTGTACAACAAGAGTTGTAGCGGGAGTTGGATTTCCACAGTTCTCTGCAGTATTAGAAGTTGCTGCAGCCATTAAAGGATCTGGAGTGCCAGTAATTGCAGATGGTGGAATTCGTTATACAGGAGACATTCCTAAGGCATTAGCCGCAGGAGCAGATTCTGTAATGCTAGGTTCATTATTAGCAGGAACTAAAGAATCGCCTGGAGAAACTATTATTTATGAAGGACGTAAGTTTAAATCATATAGAGGAATGGGTTCTGTAGAAGCCATGAAACAAGGTTCAAAAGACCGTTATTTCCAGGATGTAGAAGACGATATTAAGAAACTAGTACCAGAAGGAATTGTTGGTAGAGTGCCATATAAAGGAGAGTTGTTTGAGAGTATTCATCAATTTATAGGCGGTTTAAGAGCAGGTATGGGCTACTGTGGAGCTAAAGACATTGAAACATTAAAAGAAACCGGGAAGTTTGTAAGAATTACAGCTAGTGGAATTAACGAAAGTCACCCACATGATGTAGCCATTACCAAAGAAGCACCAAATTATAGTAGAAGATAATAGAATAATTGCGAATTGTTGGATTAAGAAGGACGATTTATAGTGGTTATTTCTTTTTTATTGCTGTGTATAATAACTATAATCTTTTAAAACGGTTTCAATAAGCTCCATCGCTTTTAAGTCAGATTTTATTTGCGTAAGTGTTAAAACTTTGGCATGTAGTTTTATAATTACAGCATGATTCCGTTTTTTCTTTGCTGTATCATATACATTCTTAATCGTTTGGATATCATTATCTGTCAATACCGTAACTTGAGGAAATGTGGGTACATAATTTTCTGGGAGTTCAACTGCCATTGTTTGTGTAATACTAATCCTTTTCTTTTCACTAATAACAGTCGTTCCGCCAGCCATATCACCCAATCGCTGTCCTTTACCGTTTAATAGAATAGTAATAATAGCTACAGACCCAGAAGAAATGTTAATATCAATAAAATTTAACATCCATCGTAATAAATAACTGCCAAAAGTAGGTTTAGATCCGTCTAGCTTAACTACTCTAATTTTATTGAAATACTTACCCGGAGTTTGCCCGTTCATTAGTACTTCAAAAGTTAAACTATAGAAAAAAATAGGCAATCCAAACAGTACATAAGCAATCCAATTGCCAAAGTTTTTGTCTAAATCTAAAATGTTCATGATAAATAATACGATAAAAATATATCCTAGTATAATAAGTCTATCGTAAAGATAAGAGCCAATACGTGTGGTAAGGTGAGCTGTGTTTTGGTGAATAGAAATATTTTGTGCAGTTTCTATTTGAAAGTTATCCATTTTTTTCGTTATTTGTTGTACTTCTTTTTCATTGAAAAGCGAATATAAAAAGATTCTATGATACGTACCATAATAACATTTTTTTCTTTGAAATGAGAGAGGCTGCGTTTATAAAAAAAAATAAAGATAAATGGCAGCAGTTTGAAGCTGTTTTAGCTAAAAAAATTACAGTATCTCCAGATAAATTATCTGATTTATATATAGAAATTACAGACGATTTAAGTTATGCTAAAACCTATTACCCCAATAGTAACGTAGTTGTATACTTAAATCAAGTTGCTGCAAAAGCACACTTAAAAATATATGTAACCAAAAAAGAAAGTAAAAACCGGTTTATTTCTTTTTTTAAAACAGAATTTCCGTTAGAGTTTTACAAGTATCAAAAGCAATTATTTATAGCATTTGCAGTGTTTTTATTTTTTACAATTGTAGGAGCTTTTTCTGCTGCCAATGATGTCAATTTTGTGCGATTAATCTTGGGTGATGCCTATGTAAATATGACCTTAGAAAATATTGCAAACGGAGATCCGATGGCAGTGTATAAAAAGCAAGCGGAAATGGATATGTTTTTGGGAATCACCATAAACAATATAAAAGTGGCTATGTATGCCTTTGTATTTGGTATACTACTATCTGTAGGTACACTATTTATTATGATGCAAAATGGTATTATGTTGGGTTCGTTTTTGTACTTCTTTTATGATAAAGACTTGCTTTGGGAATCTTCTAGAACTATTTGGATACACGGTACCATAGAAATCTCTGTGATTATTATAGCTGGTTGTGCAGGTATGGTGTTAGGAAACGGAATTTTATTTCCGAAGACTTACTCCAGATTAGACTCGTTTAAAAAAAGCATCAAAGCTGGATTAAAAATAATGGTAAGTACTATTCCGTTTTTTATAGTTGCCGGATTTCTAGAAGGTTTTGTAACCAGACATACAGAAATGCCAGATTGGTTGGCAATTTTTATCATAACCGGCTCATTAGCATTAATTGTATTTTATTATGTAATTTACCCTATTAAACTAACACATAAACTCACTAAAAATGTATAATAATAACTTTGTAGAATTTAAAAAAGAAAGAGATTTAGGCGCTATTATTTCAGACACGTTTAAGTTTTTAAGATTAGAATGGAAACCTTTTTTTGGAGCGATACTTAAAACAGCTTTTTTACCTATAATTTTGGCAATAGCCGCACTGTTTTTTTACACGTTTTCTTTTCCAAATATTTTTGGGACTAATATTGATATTTATGAAGATGGGATTTATCAAGAACCAAATTTAGGCTTGCTATTTACATCGATATTTGCAGTATGTGTATTTTTTCTAATTGCTTACGTTATCATGAATATTACAGCGTTGTACTATATAAAATCGTATGTAGATAATAACGGAAAAGTAGATTTTGAAATGATAAAAGAACGCGTAAAAGATAAGTTTTGGTCTTTTACTGGATTGTTTATTTTAGTTGGAATCATTGTAGTAATTAGTGCATTGCTGTGTTTTTTTCCTGCAATTTATACAGGTGTTGTACTATCATTAGCAGCACCTATTTTAGTGTACCATAATATGGGAGTTTCAGATACAGTTAGTTATTCTTTTAGTTTTGTAAAAGGACATTGGTGGGAAACATTTGGAGTAATGTTTGTTGTTGGTATTATCACTACAGTAGCAGGTTATATATTTTCAATCCCAGCAATGATTTACTTTTTTATTAAAATGGGTACCATTATTTCTGCAAACGATCCAGCAATATTGGCAGAATCATTAGTAGACCCAATATACCTTATTTTAAATGGTATTTCATATATCGGTCAGTTTATCTTATACGGTGTAACTTTAGTATCGAGTGTGCTAATTTATTTTGATATTAATGAGCAAAAAAATGCCAGTGGTGCAATCGATAAAATTAACAGCTTAGGAAATTAATCTTTTGAAAAGAATCCTTTTATATATCATTTTATGTTTTTCTGTTTTTTATGTGTCAGCACAAAAAAGTGCAGCGCTAAAAGTAGATTCAACAAAAGTTGTTGTAAAACAGTTTGATGCTACTAAAATTGATACCTATAAAAACGACAAAGACTTTATATATAAAGTAACCACCCAACCCTCTTTATATCAGAAATTTAAAGAATGGGTAAGTAGAGTGTTAAGAAAAATAATGTCTTGGTTTTTTGATGATGTTGAGGCTCCGGTTGGTTTTATACTAAGCTTTCTAAGAGCATTGCCATATATTATTGCTGTAGTTGTTTTATATCTTATTATCAATTTTTTCCTAAAAGTATCTACCAGAAATGGTATAGTGGGTACTACCAATAAAAAAGTGGTTAAAATTGATGATGACGAAGAATTACTTAACAGTCAAGATTTACCCAAATTAATTGATTTGGCAATTAAAGAAAAAGACTATCGATTGGCGGTAAGGTATCAATATGTATTGTTATTACAGCAATTAACAGCTAAAAAAATAATTGAATGGGAACAGCAAAAAACAAACGAAGATTATATTAAAGAGGTTCAAAAAGAAAACATCCATCAAGAGTTTGAAAGCATCACCCGCTTTTATGATTTTGTTTGGTATGGTAATTTTAACATCAACTTAGAATCGTATAACAAAGGAGTAGTCGTACTTGAGAAATTGACTGCCAAAATACAATAGCATTGGATAAGAAACTAAAGATATATCTATCAATTTTTACAGCAATGTTTGCTCTTATTATTTTTATGGAGTACACAAAGGCTAAGCCTATAAATTGGTTTCCAAGCTATGCATCTCATCATAAAATACCATACGGAACTTATGTGCTAGATAAAGAATTTAAGAGCTTGTTTAAAAATACTGAGGTAAGAAAAATAAAACAAGCTCCGTTTGAGTTTTTAAAAGACACAACGTTAACCGGAACCTATTTTTTTGTTGACGGAGCACTTAACTTTGGTAAAGAAGAGTTTTATAAATTATTAAAATTTGTTGAAAGAGGTAACGAGGTATTTATCTCAACCAATGCTGTAACTATTGATACACTTGGCCTTGATACGAAGCAATTAACTACAAGTACTTTTAAAGAATATAGCTATTATAAACTCTTAAATAAGTATTTAGATACAACAGAGATTCCTTTTGATAAAAAAACAAGCAATTCCTTTTTCTATAAGATAGACACACTAAAAACAACAGCATTAGGTAAATTAATTATTAAAGATAAAGATTCTGTTAAGGTAGAAGAAGGTATCAACTTTATAAAATACAATCATGGTAAAGGAGTTTTTTATTTACACACTTTTCCTCAGGTATTTACAAATTATGGGATGCTAAAGGATAACAATCATACGTATGTAGCATCTGTATTGTCTTATATCAATGATAAAAACACCATCTTTTATGATACATATTATAAGACAGGAAAAGAAAGAATTACCTCAAAGATGTATTATGTATTGAATTCAGATAGTTTAAGATGGGCATATTATACAGCGTTAATCGGTGTTTTGTTTTTTGTGATTTTTAAAGGAAAAAGAGTACAACGAATAATACCAATTATTAAACCACTAAAAAATCAAACGGTTGCATTTACAAAAACAATTGCCAACATGTATTATGAAAAATCTGAACATAAAAGTATTGCAGCCCATAAGATTAACTACTTTTTAGAATATATTAGAACACATTTGCATATACCCACTACATCCATTAATAAAGAGTTTTACCATTTTGTAAGTTCAAGAAGTGGGAATAACATAGAGGAAGTTCAAAAATTATTTCAAAAAATTAAAGCAATACAAAAATCTTCAAGCATATCTAAAGAGCAGTTAATTGAGCTTAATACGCTTATAGAAAAATTTAAAAACAAACAATCTTAGTTTAAAAGAATATATGGAAACACAATCGCCACAAAATCAAGAAGAAAACCAAGCTTTTTCAAGTAGAATAGATTTATCTAAACTAAAAGAATCTGTTACAAAAATTAAAGAACAATTGCAAAAAGTGATTGTTGGACAAGATGATTTTATTGAGTTATTACTTGTTGCTTTATTAGCAGACGGACATGTTCTAATAGAAGGTGTGCCTGGTGTAGCCAAAACCGTTACAGCAAAATTATTAGCAAAAACGGTACAAACTGACTTTAATAGAATTCAATTTACGCCAGATTTAATGCCCTCTGATGTTATAGGAACATCAGTTTTTAATGCTAAAACTTCTAATTTTGAGTTTAAGCAAGGACCTATTTTTTCTAACTTAGTACTTATTGATGAGATTAATAGAGCACCAGCAAAGACACAAGCGGCATTATTTGAAGTGATGGAAGAAAAACAAATCACTGTTGACGGACGTACATTTACAATGAAACCTCCGTTTATGGTTCTAGCAACCCAAAATCCAATTGAGCAAGAAGGAACTTATGCATTGCCAGAAGCACAATTAGATCGTTTTACTTTTAAAATAAATGTAGGATATCCAAATTTAGACGAAGAGATTGCTATTATTAATAGTCACAATAACAGAAAAGGTGCGTTGCCAGAAACATTGATAGCAACAGTATTAACAGAGGAAGAATTGATTTCTTACAGAGCAAAAATTCAAGATGTAATTGTAGAAGAAAAAATAGTAAAATACATAGCACAAATTATCTTAAATACTAGATCTCATCCACATTTATACTTAGGCGGTTCACCAAGAGCAAGTATTGCCGTATTAATGGCATCGAAAGCTTTTGCAGCAATTAATGGTAGAGATTTTGTAATGCCAGAAGATGTTAAGAAATGCCTTTTTCCAGTTTTAAGACATAGGGTAATACTAACTCCAGAAAGAGAAATGGAAGGCTATACCACAGACAAAGTAATTGAAATGATTATACAAACCATTGAAGTACCAAGATAGTGTTTAGGTTTTTGAAGCAATTATATATTAGTAATCGATTTTTTATTTACATCGCCATCTTATCGGGAGTATTTTTGCTTTCGTATTGGATAGCTATATTTTTGGCAATTGCTTGGTTGTTGGTTCTTGCTTTTATAACTATTGCACTGGTTGATATTGTGGTGTTGTTTCGATTTAAGAATGGAGTTGTAGCTAGGAGGATAGCACCTAAAAAGTTTTCAAATTCAGATGAAAACGCATTAAAAATAGCGTTAACAAATAACTATCCGTTTAAAATAGCATTGCAAATTATTGACGAATTGCCACATCAGTTTCAAAATCGTGACTTTACTATTTTGTCTAAATTAGAGAAACATACCACAGAGACCGTAAAATATTCAGTAACACCTTATGAACGAGGCGCCTATAGTTTTGGTAATGTAAATATATATGCATCTACTTTCTTATCTTTCTTTTCAAGAAAATTTACTTTTGATGCCAATCAAATGATTCCCGTTTATCCTTCATATATCCAAATGAAAAAGTATGAGTTTTTAGCGATTAGCAATAAGCTCAATACAATCGGGTTAAAAAAGATTCGAAGAATAGGACATACATTAGAGTTTGAACAGATAAAAAATTATGTGGTTGGCGATGATGTTAGAACAATTAACTGGAAAGCAACAGCAAAGAGGGGAGAGCTAATGCTCAACCAATATCAAGACGAAAAATCGCAACCAATTTATTCTATTATTGATACAGGTAGAGTTATGAAGATGCCTTTTAATAATTTAAAACTACTCGATTATACCATCAATGCTACCTTAGCCTTTTCTAATATTGCTTTATTAAAAAATGATAAAGCAGGTATGCTAACGTTTTCTAAGAAAGTAAACGATATTGTAATAGCAAGTAATAAAAAAAGCAATCTATCTCTTATAAACGAAACTTTATACAACATCAATACGTCGTTTTCTGATTCAGATTTTGGCATGTTGTATGGCATGGTAAAAAGAAAAATTAGCCAGCGTAGTTTGTTACTCTTGTATACAAATTTTGAACATATTTCTTCTTTAAAAAGGCAAGTACCATATTTAGCAGCATTGGCAAAAAAGCATTTATTAGTTACCATATTTTTTGAAAATACAGAATTAGATGTACTGATAAATAAAGATGCTGAAGATTTACAAGAAATCTACAATAAAACCTTAGCAGAAAAATTTTCTTACGATAAAAGATTGATTGTAAAAGAACTAGAAAAAAGGGGAATACATACCATACTTACAAAACCTTCTCAACTTTCTGTAAATGTTATCAATAAATATTTAGAATTTAAGTCTAAAGGTCAGATTTAAGCAATTAACAATTATCAATTGCGAATTTTGAATTAAGATTGTTAATTTTAGTTTTTAGTATTTTTTGAGGAAAGAAACAACTATTCTTTAATGCCAAGTTTAGCAAGTACTAACTTTGTAATGTCATGTTTTTCATCAAGATAAGCAAATTCATTACCAGTTGTGGTTAAAATTTGTGAATAGCCTTTTTCTTTAGCAACAAAGGCTGTAGTTTCTGCAATTTTTTTATACAATGGTCTTAAAAATTCATCTTTTCTAATCTGCATCATTTTTACTGCATTCTGTCTAAACTTAACTATATCTTGTTTTAATTCTTGTATTTTGCTAAATTCTTTCTTTTTAGCATCCTCAGTTAATGTTTTAATGTTTTTGTTATAGGTGTTAACACTAGCATCGTGTTCTTTTATTTTATTAACTCTTATAGAATCTAATTTAGCCCCATAATTTTTAAGTCTTTCTTGAACCGTTTTTAGTTGTGGCATTTTAGAAAGCACATACTCACTATCTATAGTTCCTACTTTTGTTTGTGCGTTTGTTGTAAATCCTAAAATGATAGCAATGAAGAAAAATATAAGTTTAGATTTCATTTTTTATAAGTTTTTGGCAAATATAAGAAAGCAAATTAGTCAACCTAATTAATTATGAGTTTTTAACAGGTTTTAATTGACTTTCAATATAATTAATAATTGTTTCTATATCCGTTTTATAATTAAACCAATGGGTTGCTGTGTCTTTTTTAAACCAAGTCAATTGCCTTTTAGCAAACCTTCTGGTATTTTTTTTAATTTCTTCTATGGCAAAGCTTTCAGTAATATCACCATCAAAAGCACTAAAAAGTTCTCTATAACCAACAGTTTGTAGTGCGTTTAGTTGCTTATGTGGGTAGAGTGCTTTCGCTTCTTTAATTAAACCATCTTGAAGCATCAAATCAACCCTTTTGTTTATTCTATTATAAATGATTTCTCTTTCGGCATTTAGTCCAATTTTTATAGGAATAAAGGGTCTTGGCTTTTTAGGTTTATTTTTAAAAGTAGCGTAGGGGATGCCGCTAGCAATAGTAACTTCTAGCGCTCTTATTACTCTATGCGGATTATCTATAGCTATTGTGTTGTAAGACTCTATGTCTAATTCTTTGAGTTGCTTTTGTAAATAAGAAATTCCCTTTGTTTTTAGCTCTTCATTCAGTTTTTCTCTAATTTCTGCTGGCACATTAGGAAAATAATCTAAACCATTGATAACTGCATCAACATACAAACCACTGCCACCTACCATAATCGCAATATTATTCTTTTTGTATAACTCGTTTAGTTTGGCAATAGCATCACGCTCAAAATCTCCAACATTATACATATCAAAAATACTTCTGTTTTGTATAAAGTGATGTTTAGCTTCAGCTAGTTCTTCAGAGGTAGGCACCGCTGTTCCAATAGTCATCTCTTTATAAAACTGTCTAGAATCACAAGAAATAATAGCTGCTTTAAAATGCTTAGCCAATTGTATACTTAATGCAGTTTTTCCGATAGCTGTTGGGCCTACAATAGTAATTAAATAGTTATTCAAAGCCATTAGATAATTTTACGACCACAGTTGTAACAATACTCGGCATTATCTTTATGATCTTCTACCAAGCAATTGGTACAAGATTGTGTATTAGTATGTATCTTTTCTGATTTTGCAATTTCAGAACTAACAATACCTGTTGGTATGGCAATGATACCGTATCCTAAAATCATAATAACACTGGCAATTAATTGACCAAGTGGTGTTTGTGGGGCAATATCTCCAAATCCTACAGTTGTTAAGGTAACTATAGCCCAATACACACTCCTAGGAATGCTTGTAAAGCCATTTTCTGCTCCTTCTATCATATACATTACTGTGCCCAAAATCACACAAATAATAATGATAAAAAAAATAAAAACGGCAATTTTTGCTTTACTAGCTTTTAAGGCAACGATTAGTCTATTTGATGCACCAATATATCGTGTTAATTTTAATATTCTAAAAACTCGCAGTAAACGTAGTGCTCTAATAGCAGCTAAATTATGATAACCAGCAATAATAAAGGTTAAGTATTTAGGTATGGTAGATAATAAATCTATAATACCATAAAAACTGAAAATATACTTGAAAGGCTTTTTTATTGAAATGACTCTTAGTACATATTCAATTGAAAATAGAATTGTGATTACCCATTCAGAGATGTCTAAAAATGTGTGGTACTTATCATCAAAACTGCTAATACTTTCTAGCATTACTAATAAGATACTTGTAAGTATAGCTATGAGCAGAATTACATCGAAAATTTTACCACCTCTAGTATCTGCTTCATAAATGATTTCATGAAGCTTGTCTCTGAGTGATTTTTTTGGGTGTAGATTTTCCAAATGGCTTAAAATTCTAAATTAATTACAATACTACAATTTTTTAGTTATACTAAAAAAGCTCTAGCAGTTTATACTAGAGCTTTTATTTTATAAAAATGATATATCAATCTTTTTTTACAAAGATAAAATCACCACCTTCATCACCAACTCCATAAATTGTTCCATACTGAGGTGTGTTTGGGCTGTTATTCATTACAGGTTCTTCAATTCTGTCAAATAATTGTCTTGCTGATAGAAAATCTTTTTGATTGTTTTTTAACCTATTCAACAAATATTTTAAAAACATACTTTTATTTGGTACTGTTTTAAGGGTACCACTTGTAATTGCTTTTCTACTTGTTAATTGGTATTTCTTTTGTACAGATTTAGGCGATTTTTCAAATGATCGTGTTTTAAAGATACTACCGCTAAAACAAGCATCAGAAATCAATAAGGTATGCTTAGATTTTATAGCTTTTAAAAAGTCTACTACTTGCGAATTGCTAATTAGGTTCAGTTCGTATTCCATGTTTGCATCAGAAGGTAGCCAAGCACCTATTTGGTTTACTTCGTCATAGATTCCATGACCAGCGTAAAATACAAGTAAATTATCTTTATTTGTAACACGCTTTTTTAACTTACTAAACTCTTTGATAATATCATTTGCTTTCGGATTATTGTTTAGTACAATTACATTTTGCTTTTTAAAACTATATTTAGTTATTAAAACATTTGCAAGATCTTTAGCATCTTTAGTAGGCAAACCATCTAAATCTGTAATGGCCCCGTCTCCATAATCACTAACGCCAATTAGTAGTGCATAATATTCGCCAAATCCAGATTTTTTTGCATCATTGTTATTATCTACAACTACTACATCATCGTTATTATCTATATCTGGAGATTTTCTTTTAATGGTAAATTTTTTGGTAGAAGATGATTGTTTCATATCCGTTGCTTTTACAATTAAATCATTAGCTCCATATTTTAAAGGAACAAGTGCTGTAAAACTTCCATCTTCTCTAACGGTTGCCTCTTTGCCATTAATGATTACTTCATAAATACCGTCTTTATCTGTCGCTTTTCCTTTTACAGTAATATTTTTTGTTTTAACAATTTTAAATCCACGTTGCACTACAGGTTCTGTAATAACAACTTCTGGAGGTGTATTAAAGTTTGCCGTCGGATAAGACACGTTTAGGTAGTCTACAGATATTTCTTGTTTATTGTACACACTAAAACCCATGTAATCTCCAAAAAAGGTAGAGTAGGGTGCTTCATTTACATATTGGTCATTAATGTAAATTCTTAATAGGTTATTAGACTTTACTATCTTGATTTTATTTGCTTGGTATGCTTGTGTTTTGAGTGCATCTGTAGAAGTCCAAGGAATTAGTTTATTAGACTGATCATTGGTAAGCTTTCTTAATAGGTAACTACCATCTTTAGATAAGAATAAGTCAAATTCATTTGTATTGTTTTTTCTACCAAATACAAAGGCAATAGAACCATTAGAAGAGCTTGTAAGTCTGGTGATAGATGTTTCTATAATAAAGTCTCTACTGGTATCAATACCAACTTTTTTGCTAATGAAAGCACCACCTTTTTCGTTATTGCATTTTATGTAAAGTTTGCCATTATTAATTCTAGACTTAATAGTACTGTTATCGGTTAAATTCCAACCATTCGTATTACTTGTAAAGTTTTCTGTTAAGGGTACTGTAAGTGTGTTTGTAGTAATAATATTGTTTTTTGCTTTTTTAAGGTATTTAATACTAATATTATCAACTCCGATTTTTTGCTTGTTAAATACAACAAAACCTAATCTATGACCAAAAAACGATTCAAAGTTTGTTTGAGTTAAATAGGTATTGTTTACATAGTAATTGTAATGATCTCCCTTTTTCGTTATTTTAAGTGTGTTTTTTGCTCCGTTACCAGTTCTAATAGCCGAAGATTTTGTAAACTTCTTTACGATCTCTTCTTTATCATCTACAATTCTAGAAATTTTATAATAACCATTTCCTGTAATGTAAAATCTGTAACTACTTTTACCTTCTTTACCCCATTGAAAACCATATTGATAATTATTAACACCACTAATTTTTTTAATACTGGTTTTAATTTCAAAATCTCTTGAAGTATCAATTGTTTTTGGAATATTAATTGCCCATCCACCATTATCTTTTAAATGTGCAAAGTTATAGTAGTTGTTAGAAATATCTATTTCGGTAGTACCACTTGTGTTATTTGTAGGCCATCCATTTTTATTATCAGTAAAATAATCTTGAATTACATTTTCTCCTTGTGCAACAATAACAGGCTTGGTAACATTTCCATTAATATACCTAGCTTTAAAATCGTCAATAGCTACTTTTTGATTGTTATATACAACAAACCCTAAACGATTCCCCATAAAAGGTTTGTGATAAAAAAGCGTTAAATATCTATCATTGACATAAAACTTAATAAATCCTCTTTCCTTTTTTATTTTTAGTGTGTTTGTTGCATAGCTACCTGTGTTTATGTAGCTAGATTTAGTCCAGTCTTTTAGTGCGGTGTACTTACCATCTTTATACTGGTCAATAGAGTAAGAACCGTTAGATGTAATTGTGAAAACGTATTGGTTGTTTCCATCTTTTCTACCATAAACAAAACCAAAACCGTTATTATTGATACCGCTTATTTTTAAAAACTTGGCTTCAATTTCAAATTCTTTAGTCTCGTCAATGTCTATATATTTAGTGGTAGACCAGCCTCCTTTTTCTCTTTTATGATCAAAATAATACTTACCATTTCTTAGTTCTAAAGAAGCTTCATTGGTATTACTTGTTGCCCAATTGTTTTTGTTTGATGAAAAATCATCATCATAGATTGTTCCGTTAGTAGTTGTCGTGGTGGTTGTAGTTGTAGTAATAGTACTTCCACTCAATTGTGTTGCTTTGATAAAATCAATAGCTACCTTTTGCTTATCAAACACGTGGATACCAACTTTATCTCCGTAAAAAGATTTAAAAGGTTTACTTTCTAATAAAGTACCATTCATATAAAAAGAGATAGTACTACCAGTCTTTTTAATCTTAAATTTGTTGTAAGAATAGAACCCAGTTTTTATACTACTTGAGCTTTTCCATCCTTTGTAGTTTATATACTTACCATTACTCTTGTCAGAAATTCTATATTGGTTGTTACTTATAAAAAAATGGAAGGTATTGTCAGCATCTTTTGTGCCGAACATAACTCCATAAGCGTGGTTCTTATTAGCTGCAGTTAAACGTTGCATAGAAACTTCAATTTCAAAGCTACCATTGGTGTTTATTCCCATCTCTCTGGTAGTAATTCTCCATTTTTTATCAGTTTTTTTATGCTCAAAATAATATTTACCGTTTTTTATTTCTAAAGTTCTCGTAGAATTGCTACCTGTTGGCCAGTTGTTTTTTGCGTTAAAATTTTCTTCATAAACAACATTTTGCGCTTGAGTAGTAAGCGCAAATGCAGTCAGTAAGAAAGTCAATAAAAGATATTTAATTCTCATTTTACTTTATTTTTATTGATGATTCATTTCTATAAAAATTGGAACAACTTTTCCATTGTTATTTGTAGCTTTGGTAGAGAAAGCTATTTTATCTCTACTAAACTTCACATCACTTCCTTTATACATTTTGTATTGTAAGGCTTTTTTTACTCTAGAAACAAAATCACCAGAGCCATACCTTGCAGCACTAACAATTTTGTCAATATTTAATTTCTCTTTACTGTATAGTACACATAAAACATCTCTACCAGGTTTTGAATCAAACTCGATAAAATAGTCTTCATTAGGCAGAGCAATCTCACTATCTGTATAGCTAAAGTAGTCACTAAAGTTTTCAAACGGGTATAGTTTGTTTACAGATTTGTCAGCAGAGCCATACCCAATTAAGTATACATAACCTCGTTGTTTGCTTTTTAAGTAGATTCTAAATTGTGTGCCAGAAGTGTAACTATCTGCTATTCTGTAAGTAGTTTTTGACGCTTTTACAATGCTAAAGTTTCTATTGGCTTCATTAGAAAGTATTGGTCTCATATTTTGACCGTTACTTAGTCTTAATGTTAGCTCACCAGCTAAAGTATTGTAGTTATTATTGTTGTCATTATTATCATTCTTAATAATAGGTGAACTCGACTTATCAACCAAAACATAAGCTGTTTTTGTGTAGTTTTTAAAATCGTTGTATCTAACCCAAATATATCCGCCATTTCCCCAAGCTGTACCCCAAGAGTTTAAGATTTCAAATGCACCTCCGTACTTATTGTCATCATAGCCAACAACAACCATTGCATGTCCGCCTAATCTTTTAGAGCCTAATGGACCACTCCAAACACCTTTTGCCTTATAAAAAGTAGTGTAAATTTGCATCCCAATCACTACAGGATTTTTATTAGCCAAAGCTTTTTTAACTTTTCCTACTAAGTTGTAAGGATTGTCCCATTTTGCTAACCTTTCATAGGTTAAAATTTTATTTTTCTTAGCTTTTTGATAGCCAAAACTACTAGGTTTGGTTCTACAATTCGTCTGATTATAACTAAAGTCGGTTAACTTTAAAATTCCATAGGTATTCATCAACTTCATAGCATCTGCTATGTATGAACCACGTTGGCAATTCACATCTCCTTTAAATTTGATTAAGTTATAGACAAATGCAGGAGAGAAGGTGTTCTGATTGATTTTTGTTCTGTTGTACTTCCAACCATTTCTTACTGCATTTGCAATTGTTCTTGCCCCATATCCACTTGCCCAACCAACACAAGAAGGTTGTCTGCCTTGATTCCCTGGAGTAGGAGCAAAGGCTTTTAAACTTGCAGATTTTGGAACAGAAGTAATGCTTCTTGTAATTAAAGGAACAGTTTCTGTTACTTCCTCATACTTTTGTTTGTTAAAATCTAAACCAGTTGTATACTGTTGACTAAAGCTTAAAGAAGTAAAGAGCATTAAAAATGCTAGAAAAGAAAACTTTTTCATCATAAATGTTTTTAGGTTACATATACAAATATGGAGGGAATTAACATGAAATTAAATACGTAATTATTCGTATTTTCTATAAAAATAGAAAATTTTTTATAAACATTACATTTTAGTAGCCTTGCTTATCAATTCTTTTTTAAAGAAATTAAGGTAGATTGTACTTTAACCAGTTGGTTGAAAAACTCTTTTAAAGCAAAGTATTCTTCGTTTGTATATTCAATTCTATTTAGCTGAAACTTAAAGAAAATAGTAATTTTATTATTTGTGTTCTTTATGTTGAAAACAAACTTACCTCCATTATTAGGCAAAGCAAAAGCTTTGTTTTCTGGCAATCTACCCACTGTAAAGTTTTCATTAATTTTTATACTTGCCCTGTAAGAATAATTTCTAGTATATGTAAAGTTAACTGGATACAAACGTTTTTTCAGTTTAAAAGGATTTATTTTAATTGCTTCATGAAAAAACGGATTTAAATAAAAGTTGTTGCCTACTTTTGCATCTGTAGTTTCGTAATTAAAATTAAATACTTGAGTTACGTTTTTAGAGTCACTGTTTAGCCCTTTAACACTATATTTATTTATTTCTATACGATTTTTATTTTCATATTCTTCAAGGTAGGCACCCTCTTTTATGGTATTTAGTTCAGATTTTAATGAAACTGCATTGTATCCAGAATTTACAACACGCAATAGACCTTTTGTTTCTCCATCTTCAGATACAACAACATTTAAGTCTATTTTTTCATTTGAGGTGTTGAATTTTTCTATGTTTTTCCAATAGCTCCCATTTGAAAAATCTAACACTCTAGCATAACCATTTAATGCACTTGCTCTAATTAATCCAAAAGGGAGGTTTTTATCTGTAGCATCAAGGAAAAATTCTTTACCATCAATTTTTAATAAGACTACAATGTAGTTAAAATCAGAAATTACAGGATATACTTTTGTTGGTAAGCCTATGCTCCTTGTAGATAATAAGGCAACATAGCTATTTAATCCCGCAGATTTTAAAGCATTATATAAAGAGATATTAATATCTGCAATGTTACCAACTCTTTCGTTAAAAGATTTTTTAGTGTCAATTTTTCTATATGTAAAACCATTATTATTGTAGGTGTAATGATCTTGAATAAAATAAAATAACTTCTTGGCTTTTTCTAATTTGTCAGCAACATTTGTTAAGTTTTCAGGTAGATTACGTTTAAAAAAATTAGATTTTCTTAATTCAGAACCAAAATATTCACCTGATTTAAATTTTCTGTCAGTAGACTTCCAACTATCTGTATATTTCTCCACCGTACCATCTGCCGATGTATAAGATTCTAATTCAAATGTTACTCTAGAAATATAGTTTTTTATACTTGTCATATATCCCTCTTCTTTAAAAGCAGGAATGTCATTCATCCCTAAAGATAATACATGACAACTACCTTCAGATAATCCAGGAATAGAAACACATCTTCTTGCTACTGAAGGATTATTTTTATTAAGTTTAAAATACCCTTTTAAGCTTACATTGTATTTGTAATTTGACAGAATAGTAGATTCATATTCGCTTTTAATTTTAGGAATATCAGATTGAAAATACCAATCGTTTAACTTATTGAAATAGGGTGAAGTTAATGTATACCTATATTCTATTACAGAGCCGATTTTTAAATCTGGTAAGGTAAATGAAACACTTCTCCAATTATTTGTTTCATTGTTAATATAGATATCTTTTGAGAGTAAATGTTTTTTTTGTAGTGAACTTGCTACCATGTTATAGGTAACACCTTTTATATTCTCTACAGATTCTCTTCTGTAAAAAGGAATTTTAATTCCACCTTTTTTAAAACCATCTTTTTTTAGAATTTTAATTCTAAAATAATAATCAGTGCTTAAATAATAGTTTCTACTTGGGTTAATATATGTATTGCCTTGTTCATACAAAACTACAGCTATAGCAGTTGAGTCTTTATCATAAACCTTCATTTTTAGTTCTTCTAATGTAGCTTGCCCCATGTTGGCAGATTTGCTTTTTTGAGAATACGTTATTGTTACACTAAAAATACAGACGAAAAGGATTATTTTTTTCATAGTTTTTAAAATCTAATTATTTTTAATACTTTTTTTGATCTTAAATAGTTTTTAACAATTGTTTTAGCCAATGCTTTGTTTTCTATCGGAGTGATAAGATTTTTTAAAATCTCTAATTGGTTTTCTTGAAATGCTAAATTGGTAAAGCAATATCCTTGAACCTCATTGTTTTCAATTAAAATAACCGAATGTTCTTCTACAGTTCTGCCTTTGTCAATTAAAAGCATGTTTTCGCTATTAAAACTACTATGTAAGATTCTTTTTTTACTCTTAATGTTGTATCTAGGTTTGTTAATTTCTAACTCTAAATAATATTTTAAGCTGGTTATTAGTAGATTACCAGTTAGCTCATAACTAATGGATGTTGTTTTTTCTTGAATTTTAACACCTCGTTTGGTGTCTTTTATAAATTGATTGTTGATATCGTTTTTTATATTATTGCCTTTTCCCATAAAGATAATTTTTCCGTTATCTTTATGTAAATAATACACACCTATTGCTTTTGGTATGTCTGCCAATAAATTGGTAAGTTTTTCTTTTAACTTTCTAGCATCAAAGTGTTTAACTGAGTTTTCTATGATTGTTTTACTGCTATCTTTGCTTAATAACAGTTTAAATAACTGAACGGTTGCTAAAGCATCTCCTGCTGCTCTATGTCTATTACTGGTAGGTATGCCTAAAGATCTACATAATTTACCTAAACTGTAAGAAGATTTATCGGGTATTAATTTTCTACTTAGTTCTACCGTACAGAGGGTATCGCTTTTAAAATCATAGCCCAATCTATCAAATTCAGTTTTTAAAATTCGATAGTCAAAAGTGGTATTGTGGGCAACTAAAGTACAATCTTTAGTAATTTCAATAATGCGCTTTGCAACCTCGAAGAATTTTGGAGCACTTTTTAGCATTTCGTTATTAATACCGGTAAGCTGAACTACAAAAGGTTGAATTTCTCTTTCTGGGTTAATTAGCGATATAAATTGATCTACAATTTCTTGACCATCAAATTTATAAATAGCAATTTCAGTAATTCCTTCTTTATTGAACTTTCCTCCAGTAGTTTCAATGTCTAAAATTGCGTACAAATGTTTTTGAATTTTTTCGTAAATCTAAGCAATATAATTTCTTACTCCAAAAATTGAGCTGCCAACTCTTATCATATTACTTCCTTTTTTAATTGCAAGCTGGTAGTCACCGCTCATACCCATAGAAAGTGTTTTTATTTTAGGATATTGAGTTAAGAGTTTGTCAAAAAAAGTTTTTAAATAGGAGAATTCTTTTTCTAACTGTTGTTGATTGTCTGTAAAAGTTGCCATTCCCATGAGTCCAACAATCGCAATATTTTCTAGTTCTTTTATTTCTGATGAGGCTAAAATTTCTGATATTTCACTAAAGGAAAGTCCAAATTTAGTATCTTCTGCTGCAATTTTAGCTTGTAATAAACACTTAATTACTCTATTGTGCTTTTTGGCTTGTTTATTTATCTCTTGCAATGTTTTTAGACTATCTACACCATGAATTAAATCAACAAAATGTGCCATGTATTTTACTTTGTTGCGTTGTAGATGTCCAATCATATGCCACTGGATATCTTTAGGTAACTCTTCGTATTTAGCTACCATTTCTTGTATTTTATTTTCACCAAATACTCTTTGACCGCAACTGTATGCTTCTAATATGTCTGTAACGGGTTTTGTTTTAGAAACAGCTACTAAAGTAACATGGCTAGGAATAGAAGCTATGATGTCTTCAATATTTTCTTTGATTCCTTTAATGTTCATTTTATTCTGAAAGCAGTTTAATAATTTGTTCTGCTAGCTCTTTTCCAATTCTATCTTGCGCTTCTAAAGTTGCGGCTCCAATATGAGGTGTTAAAGAAATGTCTGGATTCATTAATAATTGAATTTCTGGTGTAGGTTCTTTTTCAAAAACATCTAAACCAGCATAACGCACTTTACCTGTATTTAACGCATTTACTAAAGCAACTTCATCAACAACCCCACCACGAGCAGCATTTACAATTCCAACACCATTTTTCATAGCGTTAAATTGTTTTTCGCCAATAATATAGCTTTCTTGACTTGGTACGTGTAGGGTAATAAAATCTGACTTTTTTAGTACTTCTTCTATAGGCTCAGTTTTTATGTTAATAGCTATAGTTTGACCTGTGTAAAAAGAAAGGTTAATGGTAGCTTCACCAACCATTGCATCAAAGGCAATCACTTTCATGCCTACTCCTAAAGCTATTTTAGCAACTTCACGTCCTATTCTTCCAAGTCCAATAATTCCCAGTGTTTTACCACGCAGTTCAGTTCCTGCAGCAAAATCTTTTTTTAAGTCTTTAAAGCGTGTATCGCCTTCTAATGGCATTTCTCTGTTTGCTTGGTGTAAAAAACGAACCATTCCAAATAAATGCGCAAAGACCAATTCTGCTACCGAACTAGAAGATGCATTTGGTGTATTTATGACATGTAAACCTTGGTCTATTGCATATTCTACATCAATATTGTCCATACCAACACCACCACGACCAATTAATTTTAAAGACGGACAAGCATCTATTAATTCTTGACGTACTTGTGTAGCGCTTCTAACTAAAATTGCATCAATTGAGTGTTGATTGATGTAATTTTCTAGTTGATTTTGAGCTACTTTTGTAGTGATTACTTCAAATCCGTTTTTTGCTAAAGTATCAATTCCACTTTGTGAAATACCATCATTTGCTAATACTTTCATTCTTTATTTTTTCTAATTAATTATTTCTTTCTAATTCTTGCATTACATCTACAAGTGCTTGTACGCTGTAGAGTGGTAAGGCATTGTACATACTTGCTCTGTAGCCACCAACACTTCTATGTCCGTTTATTCCACTTATCCCAGCATCAGCACACATGGTGTCAAACTGTGCTTTTAAACTTTCGTCTGTTAATACAAAAGTAGTATTCATAGTACTTCTGTCTTCTTTATTTACTACACCTTTGAATAATGGATTTCTATCAATTTCGTTGTATAATAATTCGGCTTTTTTGTTGTTTACTTTTTCAATAAATTCAATTCCTCCAATATCTTTCAACCATTCTAAAGTCAACATAGAAACATATACTGCAAATACAGCAGGCGTATTAAACATACTATCTTTGTCTATATGCGTTTTATAATTCAGCATAGACGGTACTTGCCTTTGTACATTTTCTAAAAGCGATTCTTTTATAACAACAAGAGTTGTTCCGGCTGGTCCCATATTTTTTTGTGCCCCAGCATAGATCAAGTCAAACCTAGAAAAATCTAACTGTCTAGAAAAGATGTCAGAACTCATGTCGCAAATCATAGGAACATCAGTAGTTGGAAACTCTTTGAGTTGGGTTCCATAAATGGTATTGTTACTCGTACAATGAAAATAATCTGCATCAACTGGAATCTCAAATTCTTTAGGAATATAGGTGAAGTTATTATCTTTTGATGATGCAACTTCTACCAAATCTCCAAATAATTTAGCTTCTTTGATAGCTTTACTAGACCAAGTACCCGTGTTTAAGTAAGCAGCCTTTTTATTTAAAAAGTTGTAAGCAGTCATTAAAAACTGAGTACTAGCTCCACCTTGTAAAAACAATACTTTGTATCCTTTGTCTTCTAAATTTAGCAATTCTAAAACCAGTTTTTGCGCTTTGTCCATCACTGCAACAAAAGGTTTGCTTCTGTGAGAAATTTCTATCAACGATAAATTATCGCCGTTAAAGTTAAGTATAGCTTCTGATGCTTTTTTTAGTACTTCTTCTGGTAAGATGCATGGTCCGGCGCTAAAATTGTGCTTTTTCATTGTTAAATTTAGTTGTGTTTATAACATAGCAAAGATGCTATTTTTTAATGGATTATACACCTAAATTTTTGCTAAAAAATTCAGGTGTATTCTTACTAATTGAACAACTAATAGCTAAGAGATTTTATAATCCAAATAGTACTTATCAGTTAATAAGAACTAATATATAGTTATAATCTAGTTATAGGAATTATTTTCCTTTTTAGGTCTTTAAAACCTAAGAGAACAAATATTGTTATACTCAAAATAAGCATTGATAATAAGTTTAACCAAACATTATTTACAATTCTATTTTTGTAAGTAAATTGAGGTAGCTCTTTGTAATTATCTACTTTAAACTTTTGCTTTTTAAATAACATTGGAACTAAATAATCACGCCAAGTGTTTGAAAATTCAAAGACCTGTTTTTTATAGTCATTATAATGCTTTTCTGATGTTCCAGCAATGTTATTTAGTGACTGTTGCATTAAAATAGCAGGCGAAACATATTTAAACATTCTAATAAGGTTTTGTTGCTTTTTTAATTGTAAATCATATTCAGCTAGTAACGGTTTTGTTCTTTCTTCCATTATTTTCTCTGAAGCAAAATAGTTATGCCAAAAACCAAACTTATCATTGCCGTTTCCTTGAGCTAATTCAGGATGGGTACGTAGATATTCACTCATAATTTCATTTTGCTTTTTTTCGTTCTCTTTTTTAATCAACCTTATTTCATTGATCATTTTTAAACGAGACGGAGTAGGGTACAACGAATTTCCTATTTGATTAACTGTTGCAGGTAATACCATTACTATTAATAACCATATTCCAATTAAGGACAAAGCATTTTTAGAGGAATGGTTAATTTTAATATTTACTATAAATGATATTACAAACCAAAAGAGTATATATCCATAGATAAGCAAGAATAAACCAAATAAATTATTAATGCTATTAAATGCATTTGGAGAGAATAACGCGATTGTGATGAGTAATATAATTGAGGTTATTATTGTAAAAATAAGGTATCGTATTATTATTTTTTGTAATAGCCAATTTATCACTGAAATAGGTTGAGCTCCTAATAACCTTAGTGTTCCTAATTCTTTTTCTTTTGATAAAACATTAAATGTAAAAGCAATAATTAATAAGGGCAAAATATAAATAATAACAAATGCCAAATCAAAATTTCCAAATAAGAGCTGTACAGGATTTACCATTTCAGAATAATCTAAAGCAAAGTTATTACCATAAACAGTTGGGCTTTTAAAGTGCGTGTACATATCACTTTGTCCAGTAGCTAAAAATGATAATGCTTCAGGATGCATAATAGCTATACGTGGATATCGACTACCTACTGTCATTGGTTCAGAAGGTAATTGCCAATAAGGAAGGCCTGTTTTCTCTCCTTTTTCAATTTTTATAAGTGTAGCTAGCATAAGGCTATCTTTTTTATTAAAGCCTTCTTGTACTTCTGCAATGTCGTTAACTCTTTTTGTTACATTTTTATTTCCATTAAAAGTGGCAAATACAAATAATAGAGTAATACCAATTAGTAATAAAATTAACCAGTTACTTCTGATTAATAATTTGATTTCGTATATTAAATTGTTGTAAAACATGACTTATATTTTTTTAGATGTAATAATTAAACCTAGGAAGGGAATGAAAAACCATAATGATAGAAAGAATATATTTTGCGTGTTGTCTTTCAGTATTTCTCCTAGTGTTGGAGGTGTAAAACTAAATTTTGGAAGCTTTTTAAAGCTTTCTGCACTCATTTTATAACCACGCTCACCTAATTTAGAATTATCTTTAATATCATTATTTAAGAATCGTTGTTTCTCTATTCTATATTTCTCAGCTGCTTTAGTAAATTTCCAATGCAAATTATCACTAGTATTAGCAATATCCATAGATAAAAATCGTATTGGAAAAAATGGTGATAAAAAAGATAGTTTTTTATATGTATTATTTTGATTATTAGCTATTTCATTTAAAATATTATAATGCTTTTCGTAGATTTTAGCTTCATGTTCTTCTCCTTTTTGCATACGATAACCAGCATAGTTAAAAGGTAGTTGACTTAAACTATCAACATTATACTTTTGTAAGGTTTCTTGTTCTAATTTTTTAGCAGCTTTATTCCATGGATTGTGACCATCTAAACCATTTTTTCTATCCTCTGCTATACGGGTGCTGAATTCTGATTTTGATGGATATGGATGGTTTTCATTTGCAAAATTCGTCGCAATTTTTGGAGTGATAAAACTAAAAATAATCCAAATTATTAGGCAGCTAACTAAAGACATGCCAGATGATTTGCTCCACATAGAAATTAACACTGTAATTGTTGTGATGATTAAATAATACAAAGTATATGAAGCAAAAATTGCTAATAAACTGCTCCAAGTAAAAAAGGCTAAATTTTCTAAGCTAGATAGTATAATTCCTATAATTAAAAAGATAATTGCTGTTAAGAGAAAAACAGGAATAAATGTTGCTAGCCATTTTCCTAAAGTTAGTTTTGTAGGATGTACACCTTGACTTTTTAATAGTGTTAAGGTTTTATGTTCTACTTCTTTAGTATATGAATTATACCCAATGAGAATAATGATTAATGGAAACAAGTAAATCAATACAAAATTGATAGAAAGTGTACCGAAACGCGCTAAGCTTGTTTGGTCGGTTGCCTCGCTAAATGAAGCTTCATGTCGGTTATGTGCTTCTAAGAAAATTGAGTTCCCTGTATATTTAGTAACTCCATAATCAAATAATGATAATGCGAATTTAGGCTTAAATGCATAAGTACCATAATGTGCAGCTGAATGAGGATTCTTTTCTCCTTGTGTTTCCCAAACTTTACGTTCGGTTTCTGCTGATTCTAAGTATTGCTGATTGTTCTTTTGATATTGATTGATACCCGTAATTGTTGCGACTACCAATAAAATTAATGAGATAACAATTGCTATTTTAAAACGACCATCTCTTGTTAACTCTTTTAGTTCTTTAAAAATTATGTTCTTCATGTTAACTTACATTTTTAAAGTTCATAATGTCTAAATAAATTGTCTCTAGCTCTTTTAGTGAAACTTTAGATGAATCTGAGTAGTTTTCTAGTTTACCAGAACGCATAATTCCAATATGTGTGCTAACTTCTTTTGCTCTAAATAAATCGTGAGTTGCCATTAAGATAGCTACGCCATCGTCTTTCATTCTAGTAAGTAAATCCATAAATTCATTACTTGATTTAGGATCTAAGCCAGAGGTTGGCTCATCTAATAATAAAACTTTAGATTCTTTAGCTATTGCTAAAGCAATACCTACTTTTTGTCTCATACCTTTAGAGAATGTTTTTACACGATTATTATGAGCTTCTTCTTGTAATCCAGCATCAGTTAAATAAAGCTTTAGTTCAGTTTTATCAAAATTCTTACCTGATAATTTACAGAAGTAATCTAAATTTTCAATAGCCGTTAATGTAGGGTAAAGCATAAGATTTTCAGGAATGTAAGTTAAAAAATTCTTAGTTTTAATAGGATTCTTTACAACATCTAATCCATTTATTTTAGCAGAACCAAATGATGGTTCAATAAAGTTTAATAGCATATTAATAGTTGTTGATTTTCCTGCACCATTAGCGCCTAAAAGGCATAGTATTTCTCCTTCTTTAACTTCTAAAGAAAGATTATTTACAGCTATAAAATCGTTAAATTTTTTAGTAATATTTTTTATTGTTATCATAATTAGTTAGAGATTAAAATTGTTTTATTAGTGTTATTTTACTTATAAATTGTTGTTGAGTTTTTATAGGATTAAAAGCATCTGATTCTGTATTGTTAAATACTAAATAGATGAATGATTGTGGTAAATATTCCCAGCTAAATCTTGTGTTAATTCTTCCAGTTTTTGTAAAATCATTGTACTGGTAAAACCCTGATAATTGTAGTTTAGGGTTTAGTGCTAATCGTATTCCTGTAGTGTATAAGTTTGTTTTTAAATCCTCATTGTTTGTGCCAAGATTATTTAAAGCATTATACTCATAATCACCAGAAATACTAACATTAGGAATTGGACTGTATCTAGTGCCAAACGTTAAAGTATTTCTGTTACCGTTATAAAACTTTCCCCATTCATATTTTCCAGATAAAGAAAGTTTTTTCGAACGATCAGAATTAAAGCGAACAAATTGTCGAGTGTAGTAATAATACTCTCTAGATATAGGAATTCCTAATGGAGTAAAGTCAAAATCTATGTTTTGCCAAGTTGGAGTAATGGCATATTCTATAAAACTATTATCCTTAAAGAATATATATATGGGAAACAGATATATACTTGCTTGTTGAAATTTTTCTGGGTTTTTAAAATCATGGTAATACTTAACAAATAATCCCGGATCCCATCTACGTATCCAAGGCATTTTTTTAGGACGTAAAATAAAATAACCTCCTGGGTTATGTTGAATTACATTGTTTTGATAAACAAAACCCATTGCCGGATTGTAATGATTACTTACAAAATTAGATTTCCATCCTAAATACATATTATTTGTAGTATAGCTAACCGTAGTATTTCCAGCATAACCCCAATTTTTAACAGCGTTGTTTTTTGTTCCAGATAGCATATAAGAAATAGTGAACTCTTCCTTAGGACGAAAGAGCCCATCTATTGTAATAGAAGTATTGGTGCTTTTGTTTAGCTTTAATGTATTATTAGCTTCATCTAAACGATGTGTAAGCATTATACCAATATTGTTTTCTTTTCCATAATTCTGTAAATATCTAAATACTGTAAAGTTGGCTGCTGCAGAAGCTTGAGTATCACTTTGATGCACATATAAACCAGCAATTGTTCTCTGCTCATTTTTATTAGTAAATCGCGCACCAATATCTATAGGTGCTGGTTGAGCATTAAAATCTCCTCGAAGTCCAATTTTTCTACTAAAAAAAGGCTTTATTTGATAATTATCTGAACCTGCCCAAATACCTGAGTTTTCTAAGAAAAACTGTCTTCTTTCAGGGAAAAAAACATTAAATCGTTCTAGATTATTGACTGCTCTATCTACATCTGCTTGAGCAAAATCTGTATTAAAGGTAAAGTCTATAATACTGTTAGGTGTTATTGCCCATTTTATATCACCTCCTAATTTAGTTTTACTATTATTGCTATCTACAATATAATTAGTTTTTTGTTGATCATAGTTGTATAACACATATGGTGTAACTTGTAGATTTGTAGATGGTTTAGGAACTTTAAGTCCCGTTAACTTAGCTGCATAAGACATTCTATGTGGTCCAAATGCTTGAGGTATTTTAGGAAATACTGTTAGTTCATAATCTCTACGAGCTAATCTAAAAAAGGTGATGCCCCATTCAATTGCTTCTTTGTTTTTAGGAATATTATATCTTAATGATTTAAAAGGAATAGCAAACTCAACATGGTATCCATTGTCAGTACGAGTTGTTTTTACGTTCCATAAAGCATTCCAGTCTATATCTTTATTTTTTCCATTAAATACTTGTAAGTCTTTTTGATTTCCGTAGGGAGTTGTTTGAAAAGAAACTGAAAATTGTTTGGTGTTTTGTGCGTCAATCTGAACTCCAAAAACATCATTCTCACCATAGTTAAAATCTCGTCTTAAATCTTGAACCCGAACACCTTTTTTTCCTAAAGGATCTTTACAGAAAGCACCTATATATAAGTTCTTTTCATCAAATAATATTTTTACTTCAGTAGTATATAAATACTTTCCACCTTGTTTAGGTTCTATTCTAAAGAAATTACTAATTGGCTTTATATTTTCCCAATCTTTTTCATTTAAAATACCATCTATTTTAATTTTCCCTTTAGCTTTAGTTCCTTTAACGGTAACTGGTGATGAAAGAGGGGGGAATGTAACTTGTTTATTTTGTGCATACCCTTTTATAAGGAGCACCATAAAAATTGTTATATAACAATTTTTAACTGCTTTATTATGAGTCATTAATTATTGTAATTAGTTTAATTTATGTATTTGTATTTCTAATAAATTGAAATACAACTAAGTAGTTACACCAAATCTCTTAGTTAAGAAATTGGCTGCAAAAAAGTACTAATAAATTAAGCTATTGGCGGAGGCCTTGAAAAAAGTGAGCTTTCAATTTGATCTTGTACAAATTGAAAAGAATACTCATAAAAAATATGTTTGTTGTAGTTGTGCTGAAGAGCTTGTTCAAATGAAATTTGTTCACTTTCAGTAAAAGGAGTGTTGTTTGAAACAACGACAAACTCACAAAGATCACATTCTTTGCTATGTAAATCATCATCAGAATGTAATATAGTATGAAGTCCAGCTGTTTTTATAAAAATAAAAAGAACTAGAAGTAATAAACTTATATATTGTTTCTTCCTAAGCATTCTACATTGCAAGGTTAAGAATTATATTTTGATTGGGTTAAAATATAAATAACTGTAAATGAAAAATTAAGAAAAATTTAACAGGTGTTTGGAATTATATTTTTGCCAAAAAATCTAAGGTATTAATACCATCTGCATAATCCCATAATTGTGGGTTTTGAGTATTTCCAAACGAGATTTCATTATCAAAAATATTGCTTGAAGAAACTACACATTGTATTTTTTCAGAATCATTTAAAACCTTTGATTTTAATTCATCTAAATCTGTATAATATTCATAAAAAACAGTAGCAATTGGAGAAGCATAACTTTCATCTTCTTTTATCATAATAAACCCATTTTCTAACAAGTCAAATTCACTCATTAAATACACTGCTTTATTATAGTCGTAGTTGTTAGCATATTTAGCATTATTTATAATTTTATGCTTGTTATACATGCCTTTAAAAAACAAATCAAAATTATAACCTTTAGGAACAAATAGCTTAGAAACACTTCTACACCCTAATCCAAAATATTGAAAGATATCATTGCTTAATGATTCAAGTTCTATTTCAGATTCATTACCAGTTAAAACAGCTACGGAGTTTCTATTTTTTCTAATGATGCTAGGCTTATCTTTAAAATAATACTCAAAATAACGAGCAGTATTATCACTTCCAGTTGCAATAACTGCGTCATAATTCTCTAATTTTTCTTCTGTAAATTCAATATTTCCTTTTAAAGTAGGGTCAACATATTCTAGGTATTTAGCTAAAAATGGAAGTAAATGTTTATCATTAGAAGATTGCTTTACCAAAACTGAATATCCAGAAATAAGAACAGATAAAAAATCATGAAATCCGACAAGCGGAATATTTCCAGCCATGATTATAGCGACTGTTTTTGAGTTTGCATTTATTGGAGCGTCTTTTAACCAGCTGTTTATGTTTTCTTTAGTTAGTGCATTAGACCAGCTCTGTAAAGCAAACATAATATTGTCTTTCGTAAACCAAGCATTATTTTCTTCGGCTATTTTGAGTTGATGTTTAAAACCATCAAAAAACAACTCATTAAATTCTACACTATCATTTTTAGTAATTCCATTTTGAGAAAATTGACTTAAAAATTGCCCTAATTTTACAAAAGCTTGTACTCTGTTTTGCATTCTATATATTTCTTTTGGTTGTGAACTATTTTGGACTTATTTTTGCATCGCAAAGGTACAAAAACAGAAATAGAAAAACGATGGCAATAATAATAACTGACGAATGCATAAATTGTGGGGCTTGTGAGCCAGAATGTCCAAATACGGCAATTTATGAAGGCGCTGATGATTGGAAATATGCAGATGGAACAGATTTAACAGGTAATGTAGTATTACCGAGTGGTAAAGCTGTAAATGCTGATGAGGATCAAGAGCCAATTTCTGATGAAATTTATTATATCGTTGCAGATAAATGTACAGAGTGTAAAGGGTTTCATGAAGAACCACAATGTGCAGCGGTTTGTCCAGTAGATTGCTGTGTGCCAGATGAAGATGTTGTTGAAACCGAAGAAGAACTATTAGCAAAGCAAAGCTTTATGCATAATGAATAAAAGCTTATATTTAATAATTAAAAACCTCAAGTTTTCTTGAGGTTTTTTTATATATAAATTAATTACCTTTGAAGACTTACTAATAAAAAGATGAATCAGTAATGTGTGGTATTTCAGGTTTCTGTAGTTTAAACAAGGTTTCAGTAAAAAAAGAATTTTTGTCAGATATGATTGAAGTTCAAAATCACAGAGGTCCTGATTCAAATAATTTTTACTACAATAAACATGTTGGTCTTGCACATAATAGATTGAGCTTAATTGATTTGTCAGATAATGCAAATCAACCATTTTATCAAGATAATTATGTTCTTATTTATAATGGCGAAATTTATAACTTTTTAGAATTAAAAAAGGAACTACCAAGAACTGTTTATAGGTCTAACTCTGATACCGAGGTTCTTTTCAATTGTTTAAAATTTTGGGGAATTGAAAAAACGTTAAATAAAATTCAAGGAATGTTCGCTTTTGCTTGGTATGATATCAGTAAAGATGAGCTAGTTTTAGTTAGAGATCGTATAGGGATTAAACCATTGTTTTACGGTGTAGATACAAATAATTGTTTGTGGTTTGCTTCTGAAGTGAAAGCAATACTTAAAGTTTCAAAATTTGAACCAGACCCTGTTGAGATGTTATTATCACCGATTGGTGGAATTGTAGAAAAATCAAAAGAAAAAACACTTTGGAATAATTTAAAAACGTTGACTCCAGGTCACTTATTAGTTATAAAAAATGGAGAAATTTTAAAAAAAGAGTATTTTAATATAAAGAATTATGTAAACGAAAATGAATACAATAGACTTAATAAGTCAACTTTAAGTGAGGTTACTGATGAATTTGAATCTATTTTTGACAATTCAATACAAAAATTATTGATTAGTGACGCACCGATGGGAGCTTTTGTTAGTGGAGGGATAGATTCAAGTCTAATAGCTTCTTTCGCCGCTAAACATCAAAAAGATTTAAAGCTATTTACAGCAAATGTTGTAGGGAAACATTCTGAAATTAGTGCAGCAAAACTACTAGCCAATACACTGAATAAAGATGTTTATCAATACAGATTTGAAAAAGAAATGGCAATTAGAGATATTACAAATGTAACGTGGCATTATGAAGCCCCTCTAGTTGTTCATTTCAATGCATTGCCATTTTCAAATGTTGCTGCTTTGGCAAGGAATGAAAATGTAAAAGCTGTATTGACGGGTGAAGGGGCAGATGAGTTATTTTTAGGGTATCCGAAACTATTAACAAAAAAATATGAAAGATTAATACGTTTTCCATACACCATTTTAAACAAGATTTACAATTCTGTACCTCAATTAAAAAGTTATTTAAACAAAAATGAAGGATCTGGAGGTTTAAGTACTTTACATGAATTAGCTGTTCAAGGTTTTGATAGACAAATCTTAAGAAAGGAAAATTTATCTACATATGATTTTTTAGGTAAAAAAGAACAGTTACAACATTATTTGAGTATGCAGATGATTAATGAAGGAATTATTTCACTTTTATGGAGAAATGATAGAATGGGAATGATGCATAGTATTGAGTCTAGATTTCCCTTTTTAGATGAAAAAGTAATACAGTTTTCTATGAATTTACCTGTAAAATTTAAAATTGGAAGAACAAAGAGTTTTTACAACTATAAACACCCTTTTTTAATAGATAAACAAATAGTTAGAAACTTAGGAAAGCGTTCTCTTCCAAAAAAACTGTTTACAAAAAAGAAAAATGGTTTCCCAATGCATGCACTAAGAAATATGAGTGTTAAACCAGAACTGTTTTACAATGGAGTTTTTGCAGATTTAATGAAGTTAAGTAGAGTACAAATTAATCACATGACAGAAAAAAACAGTTATACTAAATATCATATAGCTTTAATTGCAATGTTTGAAATTTGGGGCAGATTATTTGTTGATAACAGAAGTAAGGAAGAAGTAAATAGTTTGGCTTTAAGAAGCTTATCAATAGAAGAATAGTTTTAGGATTAAACTAAAAAGTAAATATTGTTGAAACAGAAGAAGAACTATTAGCTAAGCAAAGCTTTATATGCATAAAGAGCAATTAGTGCTTGTAGCCTTTGAGATTTTTAAATGGAATGACTAGTTTTCTATTGCTCCAATCAGAAGTAGCATATTCTTTTTCTGAGATATAAGTGCCTTTCATTTTTACTTTTACCTTTTTTAAGACAGCGGCATCAATTACTGTAGATTTTTCTACAACTAATTCTAATTCTGAAAAAAAAATTACCTTCCATCTTTAGTCCAAATTTTACTTTTGTCCTTTTTCTAGAGTTTTCAATAAATTTAAGAGACCTATTTATATAGAAATAACATCCAGTTGTTTTTTTAGCATAGTAAGGTAAATAAGTATTTGATGTATTTTTTTATAAATAACCACTCCTTTTAAATAGTTTTCAGAATACTTATTAATTTTCCTTTTATTGTTTGTGAGTATGAAATAAAAACACTTAAAAATAAAAACAAATAAGACCAATAAAACTTTTTCAAAAGGGTATCTTTTTTATAAAAATAAGATAATTTGATATTTTTTAAGAATTACTCATTAAACTTTAACAAAGTATTATATTTGCACTCGCAAAAAATTTAAATAAATGAAAGCCGGAATTGTAGGATTGCCAAATGTAGGAAAATCAACCTTATTTAATTGTTTATCAAATGCAAAAGCGCAAAGTGCAAACTTTCCCTTTTGTACCATTGAGCCAAACATTGGTGTGGTAAACGTACCCGATAGTAGATTAGAAAAATTAGAAGAATTGGTGACTCCAGAAAGAGTAGTGCCTGCTACTGTTGAGATTGTTGATATTGCAGGATTGGTTCGAGGTGCAAGTAAAGGAGAAGGATTAGGAAATCAATTTTTAGCAAATATCAGAGAAACAGATGCTATTATTCATGTGTTGCGTTGTTTTGATAATGATAATATTGTACATGTAGATACAACAATTGACCCGATTAGGGATAAAGAAACAATTGATATCGAATTACAGTTAAAAGATCTTGAAACCGTTGAAAAACGTTTAGAGCGAGTGAAACGTACGGCAAAAACTGGGAATAAAGAAGCGCAGGTTGAACTAGAAATATTGCTAAAAATTCAAGAAACTTTGCTGGCAGGACATTCTGTTAGAACAATTGATTTTTCTGAAAAAGAGTTGGAGTTTGTCAAGCCAATGCAACTTATAACTATTAAACCTGTGTTGTATGTTTGTAATGTAGACGAATCATCAGCAGTTACTGGTAATGATTATGTTAACAAAGTAAAAGAAGCGGTAAAAAATGAAGACGCAGAAATTATTATTTTAGCAGTAGGTACAGAGGCAGATATCAACGAGTTAGAAGATTATGAAGAACGCCAACTATTTTTAGAAGACATAGGTTTAGAAGAGCCAGGTTCGTCTAAACTAATTAGAGCAGCGTATAAATTATTAAACTTACAAACGTATTTTACTGCTGGAGTTAAAGAGGTAAGAGCTTGGACCATTAATATTGGTGATACCGCTCCGCAAGCTGCTGGAGTGATTCATACCGATTTTGAAAAAGGCTTTATTAGAGCAGAAGTAATTAAGTACAATGATTTTGTTAGTTTTGGTAGCGAAGCAAAAGTAAAAGAAGCTGGTAAGTTGGCTGTTGAAGGTAAAGATTATATTGTACAAGACGGTGATATGATGAACTTTAGATTTAATGTATAAAGAAAAGCTCCTTTAATTTTAAAGAAGCTATAGATTGTTGTTTATATTATACAGCCTGTAAGCTTATTCCTGTTAATTCTGTAGTTGCACTTAAATCTATAATTAGTTTAAAACTAGTGCTTTGTGATCCATTCCATAAAGAAATTTGATTTTTTGGATATGGATTGGGAGAAGTAATACACTGAGCAATAATACTTGCAATACCAGATCCCATGGCAAAATACAATTGATATTGACCTGATTGACATGTTAGCTGCAAGTAACTTATCCCGTTGTTTGGTGAGCCTTGCTCAATAATAGGATAGTTGTTTACAGGATTACTTAGAGTTGAACAAATTGATCCCCATTCAAATCCATTTTTTGAATATGCATATAAAATTGGACTCCAGTCATTTCCTGTGTTTCCCGAATTCGTGAGAACAATTTCTGAAATAGAAAAAGATAAGCTAGACATAAGTTTTTAGTTTTTTATTATTAATAATGCTACAATTTTAGACTAATAACACGTTGATTAAAAGAGTATAAATGCCTGTTTTTTTAATTGAGCATAATTACTTGTAAAAAATCATTATGGTTTAAAATATTTTTAAAAGAGATGATCTAGTTTTTCAAAAACACACTTAAAATTCTGTTGATAACTAATTCAATAGAGTATTTTATTTTTTACTACGAAGCCTTATTTTAGCAAGGCACACAATCAGTTTATTTTATGACAAAAGAAACAAAATATACCGAAGATAATATTCGATCTCTCGACTGGAAAGAGCACATACGTATGCGCCCAGGAATGTATATTGGTAAGTTGGGCGATGGTTCTTCTCCAGATGACGGAATTTACATTCTTTTAAAAGAAGTGCTAGACAATTCTATTGATGAGTATGTTATGGGAGCTGGTAAAACCATAGAAATTTCTATTAGAGACAAACAAGTAATTGTTAGAGATTATGGTCGTGGTATTCCTTTGGGAAAAGTAGTTGATGTAGTTTCTAAAATGAATACTGGTGGTAAATACGATTCAAAAGCCTTTAAAAAATCGGTTGGATTAAACGGAGTGGGTACTAAAGCAGTAAACGCATTATCAACCTATTTTAAAGTGCAATCGATTAGAGATGGTAGAACCGCATATGCTGAGTTTGAACGTGGTGCATTAACATTAAAAGAAACTGAGCAAGAAACTTCTTTACGTAAAGGAACCAAAGTGTGGTTTGTTCCTGATGAAACTATTTTTGGAAAATACAAATTCAGAAATGAGTACGTTGCCAAGATGCTTAAAAACTATGTGTATTTAAACACGGGTTTAACCATCGTTTTTAACGGAGAAAAATACTATTCAGAAAACGGATTAAAAGATTTATTAAAGGAAAACTCAACTGAATCAGATTTACGATATCCAATCATTCATTTAAAAGATAGTGATATAGAAGTTGCCTTAACCCATAGTAAAACACAATATTCAGAAGAATATCATTCGTTTGTAAACGGACAGCATACAACACAGGGTGGAACGCATCAGGCGGCGTTTAGAGAAGCAGTCGTAAAAACGATTAGAGAATACTTTGGTAAAAACTACGATGCTTCAGATATTAGAAAATCTATTATTTCTGCGGTAAGCGTAAAAGTAATGGAGCCTGTTTTTGAGAGTCAAACAAAAACAAAATTAGGATCAACCGAAATGGGAGGTGGTTTGCCAACTGTTAGAACGTTTATCAATGATTTTGTTAAAACACAGTTAGACAATTATTTGCATAAACACACTGATACAGCAGAGGCGATTCAGCGTAAAATTTTACAGGCAGAACGAGAGCGTAAAGAATTATCTGGTATTAGAAAAATTGCAAGAGAGCGTGCAAAAAAGGCAAGCTTACACAACAAGAAACTTCGTGATTGTAGAGTGCATTTTGGTGACACTAAAAAGGAAGGCTATTTAGATACCACGCTTTTTATTACTGAGGGAGATTCAGCTTCTGGTTCAATTACAAAATCTCGTAATGTAAATACGCAGGCAGTGTTTAGTCTAAAAGGAAAGCCTTTAAACTCGTACGGATTAACTAAAAAAATTGTCTATGAAAATGAAGAGTTTAATTTGTTACAAGCAGCTTTAAATATTGAAGAAAGTTTAGATGATTTACGTTACAATAACATAGTAATTGCAACAGATGCCGATGTAGACGGAATGCATATTCGTTTATTGTTAATTACCTTCTTTTTACAATTCTTTCCAGAGGTAATTAAAGAAGGACATTTGTATATTTTAGAAACGCCTCTATTTAGAGTTCGTAATAAAAAAGAAACCATTTATTGTTATTCAGAAGAAGAAAAACAGGATGCCATTAATAAATTAAAAGGAAAACCAGAAATTACACGATTCAAAGGATTGGGAGAAATCTCTCCAAACGAGTTTGTGCATTTTATTGGAAATGATATTCGTTTAGATCCAGTAATGTTAGACAAAGAAATGTCTGTTGAAGAAATGCTGTCTTTTTATATGGGTAAAAATACACCAGATCGTCAAAAATTTATCATCGAAAACTTAAAAGTTGAATTAGATTTAATTGAAGAAGAAGTATGAGTGAAGAAATTAATGAACACGAAAACGATGCTATAAATCATCAAACCGATTCGGTAGAAACCATTACCAAAGTTACAGGTATGTACAAAGAGTGGTTTTTAGATTACGCCTCGTATGTAATTTTAGAAAGAGCTGTGCCTGCAATTGACGATGGTTTTAAGCCGGTACAACGTCGTATTATGCATTCTATGAAAGATTTAGACGATGGACGCTACAATAAAGTAGCAAACATTGTTGGGCATACCATGCAATATCACCCGCATGGAGATGCATCTATTGCAGATGCGATGGTGCAAATGGGACAAAAAGAATTGCTGATTGATATGCAAGGAAACTGGGGAAACACTTTAACTGGAGACCGTGCTGCAGCATCGAGATATATAGAGGCAAGACTTTCTAAATTTGCGTTAGATGTTGTGTTTAATCCTAAAACTACAGAATGGCAAGCGTCTTATGACGGACGTAAAAAAGAACCCGTAAATCTTCCGGTTAAGTTTCCGTTGTTGTTAGCGCAAGGTGGCGAAGGAATTGCGGTAGGACTTTCTACAAAGATATTGCCACATAATTTTAATGAACTCATAGATGCATCTATCAAACATCTTAAAGGGCGAAGTTTTAAAATTGTTCCAGATTTTTTAACTGGAGGTATTGCAGATTTCACCAATTACAATGATGGGAAACGTGGAGGTAAAGTTAGGGTCAGAGCTAAAATTTCTCAATTAGACAAAAAAACCTTGGTGATTACTGAAATACCATTTGCTACTACAACCTCAACACTTATTGATAGTATTATTAAAGCAAATGAAAAAGGAAAAATAAAGATTAAAAAGATAGAAGATAATACAGCAGCTAATGTAGAAATTTTAGTGCATTTGCCAGGAGGAATTTCTCCAGATAAAACCATTGATGCACTGTATGCTTTTACGAGTTGCGAAACATCTGTTTCTCCTTTGTGTTGTGTTATTGAAGAAAACAAGCCTGTATTTATTGGGGTTAGTGAAGTACTAAGGAAATCGACAGATTATACGGTTCATTTGCTAAAAAGAGAATTAGAAATTCAGTTAAATGAGCTTGAAGAACAATGGCACTTTGCCTCTTTAGAGCGTATTTTTATAGAAAACAGAATTTATAGAGATATTGAAGAAGAAGAAACTTGGGAAGGTGTAATTGAAGCTATAGACAAAGGTTTGCAGCCGTATACCAAACACTTAAAAAGACCAGTTGTAGAAGAAGATATTGTGAAGCTTACAGAAATAAGAATTAAAAAAATCTCAAAGTTCGATATTGATAAAGCAAAACAACATATAGAAAGTCTTGAAGAGAAAATAGCGGAAGTAAAAAATCATTTAGCGCATTTAATCGACTTTGCAATTGATTATTTTAAGCGTTTAAAGGCTACTTACGGAAAAGGAAAAGAGCGTAAAACAGAAATCAAAATTTTTGATGACATTGTTGCAACCAAAGTTGTTATTAGAAATACAAAACTATACGTAAATAGAGAAGAAGGCTTTATAGGAACATCGTTGCGTAAAGATGAATATGTGACGGATTGTGCAGATATAGACGACATTATTGTGTTTAGAGCAGATGGTAAAATGATGGTTACCAAAGTAGCTAATAAAACCTTTGTTGGTAAAGATATCATCCATCTGGCAGTTTTTAAGAAGAAAGATAAACGCACTGTGTATAACATGATGTATAGAGATGGTGCTAAAGGACCAAGTTACATGAAACGCTTTACCGTTACCGGTGTTACAAGAGATAAAGAATACGATTTAACAAACGGCAGTAAAGGTTCTAAGGTTTTGTATTTTTCTGCGAATCCAAATGGAGAGGCAGAGGTTGTAACCATTAATTTAAGAGCTGTTGGAAGTGTTAAAAAATTGAAATGGGATATTGATTTTGCTGACTTAGCCATCAAAGGTAGGGGCGTAAGAGGGAACACAATTACCAAATATTCTATTAAAAGGGTTGAGTTTAAGACGGCAGGCGTATCAACCTTAAAACCTAGAAAAATTTGGTTTGATGATACAGTTCAGCGTTTAAACGTTGATGGTAGAGGTGAGCTTTTAGGAGAGTTTAAAGCAGAAGATAAGTTGTTAATTGCGCATCAATCTGGAAAAGTAAAAGCAGTAACACCAAATTTGGCAAGTAGATTTGAAGACGATATGATTGTCTTAGAGAAGTGGAACCCTAAAAAACCTTTATCGGCAATTTATTTTGATGGAGAAAAAGAGATTTACTACGTAAAACGTTTCTTGATAGAAGCTGTAGATAAGGAAGAAGTTTTTATTTCTGAACATCCAAAATCACAATTAGAAATTATAGCAACAGATTATCGCCCATTAGCAGAAGTGGTTTTTTCTAAACGTAGCCTTGATACTATCGAAGTAAACTTTGAAGAGTTTATCGCTATAAAAGGAATCAAAGCACAAGGAAATCAACTGACCAAAGAAAAAGTAAAACAAGTTAACTTACTAGAACCTTTGCCTTTTGAAGAACCAAAAGCATTGGCTTCAGAAGAAATTGATGTGGTTGAAGAAGAGGTGTTAAGTAATGATACATTGCCTTTAGAAATTACAAATTTAGAACATGAAAAATCAGAAAAAAAACCAACGTTAAGTAGTGAAGAAAAAGCAAAAATAGCATTGCAAAAAACGATAGAAAAGAAAAAAGCAAAAGATGATGATAGCCAAACCTCTCTTTTTTAACCTACCATTAATCATTTATAAAGATCATGAAAATAGTAAATGAGATTACAAAATTAGATGCTTCTTGGAAGATAGCTATATATGTGCTAGTTGTATTTGTAATATCTTGGCTATTTTCTAGGTTATTGCGATTTGTAATAGTTGCATATTTAAGAAATTCAAAATCAGAGAAATATAAAAAAACTAGTATTCAGTTTTTAAAAAACTCAATCAAGTTTTTTGTAGGTTTATTTGCATTTATCTATATCATTATTACCGTACCAGCCTTTAAAAGTAAAGCAACATTTATATTTTCTGGAGCAGGAATTTTAGCAGCAATTATTGGTTTTGCAGCACAGGCAGCAATTTCAAATTTAATTGCTGGGGCATTTATTGTCATTTTTAAACCCTTTAGAGTAGGAGATTATATCAAGTTAGATGATAATAGAATTGGTATTGTAGAAGATATTACATTACGCCATACAGTAATTAATAATTTTGAAAACAAACGATTAATTATACCAAACTCTATTATAAGTACAGAATCTGTATTAAATCATACGATAGAAGATTCACACATTTTAAGTTTTAACAATTTTAAATTAGGCTTGTTTGCTGATATTGATTTGGCTAAAAAAATTATTGAAGAAGAAGCCTTAAAACTTGATGGAGTGATAGATTTTAGGACTCCAACAGAAGTATTAACAACGACAAACCAAATAGAGGTAAGGGTTATTGATGTTTTTGAAAGCTACATTCATATTAGAGCCTATGTTTGGATAAACAATCCTTTTGAAGAATTTAAAATTAAATGCGCTTTAAAAGAAGCAGTACACAAACGATTTATTGCTGAAAACATTGATATGCCAATACCTTTGCGTAAGATATATAATGCTTAATTCATTTTTTCAAAGAAAGTAGGTGTGTAGGCTTTTAACAATTCTGGGTGCGTAATTTTAATAATATCTTTCAAAACCAAGTCTGGTCTTGCTGGTCCCAATTCAAAATAAATGACACCACCTGTTTTTCCTTTTTTATTGGCAAAGGTGTAAATTTGGTCTTTTTTAAAAGCAGTAAATGAAGCGTAGTTTTTATTGTTGATAAGCATTTGTTGTTTAGAAGAAAAATAACCTGGAGCAATCCAAAAATCTGCAACTTTTCCTTTATCAATAATACTTTCAAAACTTAAAGATAAGCTCCCTTTTCCTTTGGTGTCTTTCCATAAATAATTGGTATTTGCATCTTTTAAAAATTGAGCAACGAAGCTTTCTCCGGCAGGCAAGTTCCAGATATCTTTGCTCATAATAGCACCTGATAAAATACTTGGTTTATTGGTGGCTTTACTAGCAATAGTTTTAGCTTCTACATAGTTGCGTTCAATTACTTTAAAAATGCTATCAGCCTCTTTTTCTTTATTGTAAAGCACTCCAAAAAATTTTATCCATTCGGCTCTGCCAAGCGGAGTTTCTTCAAGCCAATCTCCATTTAAAATGACTGGAATTCCTAATTTCTCAACCATATTTAATGATTTGTTAGTTTTAGACATGCTAAATCCAACAATAGCATCTGGTTTTAAATCGACTAAAATTTCGGTATTTAAAGCTGCTTTAACTCCAATTTCTTTTACAAGGTTTGCCTCAACACGTTTTCTTGTTTTTTCTGAAGAAATATATTTGGTGTGCGGAAAGCCAATTAGTGTAGATTCTACGCCTAACAATTCTAACATGGGAATATGCGTTGTAGAAGTAACAACAATTTTATTTATAGGGGCTTTTATTAAGGTTCCCTTTGGATACATTTTACCGCTATCTTCATGGGTGGTTATTATATATTCAAATTGCTTTTTTGCATTTAAGTAAGGGAATTTTATTATTAGTTTTTTAGATTTGTTAAAATACTGAATTTCAAAACCTTTAGCATACTTTATCTCAACTTTTTGATTAATGTTTTCTTTGTTAATTGGAGTTTCTTTTTTTTCTTTGCACCCAGAGAGAATTAATGCAATAAAAAGAAGCTTTAAAAAAGGTTTCATGTCCAAGAATTTTATGCGTACAAGATTACAAAAAATGATTTGATTTCTGTTTCTTAATCAAAATAATTCGACTACATTTGCCGTGAATGTTGGTTTTATCTATTCATTAGAGTAGGTAAATTAAAAGGGAATTAGGTGAGAAAAAATTTAATTTTTCAATTCCTAGGCTGTTCCCGCAACTGTAAGTTTATACCGAATTAGTTTCGGTACCTATTAAGGATGTTATTTATTCTTTTACCACTGGTATTTACTGGGAAGGTATAATAACATAAAAACAAGCCAGGAGACCTGCCAAATTTCAAAAAAGTAAAAACTTTCGGGATAAAAGTTTGGTACTGTAAACTGTACAAAATTTTCCTGATTTATTATTAAATTAAATCAACGGTAATGAACAAAAAATCAAGTATTGCTGGGTTATTGGCATGTTTTTTTGTCTGCTCAGCAGTGATTGCACAAACAACCATAGTAAAGGAAATTCAACTAGATGAAGTTGTAATTTCTGCAACAAAATTTAAGCTAAAAAAAGAAAAGGTAGGGAAAGTTATTTTTAAAATAACACAAGAAGACATCCAAAACAATGCAGGTAAAACAGTATTAGAAGTCTTAAACAACATTCCAGGTATTGAAATTAAAGGAACCAATTCGGCTTTAGGTGAAGTGAAAGGAACTTATATTAGAGGTGGAAGAAATAGGCAAGTATTGGTATTGATTGATGGAGTGCCTTTAGTTGACCCAACAGGAATTAGTTTAGAATACGATTTACGCTTGTTGTCTTTAAATCAAATTGAATCTATAGAAATTTTAAAAGGTGCCTCAAGCACCTTATATGGAGCAGGAGCCGCAACAGGAGTAATTAATATTACCTTGAAAAAAGCTGCTAAAAATAAGATTGGCGGAGCTATAGAAACAAGTTTCGGTACTAATAATAGTGCAACTACTTCTGCAAGTGGTATTAATGAGCAAAACCTTAATGCGAGTATAAACGGTTCTGCAAATAGTATTAGTTTTATAGCTTCAATAGACTTGATGAAATCTGACGGATTATCAGCAGCTAAAAGTAAAACAAATCAAGGTTTTTCTACAAACCCATTTTATAGTGAAAGAGGGATGTTTAAGTTAAGTTATAAAACAACTAGCAATTTTGCGATTGAATCATTTGCTAACATTGACAACCTTGAATATAGCTTTGATGCTGGTGCTTATAGCGATTCTAAAACCAATATAGAAACACAAAACCAAGTAAGATTTGGAGTTAAACCATCATTTAATTACAGTGCAGGTAATGCATATGCTATTGCTTCTGTAAATAAAGTTAACAGAGTTATTTTTGGAAATACTTACGAGGGAAAATCAACAAATTTTGAACTTGTAAATAAATGGGATCTAAGCAAAAGATTTCAGCTAATTACAGGAGCTAACTACCAGAAGCACTACAATCAAACTACTTCTGCTTGGGGTAATATCAATAAAGATGTTGCTAACTTTAATTCATTAGATATTTATGTTACGGGTGTATATTCGGCTAGTTATGGACTTAATTTTAGTACAGGAGCAAGGTTAAATAAACATAGTAACTATGGAAATCATTTAGTCTATCACATTAATCCATCTTATAATTTATACAATACAAAAAATGCTTCTTTAAAATTATTAACCTCTTATAGTACAGCATTTATCGCTCCTAGTTTATACCAGTTATTTTCGGTGTACGGAAATACAAGTTTAAACCCAGAAACAAACAAAACATTAGAGTTTGGTCTTGAATCGACTTATAAGCAATGGTTAGACTTTAGTATTGTCTATTTTAATAGAGTAGAAGACAGTGCCATTATTTTTAATAGCTTAAATGTTGCTCCGTGGGGTAAATACGGCAATGTAGCTACAACAATTAATGCAAAAGGAGTAGAAACATTGTTTAGACTTACGCCATTAGCGATGCTTGATATCAACTTAGGATATACGTATACAGATAAATCTACAGAAGTAAATTATTTACCTAAAAATAAAGCAACAGCTCAGTTTCTGTATAGACCATTTAAGAATACTACTTTTTCTTTGGATTATAAGAACGTTGGAGAAAGAACAGGAAGCTATTATAACATCGCTACTTTTTCTACGGTAATGTTAAATTTACCTTCCTATCAATTAATAGATATCAATGCAAACTATACATTTAAAAATAGGATAGTAACTGTATTTGGTACAGTTTCTAATTTACTAAATGAAGATTATGAAGAAACTATTGGTTATAATACCAGAGGAAGAAATGTAAGAATTGGAGTTAAATTGCAATTCTAAGCCCCCCATTATTAATTGCAATAGAAAGCCCTCAAATTTTTGAGGGCTTTTGCTTTTTTAAATGAGTTTTTTCACCTCGCTTTTTATAAAAGCAATGGCTGTGTCTGTGGCAGGAGATTCATGCTGATATACGTTAAGTATTTTTTCTCTAAATGCTTGTGTATTTAAGCTTTGATTTGCTATAGTTTTTAGTTTATTGATACTTGCTGTTTTAGCAGTAATAATTAAATTCCAGCAATCATCAGTAATATAGATTTGTTGCACTGTATTGTGTTCAAACTCTTGTTCAACATTTTTTATAAGCAATTGTAAATAATCTTCTGTTGATTCGCCTATTGGCTTAATTCTTACTACCAATTTTATTGGGTTTATTCGCTCACAAAACAGTAACATACGTTCATAAGCTTGGAGCTTTATTGGTAAAGCATCTTTTTTTCGTTGAGTAAAAGCTTCAAATTTACGTTGATTGTTAGTGTTCTTTGTATGTAAATTAAAAAAGTAATAAGCTACTATTGCCATAATAATTGTAGGCAATGATAGTGCTAACAATTCTGTAATTCCACCTTCCGTCATATCTAAATTAATTGTTTGAGTTGCGAATATACTATTCCTGTTAAAATTGCAAACCCAAAGCTCAATAAAGTTCCTATTAAAATATATTCAGTTAGTTTTCTGTCTTTTGATGATGTTAAATCACCAAAGCGAAAAACAGATTTTGCAGCAATTAAAAAACCGATGGCTTCCCAATGGTTAGTGACTACAAAGGCAAATACAAAAATACGTTCTAAAATTCCTATGAACCTACCAGCTTTAGCTAAAGAATCATCTTGCTCTTTTTTATTTTCTGGATTCCATTTATCAATTAATGTTTTGATAATGATAGAGGCTACATTTGTTATTAAAAGTAATGTTATTGCTAAAAGTAGTATTTCTTTTGTTGAAAAAGGGAAGGTATAAAAATCGGTACCCATATAATACACTGTAACTAAAAAGATTGCACTTAAGTGTAGTAGTTGGTCTATAAAAAACCAGTAGCTTTTCGTTTTGTTTTGTTGCGCGTATAATTTAACTACATCTATTAAAAAATGAGACATAACAATGCTTGTAATTCCTATTAAATAGTTTTTTTCAAATTCTAGAATTAGTAAAAGTATTAAAGCGTGAACCAGTATGTGTAAGTATAATTTAGAAGAAGCTAGCTTCTTTTTTTCTTTTTCTTTTACCCATTTTTTAGGTTGCAATAAAAAATCTCCCACCAAATGAGCTAACAATAGTTTTAAAAATAAAATCATGTAGTTAATTTTTGAGTGATTAGCTTTCTGTATCTTTTTTCTAATTTTAAAATTTCTTCCAATCCAGCTCTTTTTCTTCGTTCACTAGCACTGCTTTGCGATATATTTAATAATTCTGCAACTTCTTTCTGTGTAGCTGTTAAATTGTTTAACGATGCTTTAACAAATTCTGCTGAATTCGGAGTCCAATTATCCATTACTAATAATGCCAATCCGACAGCAATGTTTATTTCTTCGTCAAATTCTTTCCAAGGAGATTTTATAAGTAAGTTTTGTTTTTTTAAGTTATCAAATGCTTTACCAGAGTTTACAAAAGCTTCTCCGTTAGATTCGCCAACAGTATCAGCGCTAAATCCTTTTTTTCCAATACCAATAGCCATTCTAACATCTATTTCTTTATGTTTCTTTATATACGATTTAATTTTAATAGCTGTAAATAGCGCTTCTTTTACAGTTGGTATTTCTACTTGAAAACTATCTCCTCTATAAATTTCTGCAGCATACAAATTATTGAAAATTTCTTTCAAATCGTCTAACCATTCTTGGTTGTTGGCTTTTCTTGAATTGATAATGTCTCCTGTAATTATACTTGTCATATGTTTGTAGGCTTTATGTGCGAAAATTACTTTCAATCTTACAGATAAGTACAAATATCGGGTTTTAAACCGAATAATGCAAATATCGGGTTTTAAGACGAATAATGTAAATATCGGGTTACAAGCCTAAATAATTCTTATCATTAAAATGTCAATAACTTTTATTGTAATAGTCAATATGGCATTGTATTTTTGAGCTTCTTAAAAAGTATACATTGTCAAACTATTTAGATTCTTTAAACCCTGCACAAAAAGCGGCTGTTTTACAAAAAGATGGACCAATGATTATCATTGCTGGAGCTGGTTCAGGTAAAACTCGTGTGCTTACTTATAGAATTGCACATTTAATGAAAGAAGGCGTAGATGCTTTTAACATTCTTTCGTTAACGTTTACCAACAAGGCTGCAAGAGAAATGAAAGAACGAATTGCAAGTGTGGTTGGTGCTAGTGAATCTAAAAATTTATGGATGGGAACTTTTCACTCGGTTTTTGCACGAATTTTACGTTCAGAAGCAGATAAACTTGGCTTTCCATCTAATTTTACCATTTACGACACACAAGATTCTGTTCGTCTAATAACCGCAATCATTAAAGAAATGCAGTTAGATAAAGATCGATATAAACCAAAACAAATTCTCAGCAGAATATCATCTTTAAAAAATAGTTTAATTACCGTAAATGCTTACTTTAACAATTCAGATTTGATTGAAGCAGATTTAATGGCTAGCAGACCAAAAGTTGGAGATATCTACAGAGAATATGTGACAAGATGCTTTAAATCTGGTGCAATGGATTTTGATGATTTGTTATTAAGAACCAATGAGTTGTTAGCGCGTTTTCCAGATGTATTGGCAAAATACCAAGACCGCTTTAGATATATCATGGTAGATGAGTATCAAGATACCAACCATTCGCAATATTTAATAGTTAGAGCTTTAGCTGATCGTTTTCAGAATATTTGTGTAGTTGGAGATGATTCACAAAGTATTTATAGTTTTCGAGGTGCTAATATTAATAATATTCTGAATTTTCAAAAAGATTATCCAGATGTTGCAACCTTTAAATTAGAGCAGAATTACCGTTCTACAAAGAATATTGTACAAGCAGCCAACTCGGTTATCGAAAAAAATAAAACGCGTTTAGATAAAGAAGTTTGGACATCTAATGATCAAGGAGAGCAGATAAAAGTAATGCGAACTATTTCTGATGGAGAAGAAGGAAGGTTTGTAGCACAATCGATTTTTGATAATAAAATGAACAAGCAATTACAAAATGATGTTTTTGCTGTGTTGTATAGAACAAATGCTCAGTCTAGAGCTATAGAAGATGCTTTACGTAAAAAGGATATTAAGTATAAAATATACGGAGGTATTTCATTTTATCAGCGTAAAGAAATAAAAGACCTGCTTTCATATTTAAGGTTACTAATCAATTCAAACGATGAAGAAGCTTTAAAGCGTGTAATAAATTATCCAGCGAGAGGAATTGGACAAACTACAGTTGATAGATTAACCGTTGCAGCTAATCACTATAAAAAGTCAATATTTGAAGTCTTACAAAACTTAGATAAAGTTGATATTAAAATCAATGCAGGAACTAAAAATAAACTGCAAGATTTTGTGAATATGATGTTGAGGCTTAAAATAGAATCACAATCAAAAAATGCTTTTGAAATTGCAGATGTAGTAGTAAAACAAGTTCGGTTAATTAAAGAACTTGAAAAGGACGGAACACCAGAAGCAGTTAGTAAAGTAGAAAATGTTCAAGAATTATTAAACGGAATTAAAGATTTTATTACAGATAAAATTGAACAAGGAGAAGATGCATCTTTAACTTCATTTTTAGAAGATGTAGCTTTGGCAACAGATTTTGACTCAGATAAGAAAGATGATACACCTAGAGTTTCTTTAATGACAATTCACTTAGCAAAAGGATTAGAGTTTCCATACGTATACATTGTTGGTTTAGAAGAAAATCTATTTCCTTCAGGAATGAGTATGAATACTCGAAGTGAATTAGAAGAAGAGCGTAGGTTGTTTTATGTTGCGTTAACAAGAGCAGAAAGTCAAGCATATTTAAGTTATGCACAAACGCGTTATCGCTGGGGTAAGTTAACAGATGCAGAACCAAGTCGGTTTTTAGAAGAAATAGACGATAAATACTTAGAATATTTAACTCCAAAATCTCCGCAACCAAGTGTAAATAGATTTGTAGATGCAAGTTTATTTGATGAAACTCCAAAGAAAATACGCTTTCAAAAACCTATTCAGCGTAAAAGAAAGGAGTTTAAAGAAAAGAAAGAGAAGACTTTAATTTCGTCTAAAAGTTTAAAAAAAATAACACCAATGCCATCAAATAAAACAAATTTATTTGATGCTAAAATTACAGTTGGTACCATTGTTGAACATAACAGATTTGGTACAGGAGAAGTATTGAGTTTAGAAGGTAACGGTCCCAATAAAAAAGCAGAAATAAAGTTTGGAACTGTTGGTAAAAAGAAACTCCTATTGCAATTTGCAAAGCTTACAGTAATTGGGTAAAAACTACTTCTTTTAAATTTTTATTACTAAAAATAAATACCTAATTTGCAAGCATTAAACACTTGCCAAAACAAAAAGATATAAAAAGCGTTTTAGCGATATACTTCAATAAATTTAAGAATGAATTTTGATTTAGAATACAACTCAGAAAGACCGTTAATGATTATACCAGAATACGGCAGACATATACAAAAATTAGTAGACCACTGTGTAGCTTTAGAAAATAAAGAAGAGCGTAATACAATGGCAAAAGCCATAGTAGATGTAATGGGTAATTTACAACCACATTTAAGAGATGTGCCAGATTTTAAGCACAAATTGTGGGATCAATTATTTATCATGTCTAAATTTAATTTAGACGTAGATTCGCCTTACGAAAAACCTTCAAAAGAAGAGCTACAAGAAAAGCCAGAATCGTTACCTTATCCAAAGTCAGCATCTAGGTATCGCTATTACGGTAATAATATTCAAACCATGATAGATGTAGCACTTACATGGGATGATGGAGAAGAAAAAGAAGCACTCGTCTATACAATTGCCAATCATATGAAAAAGTGCTATTTAAACTGGAATAAAGATACCGTTGATGATGCGATTATTTTTAATCATTTATATGAACTTTCAGAGACAAAAATAGATTTAAGAAATTCTGAAGAAGTACTGTCAGAAAGTAAGAGTTTGTTGAAAAAAAGAAATACCCAACAGGGTAAAAATCAAAAGAATAAAAATAGAAGCAACAATAATAGAAGAAAGTAAAAGAATATGTCGTCATTTAAAATAGAAGGAGGTCACAGATTAACTGGTTCTATCACTCCGCAAGGAGCAAAAAATGAAGCATTGCAAATTATTTGTGCTACCTTACTTACTCCAGAAACTGTTATTGTTGAAAATATTCCAGATATTATTGATGTTAACAAATTAATTTTCATTTTAGGTGAGTTAGGTGTAAAAACCCAAAAGTTAGGGACAAATTCGTATAGCTTTAAAGCAGATGAAATTAATTTAGCCTATTTAGAATCTCCCAATTTTAAAAGAGATGGAAGCTCTTTAAGAGGTTCAATTATGATTGTGGGGCCATTATTAGCTCGTTTTGGTAAAGGCTACATACCAAGACCTGGGGGCGATAAAATTGGTCGTAGAAGATTAGATACGCACTTTGAAGGCTTTATTAGATTAGGGGCTAAGTTTAGATACAATAGAGAAGAATATTTTTACGGAGTAGAAGCAGATGAGTTGTATGGTACAGAAATGTTATTAGACGAAGCATCGGTGACTGGTACGGCAAATATTATCATGGCTGCTGTCTTAGCAAAGGGCACAACTACAATCTACAATGCTGCATGCGAACCTTATATTCAACAGTTATGTAAAATGTTGAATTTAATGGGTGCTAAAATTTCTGGTGTAGGTTCTAACCTTTTAAAAATTGAAGGAGTTGAAGATTTAAAAGGATGTAGACACAGAATCTTGCCAGATATGATAGAGATTGGTAGTTGGATTGGTGTTGCAGTAATGACGCAATCAGAAATTACCATTAAAGATGTTAGTTGGAAAGACCTTGGGCAAATTCCAAATGTTTTTAGAAAACTCGGGATTAAATTAGAGCGTAAAGGAGATGATATATACATTCCATCACAAGACTCTTACGAAATACAAAATTATATAGATGGCTCAGTGCTAACAGTTTCAGATGCTCCTTGGCCAGGATTTACACCAGATTTATTAAGCATCGTTTTAGTGGTAGCAACTCAAGCAAGAGGTACAGTATTAATACATCAAAAAATGTTTGAAAGCCGTTTGTTCTTTGTAGATAAGTTGATTGATATGGGAGCTAAGGTAATTTTATCAGACCCTCATAGAGCAGTTGTTATTGGTCACGATCATAAATCGCAATTAAAAGCAACCAAAATGACATCGCCAGATATTAGAGCAGGAATATCTTTACTTATTGCTGCACTTTCGGCTAAAGGAACGAGTATTATTGATAATATTGAGCAGATTGATAGAGGATATGAAAATATTGAAGCACGTTTAAAATCAATCGGAGCAAAAATAGAACGTATAAACAACTAACAAATATTAAACTATGAAACGCTTAATATTGTTATTTTTTTTAGGTTTAACACCTTTTGTGTACGCTCAGCAGAAAAAAGTATTATTGATTGGTATTGATGGTTTGCAATTTGAACAAATTAGCAAAGCTAACACACCAAACTTTGATACATTTACAATTAAAAGAGGTTATAACGGTGGAATTTTTAAAACAAAATCACAGCAAGTAACTTCTAGTGGCCCAAGTTGGGTAACTATTTTAACAGGGGTTTGGACAGATACACATAAAATCACCAGCAATTCTGCTAGTCAGGTTAGTGCAGCTAAAAGTATTTTTCGCTATATAAAAGAAGGAAATCCAAAATTGACAACTGCGTCTTTTTCTACTTGGAAAAACATCAATCTCTTGTTGTATAAAGATATCTACAAAGTAAATTTCTCTACTCAAGGCGGTAATGATAAAATATCTACAGAAGCTACTGTAAATCATATCAAAACTGTTGGCCCAGATTTTACATTTATTCATTTAGACGATATAGATCATGCAGGTCATGCATACGGATTTGGAGATAAATACAAAAAAGCCATACTAAAAGTTGATAATCAAATAGGGCAGTTGTTACAGGTGGTACAACAAAGAGAAAAAGAATTTAACGAAGATTGGCTTGTTATGTTGGTAACCGACCACGGTAGAGATAAAAAAGGCTTGCATCATGGAAATCAAACGGTTCATGAAAAAACTATTTTTATTGGAATCAATAAAAAAGGAAATGCACTATTCAATAGCGTAGATAATAACAAAAAAATGAACTCTATAAAAGAGTTAGAAAGTAATTCAGTACCACAAACAGCTGTAGTTCCTACAATTTTAAGTTATTTAAGCATTCCAATTAAAAAAGAATGGAAGTTAGATGCCAAAGCTCTGGTAGATTAAAAAATAGTATTTTAAAAAATAAAAATAGTGTCATCTTGACACTATTTTTTTATTGGCAACATTATTGCCAATAAATTGTGTACAATTTAACATGCATAAAAATGAGTAAAGAAGAAAAGATACAGGAAGAAGAAATAAAAAACACAGCAACAGAACCACAAGTGGTAGAAAATCAAGAAGTTAAAAAAGAAGAGCCATCGGCAGAAGAATTGATCCAAGCAGAAAAAGATAAGTACTTACGTTTGTTTGCTGAATTTGAAAACTATAAAAAGCGTACCACAAAAGAGCGAATAGAATTGTTTAAAACAGCAAATCAAGAACTAATGACAACATTACTGCCAATTTTAGACGATTTTGACAGAGGTTTGGCAGAAATAAAAAAAGCGAAAGACAAAGAATTGCTAAAGGGTATGCAGCTAATTAATGATAAACTAAAAAAATCATTAGAACAAAAAGGTTTATCATTACTAAAAGTAAAAGCAGGTGATGTCTTTGATGCTGATCTGCACGAAGCAATTACGCAAATTCCTGCTCCAACAGCTAAGTTGAAAGGAAAAGTAATAGATTGTGTAGAAAAAGGATATAAGTTAGGGGATAAAATTATACGCTACCCAAAAGTAGTTATAGGACAGTAAATCAATGTACAATTTTCAATTAAGAAACAAAATTGAAAATTGATAAATGATAATTGAAATAATATGGCAAAAAGAGATTATTACGAAATACTAGGCATCAGCAAATCAGCTTCAGCTTCAGAGATAAAAAAAGCGTATCGAAAAATGGCAATCAAATATCATCCAGATAAAAATCCAGATGATGCAGGAGCAGAAGCAAAATTTAAAGAAGCAGCAGAAGCCTATGAAGTTTTAAGTGATGAGAATAAAAAAGCACGCTACGATCAATATGGTCATGCAGCTTTTGAAGGCGGTCAAGGTGGCTTTGGTGGTGGCGGAATGAATATGGAAGATATCTTTAGCCAGTTTGGAGATATTTTTGGCGGCGCCTTTGGTGGTGGCTTTGGTGGTTTTGGTGGTGGAGGCCAAAGACAAGCTAGAGTTAAAGGTTCTAACATGCGTATTAGAGTTAAGTTAACTTTAGAAGAAATTGCAAAAGGTATTGAAAAGAAAGTAAAAGTTCGTAGAAAGGTTCAAGCAGATGGAGTTACCTATAAAACTTGTACAACATGTAATGGTAGTGGTCAAGTAACACGTGTTACCAACACTATTTTAGGAAGAATGCAAACTGCAACAACTTGTAATACTTGTGGAGGAGCAGGACAAAGCTTAGACAAGAAACCAAGTGGATCTGATGCAAACGGATTGATTGTAAAAGAAGAAACCGTGTCTATTCAAATTCCTGCTGGAGTTACAGAAGGTGTTCAGCTGAAAGTAGCAGGAAAAGGAAACGAAGCACCTGGTAAAAATTCGATTCCAGGAGATTTACTAGTTTTGATTGAAGAAGTACAGCACGATACTTTAAAAAGAGAAGGAACAAACATTCACTACGATTTATACATCAATTTTTCTGATGCTGTTTTAGGTACTACTAAAGAAGTAAAAACTGTAACAGGTAAGGTTAAAATAAAGATTGATGCTGGTACACAATCGGGTAAAATTTTACGCTTAAAAGGTAAAGGTTTACCGAGTATTGAACGATATGGGAATGGTGATTTTTTAATTCATGTAAATGTATGGACACCACAAGAATTAACTAAAGAGCAAAAGCAATTTTTCGAAAAAATGAGCAATGATGGTAATTTTGCGCCAAGTCCAAATAAATCAGACAAGTCATTTTTTGAGAAAGTAAAAGATATGTTTTCTTAAAACAGCAAGAATACATTTAAAAAATCGCTCTTAATGAGCGGTTTTTTTTATGCGTCACATTCTATAATAAAATTGTAGTTTTGCCAAACAAAATTTAGCAGGTCTATCTTATCGCTTTGTACTGAAATCAATTTAGAACAAAGAGGAAAGTCCGGACACCAAAGAGTAGCATAGCGGATAACATCCGTCCAGTGTAAACTGAGGACAAGTGCAACAGAAAGCAAGTACAGTTAGGCTGTAGTGAAACCAGGTAAACTCTATGCGGTGCAATGCCACGTATATTGGAGCTTGAGAATTACTCGTTCGATTCCAAGGGGTGGGCAGATAGATTCTAAAAGTAATTTTAGAACTAGATAAATGATAAGAGTCTGTTTTACAGATACAGGATTCGGCTTATTGACCTGCTTTATTTTAATTCACTTTATCAATATGATAATTTTCTATTTATTTTTTCATTATTAATTAAGGTATTGTTGTAATTGTTAAATTTAATTATTGATAACGTAATAATAATTTGAATTTGCTGTTTATTTTATAATTTCATTGAAAAATTGTACTTTTGCAAGACTTAAATTAAACAATTACAACCTATGGCTTTTGATATTGAAATGATCAAATCAGTTTACTCTAAAGTAGTTGAAAGAGTAGATGCAGCTAGAGAAATTACAGGTAAACCTTTAACTTTAGCAGAAAAGATTTTATACACACACCTTTGGGATGGTAATCCTACCAAAGCATTTGAAAGAGGAAAAGATTATGTAGATTTTGCTCCAGATAGAATTGCTTGTCAAGATGCAACTGCACAGATGGCTTTATTGCAATTTATGCAAGCTGGAAAGAAGAAAGTAGCAGTTCCAACTACGGTACATTGTGATCACTTAATTCAAGCAAAAGTAGGAGCAGATAAAGACTTACAAGCAGCTTTAAACAACTCTAATGAAGTATTTAATTTCTTAGAATCAGTTTCAAATAAATACGGAATTGGATTCTGGAAACCAGGTGCAGGAATTATTCACCAAGTAGTATTAGAAAATTACGCTTTCCCAGGAGGAATGATGATTGGTACAGATTCTCATACAGTAAATGCTGGAGGATTAGGGATGGTTGCTATTGGAGTCGGTGGTGCTGATGCAGTAGATGTAATGGCGGGAATGCCTTGGGAGTTAAAGTTTCCTAAATTAATTGGTGTTAAGTTAACAGGAAAATTGTCTGGTTGGACAGCACCTAAAGATGTAATTTTAAAAGTAGCTGGAATTGTTTCTGCAAAAGGAGGTACTGGAGCTATCGTAGAATATTTTGGACCTGGAGCAACAGCGATGTCTTGTACAGGTAAGGGAACTATTTGTAATATGGGAGCTGAAATTGGAGCTACAACTTCTACTTTTGGTTATGACGAGTCTATGGAGCGTTATTTACGTGCTACAGATAGAAATGATGTTGCAGATGCAGCAAACGAAATAAAAGAGTATTTAACAGGTGATACTGAAGTATATGCAAATCCTGAGCAATATTTTGATCAAGTAATTGAAATTAATTTATCTGAATTAGGACCATTATTAAATGGACCTTTTACTCCCGACCTATCAACTGAAGTTGGTGGTAGCATGACAGAAAAAGCGAATGCAAATGATTGGCCATTAAAAGTTGAATGGGGATTAATAGGTTCTTGTACAAATTCTTCTTACGAAGATTTATCTAGAGCATCTTCTGTTGCACAACAAGCATTAGATAAAAGCTTGAAAACAAAGGCTGAATTTGGTATAAACCCTGGCTCAGAGCAAGTACGTTATACTGCTGAAAGAGATGGAATTTTAGAAGTTTTTGAAAAACTAGACGCAAAGATTTTTACGAATGCGTGTGGACCTTGTATTGGTCAGTGGGCAAGATATGAAGATCCTAAAAATGCGCCTAAAAACTCAATAGTACATTCATTTAATAGAAATTTTGCAAAACGTGCTGATGGTAATCCTAATACGCACGCCTTTGTTGCTTCTCCAGAATTAACTGCTGCTATTGCTATTGCTGGTAGATTAGATTTTAATCCTATAACAGATTCTTTAATTAATGAAAATGGAGAAGAAGTCATGTTAGATGAACCAACAGGATGGGAATTACCGCCAAAAGGTTTTGAAGTGGATGATAATGGTTATCTAGCACCTCAAGAAGATGGAAGTAAAGTAGAAGTAGTAGTAGATCCAAATTCTGAAAGATTAGAGTTATTAACTCCATTTGAGCCAATTGGTAATGAAATTAATGGTGCAAAATTATTAATAAAAGCACATGGTAAATGTACCACAGACCATATTTCTATGGCTGGACCTTGGTTGCGTTTCCGTGGACATTTAGATAATATTTCTAACAACTGTTTAATAGGAGCAGTAAATGCTTTTAACATGAAAACAAACTTTGTAAAAAGTCAGTTAACTGGTGAGTATGATGCTGTGCCTAAAACACAAAGAGCCTATAAAGCTGCAGGAATTAGAACTATTGTTGTGGGTGATCATAATTATGGAGAAGGTTCTTCTAGAGAGCATGCCGCAATGGAGCCTCGTCATTTAGGAGTTGCTGCTGTCTTAGTGAAGTCTTTTGCAAGAATTCATGAAACAAACTTGAAGAAACAAGGAATGTTAGGATTAACCTTTGCTAATGAGGCTGATTACGATCTAATCCAAGAAGATGATACCTTTAACTTTTTAGATTTACATGAGTTCGCTCCAGGTAAACCTTTAACAATTGAAGTAATTCATACTGATGGGTCAAAAGATACCGTAATAGCAAATCATACATATAACCAAGGACAAATTGATTGGTATAATGAAGGTTCTGCATTGAATTTAATTAAAAAAGAAAATGTAGCTTAATTAATAAGTTGTATTTAAATCACATAAAAGGTTCCATAATTGGAACCTTTTTTTGTAAGTATATTTTTCATAATTCGACTTTTCAATAGTTAAAAATCTTTAGTTATGAATTCTATTTGGTATTTCGAAGATGTAAATGCGTTTAATTTATTATGCCCACATAAGTTTAAAGAGTATAAAAAATGTCACACGTTTGATGCATACAAAAAAAACGATTATGTGTATTTTGAATCTGATACTGCTAAAAAAGTATACCTGATAGAAAAAGGTAAAGTTAAGATAGGCTATTACACAGAAGACGGAAATGAAGTAATTTATGCTATTTTAACCAAAGGAGAGTTATTTGGAGAAAAAGCCATTTTAGGAGAAAACACAAGAAAAGAATTCGCACAATCTGTAGATAATTCAACTTCTATTTGTCCTATAAGCGTTGATGTAATGCATAGTTTAATGAGAGACAATCAAAACTTTAGTTTAAAAATATATAAATTCTTAGGACTACGTTTTAAAAAACTTGAACGTAGATTACAACTGCTACTTTTTAAGGATATTAAGACTAGATTTCTAGAGTTTTTAGATGAATTATGTGAGCAATATGGTCATAACTGTGAGCAAACAGGAGATAAGGTAATAGAACATCCCTATACACAAAGAGAAATAGCATCATTAATTGGTACTTCAAGACCTACACTAAATTCAATTATGAATGAGCTAAAAGAGTCCCATGTAATTAGTTTTAACAGAAAAGAAATCAGAATTTTAAAAAAAAGTGCCTAAGTGTAAGCTAGCTTACATTTCAAGAGAAACTCTCACGCTACATTTGCCATAACATTAACATTAAAATAATATTATGATGAAAAAAACAACAATTTTAGCAATACTTGCTATCGGATTCATTTTTACATCTTGTACCAAAGATGAAGAAATTACAGAAAAAAGAATTACACAATCTTTTCAAAATTTACCAGATTTAGGAGACAATTACATTTATGAAGGTTGGCTAATTGTAGGTAATCAGAAAATATCTACAGGAAGGTTTTCACATACAGAAGGTACTAGTTTTACTAGTAATGCAATTGATATTTCTGCAGTTAACTCTGCAACTACTTATGTGTTAACTATTGAACCAGCAACTGAAACTGGAGCAGATTTAGCTAGCCCAAGTGGTTGGATTTTTTCTAAAGGTAACTTTGCAAACAATACTGCAACACCATCTACTAAAGACGCTTTGTTTTCTGGTGATGGAAACTTAGAAACAGCTACGGGGAAATTCTTTTTAAAAGCGCCATCTGTAGACAAAACTGGTTCAGATGCAAACGGAATATGGTTTATTGATGCTTTGCCTCCAACTAAAGGCGGATTTACCAGTTTACCAACATTAGCAAGTGGTTGGATTTACGAAGGTTGGGTGGTAGTGCCTAACTCTAATGGAGGTGTTACGCCAGTTTCTACAGGAAGATTTTCTGACCCAAACAAAGCAGATGTAAGTTTCTTTGGAGCTGCAAATAACAATGAGTTTAAAGGTCCGAATGGGGTGCCACCATTTCCAGGAGAAGATTTTATTGCTGATCCTAATAATAGATATTCTGGAGTAACTTTTCCTATCAACTTACAGAATGCCACAGTGGTTATTTCTATTGAGCCAACCACCAACGATACAGCAGCTCCTTTTGGGTTAAAGCCATTAGCTGTTAAATTAAGCAATCAAGCAACAGCAACAGCAGTAAGCTTAACTAATAACTATGCCAATAAAAAAATTACTGGAACAGTAAAAAGATAATGTTATCTAAAAGATTAATCGGCTATTTTTATGTTAATGGTTTGATTTGATCTGAAGCGCAACCTCTAAGTGGTTGCGCTTTTCTTTTGTAAGCAGCACAACAAATAACGACTTATTGTTTGTATATTTATACTAATGAAACTCACTAAAAAAAAACTAGCTAATTTTGCCTTTCTTATCATCCTAGGTTTGATGCTTTATCCGCCTACAAAAGTGTATTTTATTCGATTGATTTCTTTCTCTCCATCATTTGAGAAAGTAGAAAATCAGAAAAAAATAACAAACATTAATTGGCAGCTTAAAGGTTTAAATACAAAGAATGTCAATTTTTCTACTGTAAAAAATAAGCCCGTATTTATTAGCTTTTGGGCAACTTGGTGCCCGCCATGTATGGCAGAAATGCCTAGTATGCAAAAGCTGTATAAAGATTACAAAGGTAAAGTGGTGTTTTTATTTATTACGAACGAAGATTGGGAAACTATTGCTAAATTTTATGCGAAGCATCAGTATAATTTTCCTACATATAATCAACTAACAAGCATGCCAAAAGAATTAGAGAGCACTACAATTCCGGCTACATTTATTATTTCTAAAAACGGTAAAATTATAGTAGATAAAAAAGGATCAGCAAATTGGAATTCTTATAAAATTAGAACTTTGTTAGATAATTTATCGCAATAAAAAAAGCTCCTAATTTCTTAGGAGCCTCTTCAATCAATCTATAACCAAACTAACTATTTAGACTGAACCATTTTTAAAGGAATTCTATATATAGTTCCTTTTTTAATTCCTTTTGCTTTTAATTTTTTATAATTCAATTTTGATTTTACAAAATTAGCTATTGATGTGTCTTTTGAAGCTACTTCAAGTACAACTAATTCGTTGTCATTATTTAGCATTATTGAAACTTGTGCTTCTAATGTTTTATTTAATTTGTACTCGTGTTGCCCTAACAAGCTTACAATCTCTGTTCTTAAAGTGGTTTTATAATTTTTCTTAGCTGGTTTAATGTTTGTGTTGGCTGTTGCTGGAAGTACAGTTGCTAAGCTTAATGCTACTACTGCAATAATTGTTTTTAAATTTTTCATGATAAATGTGATTTAAGTTAAATGTTATATCTAATAGACCTTTAGAAAACAAAAAAGTTTCATAGATATAGACATTTTAGCAGTTAGTTAACAGCATTTAACAGACTTTAAGATTAGTTGTTAAATTCTAAGAAAAATTTAAGAAGCGTGAGTCTTGTTCGTAATTTTGATGATAATATAGTTATAGGTTAACAAACAGCAATTGAATTTTTCCCACCTCTCTTCTTTTGGGGTGGGTTCTTTTTTTGAAAAAATATTTGTTTATTAAAAAATAATTTTTAACTTTAACTCACTTAAAAAGAAGTTAATAAAAAGAAAAATTGCTATTCCCCAAACAAAAATATTCACGATTAAATTTTACTATTACTATGAAAAAACTATTGCTCTTTTGTAGCATAGCCTTGCTATGTAATGTGGTTTCTTTTGCACAAGGAGGAGACTTTCAGCCCAAACTTCCAGATTTTGTTCCTTCGTCACCTACAGCTTTTGAATTAGGAAAATACGGAGACATTCCAGTGAATGAAGCCACAGGAATGGCAAATATCAATGTACCATTATATACCTACAGTACTCCCAATTTATCAGTTCCCATTGGGCTTAGCTATACCACTTCTGGAGTTAAGGTAAGTCAGATAGCCTCTTGGGTGGGATTAGGATGGAGTTTAAATACAGGAGGAGTAATTACTAGATCCATAAGAGGAGCAGCAGACGAAGATCATCCAAGAAATATTATAAGTTATAGCACTTTGATGGGGTGGAAATCCAACGGGAGCGCATCAACCAGAGCACTCTTCTATAATCATGTTGATAATATAGCCAACAAGGTCAATTATGATTATGTTCCTGATCTCTTTAATTTTAGTATTGATGGTCTTTCAGGTAGCTTTTATCTGGATGCAAATAAAAATCCCGTTGTTATTAGAGAGGAAGCAGAATTAAAAATAGAAAAAATTAACAGTAGTAATTTTTTAGTTGGTTTTACTATTACTTCACCAAAAGGTATCGTTTATACTTTTAATATAACAGAACAAACGAAACAACGATTAAGTTGTGGTGGTGGAAATCCGAGTCCTACTACTTATAAAACAACTTCATGGTTTTTAAGTAAAATAACACATCCTTTAGGAGACGAAATTACCTTTACTTATGGAAACTCTACCAATTATTTATACAACTCTAGTATTGAACAAAGTTATGGTAAAAATTCTGCTATATCTGGTCCTCAAGGACAGCAGTTACCAGCTGAAGTTGTTGTAAAATGTGCTTACAATAACTATGTCCAAGGAAAGGTGTTAACTGCAATAACTTCTAATAGAAATGTAGGATCTGTTTCTTTTGCTTCTAGTTTAACTAGAGCTGATGTAAATGATTATAAATTAGACGCTATTACGATTAAAAATAATCAAAATGTACAAGTAAAGCAATTTGCCTTTAACTATGCACAAATACAAAGTACTATCAACTATACAAATGTAAATTTTCCACTTAGAGGAGTTAGCAATGAGGCATATCGTTTATTTTTAGATGATGTTACTGAGAAAGATGCTTTCGGCAGTGCCACTAATGGTAAAAAATACAGCTTTGAATATAACGACAGAACCAATTTGCCTAAACGAATGAGTTTATCGCAAGATGAATTGGGTTACTATAATGGTGCTGTAAACACAAGCTTTTTACCAAATGGTTATGGTGGTGGATTAAATGTTCCAGGTGGTACGGGAGACCGTTCTTTTAATTACAATTATGCAATCAAAGGCATTTTAACCAAAGTAATGTACCCTACCAAAGGATATACACTGATTGAATATGAATCAGGACCCTCTGCCATTCGGGTTAAAAAAATCAAATCATTGCCTAAGGCAGGTGGTGTAGAAAAAGTTGTCCGCTACTATTACACAACCAAAGAAAATGCTGTAGCTGGTTCTGGGAGCTCAGTCCCATCAACGATTGGTTCTGCTAATTATTTAACCACTAAGCCTGTTACTTTAGAATTTAACTCAACTCCTTTTACTTTTAATAGAACAGAGTTTTCTTCTAATGGGACTGCACCATTATACTTAACCAATGCTGATCGATTCTTATACAATACTGTGACCGTAGGTTATGGAGAGAATTTTGAAGGAGGAGGAATTGAAAAGAAGTTTAGTGTAACAAGCAATACTACTGGGTCTAATATGCATGGAGAGTATATTCTAGACGGAGTAAAATCTAATACTGGTATTTTAAATGGAACACTCTTAGAAGAAACTGCTTTCAAAAAGAATGGAAGTAGTGTAATTACTCAGAAAAAAACAACTTATAGCTATCTAGAGAATAGTACTACTTTAGATGCGTATACTGGAAATATCATGTACGAATCTTCAATCAATAACGCAGACGGATCGCTTGGTGTACAAGGATATGATGCTAACAGGATTCAAGTTATTTCTAAATGGAGGTCTTTAGGAACTGTTACAACTACAGAATATCTTAGTACAGGAACTATCACTACTACTAAAACACATACTTACGCTACTGGATTAGCTGGCTTGCCCTCTGAAACTACCACTACTGATAGTAATGGGTACACATTAAAAACTAAGAATTATTATCCCGAAGATGTAACAAGTATTAGTTCTTTAGGACATGATGACCTCACAACAACCGAATACAATGCTATTCAAAAACTCAAAACACAACATCGTGTAGGAGAAGTTGTACAAACAGAAAGCTATCAAGGTATTCCTTTATTAGCAGCAACACGTACAAACTATTATGAGCCTTTTACCAATGTAGTAGTGCCAAAAACTATTCAGACCTTACTTGGAACAAACTCTTTAGAAGACCGTATTGTATTTCACAAGTATGATAACAAGGGTAATCCTATTTCAGTGAGTAAAAAAGACGGTACTCATATTGCTTATATCTGGGGCTACAATCAAACCAAACCCATTGCTAAGATTGAGAATTTTACTGAGGCTCAACTAACTGCTATACAGCCTTTAGTAAATGCAGCTGTTTCTGCTTCTAATGCTGATACTAATACCAGTACAGAAAATAGCTTGCGTACAGCATTAAATGCTATTAGAAACCATTCGAGTCTTTCTAACTCTCAAATGAGCTCTTTTACTTACGATCCTTTAATAGGAGTCACCTCTGTTACCGACCCAAGAGGAAAAATAACCTACTATCATTACGATAGTTTTGGAAGACTTCAGTATGTCAAAGACAATGAAGGTAAAATCTTAAGTAAAAATCAGTACAACTATAAAAACTAATTGGCTATGAAAAAGCATATCATCAACACCATTGTAACTTGTTTGGTTGTATTGTTTTCAGTACAACAGCTATCCGCTCAAAAAGGAGGAATTGGAGGCGGAGGCGGAGGTACCATTACCATCTCAGGAAGTAATAACGTGTATCAAAACGATACCAAAACATATACCGCCACACCTTCTTCTGGTTTAAGTATTTATCAATCACTTTGGTCAGTAACAGGAGGAACCATACAAAGTCAGTCTACCACCAGTGTGACCATCGTATGGACCACCACAGGGAATCAAACCATCACCTTTGAAGCTACACAAACCAATCAAGGTTATATGCAAGAGAACTATGCAGTTACCGTATCTGCTTTAGTAGCACCTCCTACACCCAACACCCCTATCATTGCCAGTCAAAACTGTTCGAGTGCTACCTTAACTAGCAATGGGAATCCTCCTTCGGGAGTTACTTGGTATTGGCAAGGCACCAATAGTTCAGGTACCAGTACCAGTTATCATGGAACAGGTAACTATACAGCTTCTAGTACAGGAACCTATTATATAAGAGCAAGAAACAATACATCAGGACTTTGGAGTGCAGGTTCTGCTTCAGTGAGTGTTACCTTAGGAATTATAGGAGGAACTACCTGGTATGCAGATTATGATGGTGATGGCAAAGGAGATCCGAATGACTCGGTAGTACAATGTGGGCAACCAGCTAATTTTGTATCTAATAGTAATGATTTGTGTCCGAATGATAATAGTAGCAACAGCAATGGATGTTCTTCGCCTATCAGTCTTAGTAATGAAAACTATGTGTATAACATAACACCTCAGGTTGCTGTAACCAGTATTCCAAGTAATGTCAATACCAATAATGATTATTTAAAGACCATTACCTATTTTGATGGATTAGGAAGAGTAAAACAGTCTATTGCTATCAGACAGAGTCCAACACAAAAAGACATCATAACCCATAGTGAGTACAATAGCTTAGGACAGTTGGAGAAGGAGTACCTTCCTTATGTACCAACTACCACAGGGAGTGATGGACTTTTTAGAACCAATGCTCTTACTAGTACCAATAGTTTTTACAATACGGCCACTTATCAGAATACCACCAATCCCTATTCACAGAAAACCATAGAGGCTTCTCC
>JABXHX010000009.1 GCA_013373385.1 Flavobacteriaceae bacterium
GAGTAGCGTACTTGCTTTAAGGCTTTTTGTTTCTATAGGATCTAATCTGTTTTGATTTTTTAAAGTTGTGCCGTTTGCAGGATAAACATATTGTGTTTTTAAAGCATTGCCTTTGCTATCTGTAGTAATGACTTCTGTAGGAAGACCTGCCAGAGCAGAAACTCCACTCCCATAAGAGTTGGTTTGAGTGATGGTAACTGTTCCACTAGCGTTGTATTGTTTGGTAATTACCTGATAAGGAGACCTCCATTTAGAGATGGTTTGTATTTTTCCTACGTCATAGCCTCTGTTTCCATTAAAATCAGAAGAATTTCCGATAGGAGATTCATACACAATATTTCCAATATAACAGTCTAGGTTTCCATCGGCATTTGCTGCATTGGTATAGGTATAATCAACAGATTTAACTAGTACAGCAGTAGAACCACTCTTTTTAAAATGATTCTCTTGTGTAAGTGTTCCATTAAGCAGTCCTGAATTGGTTTTTTCTCCATTTAAAATATATGCACCGTGTATATTACTTGCAGAAGTGTTTGTTGCGGCACTGAACTTTTTTTCTACACCACCTCCTTCAAAGTTCTCTCCATAACCTACAGTTACCGTTGTATATAAAAAATGATCAGCGTTGGTAAGTCGGATTGGAGCTGTTCCATTGGCAGTAAACTCATCTCTATCAAAATAGTAATGAGAATAATAAGTAGTTCCATTAAAGATATACGAATAGGTAACTACAGCTTGCTTTGTAACAATAAAGCCATCAGAGCCAATAGGAACCTGTGTAGAGGTATTATTCCCTGCTACAGCATTCTCTTTAGTGGTGTAATAGTATCGAACTATTTTTTCGATACCTCCTGCTTTAGGCAAGGATTTAATTTTTTTAACTCGAATGGCAGAAGGCCCTGATTCGTACTCAATTAGGGTATATCCTTTGGCTGGATAAGTAACCTTAGTTAAAATCCCTTTTTTTGCGTAATTAAAATCAAAGGAGCGATCACCTCTGGTTATATTATAAGACCCACCATGAGTATTAGGTAATTGGCTATTGTTGGTTTTACCGTTGTAATAACCTAACAAATCTTGAGAAAGACTTAACCTACGAGGAAGAGTAGTTCTAGACTCATATTCAAAACTGTATTTTTTTCCATTGGTGGTACTTCCAAAAGCATCTTTTTCGGTAACATCGTCTAAAAACAGACGATATTTTTTATCATTTCCTGCTGTTCCAGGGAAAGTAGAAGCTCCATTATAGTTGATAGAGCTTTGCACTTGTGTATAAGTAAAAGCAAATTGTTTTACTTGTTGATTGCTAGGGTTTTTGATGGTAATTGCATCTAACCTGTAATCGTTTATATCTGCTCTACTTAGAGAAGAGGTAAATGTTATAGAGCCAACATTTCTATTAGAGGTAATTTGAGTAAGGATTTTTCCTTTGACATAAGTATAATTCGCACATTTAGTAACACCTTCTGGGGGCAGTGTTGCTTCTTGTGGTTTATTGGCCGTGTTAATATTTTTATTATAGGTTTCTGAGAGGCTCGCTGTATAGAAATAGTTAGAAGAATTACCATAGGTAAAGGTAATCTCATCACCAAAAGGATGCGCTATTTTAGTTAAGAGCCAAGATGTTGGCTTATAAAAAGAAGGGCCAGGGTTTCCTGCTCCACAAACCATTTGTTGTTTAGACTCTTCATAAGTGCCAAATGTATAGACAACGCCATTAGGAGCTGTGATGGTAAATCCATTTACTGTCTGATTAACTTTAACTTCACTCTCTTTTTTTATAAAAACAGCATTCCAATTAGCATCTAAATAGAAGCTGCCAGAATAACCTCCTATATTGTAATTATAGATATCTGGTACATAGTCGGTATGATCTTTCTTAGCTATCTTATTGATATGTGTATAGTAGGCACTAGGATTGGATGTTTTTAATCCGTTAAGTGTTGTATAACTAATAAACTCTCTTACTTGCGCATCTTCATCAGGCATTCCTCTTACAGTTCTAGAGATAGCTCCTCCAGCATTTAAGTTCCAGCCTAATCCTACCCAAGAGGCTACCTGATCTACTTTCACTCCAGAGGTGGTATAACTTAAACTAATAGGCACAGATAAATTAGGGGTGCTATAGGTATATAATGGCACACTGATATTTGCCATACCTGTAGATTCATTCACTGGTATATCTCCATACTTCCCTAACTCAAAAGCCGTAGGAGATGGAGGTACAAAATCTGGGAGTTTGGGTTGAAAGTCCCCTTGTGCAAAGGAAACTACATTACATAGCAAGGCTATGCTACAAAAGAGCAATAGTTTTTTCATAGTAATACTAAAGTTTAATCGTGAATATTTTTGTTTGGGGAATAGCAATTTTTCTTTTTTATTAACTTCTTTTTAAGCAGGTTAAAAGTAAAAATTATTTTTTAATAAAACAAAATAAAAGTGCTCTTTTTTTATTTTTGCCCATTGAATTAACTATTTGTAAAGGTGAGGGAAGCCTAATTTTTATGTTACCAAACAATTTTTTAACAAAAGAAAACACCTAATTTGTGTAAGTTTGTACTAATGAAACAAACTTTAGGAAAACAAGAACGTTTAAAAAGCAAAACCTTAATTGGCAATTTGTACAAAGAAGGAAAAACAGTGAAGAATTATCCGTTAAGAATGGTGTATCTTCAAGCCGAGCATTTTTCGCAATACCCAGTACAAGTTGGCGTTTCTGTTCCGAAGAGAAATTTTAAAAAAGCAGTTGATAGAAACCGAATCAAACGACTGCTTAGAGAAACCTATAGAAAGCAAAAACAACTTGTATACGAAGCCGTTGATAAACCCTATGTTTATATGATTTCTTACATTGGTAAAGAAGAATATAGTTATGCAGAAATAGAAGTAAAAATGAAACTGCTTTTACAAGCTTTTGTTTCTAAGACTAAAAACGAGAAATAGATGAAACAATATCTTAACAAAAAATCAATGGTGATAGCTTTTATTGCTATTGCTTTTATTTCATTTTCTTTTCAATCTAAATTTTTTGAAGTTGCCAAGCAAATAGAAATTTACACTACCTTGTTTAAAGAGTTAAACAAATATTATGTAAATGAAATTAACCCTGCTCAGGTAACGAATACCGCCATAAAAAACACCTTAAAAAACTTAGATCCTTATACAAACTATTACGACGAGCAAGAAGTAGAAGCTGCTAAAATTAGAAGAGAAGGAGAATATGGAGGTATTGGTGCATCTATCAATTATTCGAATAAAAACCCACTGATTGTTAGTGTATATAAAGGATATGCAGCAGACAAAGCTGGGTTAAAAGCAGGTGATGTAATTACAAAAATTGACAATCAAATACTTAAAGAATTAGAAAGCGAAGATGTTTCTGGCTTATTGCTGGGAGTACCCAATAGCGAGGTTTCTGTAGAAATAAACAGAAGAGGAAAAACCTTAAAGTTTAAGATTCAACGAGAAAAAATAGAAGTAAATCCGGTGCCTTTTTTTAAAAAAATAGACAAAGAAATAGGCTATATTGTTCTTACGCGTTTTAACGACAAAGCTTCATCAGAAGTAAAAAAAGCCTTCGAAAATCTTCAATCTCAAGGGGTTAAAAAATTGATTTTAGATTTGCGTTCTAATCCCGGTGGATCTTTATTAGAATCTATCCGTATTTCTAATTTTTTCTTACCAAAAGGAAAAGTTATAGTAAGTACAAAAGCAAAAGTTAAAAAATGGAGCAATACTTATACTGCGAGAAATAATCCTTTAGATTTAGAAATTCCGATAGTAGTTTTAATTAATGGTAGATCAGCCTCTGCTTCAGAAATTGTAACGGGTGCATTGCAAGATTATGATAGAGCAGTGGTTATGGGAAAGCGGTCTTTTGGAAAAGGTTTGGTACAACGTTATTTGCCTTTAAGCTATGGTACACAATTAAAAGTAACGATTTCTAAATATTATACACCAAGTGGTAGGTGTATTCAAGAATTAGATTATGCTAATAGAGATAGTAAAACAGGAAAGATTCCTAAGTTTTCGGATGCTGGAATCAATACATTTACTACCCAAAACGGTAGAAAAGTATTTGATGGCGGAGGGATAATTCCAGACATAGTTACAGAAAAGGAAAGTGCCACAGCAACAACTCAAGCACTATTAAGATCTAGAGCACTTTTTAATTTTGCTTTAGAATATACTAGCAAAAATGAAAAAAAAATAAGCCCAGAAAAATTTCAGTTTACAGATTCAGATTTTAAAACGTTTCAAAAGTTTTTAAAAACAGACACCACATTTGTTAGTAAACAAGAAAAAGCCTTTAAAAAAGCATATTTAGCTTTAACTAAAACGGAAGTAAAAGGTGTAAAAAAAGACTACAATAAAGTTTTAACTACGTTAAAAGAACAGAAAATTAAAGCTTTGTCTGCAAATAAAGAATTGATAAAAAGCCAATTAGAAGACATCATCTTAAATCAGCAATTTTATGAAGAAGGAGTATATCAACATAAAGTTCTACACGATAAAACAATTCTGCAAGCTGTAATGGTGTTAAATAATCCTACAAAGTACAACCAACTGCTTAGTGGTAGTAAGTAAGATTATAAAATTAGTATCTTTGACACCATAGTTTAGAAAGACATATTTATATGAAAGAAAGAACGAGAGCACAAGAATCTACTGGAGCCATTGAAAGATTGTACATTTCAATGCGCCATTTATTTAGCAGAGGATTCTACAAACCAATGGGTGTATCTGGAGCAACACTAAGAAAATCACTCTTACTATTAAGACCAGAAATCTATGGCTCTATTGCAGAAGATAAAGTTGAGCTTAACGGACTTATTTATATTATTGAAAGACTACCTGAAGGAATAGAGGAGTGTCAGTTTATCAATTTAACGGCAGAAGAAGGATATCAGCAATCGCACTTTAAACCTATTATTCCGCCCAAAAGAAGAAGAAACTGTTATCGAATAGATAAAGACCAAATGAATATTGAAATCACAAGAGGACGCTCTGAGATTTACGATATTCTTACCCATTTAACCTTTCTGTTTATTGAGTCGCATAAAATAAAAGACAGAGTGTTAATTAATAACGATGCTGATTGCATAAGAGAATGGAACAACCTTAAAGAAATTGTATTGTACAACAAAGAGGTTTCTAAGGATGAAAGAGAAGTAACCATTGCACATTTAGGAACTATTTTAGGAAGAACTTACAAGGAAGTTGCAGCCGTTTACAAAGCGTTTTCTACCGAAAAGAATCCAGATAGATTTTTTCAAATGATTTATTGGCTTGGGCAACTTGCAATTAATGAAACTATTGATAATCAGAAAAGAGTTGTAACATTTAGCTCGGTACTAAACGAACAAATTGGACAGCATATTTATGGAGAAATATGGGCAAACAATATTAAAGAGACCTTACAAAATAACAATCTGTTAGAGAGACCGCTTCATATAGTTAGTGCAAACATGCACAGTGTAATGAACTCTATTTACGCAAAGGCAGCACTACCCAAAGAGGCAGCAAACAGTAAAAACTTTGAGTTGTTTGAGTTGTTGAGTAATAAAGACAGTAAAGAACTTCAAAAAAAGGTAAAAAACTATGCGTCTAAAAACGGATTGATTTATTTAGAAGACACTTCTAAAACCAATATCAATGTTCAAATTATTGATACTAGTAAAATTGATTTTGAAGCTACCAACTATACAAAAGTGAACTCTAAAGACCAGCAACCAGTAATTATTGTAATGGATTATGCCTTTGGAGAGCAAGCTTACGAAACCATGGATGAATTGTTAAAACCCTACAAAGCAAATGGGCAAACAACACATTTAAATGTTGAGTCGGTTTCTATTATGGGTAAAGCAGGTATTTTAGATGGAGGTAAAGGAGATATAATGATTCCTTCTTCTCATATTTTTGAAGGTACCGCAGATAATTATCCGTTTAAAAATGAGTTATCTAAAGAAGACCTAGAAGGTTTTGGGGTACAGGTTTTTGATGGTGCAATGATTTCTGTTTTAGGAACATCATTACAAAACAAAGACATCTTAAAATTTTTCCACGAGTCAACTTGGGATGTCATTGGTTTAGAAATGGAAGGAGCGCATTACCAAAAAGCAATTCAAGCAGCATCAAAAATAAGAGGAAACATTTCTGAAAATGTAAAAGTGCGTTATGCGTATTACGCATCAGATAATCCTTTAGAAACAGGAGCAACACTTGCATCTGGAGGATTGGGAATGTCTGGAGTTACACCAACTTATGCCATTACACAAAAAATACTAGAACAAATATTTTAAAAAATAAATAATCAAAAAAATGTCTACAAAAGAATCAAAAAATGAAGAAGAAATAGAGCTAGGGTCTTTATTTATTATTATCGGTAAAGGTTTTGCGAACTTTTTTAAGTTTATAGGAAACATCTTTAAAGGGATTTTTCACTTCCTGATATTGATTTTACTATTTATCAAATCAAACATTGTTAAGCTATTAATAGCAGTTGTTGTTGGTGGAGTTGTTGGTGGGTTTTTTGAAATAAAAAAAGAATCAACCTTTGGTGCAGATTTGTTAGTGCAACCGAACTTTAAGAGTGCCAGACAGCTGTATAATAATGTAAATTATTACAATGATTTGGTAAAGCAAAAAGATACCTTAACGCTGGCAAAAACATTTAATATTTCTACAAAAGAAGCGGCATCTCTTAAAAAGTTTGAAATTTATCCAGTAAAAAATGAGAATGACATTATAACGTCTTATGATGATTTGATCTTGTCTGTAGACACCACTACGGTTAAGAGTTATTCTTTTACAGTCTTTAAAAGTACGTTTACAGATTTTGATTACAAGAATCACAACATTCATGTAATTGCTACAAAAAACAATGTTTTTTCTAAGTTAGATGATGTGATTATATCTTCTGTTGTAGAAAATAAATTTTTTAATAGAGTTAAAAATCTTACCAACGAAAACTTAAATAGAACAGACTCATTATTACGCCAAAACCTAGGTCAGTTAGATTCTCTAAGAAGAGTTTATATGCAGGTGATGATAGCAGAGTCTAAGAAACAGAACACAGGAACAAATATTGATTTAGGTGGAACCAAAAGAACAACAAAAGAGTTAGAGTTGTTCGAGACAAATAGAAAAATCAATGAAGAACTGAAAGATATTGCCAAAGACAAATCAGAAAAATATGAGGTGTTGAATGTAATTTCTAATTTTCAACCAATAGGCTACGAGATAAAGGGAATAGAGAAGAACTATGCAGCTCTAGGAGCTGTAGCAACACTTCTTTTAATAATTTTGTTTATTTTGTTTAGGCAGTTAAACAGCTATTTAGACACATACAAAAAATAGTTGTTAATGAGAGAGGTTTTATTGGTAACGGGTGGCGCTGGATTTATCGGGTCTAATTTTATTTCGTTTTTTTTAGAGAAGCATAAAGATGTAAGTATTGTTAACTTAGATGCGTTGACTTATGCCGGCGATGTAAACAACCTATCAGAGCTAGCATCACATTCAAGATATTTTTTTGAAAAAGGGAACATCTGTGACCGAGTGTTTGTTGAATCGTTGTTTAAAAAGTATGGCATTACAGGTGTGATTCATTTCGCAGCAGAATCACATGTAGATAATTCGATTAAGAACCCAGATGCTTTTATCCAAACCAATATCAACGGAACATTTAACCTATTAGATGTAGCCAAGAACAATTGGATGGAAGGTCCATACCAATATAAAGCGCAATTCAAATCGTGTAGGTTTCATCACATTTCCACAGACGAAGTATTTGGAACCTTAGGAAAAGAAGGCTTGTTTACAGAGCAAACCCCTTATGCACCCAATAGTCCATATAGTGCTTCAAAAGCAGCATCCGACTTTTTGGTAAGAAGTTATTTTCATACCTATGGAATGAATGTAGTAACCACCAATTGTTCTAACAATTACGGACCAAAGCAGCACGATGAGAAACTGATACCAACCATCATCAGAAAAGCCATATCAGGAGAAAACATACCCATTTACGGCGATGGTCAAAACATAAGAGACTGGCTGTACGTATTAGACCACTGTAAAGGAATAGAATTAGTTTACAGAAAAGGGAAATCAGGAGAGACCTATACTATTGGAGGCAAAAATGAGCGGAACAACCTATATATAGCCACCAAGATATGTGAAATCTTAGATAAAGCATACCCCAAAGAGGCATCATACAAAGCCCAAATAAGCTTTGTAAAAGACCGACCAGGGCATGATTTTAGATATGCAATTGACGCTACGAAAATAGAAAATGAATTAGGTTGGCAAGCTAAGGAAAACTTTGAAACAGGTATAGAAAAAACCATAGAATGGTATGTAGCTAAATACAAGAATTCATGAAAGGAATAGTACTAGCAGGAGGATCAGGAACACGTTTACACCCACTAACATTAGCAATAAGTAAACAGTTAATGCCAGTGTTTGACAAACCCATGATTTATTATCCAATAGCCACACTTATCTCGGCAGGGATCAATGAAATTCTAATCATCTCCACTCCACAAGACCTGCCTTTATTTGAACGTTTGTTAGGAGATGGGAAAAAATATGGATGTAGGTTTGAGTACACAGTACAAGAGCAACCAAACGGATTGGCAGAAGCCTTTATTTTAGGAGAAAAATTTATAGGAAAAGACAAAGTAGCCCTAATCTTAGGCGATAATATATTTTACGGTACGGGCTTATCAAAACTATTACAGGCAAACAACAATCCAGAAGGAGGCATTGTATATGCGTACCATGTTCATGACCCAGAGAGGTATGGAGTAGTAGAGTTTGATGCTAAAGGAAACGCCATTTCAATAGAAGAGAAGCCAGAAAACCCAAAATCGAGTTATGCAGTACCAGGTATTTATTTTTATGACAATACTGTTGTAGAAATAGCCAAGAACATGCAACCAAGCAAAAGAGGCGAATTAGAAATAACCGATGTAAATAAAACCTATTTAGCACAAGGAAAACTAACGGTTAGTATTTTAGATAGAGGAACCGCTTGGTTAGATACAGGAACCTTTGATTCTTTGATGCAAGCTTCACAATTTGTGCAAGTAATAGAAGAGCGGCAAGGTTTAAAAGTTGGGTCTATAGAAGAGGCCGCATATAGAGCAGGTTTTATTAGCAAAGCACAACTAAAAGAATTGGTGCAGCCACTGCTAAAAAGTGGTTATAGCAAACATTTAGAAAACATTTAGATGAAAGCAACAGAAACCCATTTAGCAGGATGTTTTGTTCTTGAGCCCACTATTTTTGGAGATGAAAGAGGCTATTTTTTTGAGAGCTATACCAAAGAAAAGTTTAAAGAATTAACAGGACTAGAAATAGAATTTATACAAGACAACGAAGCTTTTTCTAACAGAGGCGTTTTACGAGGGTTGCATTATCAGAAAGGAGTAGATGCTCAAGCAAAGTTGGTAAGAGTAATCAAAGGGAAAGTGTTGGATGTCGCGGTAGATTTGAGGCCAAATTCACCAACCTATGGAAAGCATTTTTCAATCATTTTATCCGAAGCAAACAAAAAGCAGCTGTTTGTACCTAGGGGTTTTGCACATGGTTATGCAGTGTTAGAAGACAACACAATTTTTGCATATAAGTGTGATAATGGATATAAACCGTCATCAGAAGCTGGTATTTTGTACAGTGACCCCCACTTAAATATAGATTGGATGCTCTCTAAAGATGAAATAATCCTGTCTGAAAAAGATAAAAAATTACCATTACTTACCTAAAAAGTTGATTTACAAAAAAGTATCAACGCATAATAAGTGAAATCAAAAATAATTAATTTAGTTATTTAAGAAAAAAAATGTACTTTTGGTAGATTAACCCCCGGCATTAACGCAAGTTAATGTGTAAAAGAATAAGTTATTAAAAAAAATTACCCCCCGATAATTTTTTTGCTGACTTTCTGTAGCACCTATCTAGCTTCACAGGAACTAGAGAAGCCTATGCTTAAATTTTCTTATGCATGTGCAAGTGCGAGTTTCAATAATTTTGAAGTTGAGGTTTCTTATAATACCACTGTTTTTAATTCCGATAATGTTTTTACGTTAGAACTATCTGACAAAGACGGAAGTTTTACTGCTCCAACGGTAGTAAAGACAATATCAAATCAAAATAGCTCATTTAAGTTTACTACAAGTTTTCAAATTCCAGCAAAAGCGTATGGAACAGGTTATAAAGTTAGGGTAAAAGCATCATCTCCTCAAAAGACAAGTCCAGAGTCTGATGCTTTTGAAGCTTATTTTACAACCTCTAAACAATTGGTCTTAAATAATTTTACAGATGTTATTTTGTGTGATGGAGCATCAAAAGAACTCAACTTAAATATTACAGATGCAGGAAAGTATCAATGGTATAAAGACGGAACAAAATTGGTTTTAGGTGGTCCATCGATCACAGTCTCTGAACCTGGATTGTATTACAGCGAAATTTATTACGGTTCTTGTACTGCTGCAGTAATTTCTAATATTGTAGAGGTAACCAAACTACCAAAGTTTACTGCCGAAATTTTAGGAAACCAAACAGTTGAACTTTGTGAAGGAAATCAGTATACATTAGAAGCTAAAGAAAAAAACAGCAATTATAAATATTATTGGTATAAAGATGGAGTTAAATTGACACAACTTCCTTTGTATACTCCAACGCTTATAATAAAAGATAAAGACCAACTAGGAACGTACCATTTAGAAATAGAAAATGACAATGGTTGTGTAGCTACATCTAACCATGTAGAGATAAAAGAGTCTGCAGGAAATCTTGAGGTTACTGAAGAAAGTGATTTGACAGTATTATTATTAAAAGGAGCAACCAAAACGTTAAAAATAAATCACAATGCAACTAGTGCTGCTATTGAGTGGTTTAAAGACGGGGTTGCAATTCCGTCTAGCAATACAAAAGAAATAACAGTTAATGCAATTGGTCAATTTACAGCCAAAGTTACCACAACAAATGGTTCTTGCTCTTTTGTAAAAGAGTCAAAACCATTTCATGTAATAGCTTTAAAATCGTTGATAGCAACAATTCAAACAGTGAGTACATTTACTGATTGCACAACAGATAAAACGACTTTACAGCTACAGAAAATTAGTGCAACTGGTACGAATGATGTTTCATACACACTTGCAGAAAATCAATACAAATGGATAGATTTTAAATGGTTGTATAACGGAGTAGCTGTAAGCGGAGCAACATCAAAAGAAATTCAAATAAACGAATACGCTAAAAATGGTGTGTATCAGTTGAGCATTCAGTCAGATGCTATTGTGGCAAACTCAAATAGCTTGACAATTCAACTAAAAATTCCGCAACCAACAATTACTTCTTCTTCTGTAACAAATACTATTTGTAGCGGACAAACAATTACCTTAGAAACAGGAAGCAGTAACGGAATTAATTACCAATGGTTTAAAGATGGGGCGCCTATTGCAGCAGCCACATCAAACAGATATACTCTTACAGAAACGGGAGTATATAAATTAAAAGCAACAGGGTTTGGCTGTTCGGTTGAATCTGGTGAGGTTACAATTACAGCTTTTGATGCTTCTGTGGTTCAAATTAATACTGCAACAGATATTGTTTTAAATGTTGGAGAAAGCAAAACAATTACTGCAACGGGAGCAAACGACTATCTGTGGAAAGATGAACAAAACAATTCACTTAGCACAACAGAAACCCTAATGGTTGATAAAGCAGGTACTTATTTTTTACTAGCAAAAGTAGGTGCTTGTGAAGTGAAAATGACAATCACCGTTACTGCGTTGGGAACAGAAATAATTCCGAATGTAGTAACCAGTAATGGCGATGGGATAAACGATTATTGGATGCTATCTAACAGATATGCGTTTGACAAAGAGATAACTATAGAAATATATAACACTAGTGGTAAACAAGTTTTTAAAACTACAAACTATCAAAACAACTGGCCAATAAATAGTGCAGAAACAAAAAGTCAGTTGTACTATTATGTAATTAAAAAAAATAACAAACTATTAAAAAAAGGAACCATATCCGTAATTAAATAAAATGGCTACCCCCCCTAAATACATAACAGCTATTTTAGTGCTGTTTATTACCTCTGTGTTTTCGCAAAGTAATAGCGAAGAACTGTACAATAACTTTTCTTCTCACAACTTTTTAAAGCACAATAGATTTTTTATAAATCCTACCTTTTCTGTAGCTAGAGAGCACAACACAACTCTAAGTTTTTTAAGTAGAAATAAGTTTACAGATTTTGATGATTCTCCGCAACTATATGTTGGTAGTTATGCTGGTAGGATGACTGAAAATGTTGGGGTAGGAATTGGAGTTTTTCAACAAAATTTTGGGGTATTTAAAAACTTTGGTGTACTAGCTAATTATGCATATCAAGTGCAGATAAGTGATAATAATGCACTTACTTTTGCATTTAACTTTATGTATGCAAAAAGTGGAATAGATAAGAGTAGGATAGTAACTACAAATCCAGATCCGTTTTTAAACTCGTTTCAAGAAAGACCTATTATTAACTTTCAACCAGCTGTAAATCTTAGATTGAAAAATTTTGATGTTGGACTCTTTTTAGAAAACTTGGTAGATTATGATTTAAAAGCAAATGACTTTATCACTACGTTTTCAGAAAAAACATTTTCGGGGCATCTTATGTACACAATACCGTTTAAAAACACTACAGGTTTTTTAAAAGACGGTCGTTTTCAGTCGCTTAATCTTTTTCGTAAACAGGCCAATAAAAGCATAACATATTCCGGAAGCTTGATGTTAGACTTGCCAAAGTTTGGCTGGTTACAAACTACCTATGATGATTTTTACGGAACAGCATTCGGTTTTGGTGTAAATCTATCAGAAAGAATAGCAATAGGGTTTGTTTATGAAAAAGGAAAAAACAATTTAGGAGTAACCAACGAGATTAGCATTACTTATAGTTTTGGTGCTAAAAATTATGCCCAAAATAAAGAGGCAATTCAACAAGAAAAAATAGAGAAACTTACAGATTCTTTAAAAATTAAAGAAAAGCAAACAGCAAAAATAATTGCCGATTATAAAAGAGAACAAGATTCTATAAATAAGGCCAAAGAAATAGAGTCAAAGAAAAAACACGTTCAGTTATTGCATTTAATAAAGAACAATCAGCAGCAAAAAAAGACAGAAATAGTTTCGAATAAGAAAAAAGAGACTATACCAGAAAAAAAACAAGTACAGAAAACAGCACCAATATATACTACTAAAAAGAGAGGTGATTTAGCAAGTACACTAAAACCAACAACAGGATTTTATGTTGTTGCAAATTATTTTTCTGTACATAGAAACGCACAAAACTTTGTAAAAACACTTAAAAATCAAGGATACAATGCAGCATATGTTCAACACCCTAAAAATAAATATTACTATGTGTATTTAGATAGGTTTGAAACATTAACAGAAGCAAGGGCTGCAAAAAAATCTAAATTAAACAACAGCTATCAAAAAGCATTGTCTGTTGTTAAGATTGTAAAAAATAAATTACAAACACTTGTAATTGAGAAAAAGCAGCCAACAAAAGTTAAGACATCGGCAGTCAAAAAGAAATTCGTTAAGAAAAAAGTGAGAATTACAAAACTTAAAAGAAGTGGCGGACTAGCACCTGGGTACTATTTTATTGTAAATGTGTTTTCAAAAGAACACTATGCAGAACAATTTATTAAGAAGCTGAAAAAACAAGGGCTGCAACCACAATTTTTTATCTACCCAAAAAATAAGTACAGGTATGTGTACTTGGCAAAAAAGAACACAAAGCAAGAAGCTTTAGAGCTATATCATTCTAATTTAAACGGAAATTATACAAATGATAAATGGATTATGCATATTGAATAACATCATATAAACAAAAAAACAACCGTAAATTTCAAAGACCCCCCTAATCATGAAAAATTTACTTACCAAACAACGAGTTCTATTACTACTCATTCTTATTTTTTCTCTTGGAAATAATACCTATTCTCAAGAAAACAGAAAAAATGAAGGACGTTTACAAAAAGGACAAAAAGCAGCGGACAAACCTTTTCAGTTAAGAAAAGAGTTTTCTATTAAAGGTAACTTAACATTTATAGCCAATAACACGTTAAATAGAGATGGGGTTGGTACTGGTAGCGCTGCAGCAAATAATGCTTTTGACGGCAAAGGAAAAAATGATGACAATGGAAACAAATATATGGAGTACATTGACATTGATACAGATCCAACTACGTTTTCTTCTAGTAGTGCAACATTAAACTTACCTAGTTGTTCGAAGGTAATTTACGCAGGGTTGTATTGGGCAGCAATATACCCTTATCAAAATTGGAACGAACAAAAATATTACGGAGAAAGTGCCCCGAATACTCGAGATAACGATTTCAACAATATGAAATTTAAACTCCCAGGAGCAGCCAATTACACAGATATTACAGGAGAAGTTGTTTACGATGAAGGAATCTCTAGCGAAAAGCCATATGTTTGTTATAAAGATGTAACAAATTTAGTACAAGGACTCTCAAACCCAAATGGAGTTTATTATGGGGCAAACATTAAAGCAACAAGAGGTAAAGACAGCTGGGGTCATGTAAGTCTTGGTTCTTCTGCTGGTTGGGTGTTAGTAGTGGTTTATGAGAACGCCACAGAAACAAGAAAGAAGTTCTTTGTTTTTGATGGGTTTACTACAATAAAAAGACAACCAGACGGTAGTGCTGGTGTGTATGATGTACCTTTTTCTGGTTTCAACACAATTCCTACTGGGCAAGTTGGCGCTAACTTTTTATTAGGTGCACTTGAAGGAGATATTAATATTGATGGAGATAGTTTTCAGCTAGAAGATACTTCAGGGAATTTTCAACCATTAAACACCACAAACCTTAACGACACAGACAATTTTTTTAATAGTACAATCACTATCAATGATAATTATTTAGGGGGTAGATATCCAGATAGTGAAAATACACTAGGTTTTGATATTGACTTTTTTGAGTTAAACAACCCAGGAAATACCTTGCTAGGGAATAATCAAACCAATGGTGTTTTGCGGTTTTCCTCAGAAGGAGATACCTATTGGCCATTTTTATTAGGACTATCTGTTGAAGTAATTGAACCTGATATATTACTAGTAAAAAAAGTTGATGATGGTAATGGAAATGATATTGGAGGTAGCGAAGTAGATTTAGGAGATATTTTATGGTATGACATTAGCTTTAAAAACAAAGGGAATGATGATGCTACCAACACAGTACTTATAGATAGATTACCTAAAAATGTAGACTTATTAGACACTGAGTTAATCGTTCCAGATGGTGTAACCTACACCTACGAGCCACCTAGCCTAGCAAATGATTTTAGAGGTTTGCTAAGATTTCAAATACCTGATGGTCTTGTAGAAAGTGGAGATCCAGAATACCATATTCGATTAAAAGTTAAAGTAGTAGAAAATTGTTACGAGCTAAGAGACGCATGTTCTAATAAAATTGAAAATCAAGCACTGATTAGTTATAAAGGAAAAACTACCGATGTAGTTGTTAACGAAGACCCTAGTTTTTATGCAGTGAATGAGTGTAATTTTGGTTTTTCTGGCGCCTCAAACTTCTTAGCAGATATAGATGGTTGTGTGTATGAAAGAGAGGAAACACTTTGTGCGTCATCTATTGAATTATCTGCAGGTAATGGATTTCTTTCTTACACATGGAAAAACAGCAAAGGAGAAATTATTGGCACTACACAAACCATTACAGTTACAGAAACAGGAAAATATACAGTAGACAAAGTTGCCCCAGTTGGATGTATTAGTTCTCAAGAGATCGTAAATGTTGTAAAATTTGCATTTCAAGACAATCCTATTTTAGATTATGCAGACGAGGTAAAAATATGTCCAAATGACGGAACAAAACTTTCAGAAATATATTTATGTGGAGATGGTAGTTCAAGAGTTATTAAAACAAACATTTTTAATTCTGATAAAATACTGTGGCAGAAGCTAGACGAAAATTCTTGTACTGTATCGGCAGATACAGATTGTCCTACAACAGATAACACTTGTACGTGGAATACCATTAAAGAGGGAAATGATTTTGATGCTACAACTCCAGGCCAATATCGTTTAGAAATTAGGTCGCAAGGTGGATGTTTTAAACGATACTACTTTAATGTATTTAAAGCAACATTAAATCCAGAAGTAACCTCAACAGATATCATTTGTGGTACTCCAGGGAGCATTACCATTAATAATATTCCGAATGGCTATGAATTTAGTTTAACCAATACTTCAGGTTCATATCAAAGTAGTAACACATTTAGTATTACTACTCCAGGAAAATACAATTTGTATATTAGACGAAAAGGAGCTGCTGCAACGGCATGTGTGTATACATTACCGCAAATTACAATTGCAGAAAAAAAGATTGAAGTTGAATTAATTACAGAGCCAATTTTATGCTCAGACTCTAAAGGAGCAATAAGAGTTCAGGTAAACAACATCACTGGAGATTATACCTATAAACTTTTTAAGGGAGAAAATTTACTAGCTACCACAGGACCAAAAGCAGACAACGATCATAGTTTTGAAGTTTCAGAAGCAGGAGTTTATACGGTAGAGGTTACCGCGCCAAATAGCTGTAGTTTTTCAGGGCAAGTTACATTTACAAAACCAGACCCACTAAATTTCACCGCAACAACAACTAAAGATATTACTTGTACATACGGTATCATTGAGTTAAGCACAACAGGAGGAACACCAATTTACAACTACGCTATCTGGTCTTTCAACGGCACAGATTTATACACTTCTGTAAGTGATATTCCTTATTCTAGTTTCTTTACTTCTAACTTGGTAAACATCGCTGAAGATAAAGCAGGTACTTATGAGTTTATTGTAATGGATGGTAATAATTGTTGGATTATTTCTAATCCTGTAACAGTAAATGTAGCACCTAAAATTGCCTTTAAAGACACAATACAACATGTTTCGTGTCATGGACAAGCAAATGGTAGTTTTGAAATTAGTGTTGATGGTAGCGCTTTAGGTTATTTATTAGAGTACAGTATAGACAACGGAGCAAACTACCAAACATCAGGAAGCTTTACCAATCTTTCTGCAGGAACGTATACTGTAAAGATCAACGCTACAAAAGGAACCGATGTTTGTACTTATCAACGGACCATCACTATTTCAGAACCTGATAGCATTACAGGTAATGCAAGTATTACACAGCAATATACATGTACAACTCCTGGAGAGATAACTTTCGATACACCAACTGGAGGTACTGCCCCTTATCAATTTAGTATAGATGGAGCGAATTACTTTTCTACAAAAGTATTTACCAATTTAAAAGAGGGTACTTATCAACCTTCTATAAAAGATGCAAACAATTGTATTTTAGTATTGCCAAGTCTAACAATTGATGCATTGCCAGTTGCGCCAAACGTTACCCCAACAGTAACCTATAATTGTGACGGAACTGGTAATATAGAAGTTTCACCAACAAATTCGGCATATACTTTTAGTCTTGATGGAGGTGCTTTTTCTGCAAGTTCAACCTTTAATAATGTATCTGTTGGAAGCCATACAATACGCATCAACTACGGAAAGAACTGTGTTAAAACCATTGTAGTTGACGTAGAAGCAAACAAAGCATTTACAGGAACTATTTCAAACCTAGCAAATGTTGTGTGTAACGGTAGCTCTAATGGTACAATGACCATTACTACCCAAAATAGCGGAGGTTCTTTTGAATACTCATTAAATGGAGCTTCATGGATTGTTGTTACAGGGAATGCAATAAGCTTAATCAACCTTCCAACAGGAAATTACGCAGTTAGAATCAAATCAAATTCTTGTATTGTAGATTTAGGCACGCAGATAATTACAGAACCAGCAGATATAACAGTATCGGCAAGTATTACAAATCAAATTTCTTGTACAAACACAGGTGCCACAATTACACCTTCAGCAACAGGCGGAACAGCTCCGTATCAATTTAGTATAGATAACGGCGTTAGTTGGACTAATCAGTTTACCAATGTGCAACCGGGAAGCTATACCGTTACTGCTAAAGATGCAAACAACTGTTTAGCAACGACTAATGCTGTGATTCAAATCAATGCACCGATAGCATTAAAACATACAGCAACAAGCACAGAATGTTACTCAGGTACCAATGGACAAATTGAAGTTACGGTTAGCCAGGGAAATGGGAATTACATGTTTAGTATAAACAATGGTCCGTGGCAAACACCAAATGTTGCAACACCAAACAAGTTTACTTTTACAAACCTTACACCGAATAGTTACACGGTGAAAGTTAAGGATGCGTTGGGTTGTGAATCTACAGTATCTAACCACACAATTTATCCACAATTAAGTGCGGTTGTCATTTCAGATAATATTAGTTGTAATGACGGAAAGATTACAGTTAACGCTACTGGCGGAGATGGTAATTATGTCTATGCTTTTGTAGCTAAAGGAGTAGTGGTAAGCAATACAGATTTTAGCACTGCTAGTACAAAATCTATTACAACAGTAGGAGATTATGATGTGTATGTTAGAGACCGTTCTGGAAGTGCAAGTTATTGCGAGTTTGTAACTACAGTGAGCATAGCAAAAACTCCAGAGTTACAAGTAGCTACTACGCCAACACAACCAAAGTGTTTTGGAGATAGTGGGGCAATACAAGTTTCTCTTTCTGGGGGATTAACTCCATATAAGATTGCTATTTCTGGTCCAGCAGGATATGCAGCCACAACAACCAATTTTTACGGCACTACCAAAGATTTTTATAACCTAGCGGCTGGTACGTATACTATTACTGTCACAGGAAACGATGGTTGTTTTAAAACAATTACAGAAACAATAACAGCAGCTAAAGAATTAAAAGCAACCACGAATCCGATAATTCCTGCGTGTGGTGTTACAGATCCATCGCTATTTGGATTTGAATTTGTGGTTACAGAAAACTACGCACCCTATACAATAGAATATAGTGCAGATAACGGAGCAACTTGGTCTACCAACTCAACCTTTATGAACATTGTTTCTGGTACAAAAGTAAATCCGGTTATAAGATTGTTAGAAACAGATGGTACAACGGTAAGATGTGTAAAAGCACTTGACCCATTAACCATTCCGTTTCACGTATCTAACTTAGTGGTAAGCACGCAGGCAGCGGGTAGTTGTGCAGACGGATTTAAAGTTACAGTAAAAGCACAAGATGGCGTGGCTCCTTATCAGTTTGCCATCAATTCAACATCAACATGGGTAAGTCCAACACCAGCAAATGCTGCTGAACATGTTTTTGACAAGTTAACACCTGGGTTAAATTATACATTTTATGTGAAAGATGCTAATGGATGTATCAAAGAAAACAGTGTAAATATTTACGATACGTTTACGCCAGATGTATTAATTACAGGAAACGTTACAAACAATGCTTGTGCAACTTCAGATAACGGAGCAATTGAATTTACCATAGACGACTCTAAAAATCCACTTACGGGTACTATTAACTGGAACTTGTATAACAAAAACACTAATACAGTAGTAAGAAACGGATCACAAACAAATACCAATACAATCGTTGTTTCTAATTTGCCAGCAGGTGATTATTATATGACGATTACCAACGGAGTTTCTTGTTCTTGGGGTAGTGCAGATGTAAGCATAACTAAAGGAACAGCTATAAATGCGTTGGCTGTTGCATCCAAAGATATTACCTGTGATCAGCCAGGAGTTATAGAAATAAAAAATATTTATGGCGGATTTGGGAATTACCAATTTACACTCACTAGTACTAATTTTGTTTCGCCGATTGTTAGCTCAAATTACGCGATAGAAATTCCGATAAGCAATCTAAAAAATCCAACCATAGCTTCTACGGTTTCTATCAAGGTAAAAGATCAATCGTCTTGTGACAAAGATTTAGCAAATGTTGTATTAAATGTTAGCGAAAAACCGGCTATAAAATCGGTTGTAGCAAATAGTTGTGACATCAATAAAACCATAACAATCACTGCAGAAAAAGGGCAAGCTCCCTATTTCTATTCGATTGATGGAGGGACGAGCTATCATTCAAATTCAATTTTTGAAAACTTAACAGCAGGAAATTACACTGTTAAAATTAAAGATAGCAATGGTTGTGAAAGCGATCCGGAAGCGGTTACTTTAGCTCCTACATTAGATTTTAATGCGCAAATTATTAAAAATTTAGATTGTTCTGTAGCGCCAAACGCAGCTGTACAAATCAATGTTACTAGTGGTTCTGGAAACTATGATTTTGAAATTAAAGACAGTGCAAACAATACCGTATATGCAAGAGCTAAGCTTACGCCAAACCCATTAACAGTAAGCTTTAGTAAATCAGACACCTATGCGATTACGGTTTTTGACAATGATGCTTCTGTAAGTGTATGTTCTAAAACAGTTCAGGTAGAAATTCCGAAAACCTTGTTACCAGAGTTTACTTATACCGTAGAGAATAGTACTTGTGCAGGAAGCAATTCGGGAGTTATTTCTTTAACCAATAGCAATCCAAGTTTAAGTTATACCTATAGCATAAGTCCATCTTCTGGTTCTTTTGATGTAGCAAGCAATAGCTTTACAAATCTTGCTCCTGGAACGTATCAAATAACAGCAACAGGTTCAAATGGTTGTACGGTTGTAAAACCAACAATTACTATTTCAGAATTTAACCCGATAGTAGTACCAACTCCAACAGTTACAGAGTTTGGTTGTGTAAGCGATAATACAGTAAACAATGCAACAATAACTGTAGATGTTTCAAAAATTACAGGAGGAAGTGGCAGCTATGCTCGTATTGAGTTTGTAGACAACAAGGGAACTACCACAAAAGCAGATGATGTTATTGTTCAAAAAGGAAATAGTCCTACCTACAGTACAAACGATACCAACGGAGGAAACTTTACAATATATGTGTATGACACCAAGGAATGTATAGGCGTAACAAATGCAGTTATCAATCCGTATCCAGCATTGTTAAGCGCTTCCATTACTGTTGATAAGAAAATTGACTGTGCTACCGGAGAAAACATTACGGTTAGTTACACATCTACATTGCCAATTGCAAATGCAAACTATACAATTGTTGGGCAAAAAGGATTTACAGCAAATAATACCACTGGTACATTTACAAATCTATCGGAAGATATTTATACAATCACAGTAGAAAATGTAGCTACCGGATGTGAAGTACAGACCATACACCAAGTAGCCAATCCAAATCAATATGAGTTGCAAGTAACTAAACAAACCGATGCAAGTTGTTTTGGCAGCAATACAGGTACTGTTACACTTGACTTTAGCACTACTACTCCGTATACAGATTTGTATAACTACGAGGTTTATAACAATCAAACAGGTACAGCAACATCAATAAAAGGTACAGCAACGAGTGCAACAACAATTACAGGCTTAGCAAAAGGAGGATATTATGTACGTGTAACTATGCCAAACACACCATTTTGTTCGGTAACATCAGAAGTGTTTACTATAGAGAACCCAATTCAACCACTAGATTTTACCGCAACAGTAACACCAATAAATTGTACTACTGAAAATAGTGGAAAATTAGGTATTGCTGCTCAAGGAGGTTGGGGTAATTATCAATATCAAGTTACAACCTTGGCAGGAGCAGTTGTGCAAGCATACAACTCGAATTACAATCTTGAAAATTTAACAGCAGATACTTATGTAATAAGTGTAAAAGATAAAAACGGGTGTGAGCTTTCTAAGAATGTATCGTTAACAAGTCCGCAGCCAATAACAGCTACGGTAGTAGAAACGACACCAATTGTATGTGCAGGAGATGCTGGTGCTACAATTACGGTGAATGCTACTTCTGGCGGACAAGGAACTCCACCAACATATTGGTATCAGTTGCAAAAAAGCGGACAAGCAATTTCTGCAAAACAAACAGGCAATACTTTTACAGGATTAAGTGCTGGAGATTATACAGTTATTATTTCTGATGGGTATGCGTGTAGCACATCGTTGCCAATTAGTATTAAAGAGCCAACAAAGGTTACTGCAACCGCTGCAATAAAGTCGAATGTATCTTGTTTAGTGGGTACAGCAAATGTTGAGGTTACAGCAAGTGGCGGAACAGCAGGCTATACCTATAGTTCTGATGGAGTAAACTTTACAGCAAGTAATAAGTTTGCTGTAACAGCAGGGACACATCAGTTTTATGTAAAAGATGCCAACGGATGTATATCTGATGCCTCTGCCATCATTACCATTAATAAGATACCAACATTAACGGCAACTTTAGATGTTACATCGTCTTTAATTAGTTGTTCTTCAGAGCAAACAGCAGTATTAAAAACACTTGCTTCTGGTGGCTTAGGCGATTATAAATACGAACTGTTAGATGCATCTAATAAAACAGTAAGACCACAGCAAGTTTCATCAGAATTTAAAAATTTAGGAGCAGGAACCTATAAAGTAAAAGTTACCAGTAAAGATTGCGAAGTAATTACTGCACCACAAACTATTGTAGAGCCAACACCATTGGTATTAAATGCACCTATTACAGTTACAAATATTAGTTGTTTTGGTGCGGCAAACGGAAGCATTACCATCAATGCTTCTGGCGGTACGGGTAATTTGGTGTATAGTATAGATCAATTAAAATTTGTTGCTACAAATGCATTTAACAATTTAGCTGCGGGTACATATGAAGTGGTAATTCAAGATGAAAGAGGTTGTTTTATTACAGAAACAGTTACGATTACTGAGCCATCAGAATTAAAAGCTACTGCAATTAACATCAAAGAAGAAACCTGCTTTGGCAGTAACAACGCCTCTTTTGAAATTCAAATAACTGGTGGTACTGGTCCTTATAAAACCAAATTAAACGGAGGAGATTTTGTACAAGATCAATTTGTGTTTAACAATCTTACAGGCGGTAAAACCTATGCTGTTTTTATAGCGGATAGTAAAGGTTGTGAAACCGTAGTTACGATTCCGTTAAAAGAAGCTGTGGTGCTTAACTTTTTAACAAGTACAAGTGTAAATTGTGCAACGTCTTTAAGCACAATAGACGCAACAGTTGATGCAGCTTATGCTAAAGAAGTTACCTATGCGATCAACGGAGGATCAGAACAAACATCAGGAAAATTTGAAAATTTAGCGGATGGCACTTATACCATTAAGGTAAGACATATCAACGGATGTGAAATAACCAAAGACGTTACCATTACAAATCCAGCGCCATTGGTATTTAATGCACCTGCTCAAGTTACAAATGTACTTTGTAATGGGGCGAATAATGGAACCCTAACAGTGAATGCTAAAGGAGGTTCAGGAACACTCTTGTACAGTATTGACGGAGTAAATTTTCAAAAAGAAAATACATTTTCAAATTTAAGCCCGAAAGAATATACCATTACAGTAAAAGATAATCTTACTTGTGCTATTACAGAAAAAGTTACCGTTACAGAACCATCGGCAATTAATGTCGTTGTAGAAAATGTACAAGACGAAACCTGTGTTGGAACTCAAAATGGCGCTTTTGATTTAAAGATAGCTGGAGGAACAGGAAACTATCAAACAAAACTAGAAGGACAAAACTACACACAAGGTAAAACAAGTTTTAACAATTTGGAAGGAGGTAAAACCTATAAAGTATATGTAAAAGATGCTAATAACTGTGAAACAAGTATTGATGTAGCAATAAAAGATGGAGTAGCATTGAATGTGAATACCTCAACGACAGTAAATTGTACTACTTATTTAAGCACAATAGATGCAACGGTTGACGCTGCTTTTGCCAAAGAAGTTACCTATGCGATCAACGGAGGGTCAGCGCAAGCATCAGGAAAATTTGAAAATTTAGCAGATGGTACATATACTATTAAGGTAACACATATCAACGGATGTGAAATAACCAAAGATGTTACCATCACAAATCCAGAACCATTGGTATTTAATGCACCTGCTCAGGTTACAAATGTACTTTGTAATGGAGCCAATAATGGAACCATTAAAATCAACGCCAAAGGAGGTAGAGGAGATTTACTATGCAGTATAGACGGTGTAAATTATAAGAGGCAAAGTGAGTTTACAAACCTAGCACCAGGCACCTATAAAGTGCATGTAAAAGACCAATTAAGTTGTGCGCCAATTACAGAAACCGTTGTAATTACAGAACCACAAGCCTTGCAAGTAAATGTTGTAAATATTAAACAAGCAACTTGTGTAGATATGGCAAATGCCTCTTTTGAATTGCAAATAAATGGAGATGTAGCGCCGTATCAAACAAAATTAGAAGGACAAGATTATGTACAAGGCCAGTTTAGTTTTATGAATCTTGAAGGGGGAAAAACCTACAAAGTATATGTAAAAGGCAACAATGGTTGTGAAAAAATAATTGATGTACCACTTGAAGCCGCTGTTAATTTAGAGTTGAATATAACGGCTTCTAGAAGTTGTTCTGATGGGTCTACAATTATCGCAACAGTAAATCAAGCATATACAAATGAAGTGATGTATTCTATCAATGAGACCGACTTTCAAAAAGAGCCCGTTTTCAGCAAGTTATCAGCAGGAAAATATACGGTAACAGCCAAGCACAATAATGGATGTACAACAAGCAAACAAATTGAAATCGATTTTATAGAGCCGTTAGAGTTATCAGTAGACACAAGTACTACAAATAAATTAATTGTTACTGCTAGTGGTGGAGTTGGACCCTACACTTATAGTGTTGATGATGGTCCATTTACATCGAACAATGAGTTTATTATCAGTGTAACTAAGTCGTATAAAATTACAGTAAGAGATGCGTTGGGTTGTGAGGTTGTAGAATTGGTAGATGGAGAGTTTATCTCCATTATCATCCCTAATTTCTTTACGCCAAATGGAAATGGAGAAAACGATTATTGGTACCCAGAGAGAGTACAAGAATACCACGACATCAAAGTTCAAGTTTACGACAGGTACAGCAGATTGTTAAAAACCTTTAAAGGCATCCAACAAGGTTGGGATGGGGTATATAACAACGTTCCGTTACCTTCTGGAGATTATTGGTATGTAATTCACTATACAGAGATTTTAGGAGAACGAAAAAAACTAATGGGTAACTTTACTTTATACAGATAGATAATGAGAAAAATAGGAGTAATAGTCATACTATTTGTATGCAATCAGCTTTTTAGCCAAGAAGTAAATTTACCACAGTACTTAAACTATATGGGCGATAATCCGTTTGTAATTACACCTGCCTATGCTGGTATTGGCACAGGTTTAAAAATACGCGTAAACGGATTGAGTCAATGGATTGGAGTAAAAAATGCGCCCGATACACAATCACTCTCAATAGAGTCAAGAATAGGAAATCGTTTTGGTGGTGGATTGGTAGTTTTTAATGATAGCAATGGAAACACGTCTCAGCAAGGAGCAAAAGTGTCTTTTGCCAGTCATTTAACACTCAGTCAATTTAACGATAGTTTTTTCTCCTTTGGATTTAGTTACAGCTTAACGCTATTTAAGATTGAAACAGGAAATTTCACAGGCCCAGACTCATCAGTCGGAGGAGATAAAAATCTTACCTTATCAAATTTTGACATTAGTTTTTTATACCGACTTAACAGGTACAGTGTAAGTGTTATTATTTCCAATCTTTTAGATAAAGATGATACGCGTTATACACACGGAGAGCCACTAGAGCTGAGAAGGTATTCGGTTTACAACTCGTATATATTTAACCGATTTTCGTATAATTTAGAGCTAGAGCCATCCATACTTGTAGAATATTATGAGAGTGATAAACGCTCAAGAACAGACCTTAATCTAAAACTTAGAAAAAGAACCAATGACGGTTATCTTTGGGTTGGAGTAAGTTATAATTTTTTAAATGATCAGTTTTTACAGCCCAACAGTGTTGCTCCGATTGTGGGCTTAAAAAAGGGAAGTTTATACGCTTCTTACGGATTTGGAGTGAATACCAATAAAACCCAAAACTTTAATATTGGCTCACATATGATTACACTTGGTTTTGATTTTGAGAGAAAACAAAGCTTAGCCAGATGTACTCAAAAATATTATATGTTTTAAAAAAAGCACATAGGCTATACAATATAAGAGAAAAGATGTAAGTTTGTAGTTTGTTAGGAACAATAGAAAATAACTACAAAAAATGAAAAAAGTTGCATTAATAACAGGGATTACTGGTCAAGATGGTGCGTATTTAACGGAGTTTTTACTACAAAAAAACTATATAGTACACGGAATAAAAAGAAGAGCATCAAGCTTTAATACGCAAAGAATTGATCATTTATATCAAGATCCACATTTAGAAAATAAAAACTTGATTCTCCATTATGGAGATATGACAGATAGTACGAATCTAATTCGTATAATTCAAGAAGTACAACCAGATGAAATTTATAATTTGGCAGCAATGAGCCATGTTCATGTTTCGTTTGATACTCCAGAGTATACTGCAAATGTTGATGCTATGGGAACACTTAGATTACTTGAAGCAATCAGAATTTTAGGTTTAGAAAATAAGACAAGGATTTACCAAGCATCTACATCAGAGTTATACGGAAAAGTACAAGAAGTTCCACAAACAGAAAGGACTCCTTTTTATCCAAGAAGTCCATATGGTGTAGCAAAAATGTATGCTTATTGGATTACGGTAAATTATCGTGAAGCCTATAATATTTATGGCTGTAACGGGATATTATTTAACCATGAATCTCCAATAAGAGGAGAAACGTTTGTAACCAGAAAAATTACAAGAGCAGTAGCTAAAATTGCCTTAGGTTTACAAGATAAATTTTACCTAGGAAATTTAAATGCACAAAGAGATTGGGGTCACGCAAAAGATTATGTAAGAATGATGTGGATGATTTTACAAGCAGAAAAACCTGAAGACTGGGTAATAGCCACTGGAAAAACAACAACTGTTAGAGATTTTGTAAAGATGGCTTTTGGTGAACTTGGAATAGAAATAGAGTTTAAGGGGGAAGGTAAAGAAGAAGTTGGATTTGTTTCTTCATGTAAGAAACCGGAATTTAAATTACCAAAAGGGAAAGAGGTGTTAAGTGTTGACCCACACTATTACAGACCTACAGAGGTTGATTTGTTAATCGGTGATGCTACTAAAGCAAAAGAAAAACTTGGTTGGATTCCTGAATATTCATTATCTGAAATGATACAAGAAATGGTTCAAAGTGACGTGCAGTTAATGAAAAAAGATTTATACCTAAAGCAAGGAGGACATAACATATTAAACGAGTATGAATAAGGATTCGAAAATATTTGTAGCAGGTCATCGAGGCTTAGTTGGAAGTGCAATTTGTAAGAACTTAGAAGAAAAAGGGTACACTAATATTATCACCAGAACTCATAAAGAATTAGATTTAACAAATCAGTTGGAAGTAGAAGAGTTTTTTGTGAATGAAAAGCCAGAATACGTATTTCTTGCAGCAGCAAAAGTTGGTGGAATTGTAGCAAATAATACCTATAGAGCTGAGTTTATTTATGAAAACATGATGATACAAAATAACGTGATTCATCAATCATATAAAAACGAAGTAAAAAAATTGTTGTTTTTAGGAAGTACTTGTATTTATCCAAAAGATGCTCTACAGCCAATGACAGAAGATTCTTTGTTGACAAATACTTTAGAATATACAAACGAACCTTACGCAATAGCAAAAATTGCTGGGATAAAAATGTGCGAGAGTTATAACATTCAGTATGGGACAAATTTTCTGTCTGTAATGCCAACTAATTTATATGGTCCGAATGATAATTTTGATTTAGAGAAATCTCATGTTTTACCAGCATTAATCAGAAAAATTCATTTGGCAAAGTTATTGGAAGAAGAAAAAGAAGAAGAAATCATCAAGGATTTACAAGTAAATTCACTTAAAGAAGCTGTAGAAATTCTAAAAAAATATGGAGTAAGTAAGGGTGCCGTCGAAATTTGGGGTTCTGGAGAACCAATGCGAGAATTTTTATGGAGTGAGGATATGGCAGATGCTTGTGTTTATTTAATGGAACAAATAGATTTTAAGGATATTGCTTCTGATAAAAATGAAATTAGAAATACACATATCAATATAGGAACTGGAACAGATATCTCGATAGAAAATTTAGCCATATTGATTAAAAAGGAAGTTGGTTATACAGGAAATTTTACTTTCAATACAGAAAAACCTGACGGAACCATGCGCAAAGTAACAGATGTTTCTAAGTTAAATAGCTTAGGATGGAAATATAAGACTGAACTTAAAGAAGGAATAAAGAAAATGTATAATTGGTATTTGGAAAAAACAAATGTGAATTAATTTTTTTAATAAAAAGATAGTTATATGAATTTAACAAATCTAATACGAAAAATTATTAACCCAATTAAAATTGATGTTGTAAGATATCCAAATTCTGATTTAACTAGAAGGATAAAATTGTTTAAATATTTTGGAATAAATAAAGTCTTAGATGTTGGAGCAAACAAAGGACAATATGCTAAGTTAATTAGAAAAATAGGATTTAAAGGTAATATAGTATCTTTTGAACCATTATCTGAGGCGTATAAAATTCTAGAAAAATCTTCTATAAAAGATAAGAAATGGGAAATACATAATTTTGCATTGGGAGATAAAGAAGAAACTTCAATTATTAATGTGTCTGAAAATTTATTCAGCAGTTCTTTATTGGATATGACATCTAGCCATGTAGAAAGTGCCCCTACATCTAATTATAAAAGTACAGAGAAAATTTCAGTCAAAACTCTTAATCAAGTTTTTAATGATGTTGTTGACGAAAAAGAGGTTGTTTTTTTGAAATTAGATGTGCAAGGTTTTGAAGAAAATGTTTTAAAAGGAGCATCAAATATCTTATCAAAAATAAAAGGAATTCAAATAGAAATGTCTTTACTAGAACTATATGAAGGAGAAATGCTTTATCGTGATATAATTAATCTTTTAGAATCTTATGGATTTGAATTGTTTAGTTTAGAAAATGGTTTTCAAAATAAAGACTCAGGGAGACTTTTACAAGTAGATGGAATATTTTTCAGAAATTAAGATTGATATGATATTCAATTCTTGATTTTTATGAATAGAGTAACAAAAAAGAATGAATAAAAGGAACTCTAAACTTAAATTAAGTGTCCGCTTGAATTTAGTGTTAAAAGCACTTAATATGCTAATTAATTTTGCATTAGTTCCTATGCTATTAGCTTTTTTAGGAAAAAGAACCTACGGAATTTGGGTGACAATTTATGCATTTATAGCATGGTTAAATATTTTTGATGTTGGCCTTGGACAAGGATTGAAATTAAAACTCACAGAAGCTTTTTCAACTAATCAAATTCAAAAAATAAAAAAGCTTATAAGTTCTGCTTATTATTTTGTTGCAGTAACTTCTACAATCATAGCATTATTATTTTCAATAAGTTATTTCTTTTTTGATTGGAGTTCAATTTTAGATATTCAAGAAGCTTATCATAAAGAAACAAATTATTCGATTGCTATATTAGTGATGTTTTTCTTATCTGTATTTATAGCAAAGCTTATAGGCGTTATCTATGAATCGCTTCAATTACCATTTGTTGAGAACTTAATTAAAACATTAGGGCAATTAGTTTTCTTGATTTTGTTGTTTTCAATGACGGATTATGATTTTGAATCTAATTTAATCATGACAAGCATATTTTCGATGCTGCCTTTGCTGCTAATGTATCTTTTATTTACTGGATATTTTTTTAGATATAAATCACCTTCATTACTTCCAAGAATTAAAAATATTTCTAAGTGCACGTTGAAGGAAATTATCAAGCCTAGTGTTAGTTTTTTCGTCATTCAGATAGGATATATAGTTTTGTATTCAACAGATAATCTCATAATTATAAACTTACTTTCTGAGGAGGCAGTAACAGATTATCATATTTATTATAAATATTATAGCATTCCTTTTCTCTTTTTTAATATTTATCTGGCTTCACATGGGGCTTCTTTCATAGATGCATTTGCTAAGAAAGATTTTTCGTGGATAAAAAAGAAAATAAAACTTTTCAATAAATTATTTTTACTATTAATAACCTCATATATCATTCTATTCTTTTTTAATGAAAAAATTATGGAATTATGGATTGGAGAAGGCAATGTCACTATTGATAATACATTAGGTTTTTACCTTATTTTATATTACTTAATATCATCATATGCCGCTGGTTATATATATGTAGTAAACTCTTATGGTAAACTTTATGTTCAATTGATAAGTTATATCTTTATAGCTATAATTAATATACCTCTTTCAATATTTTTTGTCAAATTTTTTGATATGGGTAGTGAAGGGGTTTTAATAGCATCAATCATATGCTTATTAATTTTATTAATTATTATGCCTATTCAATATTTAAAAATTGTTAATCAAAAAGTTAGAGGTATTTGGAATAAATAACAATCTGTTTTTATTTCTAGTACTTTAAAAGAAAAAATAAAAAGAATGTTAAAAGTAAAAATTAATACTAAAGAATTACAGCTGTTCTCAGCTATTCTTTTTCTTATAAATCCATTGCTTGGACTTTTAACTATTTTCAATGTGTTTTTTTCTAATTGGGTGGTTAATAAACGTAAGTTGATTAACTTATTTATAACCTTTTTAGCATTTTTTTTAGCATTTTTAAATTCGACTAAAATTCCAGAAAATGATTTAATCCATCATGGGAGCCAGTATTTAATGGCTGGAGATTATACTTTTTTTCAGTATTTGGGTTCTATTTATAAAGAACCTCTTTACTATATATTTAACTATCTTTTTTTTTATTTGTCTAACGGGAGTTTTATTTTTTGGGTAATTACTTTTACCTTTTTCTCTTACTTTCTCTTTTTTCAGGCAGTTAAAATGTTTTTTTTAAAGATTAATGCTCCAACCAGCCAATTAGTATTTGGTTTAGTTATAGCAGCTTTCTTCCCACAATTATTTAGTTTATCGGCCCATTTAATTAGACAGTTTATCGCTAATGCTTTTTTTATCTACTTTGCTATGGATAAGATTTTTTACAAAAAAAATAAATGGTGGTTAGTTGTAGCTGGTGTTTTTACTCATGCTTCATCAATAATTTTATTTTTCTTAGTTTATTTTAAACCCCTAAGAGATTTTAAAAAACATAAAGTTTTAAATATTGCCCTAATAGTATTGTTGTTATCATATCAGTTCGTTGGGAAACTATTATTGTACTTTCTTGGAGGTATCAATGACACATTTAAATATATTTTAGAAAGAGCAAGTACAGATACAACGTTTGATTTAGGTAATTTTCAGCCACTTAACTATGTGATGATGTTCGTAATGATTGCAATTGCATTGACGAGTAGAAAAATAATTGGGAGGCAGTTTATAAAAATGAATGAATCTATTGAAGATACCAAAGAGGAATCTATTAATAAAAATCAAGAGCGTCTTTTAATTGAGAAAGATTCAAAATTTTTCTTTTCAACGATGATTGTCTTTTCCTTTTTTATATTGGCGAATTTGAATCAATCTGAATTAAGTAATCGATTATTTTTCTACATGTTTTTTTATTTCCCTTTTGTACTACCTCTATTTATAGCAAGGTTTAAACAAAAGGATTTAATTTACTATGCCCTATCAATTTTACTTATGCTGTTTTTTACTTATAGACTTGTCTTTGGTACATGGGAGTATGCACCTCTAATAGAAATAGTCACAAATTCTTTCTTTTCTTATTTATTCCAAGCAACTCCAAGTTTTTAATGAAATGAAAAAAACAATAGCTATCTTAATTACCTGCCACAACAGAAAATTAAAAACATTGGCTTGTCTGAAAAGACTATATAAATTAGAACGACCTAATAACCTTGAAAAATTTGAAGTTTATTTAGTTGATGACGGATCTTCTGATGGCACTTCTGAAGCTATAAAAAAAGAATTTTCAGAGGTAAATGTAATTCAGGGGAATGGGAACTTGTTTTGGAATAAAGGAATGCGATTAGCCTGGGATACTGCTGTAAACAAGAAAGAGTATGACTTTTATCTATGGGTAAACGATGATGTTATCTTAGAGAATGATGCCCTTATTGAACTTTTTGATTGTTATAATGGAGCTATAATGACTCATAATCAAGAGTCAATTGTAACAGGAGCTTTTAGAAATTCTGAATTTACAGATAAGTTTTCTTACGGTGGTAGAATAGAGTCAGAAGATGTTATTCCAAACGGCAAACTCCAACAATGTAAATATATCAATGGCAATACAGTTTTAGTTTCGAAAAAGATATATTCTAGTTTAGGAAATTTATCACCAGACTATACTCATGCAATGGGAGATTTCGACTATGGGTTGAGAGCTATTCAGGCTGGTTTTAAGAATTTTACCACAAAAAAATACATTGGTATATGCCCAACAAATGAAGAACCTCAATGGTCTAACCCTAAAGTTCCGTTGAAACAACGCTTGAAATTATTTAGGTCTCCTTTAGGGTTAAATTTTGAAGAATATATAGTATTTAGAAGGAAGTTTTGGAAAAGAAAATGGATTATTTTTGCAATAAAAGCTTATTTTAAAGTTTTATTGCCTTCATTGTATAGAATATTAAAAAAATGATCATGAAAGAGCTGGCTCCTATATGTCTATTTACTTACAATCGATTTGATGAAACAAAACAAACGGTTGAAGCACTTCAAAAGAATTTTTTAGCAAAAGAAAGTGATTTAATTATTTTTTCAGACGGAGCTAAAAACGATAAGGTTCTGGAAAAAATTCTAAAAATTAGAAAGTACTTAAAAACAATTGATGGATTCAAATCTGTAAAAATTTATGAATCCCCTACAAATCAAGGATTGGCTACATCTATAATAAATGGTGTTTCTCAAGTTATTAAGAAATATAAGAAAGTGGTTGTTTTGGAAGATGACTTGATAACATCTCCTAATTTTTTAAATTTTATAAATCAAGCATTGAGTTTTTACAAGGAAAAAAAAGATGTTTTCTCTATCTCTGGTTATACAATGGATCTCAGATCTTTGAATAATTATGAAAAAGACTATTATTTAGGATTAAGAGCGTCATCTTGGGGCTGGGGAATTTGGATAGATAGATGGGGGAATGTAGATTGGTCTGTTGAAGATTATGATAATTTTAAATGGAATTTGATGAGTCAATATAGATTTATGAAAGGAGGTTCAGATTTACCTCACATGTTAAGAAAACAAATGAATAAAAAGATTGACTCTTGGGCAATTAGATGGTGTTATTATCAATTTAAAAATAATTTACTTACAGTGTTTGCATCTAAATCTAAGATCGTAAGCATAGGTTTTGGTCCAGAGGCAACACATACAAAAAAAACTGATAGATTTGAAACAAAGCTTGATGATGGAAGCAAAAGAATTTTTGAATTTGATGAAGAATTAATTAGAAATAAAAAATTAGAAAAGGAGTTCAGAAACAAATTTTCAATGTTAAATAGGTTGAAAAATAAACTTTTATGAAACCACGTGTTCTTTTTCTGTTACATCTCCCTCCGCCAATTCATGGTTCTTCTATGATTGGGAAGTATATTAAAGATAGTGATATTATAAACAATAATGTTCAAGCAAATTATATAAACCTATTAGCTTCCGAAAGTGTAAATCAAACAGGAAAAATAAGTTTTAAAAAAATAAAAAACTTTATTTCTACTTGGGTTAAGGTGTTTCTTTTTTTAATGAAGAAAAAACCAGATCTATGTTATCTTGCGTTAACCACTACTGGAGCTGCTTTTTTTAGAGATGTATTATTAATTATGCTCTTGAAACTTTTTCGTGTAAAAAGGGTGTATCATTTGCACAATAAAGGAGTTTCTATTAAACAAAATAATCTAATTTATAAATGGTTATATAAATATACTTTTAAAAAGGCTAATGTAATTTTGTTGTCAAAAATCTTGTATGAAGATGTTAAAGACTTTGTAAAGGAATCAGATATACATATATGCCCTAATGGAATTCCTGAAACAGATAAAAAAATAGACAGATTAAAGTCAAAAGGAAAAAGAATAAAACTCCTTTTTTTATCTAACTTAATTGAATCAAAAGGTGTATTTGTGCTGTTGAATGCACTAGCCATATTAAATAGTAGAGGTTTAGATTTCGAATGCAATTTTATTGGAGGCGAAGGTGATATTTCAAATGAAGACTTAATGTCCTGTGTGAAATCATTGAATTTAGAAAGGCAAATTTTTTACAAAGGGAGAAAATTTAATAATGATAAAGATTTATTTTTTACTGAATCTGATATTTTTGTATTTCCTACTTATTATAGCAAAGAGTGTTTTCCTTTGGTATTGCTAGAGGCGTTAAAGTTTAGCTTGCCAGTAGTTTCTACAAGAGAGGGAGCTATCTCTGAGATTATAGAAGATAGGGAAACAGGATTTTTAGTCGAAAAACAGGATGCTAAAGATCTTGCAGATAAGATAGAAATTTTAATAAAAAACGAAGAGTTAAGAAATAAAATGAGCATTAAGTCACGAATAAAATTTGTAAATAATTATACTTTACTTGAGTTTGAAAAAAGAATTTTTAAAATATTAAATAAAATTAAAAAGAGAAATAAGAACTAGCCAACTATGAATATTAGAGTTTTAGATTATGTAATTCATACAGTTTATCCTAAATGGTCTTTAAATGAGCAGTTGCTTATTAATACTATAAATCCTCATTCATATTGTGTAGCTATGAAAGATGCAAGTTTTAAAAAAGCATTATTGGATTCAGATATTTTAATCCCAGATGGGATAGGAATAGTTTTGGCTTGTAAATTTTTAAACGGTAAAAGAATAACTCGAATTACTGGAGCCGATATGCATCAGCATTTATTACAAGAAGCAGAGAGAAACAAATTAAAAATATTTTACCTAGGAGCAAGTGACAATACGCTTAAGAAAATTCATAAAAGAGTTACAAAGGAATACCCTAATGTTCGAATAGCTAGTTTTAGTCCAAAATTCAAACCAGAATTCACAGAAGATGATACATTAGAAATGATAACTGCGGTCAATCAATTTTCCCCTGATATATTGTTTATTGGGATGACAGCACCTAAACAGGAAAAATGGAGCTATGCCAATAAAGAAAGATTGAATGTGTCAATAATTACTTCTATTGGAGCTGTTTTTGATTTTTACGCAGGAAGCATCAACAGAGCTCCTAAATGGATGATGAAAATCGGGATGGAATGGTTATATCGATTTTTTAAAGAGCCAAAGAGGATGTGGAAAAGGTATTTGATAAACAATACTAGATTTATCTATTATGTATTAAAAGCAAAATTCTTTTAGTTAAGCATGTTAATACTTAAAAAAATAAAATCACATAGATATTTATTATATCTTTTTGCTTTTTCCCTTCCAATAAGTCAGAAAGTTTCTACCATTAGTATTGGGTTTATATTGCTAGTTTTATTATTTAACATCAGAAAAGAAAAATTAAAGTTTAAAAAAAGATTAATTTTTCCTGCAATTTTATATGTTCTTTATTGTGTCTCACTATTATACTCTTCAGAAGTTCAACTGAATGTTATTGAGCAAAAAGCATCATTGTTGATTTTTCCAATTATTTTCATATTAATCAAGTGTACTGAAGTTGATTTCAAGTTAGTTTTAAAATATTTTGTCATTGGATGTGTAGTAGCATTAATCATTTGTGAGTTTCACGCTTTTTATAGTTCGTTAGATTTTTCCAATTTTATATTTAACTCAAAAATTAATAGAAGAGTATCGTTTTATAGATCTTTAGTTGAAGATAAAAACTATTTTTTTAGTTATAACTTCTCTTTTTTACATCAGACTGTATATTTTGCAATGTACTTATCATTTGCCATTGCTATTCTACTTCATAACAAATTATTTAAGAACAAATACATGCAAGGATTGATAGTGCTCTTCATGTTTTTTGGTCTTTTTCAAGTTTTAAATAAGGCTTCATTTATAGTAGTATTTGTAATTCTAATAAAAAAGATTTACCTACTTATAAAAAATAAAAAGATTGCTGTAATTAGTTCAATGTTACTTTTCATTATAGCGGTTTCTGTATTTGTTTTAAACCCAAGGTTTAAGAGTTTTAATAAAGCAATGTTTATAATAGATGAATCTGAGGTTATAGAAAAAGACTTTAGAAAAATAAACAATACAAACCCTAATAACTATAATTTTAGAGTAATGTTATGGTCATCTGCTCTAGACTTAATTAAACAAAATCCATTAATTGGTATAGGTGCAGGAGGTACAGAGAATAGACTTTATGAAGTGTTTGCTGTAAAGAGACAATGGTATGATAAAAGTGAGAAATATCATGCACATAATCAATATTTACAAATTCTTTTAGATGTAGGTGCTGTTGGTTTTTTCTTTTTTATATTAATTTTTGTTTTCTTTTTTAAATCAGTTCAAAGATTGAATCATAATAAACTAAAAACCATAGCAATTGACTTTATTCTAATAATATTAATGAATTTTTTATTTGAATCTATGCTTGAAAGATATTCAGGAGTATCCTTTTTTAGTTTTTTTGTATGCGGATTTATTTCTTCATATTATAGTGGGAGAAAAAATGGGGAGAAAAATTTTACAAATACAAAACCTTTTTAATCTTTAACCCTAAAAATAAACTTTTAAATATTAGTTTTGTTTTTATAAGTTAACATCAATATACTTTTTGTATGTAGAGATTTATTTAGTATTATAATGACAAAAAAAAAATCTTTTTTAATAAGACCAATTAATATTATTATAGATATTTTGGTTATTAATGGAATACTATACTTCATTGGAGATAGAGATTACGTAAACTTAAATTTCTTATTTTACGTAAATTTAGTTTGGCTTTTAATATCTTATTACACAGATTATTATAGGATTTATAGGACTACAGGAGAGTTAAAGGTTTTAAACTTAATTTTTGGTCAGTTTTTTATTTTCATTCTTTCATTCTTTGCTTTTTTCTCCTTATTTAAAGAAGGAGCAGTTATTCATAATCAATTTATTACAATATCACTTATTCTTGTCGTTTTATTCATTGCTAAATTCTCTTTCTTCTATGCTTTACAAACTTATAGAAAGTTAGGTAGAAATTTTAGAAGGATAGTAATAATTGGTTCTGATGAGTCTACTATTGAATTAGGAAAATATTTATCTTTAAATGAAGGTTTTGGATATAGAAACATTGGTTTTTTCTCCGATAAGACCCTTTCTTTAAAAGAATATTTAGGAAAAGTTGAAGATAGTTATCAGTTTATAATAGATAATAATATAGATGAAATTTATTGCTCTTTTTCTTCAATTAGTAAAGAAAGGATAAAAGATTTAATTTGGTTTGCAAAGTCAAATCAGAAAAAAATAAAACTAATTCCTGAGGCAAAAGAAATTTTCAGAAAGAATTTGCTGATTGAATATTACGATACAATCCCTATTCTTAAAGTAAAAGAATTACCTTTTGAATTAGGAGAAGTTCGTTTTATAAAAAGAGTTTTTGATATAGTTTTTTCTCTTTTAGTATGCATATTTCTATTATCATGGTTAACGCCATTAATGTGGTTATTAATTAGATTAGAATCTAAAGGACCGTTATTTTTTAAACAAAAAAGAACTGGATTAAATGGAGAAGATTTTTATTGCTACAAATTTCGTTCAATGAAAGTGAATGATGTAGCAAATAAAAAACAAGCAACAAAAAATGATGACAGAATTACGCAAATTGGAAAATTCATTAGAAGCACAAGTATTGATGAACTTCCTCAATTTTTTAATGTGCTAAAGGGAGATATGAGTGTAGTTGGCCCTAGACCACATATGACTGAACAATCTCATGGGTTTGAAAATAAAATTAATAATTATATGAAAAGAAATGTGGTGAAACCAGGTATTACAGGTTTAGCACAGGTAAGTGGATATAGAGGGGAAATAAAGAAGAAGTCTGATATTGAAAATAGAATTAGATTAGATATTTTTTATATAGAAAAATGGTCTTTTTTATTGGATATAAAGATAATTTTTATGACTATTTTTAATGTGTTTAAAGGCGAAGATAAAGCCTATTAATTGATGAATGAAAACCAAACTAAAATAACAGCTTCAATAGTTTTATATAAAGAAAAGATTGATGATTTAACAAAAACAATTAATTGCTTTCTAAGTTCTGATATTAAAAAGAAGTTGTTTCTTATTGATAACACTCCAGCAAAAGAGTTTGCAAATAAGTTTAATTTACCTGAGATAGAGTATATTGCTTTAGGCGAAAATAGCGGATTTGGAGCAGGCCATAATAAAGTGCTTAAAAAAATAAATGAGATATCAGAGTTTCACTTAATTTTAAACCCAGATGTAACCTTTTCTCCAAAAACGATTCCCAATTTAATCAATGTAATAGGAGGTAATGAGGAAGTTTCAATGATTGCACCAAAGGTTTTATTCCCTGATGGGAAACATCAATATTCTTGTAGAAGATATCCTCGTTTTTTTGAGTTATTAATAAGAAGAATTCCTTTTCTAAAAAAAATGTTCAAGAAAAAGTATAATCAAGGAATTTACAAAGATAAAGATATTACTAAACCAATTTTTGCAGAATATATAACCGGTTGCTTTCAATTATACAAAACAGATGATCTTATTAAAATTAACGGTTTTGATGAGCGCTATTTCTTATATATGGAAGATGTAGATATTTGTAAAAAAATAGATGTATTAGGAAAGAAAAAACTCTATTATCCTAATGAAGAAATTGTTCACATACTAAAACAAGGCTCATCAAAAAATATCAACTTATTCTTTAGACATACAATTTCTGCAATCAAATACTTTTTAAAGTGGGGAATTTAATTTCTTAACGAAATTAAAATATCTTTGCAGTTGAATAAACACAACACACATGAACATTCTTATTTTAGGTTCTGGAGGAAGAGAACACGCTTTTGCATTAAAACTATCACAAAGTAAAAAAATCAACCAACTTTTTGTAGCTCCAGGTAATGCTGGTACAGCTAAGATTGCAACAAATATAAATAACAACCCAACAGATTTTATTGCAGTAAAAGAAATCGTTTTAAACCATCAAATAGACATGGTTGTTGTGGGGCCAGAAGCACCTCTAGTAGAAGGAGTACATGATTTTTTCTTAGCAGATAAAGAACTTAAAAGTATCCCAGTAATCGGACCTAAAAAAGACGGAGCTTTGCTTGAAGGAAGTAAAGATTTTTCGAAAGTTTTTATGGAAAAATACAACATTCCAACAGCAAAATACAAATCCTTTACATCAGCAACTTTAGAAGAAGGAAAAGCTTTCTTAGGAACTCTTAATGCACCATACGTTTTAAAGGCTGACGGATTAGCTGCCGGAAAAGGAGTTTTAATTTTAGATTCTTTAGAAGAAGCAAAAGCTGAATTAGAAGAAATGTTATCTAACCAAAAATTTGGAGCTGCTTCTTCTACGGTAGTTATTGAAGAGTTTTTAGACGGAATAGAATTGTCTGTTTTTGTGTTAACAGATGGGAAAAGTTATAAAATATTGCCATCAGCAAAAGATTACAAAAGAATTGGTGAAGGCGATAAGGGATTAAATACAGGTGGTATGGGAGCGATTTCTCCAGTGCCATTTGCCACTGAAGATTTTTTACAAAAAGTAGAAGAGCGTGTTGTAAAACCTACAATTAAAGGTTTGGAAAAAGAAGGAATTGATTATAGAGGTTTTATATTTATCGGATTAATGAATGTGAATGGCAACCCGCAGGTTATTGAATACAATGTGAGAATGGGTGATCCAGAAACAGAGGTTGTTTTGCCAAGAATTGAATCTGATTTATTAGATCTTTTTGAAGGAGTTGCTAATCAAACTTTACATGAAAAATCGTTTTCTATCAATCCAAAAACAGCAACGACAGTAATGTTGGTTTCTGGTGGTTATCCTGAAGTTTATGAAAAAGGAAAAGTAATGACTGGATTTGATGAGGTTACAGATTCTATTGTTTACCATGCCGGTACAACTGTCAAAGACAATCAGGTTGTTACTAGTGGCGGTAGAGTTATGGCAATTACTTCTTTTGGAAATACAATACAAGAAGCACTTGATACCTCGTATAGCTCAATAGATAAAATTCATTTTGATAAGATGAATTACCGTAAAGACATTGGTTTTGATTTGATTTAAATGGAAAGAAAAATAATTGTAGCACCTTTAAATTGGGGATTAGGTCATGCTTCCCGATGTGTGCCAATTATTCGTTTTTTGTTAGAAAATAAATTTACACCAATTATCGCTTCTGACGGAAAAGCGCTGCAATTTTTAGCAAAAGAATTTCCAGATTTAGAAAGATTGGAACTACCTTCTTATGGTATTTCGTATGCTAAAAATCTAAAATTAGGCTTATTGTTACAAGTACCTAGCGTTTTAGGCGTAATAAAAGAAGAACAAAAAACAATTGCTGATTTTATTTTAAATAGAAAGGATGTAGTTGGTATTATCTCTGACAATCGTTTTGGAGTAAGAAGTAAAAAGGCTCCTTCGGTGTATATTACCCACCAAATACAAGTATTTTCTGGAATTACGACTTTTTTCACAAGTAAAATTCATCAAAACATCATTCAAAAATTTGATGCATGTTGGGTGCCAGATACAGAAAAAAGAATTTTGTCAGGAAAACTATCTGAGCCTAAAAATTTAGATATCAACATAAAATACATCGGGGCTTTAAGTCGATTTTCAAAACAACATCTACCTATTAAAAATGATATTTTAATTGTGCTATCTGGAGTGGCATCGCAAAGACAATCACTTGAAAAAAAGCTGCTAAATGAATTTAAAAACTACAATGGAAAAGTAGTTTTAGTTCAAGGCTTGATTGAAAATGAGCAGGTTGTAAAAACTGAAAACGGAATTAAAATTTACAACTATTTACTCTCGGAACAGTTGCAAAAAGAAATCAACCAATCAAAGCTAGTTCTATGTAGATCTGGTTACTCTTCTATAATGGATTTGGCAGTTTTACAAAAGAACGCTTTTTTTATTCCTACAAAAAATCAACCAGAACAAGAATATTTAGCCACTTATTTAGAGCAGAACAACATTGCGCCTTTTGCATCAGAAAAAGTAATTACAGTGAAATCTTTAGAACAAATAAAAAAATACAAAGGGTTAAGTTGTGGTGAAACACGGTTAAGCAAAGATTTACTAGACCTTTTTTAAAGTAAAAGAAAACTCAGAGCCTTTCGTAAAAGTACTTTTTACTAAAATATTTTCGTTGTGTGCCTCTATAATATGCTTCACAATAGAAAGACCTAAACCAGAGCCTCCTTGGTCTCTGGATCTGCTTTGATCTACTCTATAAAAGCGTTCAAATAACCTAGAAATGTGTTCTTGTTTAATGCCTTCTCCATTATCAGAAACCTTGATAATAAACTTATCTTGGTTATAATTTTCAATACCTACGGTGGTAATTCCTCCTATTTTACCATATTTAATAGAATTGACAATTAGATTAATTAAGACTTGCTCAATACGTTCAATATCTGCAGTTACAAAAACAGGGAATTCATATATTTTATCAAAAACCAAGGCAATGTTTTTCTTTTTGGCTTTCATTTCAAACAAATCAAAAACGTTTTGTATTACATCAAGAATGTTAAAGGTTGTAATGTTCATTTTTAAATCATCGGTTTCTAACTTGGCAATCATGTCTAAGTCTTTAACAATTGCTGTAAGTCTTTCAACACCTTTATTGGCTCTGTCTAAATATTTTTCTAAAATATCTTCGTCTTTTGATGCGCCTTCTAATAGCGTTAATAAATAGCCTTGTACAGTAAACAGAGGCGTTTTAAGTTCGTGCGCTACATTGCCTAAAAAGTCTCTTCGAAAAGAATCTCTCTCGGTTAAGTTTTTAATTTCAATTCTTTTTCCTTCGGCAAATTTTTGTAGACTTTTAGAAAGGGTTTCCATATCTGTGGTTACAGATTTGCGTTGTAAATCTTCTGTTTTTAACAAGGAAACTTCTTCGTATATTTTACGAACTCTCCTATAAATAAAATATTCAACCCTAAACTGAATAATAAAAAAAGAAGTAACTAAAAAGCAAGTTGCTACAATAAGCAAAGACCAGTTACCAATGTGCTTTTCTAAAAAATTTGCAAGAGAAACAGCTAGTAAAAATACCAGTGTTAAGTATAAAACAGTGATAAAAGCAAACGAATATGTTTTTTTAATTTTCACAAAAACGCAGGCTATTTGTCGGTGTTGTCTAAAACAAATTTATAGCCAACACCTTTTACTGTTTTAAAAAAATCGTCACCAATTTTTTCGCGTAGTTTTCTAATATGAACATCAATTGTTCTTCCGCCAACCACAACTTCATTTCCCCAAACCGAGTCTAAAATGGTTTCTCGTTTAAATACTTTACCTGGTTTAGAAGTTAACAACGAAAACAGTTCAAACTCCTTTTTAGGAAGGACAATCTTTTCATCGCCTTTAAAAACCACATATTCTTCTCTGTTAATAGTAATATCTCCTATAATGGTAGATGTATCAGCCTCTTCTTTGTTTTTTAGCCTGCGCAATAAAGATTTTACTTTGCTAATTAACACTTTAGGCTTTATTGGTTTGGTGATATAGTCATCTGCACCTGCTTCAAAACCTGCAACTTGAGAATAATCTTCTCCTCTAGCGGTTAAAAAGGCAATGAGTACATGTTCTAAATTACTTATGTTTCTTATTTTTTCACAAGCTTCAATACCATCCATTTCTGGCATCATAATGTCTAGTAAAATTAAATGAGGAATCGTTTTTTTAGCAACCTTAATACCTTCTACACCGTTAGAAGCTTTAAAAACTTGATATCCTTCATTTTTTAAATTGTACCCAACAATTTCTAAGATATCTGGCTCATCATCAACTAATAAAATCTTAATATCACTTTTTTTCATGATTGTTTTTTGTCTTGTTTGCCCAAAAATATGGATAATTATTGTAATAGAAAGCCTGCTTAACAATGAATTAAAGAGTTAACACATAGTTAACCTTGTAGTAATACAACATTAATTTTCAACTAACATTTCCTTTACAAAACCCAAAGACATTTGCACTTTAATAGAAGCGTAAAAATATTTAGAAAACGTAATGAAAAAATTAATTATAGCATTTGTATTAGTAAGTCAAATTATTTCTGCACAGAGTAAAGGAATGGTTAAAGGGAAGTTAACAGACGGCGAGGCGAATAACGAACCCTTACCTTTTGCAAATGTATTTATTAAAGGAACAACCACAGGAAGTACTTCAGATTTTGAAGGAAACTACTCTTTTGCTGTTGCAGCAGGAAAGCATGTATTGGTTTTTAGTTTTATTGGGTATAAAACAGTTGAAAAAAAGATAGAAATAAAAGATGGTCAAACGTTAGTTGTAAACCAACAATTAACGGCAAAAGAAGGAATGACTTTAGACGAGGTTGAGGTACAAGCAACTGTTAACAGAGCAAAAGTGTCTGCAATTTTAACAGAACAGAAAAAAGCGGTAGCAATTAAAACAACCATTGGAGCGCAAGAATTAGACAACAAAGGAATTTCTGACCTAGCAACCGCAGTTACTAAAGCAACCGGAGTTTCTAAACAAGAAGGTTCTAACAATGTTTTTGTGAGAGGGTTGGGAGATAGGTACAATTCTACCACGTTAAATGGCTTGCCAATTCCGTCTAACAATCCGTCAAGAAAAAATATCACTTTAGCTATTTTCTCTACAGATATTGTTCAGAAAATTGATATTAATAAAATCTACAATGGTAGTATTTATGGAGATTTTGGTGGAGCAAATGTAAATATTGTTTCAAAAGAACACATAGGGAAACCTTCTTTAGAAATAGGCATCGGTACTGCAACAAACACTAATTTAAAGAGTGATTTTTACCTACAAGAAGGGCCAAGTTTTTTAGGATTCTATAACAATAAGTACCCAACCAATGTGTTAAACGGATACAACTTTACAACTAGCTGGGACAACATTAAAAAATTACCAATTGCTACAAATGTTTCTTTAAAAGGAGGAAAAAAGTTTAGTGTTGGTGAAGAAAAAACCATCAATCTTTTTGCAACGGCATCATTTAATAGCGGTTTTAAATTTAAAGAGGGAATTAACAGAGGTAGTGTAAATGCACAAGGACTGGCTTTTACAGACTATACTTTTAAATCGTATGATTACAATACCAACACAACGGCAATGTTAAACCTTGCTTATAAAGCAAGCTCAGCAAATAAGTATCATTTCAGCTCATTATTTATCAACTCAACCAACCAAAGTTTAGATGAATATATGGGAATTATTAATGTATTTGATAACGCTAGTAATGGAGGTGGTTTTGTAAAAAGAGCTACGTTTGATAAAACATCGCTCTTTGTAAATCAGTTTTTAGGAAATCATAAAATCGGAGAAAAAATAGCTGTTGACTGGGGAGTATCTTACAATCACGTAAACAATATCATTCCAGATAGAAGACAAAATATGTTGGTTCCTAAAGACAACAATAATCCAAACGGAGTTAAAACAGTTTCTGATTTAGCGGCTTCAGATAACCATCGTTTTTTTCAAGATTTAATAGAAGACGAGTTTGCTGCAAACCTTTCAGGTTCTTATGTATTTGGCAAGAATACTGATGATGAATACAAAGGTAAAATTACCTTGGGATATAGTGGTAGATTTAAAAAAGTTGATTTTAAAGCAACCCAGTTTAACTTTAGAATAAACAGAAACACAGTACAGCCAGTAGTAAGTCCAACCAATTTAGACGCCTATTTTACACAAGCAAATAGTACGAATAACTTTTTTAAGATAGAAACTTTTAGAGGTGATGCAAGTACGCCAAACGCTCTAGACCCTCAAACCTATTTTGGGTATCAATATATAAATGGAGGGTTTGCAGATGCGCAGTATAAAATTACTCCAAAATTTACAGCAGTAGTTGGATTAAGATTTGAACATATTTATCAAGATATCAAATGGAAAACTTCTTTAGACCCAACAGGAGATAAAGATGCTTTTGCAAAGTTTGCGTTCTTGCCAAATGCTTCTTTTAAGTATGAGTTAAACGATAAAAACAACCTAAAACTAGCAGCAAGTAAATCGTATACTTTACCTCAATATAAAGAAAGAGCACCTTTTCAGTTTGAAGAGGTAACACAAATAAAATTTGGGAATCCAGACCTAGATTTATCTACCAATTACAATGCAGATATTAGATGGGAGTATTTTCCTAAAAAGGGAGAAGTAATTTCTTTTACTGGATTTGGAAAAGTAATACAAAATCCAATTAACGAAGTAGTTGTAGCGTCGGCAACAAACGATATTTCGTATGTAAATACAGGAAAACAAGCAACTGTTTTTGGTGCAGAAGTTGAACTTAGAAAAAAGCTGTTTTCTTTAAGTCAAGAAAAAGGAGATGACATTCTTAAAAGCAACCTATCTACTGGGTTTAATCTTTCTTATATGAATTCTAAGCAAGATTTTGATAGATTTAAAGTGATTAACGAAACCAAACTAAATGTAAACTTTACAAACAAAGAAGGTAGATTAACAGGTGCATCTAATCTAATTGCAAATGCCGATGTAACATTTACAAAAGATTTTTCGAAAAAATCAAATCTGTTAGCAACACTAACCTATAATTATTTTTCAGACAGAATTTACGCCATTGGTTCAGCAGGTAAAGGAGATATTGTTGATAGTGGTATAAGTAGCTTAGATTTTATTTTGAAATCACAATTATCTAAAAAATTAAAAATAGGTGTGTCAATTAAAAACCTATTAAATCCAACCATTAAAAGAGTACAAGAAATACAAAATGTAGAAGTACTTTCTTTTAAAAATGGTATAAATTCAAGCATCTCATTAACCTATAAATTAGATTAAAAAAGCAGCTTAACATAAGCATAACAAATACTTTTGATGTTTAACAGTCTTTTAAACTTTTGGTAAAGACAACATTAAAGCAGAGGTATTTATTTGCAGTAGAAAAATATTAAAAACACAAATGAAAAAAACTTTTTTATCGTTATTAGCAATTGCAGCAATTGCTTTTACAAGTTGTACAATTTCTGATGATGAACCAGATAACAAATTTAAAGTAGATCCGGCAAATTTTAAAGGAACAATTAGTGAGGGGACCGTTACCTTAGACGCAAATGTAACATACAATTTAACAGGTGCTTTAGTTGTTTCGCAAGGAGCTAAATTGGTAATTCCGGCAGGAACTGTTATCAAAGCATCAGGAGGCACAAGTGCCTATATAGCGGTAGCACAAGGCGCTCAAATTTATGTAGACGGAACAGCAAGTAAGCCTGTAGTAATGACTTCTGCCAAAGCAAACCCGGCACCAGCAGACTGGGGAGGTTTGGTAATTTGTGGATACGCACCAACCAATAAAGGCGCTACTGCAACAGCAGAAGTTTCTGATTTAACGTATGGTGGTACACTTTCTAACGACAGTTCTGGATCAATAAGATATTTAAGAGTAGAATATACTGGAGCAACCTTTAATGGCTCAAAAGAATTCAACGGAGTCTCATTATTCGGTGTAGGTTCAGGAACTACTTTTGAGTATGTACAATCGTATAATGGAGGAGATGACGGAATTGAGTTTTTTGGAGGAACTGTTTCAGGAAAATACTTAGTTTCTACAGGCTCTGGAGACGATTCAATTGATTTTGCTGATGGATGGTCAGGTACAGGTCAGTATTGGTACATAAACAAAGGGACAAAAGCAGGTATAGAAGGATCTAATAACGGAGATGATGGTAATGCAACACCAACAACAAAAGCTGTATTAAAAGACATTTCTATAGTAGGGCCAGGTTCTGAAGGAGCATTATACATCAAAGAAGGTGGTGGACATTGGACAGCGTCTAATATTTATGTAGCTGATTTTGATTTAGGAATCAAAATTAAATCAACAGATATAGCAGCAAATAACAACATTAAAAACGGGAAAATTGTAATAACAAACATTCAGTTTAACAATACAACTACAAAGCACCAATATACTGGTAGTGAAGTGTATTTTACCGAAGGCACAAATTCTGGTGCAGGTAATGGTAAAAATGCACCTATTTGGGCAGCTGGTTGGACTGTAGGATTGTAATATGTGTGAGAATTAATTAGTTTAAAGGCAGATACTATCTGCCTTTTTTGTTTTAGTATCAGTTTTTAAACGTTAATTTTTTTTGGCAACGACAAAAACTGTAAATTATTTTATATCTTTAAAGACTCTTTTTATTTTAAAACTTTTATATATGAAAAAAAATTACTTTTTAACTTTATTTTTAAGCCTTTGTTTAGTAGGGTTTTCTTACGGACAAGAAATGTTAGTCAATGGAGGCTTTGAAAATTGGGATAATGATACCACGCCAACAAGTTGGACAAAAGTAGAAAATATTACAAAAGAAGCTTCAGAGAAGCATAGTGGTAGTTTTTCTGCTAAACATGTTGGGGGAACGAAAGACATTGGGCAAACAATTACTGGAATTGTGCCAGGAGATAGCTATACGATAACAATTTGGTATAAAGTGATAGGTGGAGATGGTACCGATGCAAGAATTTGGTCTTATTGGAAGACTTCTTCAGATTCAAACATATCAGATAATGCAGCTGAATTAAGAGGACCAAGTAATGCCTATTTTGATAATAATGGAGGAGCTTGGTCAAAATACGAAACAACAATTACAGCACCAGCAACTGCTAGTAAATTATATTTTGAATTAAGAACTTATGGTTCAGCTACTGTGTATTGGGATGACTTATCTGTTTTTCATAACACTCCGTCGTCTGACCCAACATTGGTAGTTACAGCTCCAGCTGATAACACGGTGTTTAACCCAAGCACAACAGAAACATCTTTAAAGTTTACAGTTTCTAACTTTACACTTTCTAAAGATAATGGCTCTGGTGCTTCAGATGGTTCTGGTCAAGGTTATATAAAAGCTACTTTAAAGAAAGATGGTAATCTAATCTCTGAGCCTAAGTTTTTTACAGAGACTCCGAGTCCAATAAGTGTTACAGCAGGAAGTACATATATTGCTACAGCAGAACTGGTTGATAATAGTGGAAATTCTTTAAATCCAAAAGTAGAAAAAAGCATTACTTTTTCTGTAGCAACTTATACAGAAGTAGCAGACCTTGCTGCACTTAGAGCTGGTACAGAAGGAATGTATTATAAAGTTACTGGTGGTGTTGCTATTACTTACAATGCAGGTAATTCTAGAAACCAAAGATATATTCAAGATGCAACAGCCGGTATTCTTATAGATGATAGTGCTGGTACTATTACAACAAACTATAATGTTGGAGATGGATTAGTAAATATTGTTGGTAAATTAAGTTCGTTCGCAGGGGTATTGCAATTAGTACCAACAGCAGATTACGGTGCAGCTGCAACTACAGGGAATGCGGTTGCTGCGCAAACAGTTACTATTGTAAACTTAAACGCAAACTTAGATATGTACGAATCTGAGTGGATAAAAATAAACGGAGTTACGTTTGCAGATGCAGATGGCACAAAAGTATTTGAAGCGGGTAAGAATTATAATATTTCTGATGGAACAAATACATTAGTGTTTAGAACTAACTTTAGCGGAGCAGATTTTATTGGTCAAATCATTCCAACAGGTACAGTTAACATTACAGGTCTTGCTGCAGAGTTTAATGGAACAGCTCAAATTTTTGCTACTGCAACAGCAAACATAGTGTTAGGAGTAGAAAAGAACAATATTCAAGGTTTTACTGCATATCCAAATCCTGTTAGAAATGGTAGGTTAACGGTTTCTACAAACAGTGCCACTAAAAAAGAAGTAACTATCTTTAACGTTTTGGGTAAAAGAGTGTTTACACAAACATTTACAGGAAACAACAAACAACTAGATGTTTCTAGAATAAACCCTGGAATTTATATTATGAAAGTTGTAGAAGACGAAAAAATTGCAACTAAAAAATTAGTAATCAAATAGTTTACACAAATAATTCACAACAAAAAAGCCTCGAATTTTTCGAGGCTTTTTTATTTTTTGTAACTTCACAATAAAGTTTAGCGCTATGAATTTACACATTAAATTAGAAAATGTTCTTTTTCTAGATATAGAAACAGTTCCTCAAAATAAAAATTGGAAAGAAACTTCTGAGCAAGTTCAAGCCTTGTTTGCGCAAAAAACAGCCTATCAAAGAAAAGATGAGGTTACAGCTGAAGACTTTTACGAACGCGCCGGAATTTGGGCAGAGTTTGGTAAAATTGTTTGTATCTCGGTCGGTTTTTTCACAAACACTACACACAAAAAACAGTTTAGAGTAAAATCTTTTTTTGGAGATGATGAAAAAGAGCTTTTAGTAGGGTTTAAAAAGCTATTAGATCAACACTTTTATAAAAAAGAAGATCTGTTATGTGCGCATAACGGAAAAGAATTTGACTTTCCGTACATTGCTAGAAGAATGATTATACACCAAATAGAATTGCCTAAAAAACTGAACTTATTTGGTAAGAAACCTTGGGAAATTTCGCATTTAGATACGATAGAGTTGTGGAAGTTTGGAGATTATAAGCATTATTCTTCATTAAAATTGTTAACTATCATTTTAGGAATTCCGTCTCCTAAAGATGATATTGATGGCAGCGAAGTAGCTAGAGTGTATTATCAAGAAAAGGACATCGATAGAATTGTGGCCTATTGCGAAAAAGACACCATTGCGGTTGCACAAATCATCTTACGATTAAACAATGAGCCTTTACTAGAAGAAAATCAAATCATACGAGCGTAGTTGTAGCTTTTTAGTTTTATAGAGCTATTGTCATTTCGACCTTGTGGAGAAATCTAGCCATTTTAAAATTACACTTTATGAAAAAAACAATTGGGACACATAACTACTTCGTATATATTATTACAAATAAAAATAGAACAGTTTTATATTTAGGAGTAACAAATAACTTAAAAGAAAGGTTATATTATCACTCAACTTCTGAAGTAAATTCAACACATTTTTCTCACAGATATAGATGTAAATATTTAGTTTATTATGAACAGTTTCAGTCTGTAAATATTGCGATAAATAGAGAAAAGCAGCTAAAGAAATGGAATAGAAAGAAAAAAGAATTTTTGATTAATTCTAAAAATCCTAATTGGAATTTTTTAAATGATAAAATATAGATTTCTCAGCTTTACTACGTTTCGTTCGAAATGACACTAAATATTTTTGAAGTTATTAATTTAAGTATGGTAATACTACGAAAAATACATTAGAAAACTTTAACCTTCTAACTTCATAGAAAGCTCAAACCAGCGTTCTTCCTTTTGCTCTAAATCATTGATGATTTGCTGTAATTCTAACGACCTTTCTGTAATGTTTTCAGGAGCAATTTCGTTATTTGCAAATTGGTTTTCAATCACCACTTTCTTCTTTTCTAATTTTGCAATATCGGTTTCTAGTAAGCCAAACTCACGCTTTTCATTATAGCTTAACTTTCCTTTTTGAGGTGCTTTTGGTGCGAATTGTTCCTTTTTTTCTTTTGCTTTGGTTTCTTTAGGAGTTGAATCTTCATAGGCTCTAAAATCTGAATAGTTGCCAGGAAAGTTTTCTACAACACCGTTGCCTCTAAAAACAAAAAGGCTGTCAACAATCTTATCCATAAAATACCTATCATGCGAAACAACAATCAAGTTTCCAGGAAAATCAAGCAAAAAGTTTTCTAATACATTTAATGTAACAACGTCCAAATCATTGGTTGGTTCATCTAAGATTAAAAAATTTGGATTCTGAATTAACACTGCACATAAATACAAACGTTTTTGTTCTCCTCCACTCAACTTTTCTACAAAATCATATTGCTTTTTTCTATTAAACAGAAAACGCTCTAATAATTGGGCGGCAGTAATTTTTCTGCCTTTTGTAAGCGGAATAAACTCACCAAACTCTTTAATAACCTCAATAACTTTTTGTCCTTCTTTAATTGCAATTCCGCTTTGCGTATAATAGCCAAATTTTACCGTTTCTCCTAAAACAACTTTACCGCCATCAACAGGAATTTTTTGTGTAATAAGGTTTAAAAACGATGACTTTCCTGTGCCGTTTTTACCAATAATTCCGATACGCTCACCACGTTTAAACACATAATCAAAACCATCTAAAATGGTTGTTTCTTCAAAAGACTTTTTAACTTTGTGCAGCTCTAAAATTTTGCTGCCAAGACGCTCCATATTAATTTCTAATTGCACCTTATAGTCTTGTCTTCTTTTATGTGCTTTTTCTTTGATTTGGTAAAAATCATCGATTCTAGATTTAGATTTTGTTGTCCTTGCTTTTGGCTGACGACGCATCCATTCTAGCTCGGTATTGTATAAATTTTTTGCTTTTTCTACCGAAGCTTGTTCAAGAGCAATTCGCTCTTCTTTTTTCTCTAAATAATAAGAATAATTTCCTTTATAACGATATAATTTTCCGTAGTCTAATTCTATAATTTCATTACAGACACGTTCTAAAAAATAACGATCATGTGTTACCATAAAAAGCGTCATTTTTTCTTTTTTAAAGTAGGCTTCTAGCCACTCAATCATTTCTAAGTCTAAATGGTTGGTGGGTTCGTCTAGAATCAAGACGTCGGGCTTGTTAATTAACAGGGTTGCCAAAGCCAATCGTTTTCGTTGCCCACCAGAAAGCTCAGCAACTTTTTGTGCTAAATTGTCAAATTTTAATTTAGAGAGAATTTGTTTGTATTGTGTTTCAAAATCCCAAGCATTGTGTTGCTCCATTTGCTCAAATGCTTTTTGATAGTTTTCTGTATCATTAGGGTTTTTTAAAGCATTGTTATAGTTCTCTATAATTTGTAAAACAACAGTATCTGAAGAAAATATAACTTCTTTGATGGTTTGATTTCTGTCTAAAGTATCTGCCTGTGCTAAATAAGAAACTTGAATACCTTTTCGGGTAATTACTTGTCCGGTATCGGGGTTGTCTAAACCAGCCATGATATTTAAAATGGATGTTTTTCCACTTCCGTTTTTTGCAACAAAAGCTATTTTTTGATCCTTATTAATTCCGAAAGAAATGTCTTCAAACAAGACTCTTTCTCCATAAGATTTTGAGATGTTTTCTACCGATACGTAATTCACACGAAAAGTTTTGTACAAAGTACTTAAAAACAAACCAAATTAAAGTGCTCTTTGTATTTTTTCTCTTGTAAGAATCTTAGAATTAATACTATATTGCATCAAATATTTGAGCAACGGATGATTCAAAAGGTTTTTACAGTGTTTTTTTTGTGGATGCTGCTGTTTTCAGCAACAAGTATTGCTCAAGATAGTATTCCAATTTCTCCAGATTTAAAAGAAAAAAATGAGCTGAATTTTCAGGATTCTTTTTTTAAAGCATTGGCACAAAAAGCCATTTTTAATTATCAAGTTGCTATTGATAATTTAGAGAGATGTAATGAATTACAACCTAAAAATGTATCGGTTTTATTTGAGTTATCTAAAAATTATCTTTTTTTAAAAAAATACCTAGAGGCAGAAATGTATGCAAAAGAAGCATTACAAATTGAACCAAAAAATTACTGGGTGTTACAACATTTATCAGATATCTACATTAAATCTAGAGCAATAAAAAAAGCCATTGAGGTACAAAAACAATTGGTTGTTCAAAACCCAAAAGAACGTAGAAAACTAGTGTATTTGTATGCGCAGAACAATCAGTTAGAAATGGCTAAAAAGATACTGTTAGCAATGGAAAAAGAGCATGTTTTAACAGCAGATTTAAAGCTGTTTAAAAAGCGATTTTTTAAGAAAGAAAACATAAAAAAGAAACCAGAACCAACTGGGTTGAAAGAGCTCATTGACGAATTTGAGGCGAGTAAAAGTTTTAAGTCCCTTCTTAAAGTATTACATTTGCTGGCAAAAACAAAAGACAAACGTTTATTAGCATATAGCAATAAGGGATTGACTTATTTTCCTGCGCAACCTGTTTTGTATTTAATGAATGCCAAAGCTCTCAATAATAACAAACAGTATAAAAAAGCGATTGAGCAACTAACCATTGGTATTGATTTTGTAATAGATACTCCAAATTTAGAAGCCAATTTTTACGACGAACTTGCTATAAGCTACAAGGCTTTGGGGAATGAAAAAGAAGCAATAAAACACAAAAACAAAGCGTTAGCTTTACGTAAAACACAAAAATAAATGAAACTTTTTAGGAGGTTTTTACCACTTCTAGTACTTCTGTTGATCATAGCTTCTTGTAAAACAAAAAGTAGTGCTATTTCAAATTCAGCCGAAATTAAATCACTCTCTGCAAGAAAGGTTTCAAATAGACATATAGCCAAATCTTTTCAGAAAGAAACCATAGACGCTAGACTCAAAGTTGTGTATAAAGATAAGAAAACCAACCAAACACTTCATGTTAAGTTGCGTATACAAAAAGATAAAGTGATTTGGCTCAATGTAACATACAAAGGAATTATTTTAGTGGCAAGGGCAAAGATTACTCCACAATCGGTAAGCTATTACGAAAAGATTAATAAAACTTATTTTGTGGGTGATTTTAACGTGCTTAGAAATTTTTTAGGAGCTGAAGTTAATTTTACACAGTTGCAAAACTTATTATTAGGACAAGCAATTTTTGATTTAAAAGCGCAAAAGTATACTGCAGAAATAAATGACAACGCACACTTGTTAACACCGAAACAGCAGCAAACGCTGTTTGATATTTTGTTTTGGATCAACCCTGCTCATTATAAGTTAGATAAACAAGAATTAAAGAGCCTAGAAAAAAATCAAGTGTTGCAAATAGGATATCAGAATTATGCGTTGATAGAGGGAGAAACATTTCCAAAGCATATAGAAATTAAAGCTATGGAAAATGATGAGGTAACAAGTATAAATATTAACTATACATCAGTCCTTTTCAATAAAAATATTAGAACTCCGTTTAGAATTCCGAACGGATACAAACAAGTTGTCTTTTAATGAAATTAGTAAAGCTTTTTTTATTGATTGTTATTATTTCAGTATTTTTTAATATTGAAAATACGCACGCTCAAACCAGAAAGCAACTTGAGGCGCAGCGAAAAGAATTACAACGAAAAATAGCTGAGGTTAATAAGCTGTTATTTGCTGCTCAAAAAAGTGAAAAAAATGCATTAGAAGCGTTGAAAGACATCAACCAAAAAATTGCTGTTCGTACAGCATATATAAACTCTATAAACAAAGAAGCATCAGCATTAACTAGAACAATAAGAAAAAATCAACAGCAAATTGATAAGCTTACAAAAGAGCTTGCAGTGTTGAAGAAAGATTATGCTGAGATGATTTACAAATCGTATAAAAGCAAATCTAAGCAAGGACAGCTATTGTTTTTAATGTCGTCACAAAGTTTTCAGCAAGCATACAAACGGTTGCAGTATATGAAACAATATACACAACACAGAAAAAGACAAGGAAAAGAGATTGAAACACAAAGCTTGGCAATAAAAAAGTTAAATGATTCTCTGCTTTACAAAAAGCAAGTAAAAGACACATTGATTGCAATAGAGAAAACCCAAAAGCAAGAAATAGAATCAGACAAAAAGAACAAAGAAAAACTTGTTGCTCAAATTAAAAGAAAAGAGCGAAAATACATAAGAGAAATAAGAACAGCACAAAAAGAAGAGCGAAAAATTGCTGCTAAAATAGATAAGATTATTAAAGATGCCATTGCAAAATCTAATGGAGCCAACAATAAAAAATCAACTAGTTTTGCTTTAACACCAGAAGCAAAAGCATTGGCAAAACGGTTTGAAAGTAATAAAGGGAAATTGCCTTGGCCAGTAAAAAGTGGTTTTGTAGTTAGGCGTTATGGAAAGCAAGCGCATCCTACATTAAGAGGTATTACCATTACAAGTACGGGTTTGCATATTGCCACAGAAAAAGGAGCAACTGCAAATAGTGTTTTTAACGGAAAAGTATTGGCGGTACAATTACTTACAGGAGGTAAAAAAGCACTGTTAGTTCAGCATGGTAATTATATTTCTACTTATAACAACTTAGAAAGTTTATTGGTAAAAAAAGGAGACAATGTAGTTACAGGACAGCCTTTAGGAAAAATATTTACCAATAAAGTTACGGGTAAAACTATTTTAATTTTTGTTATCCATAAAGAAATTAATAGGCAAAATCCTGCCACTTGGTTGTTAAAAAGGTAACCTACTGAAACAAAGCTTTCAACTCAGTAGCAGCATCAGGGTTCATTTTACCAGATAAAATCAAACTCAATTGTTTCCTTCTTAAAGCTCCAGCAAAACGCTCTTTTTCTAAATCAGTTTCTGGTTCAATGGGCGGTACTGGCACTGGACTACCAGTCTCATCAACAGCAACAAAGGTGTAAATACCTTCATTAGCCTTGGTTCTTTCTCCAGATTCTCTGTCTTCAATCCAAACATCAACATACACTTCCATAGAAGATTTAAAAGCTCTAGAAACACGAGCCTCAACTGTAACAACACTACCCACAGGAACTGCTTTGGCAAACGAAACATGGTTTACAGAAGCAGTTACTACAATTCTACGAGAGTGCCTTCTGGCAGCAATACTACAAGCTCTGTCCATTCTTGCAAGCAACTCACCACCAAATAAATTATTTAACGGATTTGTTTCTGCAGGCAACACCATATCGGTTAAAATGGTTAATGACTCTTTGGGAGTTTTTGGACTCATGAGAAATGATTTTTTAAATTTTATGCAAAGATATAGAATAACAACGTAATGTTATTGCGAAATAGTTACAAAAAGCAGTAATTTATTGTAGTTTTTTTATCAGTAACCATGCATCTTTCGAGTGGTTGTCTCTGATAGATTTTAAGTTTTTATACGCTTCAATTCTAGTGGCAAAACTCCCGTAAGTAACTTGTATCAATTCCCACTTGTTTTTGCCAATAATTTGCGCGTCAAAACCTTTTGCTTTAAGTTGTTTCAGTTTTTTTTCAGCATTCTTTTGAAACTCAAAAGCACCAGCAACGATGTGAAAATTTTTAGTCTCTTTTACAACATTTAACTGAATGGTTGGCAAAGGATTGTCAATTACAAAAGTGGCAGATTGAATTTTCTTTTCAATACTTTTTTGCTGTTTGGCGTAGGCTTCTTTTAGTTGATTTTCTTGATATCCATTCCACCCAATTGCTCCAAGAGTTAGCAAAATAGCTGCAGTTGCTGCATATGTAAAGATATTCGAAGATTTTTTTGTGCCAGTAACAGGAACCACTTTTTGTGCTTGCTGTTTGTACACTTCTCTTTTCACTGCTGGTGAACTCACAGGAGTCATTCCAAAAGTAGCAGTCAAATAATTTGTAGTATTATTAGGTTCAAAAACAAGTTGCTGTTGCTTGTTTAAAGAAAAACTACCAATAGCATCTACAACTAAAGATTCAGATTTTAATTGTGCGTTCCAAGAATTGACAATAGCAGCAATTTTTGCTGTTGCTTGTTCAAAAGAAATATTTTCTGAAGAGGCAATATAATTAGCCAACAAGCCATCATTGTTTTTAAGATGTGCGTTGAATGTAATTTGTTTTGTTGGCGGATAAAGCGTGTGCGAAAATGCATTGATTTTTGCAGAAACCACATTGCTTACAAAACCACCAAAATTTGGTACAATTACACAATCATATCTATACAGTAAATCGTTGATGTAGCTAGCTAATATCATAAAAACAAAGTTACTATTTTTTTAGAAAAAACAGAAGGCTAAAGTAAAACTTATCAACAATTAAAAAGGAAGGTGCTTGTCTACTGATTCTACGAATTATATACAATTGATTTTTTGTTATTTTAGTGGATATTATTATAGATGAGAAGTAAAAGACTGTTATTTTATGCTGTAGCTATGCTGTTTCTTTTAGTGATAGGCAAAAGTTATGCTATAAACGATACAATTTATGTGGGTAAAAAAAACATACACATAAATGTTAAAAAGAAGGCATTGATTTTTTCTTCGATAAAAAAACATGCAATTTTATCAGTGTCTCCAAAAAACTATTTGCTTACAGAAGATAATAGAGACTTTTTTTACGTTGGGTTTAACCAAAAAACAACAGCTTTTAAGATTAACATAAAGAACACAAATGCTATTAAGAGAACAGTTTATCTTCGGTTTTCTAATGCCATGATTTATGAAATAAAAGCTTATAAATACACCGCAAATCAACCAAAAGAAATATATGCTGGCGGTATTAAATATCCTTTTAAAACAAGAACCGAAAACAATAGAAATATTGTAATATCCTTAGAACTTTTACCTCTAGAAAGCACAAGCTACCTTGTCAGTTTTCAGAAAGTAGTTGGCAGACCATTAGTAACTTCAGTTGATTTATTTGACGATGAAACACTTAAAAGAAAAAGTTTTAAAGAGTATTTTTTAATTGCTGTATATACTGGTTTAAGCATAATTTGTGTGTTGGTAGGTGTTGGACTTTTTTTCTTTTTAAAAACAAGACTGTTTCTTTTATATGCTTTATATGTGCTTTTTTTAGGGCTTTTTATTATTTCTTACACAGGTGTATTTCAACAGTTTTTATTAAATGAAAACAGTACTTTAAACAAATATTTACACTATGTAGTTTTTAGTGAAGCAGCTTTGGTGGTGTTTGTTGTTTTTTCTCAAAAATTTTTAAAAGCTAAAACAAGACAGCCAAAGTTATACCAATTAATAAAATGGATTTTAATTGTGGCCGTTGTATTGCGTTTGGCACTTCACTTTTTTTTACAAGAGCTTTTTTTAGAATACATTTCTATGTTTATGAAGGTTTGGTATGAGTTAAATATACTAGGGGCAAGTTTAGTAGCATATCAAATTATAAGCCTATATAGAAAAGAGAAAAAAACTGATTTTTTATTTGCTACAGCTTACTTGTTAATGATTTTAGGAGCACTGATATCAGTACTTTATCATAGTTATGGATTGGTAAATGGATTGTTTTTTGGGCTGCCTATTTTATTAATTACATCGTTACTAGAAATACTGTTGTTAACTTTAGCTTTAAGTATGTTGGTAAAAGAAATTATTGATCAAAGAAAAGAATTGTTACATACTATAAAAAAACAAGAACTACAAAATACAAAAGCATATATTGAATTAAAAAGTAAGAATAGAGTTTATTTAGAGAGCTTAATTTATATTAAATCTGAAGGGAATTATCTTGAATTTTTCACAGAACAAGAAAAATACTTAGACAGAAATCAGTTAAAAAAAGTGTTAGAAGAATTGCCAGTCAATTTTGTTAAAATTCATCGTTCGTACATTATCAATAAAAACTACATAAAATTAATAAATAGCACTTCAGTTGTTTTAACTACAGAAGTAGAGATTCCGCTCTCAAGAACATTTAAAAAAAATTTATAGGGTTAGTTATGCTGTTTTTTGTGTTAGTCATCACAAAAAGTTGAAGACTTATAAGGGTGTGTTGTAATTTTAGAATATCATCTAAAAGCAACGCATTATGAAAATAAAATTACTAACGATTATTCTTTTTTTAATAAGCACAACACTCTATTCTCAATGGGAAATTGTAGGTGGAAACAGCTCGTATTTTACGCCAAACCCAGGATATGGAAACGGACAATCATCATCTTCAATCCAACTATTACAGTTTCACCCACAAACAAACGAACCGTATGTGTTCTTTAGGCATTTAACAACCAATGTTGCTGCAGGGCCATCATTAATAAAATTTAATGGCACAAATTGGGAGTTTATTTCTCAACAGTTTGATGGGCCAGGAGCAGGAAACACAAGTTCAGCAGATTTTTTCTGGGGATTTTATTTTAGACAAGACACAAATTTACCTGTGGTTTTTTATCAGGATAGTTATTTTGAAGGTGGATCAACAAAATACAAATACCATGTTGCGCAAAGAGTAGGAAACACGTGGGAAGAAATTATGGGTGCAGATAATAAAGTCGTAAACGATGTGTTTTTGGGTGGTCACAGAGTTAAAATGGTTAGAAAGCCTAACACCAATTTACCTGTACTAATTGGTAATGGTCCAACACAAATACCCAACGGAAGTAAAAGCATGGTTGTGCATTTTGACACAGATACTTGGAGTTTGTTAGGAGACGCAACGTTTAGTGGTTTTGGAGCCTATGTTTCTGATATTGATTACAATACAACTACAAATATTCCGTATGCAATTGTTTCTACCTTGAATGCAAATGCAACGGCTACCATTGCAGAGGTTTGGTATTATCAAGGGAGTTGGCAATTATTAGGTAACCCGGGATTTGTACCCGCAAATTTTGGAGAAGGATTTAGAATTAGAGTCAATCAACTAAACGGAGCTGTTTATGTAATGTCTCCAGAAGCGTATGATAATCCTAACAATGCGCAAACAAAAACATTAAGCGTAAAAAAATGGAATGGCACCACGTGGCAAACGATTGGTTTACCAAGTGAGCTGTATCCTACGTCACTGTTAGGGTACGATTTAGAAATACACCCAGTAACAGGTGTGCCATATGTGTGTTTTATAGATGGAAACGCCCCTAATCCTGGTAATATCAATATTAGAAAATGGAATGGTCAAAATTGGGTTTCAATCAGTAACTCTAATTTATTAGGAACTTTAGGAGAAAAGATAGATTTGGTTTTTCAGCCACAAACAAATATTCCGCATGTGATTTCTACAAGTGGGCAACTATTAAAGTGTGTTGAGGCAACAGCATCTTTAAAAGATGTTAACATGGTAAACATTGCTATATACCCAAACCCTGCAAGAAGTGAAGTTGAAATTAAAGGTACAGAAGTTAAGAAAGTATCGGTTTTTGATATAAGAGGCGTAGAGGTATTAGTTGCAAGTAAGGCTAGATTTGCGATTAAAAAGTTAAAAACAGGACTTTATTTTTTAGTGATAAATAACAATCAAAATCAAAGAATAATAAAAAAACTAGTGGTACAGTAATATTGTTACCGCATTAATTTTGTATATTGAATTTCAAAAATAATGCGGTGCTTGAGAAAGAAAAACTACTTGCTGTTTTGCGATTGCAAAAGACGAAAGCTGTGGGTGATGTTTTAGCAAAAAAGCTCATTGTTTCTACAGGAGATGTTTGTCAGATTTTTAAAGAAAAACCATTAACTCTTCAAAAGATAAACGGAATAGGTACACATGTTACAGAGCAACTTTTTGATAAACAAAATATAACACTAGCAGAAAAAGAACTCGATTATATTGAGCGACATAAGGTTTCATACTCTTATTTTTTAGAGGATGATTATCCAAAAAATTTGTTAGAATGTATTGACGCCCCCATTTTACTTTTTAAAGATGGAAATATCAACCTACATAACGAACGCATCATCAGTATTGTTGGTACACGAAATATGACTTCTTATGGGAGTGGTTTTTGCAAAGAACTCATTGCCGATTTAAAAGCATACAACCCTATTATAGTTAGCGGTTTTGCTTATGGCGTAGACATCTGTGCACATAAAGAAGCCATGAAAAACAATTTACAAACAATTGCTGTTTTGGCACACGGTTTTGAGCAGATTTACCCAAAGGTTCATAAAAAATACATCCATCAAGTGCATGAAAATGGAGGTTTTATCACAGAGTTTTGGCATGATGAAGATCCGTTACGAGAACATTTTTTAAAACGAAATAGAATTGTAGCAGGAATTTCTCAAGCAACGATCATTATAGAATCCGCAGAAAAAGGAGGTTCTTTAGTTACGGCAGATATTGCAAATTCGTACAGTAGAGATGTGTTTGCCCTTTCTGGAAGAACAACCGATTTATATAGCAAAGGATGTAATAATCTAATTAAAAACAACAAAGCGGCATTGTTAACCTCAGCACAAGATATTGCAAAAATGTTGAATTGGGATTTACCGCAGTCGAGAAGTTCGACACCTAAGCAGCAGCAATTATTTGTTGAGCTGAATGAGACTGAACAAAAAATCTATGATTATTTGCTTGCAAACAGAAAACAGCGATTAGACTCTATCTCCTTTGATTGCAGAATTCCAATTTATCAGCTTTCTGCTGTTTTAATTCAACTAGAGTTAAAAGGTGTTGTAAAACCATTGCCAGGAAAATTGTTTGAAGCTGTTTAGCTTTTCTTAGATCGAATGCTTTCAAACAAAACAGTTGATAAAATAAGTGCACCACCAATATAAGTACTCATTTCCGGAATTTCATATAAAAAAAGAAACGCTAATATAATTCCGAAGATGGGTTGTACACTGCTAATAATGGTTGCTGTTGATACTGAAAAATACCGAAAAGACCGAATCATTAAACTGTGCCCGAGCGCGGTAGTTACAATTCCTAACAGCAATACATACGGATATTGAGTCTGTATATTGCTAACATCTAGATAAAACAACACAGGTAAGAGTACAATGCTAATAAGCAAGGTTTGATAAAACATCAGCATAGAACCGTGATATTTTTGGGTGTGATTCTTTTTTAAAATCAAATTTCTTACCGCGTATAACAACGCAGAAAATACCCCGAACAAAATTCCTTTTGTGTACTTACTTTGCAAGTTTAATTCAGGCACAAGAAAATAAATGCCTAACAACACCATCAAACCAAATAACAAATGAATGGAATCGAATTTCGTATTAAGAAACCAAGGTTCTAGCAAAGCTGTAATTACAGGAAAAGTATATAAAGAGAGCACACCTATTGCGACGCTAGATAGTTTTAAAGCGTAGAAGTAGGTAATCCAATGTGCGCCCAAAAATAAGGAACTAATTACTAAAGTTACAATGTCTTTTGTATTGGTAATTTTTATGCTGATATTGTTTAGCTTGCAGTAAAAAACCAAAAACAGCATACCAATAAAAGAACGAAACCAAACAATAACTTCGGTTGGCATTGCAATATACTTTCCCAACACACCAGAAGTGCTAATAAATAATGTTGCTAGTAATAATCCAAAAAGCTGATTTGTATGATTGTTTTTCAAATTTAGATTGCTTTTAAAACAGACAGTGCTTTTGTTACAGAATCTATATGAATAAAGGTAATCAATAAGCGCAAGCCGTTTTTAGTTTCTTTTTCTTTCATCACACAGCTTTTAGGGTTTTGCTGAACGTATTTTAGCACGTTTGTAAAGTTTTCTGTTTGATAAAAAGCACTTTGTTGATCAGAAACAAAATAACCAATCATTCTTTTTTTCTTTAGAACGATTTTTTCTAAACCTAATTTTTTTGCCAACCATTTTATACGAACACTATCTAACAAATCGACAACTTGTGTCGGAATCTCTCCAAACCTATCAATAATTTCAGTTTCAAAATTAGTCAATTCCTCTTCTGTTTTTAATTCGCCTAATTTGTTGTATAAATTCAAACGTTCTGTAATAGAATTCACATAATCATCTGGAAATAAAATTTCAAAATCGGTATCAATTGTTACCTCTTTTACAAACTCTTTTGGTTTCGATTCATCAGTTGGATAGAGTTCTTTAAACTCGTTTTCTTTCAATTCTTCAATCGCTTCGGATAGTATTTTTTGATACGTATCAAAACCAATATCGTTGATAAATCCACTTTGTTCTCCGCCTAATAAATCTCCTGCTCCACGAATTTCTAAATCCTTCATGGCAATGTTAATTCCGCTTCCCAATTCAGAAAATAATTCTAACGCGGTAATACGTTTTCTAGCATCGTCTGTCATCATATGATAGGGTGGCGTAATAAAATAACAAAAAGCTTTTTTGTTAGATCTTCCAACTCGACCACGCATTTGGTGCAAATCTGACAACCCAAAATTATTGGCATTATTGATAAAAATGGTGTTGGCATTTGGCACATCCAATCCACTTTCTACAATGGTTGTAGAAACCAATACATCAAATTCGTTATTCATAAATCTGAGCATTAAATCTTCTAATTTTTTTCCTTCCATTTGCCCATGACCAATTCCGATTTTTGCATTGGGCAATAAGCGCTGTAATAAACCTGCCACTTCTTTGATATTTTCTATTCTATTATGGATAAAAAATACTTGACCTCCACGCGCAATTTCATAAGAAATAGCATCGCGAATGGTTTCTTCAGAAAAGCGAATGACATTGGTTTCTATGGGATGACGATTTGGTGGCGGTGTGCTAATTACCGATAAATCTCTTGCTGCCATCAAACTAAATTGTAGCGTTCTTGGAATTGGTGTTGCTGTTAACGTTAATGTATCAACATTTTCTTTGATGGTTTTTAATTTGTCTTTTACAGCCACACCAAATTTTTGTTCTTCATCAATAATCAACAATCCTAAATCCTTAAAATTGATGCTTTTATTGGTTAGCTGATGTGTACCAATTACAATATCTACAGAGCCATTGGCAATGCCTTCTATAACACCACGTTTTTGTGTGGCAGTTCTAAAGCGGTTTAGATAATCTACAGTAACAGGAAAGTTTTTTAAACGCTCAGAAAATGTTCTAAAATGTTGATATGCCAAAATAGTTGTGGGTACTAAAACAGCTACTTGTTTTCCGTTATCAACTGCTTTAAATGCGGCACGAATTGCAATTTCTGTTTTTCCGAAACCAACATCACCACAGACCAACCGATCCATAGGTTGTTCTTTTTCCATGTCTGCTTTTACATCTTGTGTAGCAGTTAATTGATCAGGAGTATCTTCGTAAATAAAACTTGCTTCCAATTCATGTTGCATAAAGGTATCTGGTCTATACTGAAATCCTTTTTGCAGTTTTCTTTTGGCATATAACTGAATTAAATTAAAAGCAATATGTTTAACTCTAGCCTTGGTCTTTTGTTTGATTTTTTTCCAGGCTCCTGAACCTAATTTGTAGATTTTTGGCGCTTTACCATCTTTACCATTAAACTTTGAAATTTTATGCAACGAGTGAATACTGATGTATAAAATATCGCGATCGCCATAAATTAATTTAATAGCCTCTTGTTTATTGCCTTCTACATCAATTTTTTGCAAACCACCAAACTTTCCAATTCCGTGATCTATATGAGTTACATAATCGCCAATTTCTAAATTATTGATTTCTTTTAAGGTGATGGATTGCTTTTTTGCATATCCGTTTTTTAATCGGAATTTATGATACCGCTCAAAAATTTGATGATCTGTATAACAAAGGAGTTTTTCTTCAACATCTATAAATCCTTCATGTAACGGAAAAACAATGGTTTCATAGCTTACATCTTCTTCAACATCATTAAAAATATCATGAAAACGTTCGGCTTGTTTATCATTTGCACAAAAAATATAATTGGTATAGCCTTGTTTAGAATAGTTGTTTAAATTCGTAATTAATAAATCGAACTGTTTATTAAAAGAAGGTTGCGGCAATACATTAAATTTAATATTTGTGGTTGTTTGCGCTTTTTCTGATTGATTGATTGTAATAGAACAAAACTGATTCAATTGCTCTTTTATATAAGCTCCATTACAAAATAATTCTTCTGGCTCTGCGTGCTTTATTTCTTTAGATAATTCTTTAAAAGCTTCTATAGCTTTTGAATAAAATGCATCTAATTTACCTGTAAGTAATTCTATATTTTGCGTAAAAACAATCGTTTTTGACGAAATGTATTTTAAAAAACTTTCGCGTTTTTCTTGTAATGCCTTGTTTTCTACATTAGGCATAATACTCACCTTTTTCAGTTTCTCTTTAGAAAGTTGTGTTTCTACATCAAAGGTTCTGATACTGTCTATTTCATCACCAAAAAACTCAATTCTATAAGGCTCGTCGTTAGAAAAAGAGAATACATCTATAATTCCACCACGTACAGAAAAATCACCTGGTTCAGTCACAAAATCTACACGATTGAAATGATATTCAAACAACACTTCATTTACAAAATCTAGCGATAAGTTTTCGCCAACAGAAACTTTTAGCGTGTTTTTTTCTAACTCTTTTTTTGTGACAACTTTTTCAAATAATGCATCTGGATAGGTAACAATTACCGCAGGTTTCTTTTGAGAATTGATTCTATTTAATACTTCAGAACGCAAGAGGATGTTTGCGTTATCAACTTCTTCAATTTGATAAGGTCTTCTGTAAGAACCAGGATAAAACAACACGTTTTTATCGCCTAGCAACTGCTCTAAATCGTTTAGATAATAAGCAGCTTCTTCTTTGTCATTAAAGATTAAAAGATATGGTTTTTCAGCTTTTTTAAAGGTTTCGGAAATAACAAATGACAACGACGAACCAACCAAATTCGATATTTGAAAATGGTGCTGTTGGTGTTGCAGTTCTTGTATAATCTGCTTTGTCTTAGCAGAATTTTTGTATTGATTACTAATAAGCTCTCTACTCAACTCAACTATTTTGGGCAAATGTACTACTAAGTTTTGTAAGTGCTATAAATTGGGACTAAATTTTAAACCTATAAAATACGTTCTGGGCGTAGCAGGCCCATAAATATAATTACTATCTCTTTCTTTTCCTTTGTCAAAATCATGTTGATAGGCATTAGTTAGATTTTTTATACCGCTAAACAACTCAACAGTTGTTTTTATTGTTGTTAGCTTAAATTTATAGGCAGCTTTCAATCCTATTTCCGTAAATGAGGGCGATGTAACGTACGCATCGGTTGTTAAATTTCCAGTTGATGCTAAATGAAGAAGTTCCATTGTTCCAGTATAAACAATATTTAATGATGTGTTGAATGTTGTATTAGGCGTATAGTTTAATGTTGCATATCCGTAATTATTAGGGGTTCTTAAAAACCTTCTTTTTGCAGGCAGTACATCAGAATTCTTTATTGGTCTGTCAAATAAACTAGATTGAAAAGTGAAACCTGTTTCTATTTGAAATCGCTGATCGTAGTTTAATCTACCTTCTATAGTTAGCCCTCTTACCGTTGCGCCATCACCATTCCTTTTTTCAAACAGCTCTCCATGGGTGTCTGTTCCTAACGGATGTAAGTAAAAAGCATCTTCTAAATGTGTGTAAAAACTTTCTAAGGTAAATCCATAAATATAATGTTCAGTTGGTTTATCGTAGTTTATAGAAAAAGTATAGCTATTAGAGCGTTCTTGTTGTAAGTTGTTGGCTAGCGAAACTCTTGATATTCCGCCTCCAGCAAAGGCAATATGCAAGTCTGTGTCAAATGCTTGCGGAGCTCTAAAACCCGTTCCCCAAGTAGCTCTAAACTGTGTGTTTTCTATAAAATTATATAAGAAAGAAATCCTTGGACTTACAATTGCTTTTGATACAAAGTTGTGTTTGTCAATTCTAAGTCCGGTTAAAACAGATACTTTGCTGCTTATTTCCCAATCACTTTGAAGAAAAATACCAAGGTTTTTTGTGAGCTGATCTACGTTGTAATTGTATGCTTTTATTTCATCAAAAACAGCATCTTGTACAAATTCAGCTCCGATAGTAAACACATTATTTCCTTTAAAAAAGGATGCTGCTTTGTAATTAAATTGCAAGCCAGCTTGTAGGGTCGTGGTTTTAGAATTTCCGTAGGGTGGATTTTCTAAATGCTGTTGAATTTCTGCAGGGGTGTCTGGATAAATACCCGTGTAATGTTTTCTTCCTGTATATTGACTAGCAAAGTAGGTGATTAAAGAGCTTTTTCCTTTGTTAAAATTGATCTGATAATCAATATTCCCAGCATACACATCATGTGTTCTTTCTTCTGATTGCAACGCTAAGTGCGCCGCTTCATTGGTTATTTCTCCGCCATAGCGATACTCGTTCAGTTTACTAAAATTGATTTCTATCTTTTGGTCATCCGTTGGTAAAAAAAACAAATTGGTTCCGAAGGCATTATTTTTTAGTTGAGGTAATTCAGAAAAGGTATCGTTGTTGGCATCGTATAAATTTCTGTTTCTGTTGTTTACAAAAAACGAAATTCCTGCATTTCTATCTTCATTAACTACTGTAGCATTTCCACTAATGATTTGGTCTGATACTCCATCTATATTTTGATATGTATAGCCAAAAGAATAATCGTTTCTTTTCGGAATTTTTGTAATCACATTCACCGTACCTCCAATAGCGCTAGAACCGTATAAGGCAGAGCCACCTCCACGAACCACTTCAATTCTGTCTATCATATTTGTAGGGATTTGCTCTAGACCGTACAAGCCAGTTAAAGGACTAAATATTGGTCGGCCATTGATTAATATTTGCGAATATCCTCCAGATAAACCATTCATTCGCAATTGTGTGTAGTTGCATGTTTGACAGTCGGTTTCTACACGTAAACCCGTTTGGAACTTCAACCCTTCAGATAAATTGCAGGCTTGTACATTAGCTAGCGTAACACTATTTATTACATTTACTATCACCGGATTTTTTGTACTTCTTTTATTGGTTTTGGTTCCTGTTATGGTTACTTCGTTTAATACTTCTGAAAACTCTTTTAAGCTAAAATCTTGATGAATGGTGCTTTTATTTACAAGCAACTGTTTTGTTGCCGCCATGTACCCAGCAGAAGAAACTTTTAAAACAATATTACCTTGGTTGTTAATTTTTAAATTGTATATACCATGCTCGTCAGCAGAAATACCAGTAGTTGTATTTCTGATTATTACAGTAGCATAAGGAATTGCTTCTCCCTTGGTATTTGTAATTTTTCCTTTAATTGTTGTTTGTGCTTGTACACTTAGTGTACAAAAAATAGATATGAATAGGGCGACGCTTTTGTTCATTGTTATTTTTAAATTTAAGCAAAAGTAAAAATAAATTTAGATAAGGCTAAAAATAAATTTATAAATTCAAAAAAAATACTATCTTTGTTTTAAATATATAAGCTATGTTTAGCTCTTCTGAAGAGAATTATTTAAAGGCTATTTATCATTTAAGTTTGGCTTCTACCAAAGGGATTAGCACCAATGCTATTGCTAACAAGCTAGCAACAAAAGCTTCGTCGGTAACAGATATGATTAAGAAGCTGGCAGACAAAAACATGTTGGTGTATAAAAAATACCAAGGTGTCACATTAACAGAAAAAGGAAAAAAAACAGCAGCTAATATTATTAGAAAGCATCGACTTTGGGAAGTTTTTTTAGTAGAAAAGCTCAATTTTTCTTGGGATGAAGTGCACGATGTGGCCGAGCAATTAGAACATATCAAATCTCCAAAGTTAATTAACGAAATAGATGCCTTACTTGGTTTTCCAAAATATGATCCACATGGAGACCCGATACCAGATAAAAACGGAGCGTTACATCAAATAGAAAAAAGCTTGCTGGCATCATTAAAAATTAAAGAGAAAGGAATTTGTGTTGGTGTAAATGATTCTTCCGCTACTTTTTTACAATTTTTAGATAAGCAAGGTATTGCCTTAGGAAAAGAAGTTGAAGTGGTAGATAAAGAAGATTTTGATAATTCTATGACTATAAAAATCAACAAAAAAGCAATAACAATTTCAAACAAAATAGCCAATAATTTATACATACAAAAGTTATGAGCACATTTGATCAATTAGTAGAATTTGGGAAAGAGCAACCCATTCTAGCTGCGTTATATGCCTCTTTATTTACTTGGGGTTTAACCGCTTTAGGCGCAAGTTTAGTTTTCTTTTTTAAGAAAATGAACAGAGCTGTATTAGATGGTATGTTGGGCTTTACAGGAGGTGTAATGGTGGCCGCAAGTTTCTGGAGCTTGTTGTCTCCAGCAATAGATAACAGTCCGGGAGAAGGCTTTGTAAAAGTAATTCCGGCAGCATTAGGTTTTGGTTTGGGTGCCTTGGTTCTTTTTGGAATGGATAAATGGTTGCCACACTTACACATTAACTTTAAAGAAAACGAAGCGGAAGGAGTAAAAACGAGCTGGCATAAAACCACATTATTGGTGTTGGCAATTACCTTACACAATATCCCTGAAGGGTTGGCGGTTGGAGTGCTTTTTGGAGCAGCATCAACCATGGTGGGAGTTGAACAAACAGAAATGATTGTCGCAGCCATTTCATTGGCAATAGGTATCGGAATTCAAAATTTTCCTGAAGGATTTGCAGTAGCCATGCCATTAAGAAGACAAGGCGTTAGTAGATTTAAAAGTTTTTGGTACGGACAATTGTCTGCTATTGTAGAGCCGATGGCAGCAGTATTAGGTGCAGTTGCAGTTTCTTTTTTTACACCAATTTTGCCTTATGCGTTGGCTTTTGCGGCAGGAGCAATGATTTTTGTGGTAGTAGAAGAGGTAATTCCAGAAACACAAAGAGATAAATATACAGATATAGCTACACTAGGTTTTATAGGCGGATTTATAGTAATGATGTCTCTAGATGTTGGTTTAGGATAAAACTTACAGATACAATTTAAAAAGCCATGCAATTTTGTATGGCTTTTTGTATTTTGCACTAAAATCAAATTGTGCAGCAGCCTTCAACTTTTAAAGTATACAATGCATCCGCAGGTAGCGGAAAAACATTTACGCTTGTAAAAGAGTATTTAAAAATTGTTTTACAGTCTGAAGACAAGTATAAGTTTCAGCAAATTTTAGCCATTACCTTTACCAACAAAGCAGCTGCAGAAATGAAAGCGCGTGTATTGAAAAATTTGCAAGAATTTTCTGAAGGAAATGCCAATGATATTTTAGATCAAATCTTAAAAGAAACCTCCTTATCAGAAGCAGTTATTGTTCAGAGAAGTAGCCTTATTATAGAGGCGATTTTACAAAATTACAGCGCGTTTTACATTACAACAATTGATAGTTTTACACATAAAATTATCAAGAGTTTTGCTTTTGATTTAGGACTCAATGTAAACTTTGAAGTAGAATTAGATTCTGAAACTCTTTTACAGCAAGCGGTCGATGTGTTAATTTCAAAAATTGGTATAGAAAAAGAAGTAACAAATACCTTAATAGATTATGCTTTAGATAAAGTAAAAGAAGATAAGTCTTGGGATATTTCTAATGATTTAAACGAATTTGCCAGCATACTTTTAAATGATGATGATGCTGTACATTTTAAGAAGCTACGTGCTAAAAATCTTGAGCATTTTACAGCGCTAAAAAAGAAATTAATAGCAGCACAAAAACAGACAGAAAAACAGTTTGAGACGGTTGGCAAAGAAGCTTTAGCAATTATAGAAAAAAACGGATTACAACACCACGAATTTAGTTATAGCGGTGAGTTACCAAAACACTTTATAAAACTGACAAAGTATAAGTTTTTAAACGCAGAAGATTTAAAATTTAACGGAAGGCTTGATGCAACAATTGAAGAAAGCAAAAATCTGTACGCAGCAAAAACCGATGCAAGTTCCAAACAAATTATTGAAGAAATTAAAGAAGAGTTAGTGTCGTATTATTATGCATCAAAAGAATTGTATACAACAAAGAATGCAACTTATTGGATGCAAAAATTAATGCTAAAAAGTATCATTCCGCTTGCGGTATTAACAAAAATTAATGCAGAGCTTATACGAATCAAAGAAGAAAATAACATACAGTTAATTTCAGAATTTAATCAGTTAATTGCCAATAATATTAAAGGAGAGCCAGCGCCTTTTATTTATGAGCGTATCGGGCAAAAATTTAAGCATTATTTTATTGATGAAATGCAAGATACATCCGTATTGCAATGGCAAAACTTAGTTCCGCTTATAGACAATATGTTAGCCCAAGAAAACAGTGATTTATTGCTGGTAGGCGATGGGAAACAAGCTATTTATCGTTGGCGCGGAGGTAAAGCAGAACAATTTATAGAGCTAGGTTCAGAAGAGCAAGATACCTACCAGGCAAATCCGTTTCAAATACAGAAAGAAACTAAAGCATTACACACCAATTATAGAAGCTTTAGTGAAATCATTAATTTTAACAATGCATTTTTTCAGTTTGTTGCCAATTATTTTCAAAATAAAAAATATCAAAAACTATTTATTGATGGAAATAAACAACAGGTAACAGATAAAGAAGGAGGTTTTGTTGCTGTAGATTTTTTAGAAAAGCAAGACGAAGAAAACGAACTGAAGTTTGCCAAAAAAGTACACGAAATAATTGTAAGACTTGACAAAGATTTTTCTAGAAATGAAGTTTGTGTATTGGTTAGAAAAAAGCAAGAAGGTATAGAGGTTGCGAACTATTTATCAGAAAACGGAATTAAAGTAGTATCGTCAGAAACGCTGCTTTTACAGAACAGTAGTAAGGTAAATTTTATCATCAATCTATTGCAAGTAATTCAACACCCGAAAGATGATCCAACTTGGGTTGAGTTGCTGTATTTTTTGCACCATCATTTTGCAGTGACAGAGGACCTGCATTCGTTTATTAAAAGTGTCAACTTGAAAAAGCAACACAGCTTTTTTGAAAAGCTAAAAGCTTACAAGGTTTCTTTTTCTTTGCGAAAATTCAACCAACTTCCTTTTTACGAAAAAATAGAACTGATTATTAGAGAATTTCGTTTGCTAAATTCATCCGATGCTTATGTGCAATTTTTTCTAGATGTAGTTTTTGAGCAACAGAAAAAAGGAAAAGACGTACAGCAGTTTTTAGATTATTGGAATGCTAAAAAAGAGAAATTAAGTATTGTTGCTCCAGAAGCAGAAGACGCTGTGCAAATAATGACCATTCATAAATCAAAGGGCTTAGAATTTCCAGTAGTTATTTTCCCATATGATATTGATATTTATCAGCAAATACAACCAAAAGCATGGTTAACAGATTTGCCATCAGAACAATTTGAAGGTTTTGAAGAGTTGCTTGTTAGCTCACATAAAAGCATCCGTTTTATAGGTAATCAAGGAGAAAATATTTATCAGCAGCAACGAGAAGAATTAGAATTAGATAATTTTAACTTACTATATGTTGCGTTAACAAGGGCTGTTGAGCAATTGTATGTTATTACAGAAAAAACAAACACCAATAGAGCAATTTCAAAAACTTCTGGAGTATTTATTGAGTATTTGCAAAAAGAGAATTTTTGGTTAGCTGATAAACTAAGCTATAGTTTTGGAAATCAACAACGAATAGGTAAAAAAGAAACTCAAAAAAACAACACACTAACGCAACAAAAATTTATATCTAATTCGTGGAATCAACATAGTATTTGTATGGTTGCAAATGCATCTAAACGATGGGATACAGAACAAGAGCATGCAATTGCGTATGGAAATTTGGTGCACGAAATGCTCTCAAAAATTTATGTTTCAGGCGATGTTGAAACAATTATAGAGCGTTATAGAAATCAAGGTCTTATTAATGTTACAGAAGTTGATTTGATACGCAACATTCTTATAGAAATAGTTACACATCCAGCACTTAAAAATTATTATAAAAAAGATGTTATTGTTTTTAATGAGCGAGAACTGGTTACAGCGTTTAACGAAATTTTGATTCCTGATAGATTGGTTTTTAACCAAAGAAATGAAGCTGTTATTATAGATTACAAGACAGGAAAACCTTTAAAAGAGCACCATCAGCAAGTAAAAAAATATGCTGAAATATTAGAAAAAATGAAAATTAAAGTGTTAAAAAAAATACTCATATATATAGATAACGAAATTTTGATTGAAGAAGTTTAGCTAATTTTTTTCAAACATGTAACTTTACAGCTTTCAAACTAAACAATATGTACGGATCAATACAAGAGCAATTACAAAAAGAATTGCAAGAAATAAAAGAAGCAGGATTGTACAAATCAGAACGAATCATTACCTCTTCTCAAGATGCAGTAATTAAAATTTCTACTGGCGAAGAAGTCATTAACTTTTGTGCAAACAATTACTTAGGGCTATCTAATCATCCAAAAGTAATACAAGCAGCAAAAGACACAATGGATACACATGGATTCGGAATGTCTTCTGTGCGTTTTATTTGTGGTACACAAGATATTCACAAGCAGCTAGAAGCAAAAGTTGCGGAGTTTTACAAAACAGAAGATACCATTTTATATGCGGCTGCTTTTGATGCAAATGGAGGAGTGTTTGAGCCGTTGCTTACAAAAGACGATGCGATTATTTCTGATAGTTTAAATCACGCATCTATTATAGACGGCGTTCGTTTATGTAAGGCGGCACGTTATCGTTATGAAAATAATGATATGCAAGCCTTAGAAGAACAGTTAATAGTAGCAAACAAGCAAAACCATCGTTTTAAGATTATTGTTACAGACGGAGTTTTTTCTATGGATGGAATTGTAGCAAAGTTGGATGAGATTTGTGATTTGGCAGAAAAATACGATGCTTTAGTAATGGTAGATGAATGTCATGCGGCAGGATTTATAGGTAAAACAGGGCGTGGTACTGTAGAGCTAAAGAACGTAATGGAAAGAGTAGACATAGTTACAGGAACTTTCGGGAAAGCGCTTGGCGGAGCAATGGGCGGTTATACCACAGGAAAAAAAGAAATCATTGAAATTTTACGTCAGCGTTCTCGTCCATATTTATTTTCGAATTCTTTGGCACCAGCTATCGTTGGAGCAACATTACAAGTATTCGATTTAATTTCTGAAGACACAAGCCTACGAGATAAACTAGAATGGAATACCAACTATTTTAGAGCAGAAATGGAAAAAGCAGGGTTTGATCTTGTTGGTGCAGATGCCGCTATAGTACCAGTAATGTTATACGATGCAAAACTTTCGCAAACGATGGCAAACAAGTTGTTGGATGAAGGGATCTATGTCATAGGATTCTTTTTCCCAGTGGTACCAAAAGAAAAAGCTAGAATACGAGTGCAATTATCTGCTGCGCACACTAAAGAACATTTAGATAAAGCAGTGAGTGCATTTGTAAAGGTTGGTAAAGAGCTAAATGTCATATAATTGACTTGCGTATTGTAATGTTTAGAGTGGATATAAAATCTATTTTTTTACAAAAAATCTTTGTAAATACAACTGAACCACTTACATTTGTATACTTAATAAAGAACTTTTAATTTAAAAATTTGATAATGAAACGATTAAAATTAGCTGTGATAGCTTTATTTACGTTAGTAACAGTTAGTAACGTAAGCGCGCAGGACTCAGACAATCCTTGGGCAATCAGTATGGGTGTTAACACCGTTGATTTCTACAATTCTAGTGACTTTGGTACACAAATTAAAGACTTACTAGGTAATGGAGATTGGAATATCCTTCCTTCAATTTCTAGACTTACTGTAGAAAAATACTTACAAGACGGGTTTTCTTTACAATTAGCAGGATCTTTAAATAAGATAACTACTATGTCATCTAAAAATGATGTAGACAAGTTATACTATTCTTTTGGAGCAAATGTAAAGTACGATGTTAACAAATTGGTTGACTTAGTTTTTGGTTCAACTACACAATGGTTTGATCCTTATGTTTACTTAGGTGGAGATTATACTGCTTTAGGTGATATGGGAGAAGGAATGATCAATGTAGGAGTTGGATTCAACACTTGGTTTAACGAAAATATGGGATTAGCTTTTCAAACAGGAACTAAAAAAGGATTCTCTGGAGATGTTGGAACTCACTACCAATCTTCTTTAGGTTTAGTATTTAAATTTGGAGGAAAAGATACAGATGGTGATGGAGTGTATGACAAAGACGATTCTTGTCCGGATGTAGCTGGGTTAAAAGCATTCAACGGATGTCCAGATGCAGATGGTGATGGTATTCAAGATTCTAAAGATTCTTGTCCAAATGTTGCTGGTTTAGCAGCATTAAACGGATGTCCAGATGCAGATGGTGATGGTATCGCTGATAAAGACGATATGTGTCCTAATGAAAAAGGATCTAAAGCTAACAGAGGTTGTCCAGATTCAGACAACGATGGTGTTGTTAACAAAGACGATAAATGTCCAAATGTAGCTGGACCAGCAGCAAATGGTGGATGTCCTTGGCCAGATAGAGATGGTGACGGAGTATTAGACAAAGATGATAAATGTCCAAACGAAGCTGGTGTAGCTTCTAACAATGGATGTCCAGAGCCAGTAATTTCTGAAACTGCTGTTGAAACAATCAACATGGGTGCTAAGCACATTTTATTTAACACTGGTAAATACAGCTTTAAACCTGGAGTTACTAAAAAATTAGATGAAATTGTTGACATCATGAACAAGTTTCCTAAAGCTACTTTCGTAATCGAAGGTCACACAGATAGTACAGGTAGTGCTCCTGTGAACTTAAGAATTTCTGAAAAGAGAGCGATTGCTGTTAGAGATTACTTTGTTAAAAAGGGAATTTCTACAGACAGATTAGAAGCTAAAGGTTTTGGTGAAGGTTCTCCAATTGCTGATAACAAAACAAGAGCTGGAAGAAAAGCTAACAGAAGAGTTGAAATAAAAGTAGCGAACAAATAAGATACTTTTTTATAGAATAGTAAAACCCTGTACATTTCGTACAGGGTTTTTTTATAATTAAAACTTTCGAATTTTTTTAGTATACCTCATCTACAATAAAGAAATAGAAAAAAAGTAAAAAACGCTTTTAAATTGCAGCTAAATATTTTACCTTTGCACCCTGAAAAAGAGGGGTAATTCCCACAAAATAAAATAACTAACATTAATTAGATACTATAATGTCTACAACAACAGGAAAAGTTTCTCAAGTTATTGGTCCAGTAATTGACGTTGAGTTCAATACAGAAACAACTGCGCTTCCAAAAATTTACGATTCATTAGAAATTACAAAAGCAGATGGATCTACTTTAGTATTAGAGGTACAACAACATATTGGAGAAGATACAGTTCGTACAATATCAATGGACGCTACAGATGGATTACAAAGAGGTCAAGAAGTTAAAGCAACGGGAAGTCCAATTCAAATGCCAATTGGAGGTGATATTTACGGAAGATTATTTAACGTAACTGGAGATGCTATTGACGGTTTAGGAGATTTAAATAAAGAAGGAAAGAATGGATTACCAATCCACAGATCTGCACCTAAATTTGATGAGTTATCAACTTCTACAGAAGTATTATTTACAGGAATTAAAGTAATCGATTTAATTGAACCTTACGCAAAAGGAGGTAAAATTGGATTGTTTGGTGGCGCAGGTGTAGGTAAAACAGTACTAATTCAAGAGTTAATTAACAATATCGCAAAAGGTCATGGTGGATTATCTGTATTTGCAGGTGTAGGAGAAAGAACTCGTGAAGGAAATGACTTATTAAGAGAGATGCTTGAGTCTGGAATTATCAAGTATGGTGATGACTTTATGCACTCAATGGAAGAAGGTGGATGGGATTTATCTAAAGTAGATAAAGCAGGAATGAAAGATTCTAAAGCAACATTCGTATTTGGTCAGATGAACGAACCTCCAGGAGCACGTGCTCGTGTAGCATTATCTGGATTGACAATTGCAGAATATTTCCGTGATGGTGCTGGTGAAGCACAAGGTAAAGATGTATTATTCTTTGTTGATAATATCTTCCGTTTTACGCAAGCAGGTTCTGAGGTGTCAGCCTTACTAGGACGTATGCCATCTGCGGTAGGATATCAACCTACATTAGCAACAGAGATGGGTGCAATGCAAGAGCGTATTACATCTACTAAAAAAGGTTCTATTACATCTGTACAAGCAGTATATGTACCTGCAGATGATTTAACAGACCCGGCACCAGCAACTACATTTGCTCACTTAGACGCAACTACAGTATTGTCTCGTAAAATTGCCGAGTTAGGTATTTATCCAGCGGTAGATCCATTAGATTCTACATCAAGAATTTTAACAGCAGAAATTTTAGGAGAAGAACACTACAATTGTGCAACAAGAGTAAAAGAGTTGTTACAACGTTATAAAGAATTACAAGATATTATTGCTATTTTAGGTATGGAAGAATTGTCTGAAGAAGATAAATTAGCTGTACATAGAGCAAGACGTGTACAACGTTTCTTATCTCAACCATTCCACGTAGCTGAGCAATTTACAGGAATCCCAGGTGTTTTAGTAGATATTAAAGACACAATCAAAGGATTTAATATGATTATGGATGGTGAATTAGATAAATATCCTGAGGCAGCATTTAACTTAAAAGGATCAATTCAAGATGCAATTGATGCCGGAGAAAAAATGTTAGCAGAAGCATAAACTAGTAATGAGATATGAGATGTTAGTAGTGAAAACTTCTAAGCACTCAATACTCAATACTCAATACTAATTAGATATGTATTTAGAAATTGTATCACCAGAAGCTATTTTATTTTCATCAGAAATTGATTCAATTTCAGTTCCTGGAGTGAATGGAGAGTTTCAGATGTTAAATAATCACGCACCAATTATTTCTACGTTAAAAGAAGGCACTGTGCACATACACATGCACAACCAAGAGCATTTAGAATTAGACGACCTAAATGGTAAACTAGTTCCGCATGCAGATGACGATAAAATTATTACATTACCAATTACTTCTGGAACCGTAGAAATGAAAGATAATAAAGTAATTTTATTAGCTGATTAACTATTAACCAAAATTATACTACAAAAGGTTTCGTTTTATACGGGACCTTTTTTTGTTAAAAAAGCCATAAAACTCAAGATTTAGTTTGATATGTTGTTGGTTTTGAGGAAATTTACCCTTTATAATAAATAACCAAACCAACCTAATCATGAAACAATTTAAATTATTGTTTGTATTTGTGTTCATTACAAGTATTGTATCAGCACAAAATACGCCAACTCCAAATTATAGAGCAGCAGCTAAATACTCGCCAAAAAATTTAGCAAAACTAGTACATTCTACAACGGTAAATCCTAGATGGCTTAAAAAAGGAAACCGTTTTTGGTATCAGTACAAAACCAGTAATGGAGCTAATTATTACTTAGTTGATGCAGATAAAAGAACAAGAACCAAGTTATTTGACAATGTAAAAATGGCTAAATGGTTAACAGAAATTACCAAAGACCCATATGATGCACAGCACTTACCACGATTTAACTTTGAGTTTACTAGAAGCGAAACAGCGATTCGATTTAGAGTAACATCTACAGAAGAAGTTCCTGTAAAAGATGATAAAAAAGAAGCATCTAAAGGGAAAAAAGCGAAAAAGAAAGGGAAACCAAAAATGGAAAAGAAAACCTATTATTTAGAATATAAGTTAGGGGGTAATGGCTTAACAATTATCAATACTAAGAAAAAAGAAAAAGAACCTTGGAGAAGGTGGGCAAACATAGCTCCAGATAGCTCAATTGTTTTATTCTCAAAAAACTTCAATATCTATTGGATGGATAAAGCTAATTTTAAAAAAGCGATGAAAGATGAAAAAGACACAACCATTGTTGAACACCAATGGACAAAAGATGGAGTGGAGCACTATGGATATGGTGGTGGAGGTAGAGGAGAAAACAACGAAACAAAACTTAAAAATAAAGATAAAAGAAAAGGAATTTGGGGTACTTGGTCGCACGATTCTAAAAAGTTTATTTTTCAAAAATCTGACTCTAGGCACATCAAAGATTTGTGGGTAATTAACTCTGTATCAAATAGAAGACCTGTATTAGAAACCTACAAATATCACATGGCAGGAGAGCAAGAGTATTACAAGTCTGAATTGTTAATTTTAGATACTCGTACCAAAAAGATTGTAAATGTTGAGCTAGATACCGTTAGGCAACAAAGCGTTTCTGTGTACAGAGCGCCAAGAAAACAAGCTTATAGAAGCGATGAACATACACCTTCTTTATTACTTTCTAAGAAAGGAAAAATATATTACAGTGTTATTAGTAGAGATCGTAAGAAACTAGATATCTGTGTAGCAGACTTAGAAACAGGAAAATCAAAAGTACTCATAGAAGAGCGCTTTAATACCTATATAGAATCTAGACCTTTAATTTTATTTAATAATGAAACAGAAATGCTACATTGGGCAGAACGAGATGGTTGGGCACATTTTTATTTGTACGATTCTAAAGGTAATTTAAAAAGACAAGTTACAAATGGTGATTACCATGTGAATGGTTTTGCTGGTTTAGATGAAAAAACAAGAACCTTGTATTTTACTGCCAATGGTGTTAATAAAAAGCAAGACCCATACTATGAGCACTTGTACAAAATCAAGTTAAACGGAACAGGAATGCGTTCTTTAAACCCTGGAGAATTTACAACAAGAACAAGCATGTCTGATTCTAACAAGTATTTTGTGTCTAACTATTCTAGAGTAAACACAGTACCAAAATCAGAATTGCGTTCTGCAGACGGAAGATTAATTTTAAAGTTAGAAGAAGCCGATTTATCTCAATTATTTGCTACTGGATATAAATTCCCAGAGCCATTTAAAGTAAAAGCTGCAGACGGAATTACAGACTTATATGGTGTAATGTACAAACCATTTGATATGGATAGTACAAAAGTGTATCCGTTATTAGAATACGTATATCCAGGGCCGCAAACAGAAGCCGTAAACAAAGCCTTTTCTTTTAGAATGGATCGTTTAGATAGAATGGCGCAAGTTGGTTTTGTAGTAATTACCCTAGGAAACAGAGGTGGACATCCAGACCGTTCTAAATGGTATCACAATTACAGTTACGGAAACTTAAGAGATTATGGACTAGAAGATAAAAAGTATGTAGCGGAACAGCTGGCAAACAAACATAAGTTTATTGATATAGAAAAAGTAGGTATTTACGGTCATTCTGGAGGCGGGTTTATGTCTACTGCAGCCATGTTGGTATATCCAGATTTCTTTAAAGCAGCGGTTTCATCAGCAGGAAATCACGACAACAATGTGTATAATAGCTGGTGGAGTGAAACGCATCACGGTGTAAAAGAAGAGATTGATGAAAAGGGGAAGATTACCCATAAATACAGGATAGATACTAATCATTCAATTGCTAAAAATTTAAAGGGTCACTTAATGTTAATTCATGGTGATGTCGATAATAACGTACATCCAGCTGGAACCATTAGAATGGCAAACGCTTTGATAAAAGCCAACAAACGATTTAAGTTTATGATTATGCCAGGGCAAAGACATGGCTTTGGAAGTATGACAGAATATTCATTCTGGTTACGTGCAGATCATTTTACCAAATACTTATTGGGTGTTGATCCTAACAGTGTAGATATTACTGAAATGAATAGAGATATTCCTAAAAGAAAATAATTAGTTCTTTATATAATGAAGCCAAGCATTACTGAAATTTTCAGTAATGCTTGGCTTTTTAATTCTAGCTAAGTTTATTTTTCACCCAACCACGCTTTTCTATTTTTCTCTATTTCAGGAGTGATTTCTAACCCAGCTTTTTCAAAAGATTGTATGGTGTATCTTGGGTCTTTTATCAGTGTAACCTTAGCAGTTCTTAGTTGATTGTACCTACTAAATTGTATTGTAATGGTAGCTCCAATTTTATAATTCGATAAAACCTTGGACACTGAATTTGTAGCGCTTACTACATGCTGATCTATCGCAACAATTTTATCACCAACATTAAGTCCAGCTTTGTAGGCAGGTGTACCAATCTGAGCATTAGTTCTTACAAGACCATCAGAAGAAGTAGACACACCAAAATATACATTTTTACTGTCTCTTTTTAATACAATACCCATATTTTTAAACAAAGGTTCATAATTTGGCATTGCGCTTTTATAGATAAAATGGTTAAAGAAATAATCGCCAAATAATTTACCTGCATATTTATTTAATGTTTTATGTAAATTATCGATTGTATATGGTTTTTCATTTTTACCATAGGTATTCCAAACCAACTGCATATAGCCATCTAAACTTAAATTTCCTTTTTCATTACGCAAAGCTAAATCTAAGGCTAATCCTAAAACACTACCATACGAATAATAAGAAATAAAGGTATTTCCTCTATTTACTGGGTCAACAGAAGTAGCTGCATCTACAAAAGGTGCTTGGTAGCTCATTTCAATTGGGTTAAAGAAAGACCTCCCAGTAGAATTCCACACATAGTTAAATGTTCCGTTTAAACTATTGATATAATTTTCAGGACTCATTAAGCCAGCTCTTGTTAAAATTAAATTAGTGTAATAGCTCGTAAAACCTTCTGCAAACCACAGTTCTCCGCTCATATTTGCCTTTTCAAAATTAAAAGGCTCTAAAGATTTTGGTCTGATACGTTCTACATTCCAAGCATGAAAAAATTCATGAGAAACCGTTCCAATATTTCTAGTCATTCCACCATTTGCAAGGGTTCTTGTACTAGTTAAAATGGTTGAATTTCTGTGTTCCATACCATCGCCACTTGTATTGGGTATATAGCAAGCTAAAAAAGTATACTCACCAAAATCAAATTTTGGCAATTCTCCAAAAACAGCTTTTTGTTGTAGTACAATCTTTTTTACTTTTTCAAAATAGGCATCTGCTTCTGCTTCTGTACCAATGGTATGCAATGCTAAATTTATTTTATAGGTTTCTCCAGAAGATTCTACCTCAAAAGATCTTACAAAATGATTGCTCAACTCCGTTGGGCTATCCATAAAATACTGCAAATTTGGTGCGTAATACGTATTGTTAAACATCTTTTTAAGCTGTGTGGCAATTTTCCAATCTTTTCTAGGATTAAAGGTAATTTGAATTGGCGTGTCTTTTAACGATGGCGCATACATAAAAGTTGCTGGAATGTTTAAATGTGCGTGTGTTTCATCGATCTGCGCATAGGTACCATCACCTCTATTTGCAAATAATGTATAGGTAACATTTACAGTTCCGTCATGTTTTGCAACTTCCCAAGCATACGGATTTGGGCGAGTTAGAAGCAGCTCATTTCCTTTACTATCTGTTGCTTTTACATTGTATACATTTTTAGCAAACTCGTGGATGGCATATCTTCCAGGAGAAGAGCGACTCATTCTAAAAGAAAAGGTTCCTTTTTTAATTTTAGTGAAAGAAACTTTTACCTCAGCTTCATGTTGCATTGCATTGTTAAAAGAAATATCGTATAGAATATAACTTTGAGCGTAACTAAAAGAGGTTATAAAAACCGATAAGATAAAAATGTAAAGTACTTGTAAGCGCATGGTTGATTATTTTGTATAGTTAGCCAAAGCTACACAAAATCTCTTAATCATTTACATATTCTAAAATATCTGATGGTTGGCAATCTAACGCTTTGCAAATGGCTTCTAAGGTAGAAAACCGAATGGCTTTTGCTTTACCCGACTTTAAAATAGATAAATTAGCGGTGGTAATACCTATGATTTCTGCCAAGTCTTTGCTTTTCATTTTTCGTTTGGCAAGCATTACATCTAAGTTTACAATAATTGCCATGGTTATATTGTTAGTTCATTTTCTGATTGAATGTCAATTCCGCGTTTTACAATTTGAGCGAAAATAAAAATAACTACAGAAAGAAACACAAAATCGCTCGTAAACAAATCTATTTGAAAATTATGCGCTTTCCCAATAATTTGAATGTGTATATTGTGTACAATAGCTACTACCCATAAGTAAAAAATACAGTAACTAATTTTTTGCATTAACTTCTGTACGCTTATATTAAAGGGTTTGTGTAGGTTTAGTTTTTGTAAAAGCTTAATCACTAAATATGCAATATAGGCTTCTATAGCAAAGAGTATTATTTTATATCCAATAATAAATGAGTATTGTGTAAAGCTGTAAGTTCTATATTCGTAAAGGTTTAATCCTTCGTAAATGTTTTTAGAAATCTCTGGGTTTTTGATACTCAACAGATAGGTAACTAGTATTGCTCCAGTTTTTACCATTAAACCAATAAATGCAAACCATGAAAAAAACGTCATGATTTTTAAGATTTTTTCTGTTTTCATAATTTATTTTTTGTTCATAAACCAATGTACATGCCCACAATTGTCACAGATTAAATTTTGTGCTTTTTTGTTGAGCCAATCTAGTTTAAAAAAGGTAAGTGCTTGTGTGTTCATTAAAGTTTCTCTTTCCCAAAAAGTATCGTTTTTACAAACCAAACAGTTTAGTTTATTTCCTTTAATGGTTCTTTGTTTTGATATAGGTGTTTGTGCCATGTTGTATGTTTTCAATATTAAATTGTTAAATCGTTTTCAGATTGAATGTTCGTTCCTTTTTTAAAGACGTCAGATAAAAAGAACATTAAATATCCTAAGATTAAAAAAACCAATAGTTCTGTAGACAATAAATCTATAACTCTACTAGAAGTTCTAGCCCAAGCAAGAAAAACAATGTCAATGATTAATGTTCCGTAAGTGAATGTAAGAAATGATTTTCCAGCTTTTTTGAAAGCAAAACTAATTTCTTCTTGAAAAATTTTCTTTTCAATAAAGAGCTTTGTTGTTTTATTTAATTGATAAAGCCCTAAGATTATAAACCCAAAAATAATGATGTAGGCAAGTGCAAAAACTAAATAACTTGTTACTGAAATTTCTATATTCTTATCAATTAAATTTACTTTAGAGAAAAAAGGTTCTTCTGGGATTTCCCATTTCCTGATTAATTTTAATGTCCATTGTAAGTAGTTTATAAGCTTTAGAATCGCAAAAATAATCCCGATGTTATAAATCGTATTAAATGCACTTATCCCTTTCTCTGTTTTTTGGATTTTGTTTTTCATTTTAATAAATTATTATACAGCAAATATATAAAAATTATCGAAAAACAATAATTAATTATTAAAAAAGAATTATTTTATATTATCAATGTCCAAAAAATAGCTATAAAAGCGCTTTGCTCAAAGACACAAGAGTAAAGACAATTAGAGTATTATTCCTGAAAAGTTTTGAATTGTATTTTATACTTTTTTAATCACATTCGTTACAATTCCCCAAATCACAAAATTGTTTTCTTCAGTAATTTTTATAATAGGATATTCTGGGTTTTCTGGCTGTAACCAAACTTCATCTTTTTCTACACGCAAGCGTTTTACGGTAAACTCGCCATCTAAAAAACAGACTGCTATTTTATTGTTGGTTGGTGGTATACTTCTATCTATAACCAACAAATCATTATCATCTAAGCCAGCACCTATCATAGATTGCCCGCTCACTTTTGCAAAAAAAGTAGCTTCTTTGTTGGTAATTAATTCTTCATCTAAAGAAATACGTGTTTCTTTAAAATCATCTGCAGGCGAAGGAAATCCGGCAGAAATACCGGTATCAATAAAAATAGCTCCAGAATTCTCCAAAGATTTTGGGCTAAAAAAAGTCAAATTTTGTAAAGGTCTATTCATTTATTTAACAATAATAACATCATTAATATTTGTTGTGTATTTAGGCGATAAACGTTCTTGACGCATCTTCCAAGTCCGTTGTAAATCTTGATTTGCTAGTTTAATTTTATCTGATTTAAAGCGTTTATTGATATAATCTACAGCAGCCATTAAAGGCTTGTGTTTTGGATTTTCTGCTGCAAACAAATCTAATTGATGATTCTCTGTAAGAACCAACCCTGTAACAATAACACCCGCACGTTTGTATTTGATGCCTTTTTTAAACATAGTTGCTACTGCGTTTACAGCAGCCTTACTTATTAACAAAGTAGAATCTGTTGGATAAGGAAACACAATTGTTCTACTTGCTTTATGCTGTTCGGTATCTTTTTTATGTCGGTCACTACGCAAAAATACAAGCACCATACTACAACTAGATTTTTGTTTACGTAGCTTTTCTGCACAACTTGTAGCAAAAGTAGACACACGTTCTTTAATAGCTTCAATATTAGAAAGCGTATATTCAAAACTTCGAGTGGTGGCAATCGTTTTTTTTGATGCTGTATGATCTTCTAATGTTAATGTTGAAATTCCTTCTAAATCTTTTTTCAATTTCCACTCGTTAATAGAAAATGTTTTTAGCACAAACGCATCATCTAGTTGGATAAAATCATAGGCTGTTTTACAACCAATAGCCTCTAGCCGTTTATGTAGTCTCCAACCAATTCCCCAAACCTTTTTTAAAGGAGTCCATTGCAAGGCTTTGATGCGTTTTTCTTCAGTATCAATAACACAAATACCTTTTGATTGTTTGATATTAGAACGTGCAATTTTATTAGCAACTTTACTTAGGGCTTTTGTAGGAGCAATGCCTACACAGGTTGGAATCCCTGTCCATTGTAACACTCTATTTCTAATTTGAGTAGCGTATGTTGTAAAATCATAATTTTTAAAACCTTTAAACTGCAAGAAAGCTTCATCAACAGAATAAACTTCTATATCTGGTGTAAACTGTGCAAGAATATTCATTACCCGAGTACTCATATCTCCATACAACGGATAATTAGAAGAAAGCACCGTAATATTGTTAAGTTTACAAAAGTCTTCCCATTTAAAAATAGGTGCACCAAAAGGCAGCCCAATGCGTTTAGCTTCATCATCCATAGAGATAACACAGCCATCATTATTACTTAAAATGGCTACAGGTTTTTGCTGCAAATTCGGGTTAAAAACTCGCTCACAAGAAGTGTAAAAATTATTACAATCTACCAAGGCATACATAGAAGTAAAGATATGAATTTTACCTACATTTGTGTTGATGAATTTTCCGAATAAATTACAAAAGAAGTTGGCTGTTAGAGAAGCTAGAGCAGCGTTGAGAAAGCTGCAAACGCAATCAAATTTGATTGATTTTTCTTCGAATGATTATTTGGGTTTTGCGAAATCAGTTACTATTTTTAAGAGCACACATCAGTTTTTAATGGATAGAAAGTTTACAGAAAATGGAGCTACAGGCTCTAGATTGCTAAGTGGCAATCACATTTTGTACAAAGAAGTAGAAGCAGTGCTTGCCGCAATTCATCAAACAGAAAGTGTTACCATTTTTAATTCTGGATACGATGCAAATCTTGGTTTTTTTGCTTCTGTACCACAACGCAACGATTTTATTTTGTACGATGAATTGATTCATGCATCTATTAGAGACGGCATGCAGTTATCGAATGCAAAAGCTTATAAATTTGAACACAACAATTTAGAGTGCTTAGAAAATAAAATAAAGTCAGTTCGCACAGACTCAAGAATTAGCGAAGAAGAAATATATGTAGTTACAGAAGCTGTTTTTTCTATGGATGGCGATATTCCAGATTTAACAGCTATGACTGCTATTTGCAAAAAGCACAACGCGCTTTTAGTTGTAGATGAAGCGCATGCCTTAGGGGTTTTTGGTACAGGTATCATTCAAAAATTACAGTTAGAAGAAGCTGTTTTTGCAAGGATTGTTACATTCGGAAAAGGGTTGGGTTGTCATGGAGCTGCCATTTTAGGAAGTCATAAATTGCAACAATACTTAGTAAATTTTGCCAGAAGCTTTATTTACACCACAGCACTTACACCACATGCTTTGGCAACAATAAAGATGGCATACAAAGAGCTAGAAACGTCTAACTTAGAAGATAAACTTAGAGAAAATATACAGCATTTTATCGCTGAATCAAATAGGTTGCAATTAGACTTTATTAAGAGTACATCTGCCATTCATTGTTGTGTTATTTCAGGAAATGCAAAAGTAAAAAAGATAGCAAATCAACTTCAACAAAAAGGTTTTGATGTAAAGCCCATTTTATCTCCTACTGTATTGGAAGGAGAAGAACGTTTGCGCTTTTGCTTGCACACGTATAATTCTAAAGAAGAAATTACTAACGTTTTAGAGAACCTTGTTACATTTGTTTCGTAAAAGCTATTCGTAATTATATGAAACAACAAAAATACTTTATTACAGGAATATCAACAGAGGTAGGGAAAACAGTGGTAGCAGCAATTGTTACAGAAGCGTTACAAGCAGATTATTGGAAACCTGTACAAGCAGGAGAGCTAGAGAATTGCGATACTCAAAAAATAAAAAGATGGGTTTCAAATAACCGCTCAACATTTCATCCAAATAGCTATGCACTGGTAACACCAATGAGTCCGCATGCAGCTGCAGAAATAGACGGAGTTACAATTAGCGTAAATGAGATTGTTGAGCCATCAACAAAAAACCATTTAGTTATTGAAGGGGCTGGCGGATTGTTAGTTCCTTTAAATAATACAGCAACAATTTTAGATATTATCAAACCAGAATATAAAGTAATTGTAGTATCGCGTCACTATTTAGGTAGCATTAATCACACATTGTTAACCATAAAATTATTACAAGAAAAAGGCTTTGATGTTGCTGTTATTTTTTCTGGTGATGCACACCCGACAACAGAAACAATCATTCAAAAAATGACTGGAGTTCCTGTAATTGGACGTATTGATGAAGAGCCTTATTTTGATAAAAACGTAATTAGAGAGTATGCAGATTTGTTCAGAGAAAAATTATAGCATTATTCTAAATTTGATTGCAACAGTATTTTAAATCTACAAGTAATATAATTTAAAAACTAAATGAGATGCTGAAAGAAGTTCAGCATAACGAAGAAAAGATGACTTTACAAGAAAGAGATAAAAAGCACTTATGGCATCCACTTAAGCAGCATCAAACCCATCCAAATAGCATCGGAATTGTAAAAGCAAAAGGATGCATATTAATAGACGAGTATGGTAACGAATATATAGACGCCATTTCTTCTTGGTATACCTGTATTTTTGGGCATTGTAATGATTTTATTACAAGTCGTGTTTACGACCAAATGCAAAGATTAGATCAAATAATGTTTAGCGATTTTACCCATGAACCAGCCGTAAAATTATCAGAAGAGTTGATTAAGATTCTTCCCAAAAATCAGAATAGAATTTTCTTTAACGACAATGGTTCTACCGCAGTTGAAGCCGGAATTAAAATGGCACTACAATACTATTTTAACAAAGCAGAAAAGCGAACTACATTTATAGCTTTTGAAGAGAGTTTTCACGGAGATACATTTGGCGCCATGTCGGTTTCTGGGCTATCTGTTTATAACGGACCCTTTGAAGATTTTTTAATTGATATTCATCGTATTCCTGTTCCGAACGGAGAGAATAATAATGTGATTCTAGAACAGCTGAAAGAAATTAATTCTACACAAAAAGTAGCTGGATTTATATATGAACCCTTAGTACAAGGAGCAGCAGGAATGAAAATGCATAAGGCAGAAGATTTGGATGTTGTGTTGCAGTTTTGCAAAGAGAATAATATACTAACCATTGCCGATGAGGTTATGACAGGATTTGGTAAAACAGGCAATTTGTTTGCTTCTGACGAAATAGCAACAAAACCAGACATTATCTGTTTAAGTAAAGCCTTAACTGCTGGCTTAGTGCCTATGTCTATTACTTCTTGTACAGAAGAGATTTATAGTGCTTTTTTAAGTAATGATATTGCCAAAGGATTTTTTCACTGCCACACTTATGCAGCAAATCCCATTGCTTGTCGTGCAGCTTTGGCAAGTATAGAATTGTTACAAAGCAAAGAAATACAAGAGAGTATCCAATTTATTACAGAAGCGAACAAAACTTTTGCAGAACATATGCAACAGCATCCAAAAGTAACTTCAGTTAGAACCAAAGGAATCATTTTAGCAATCGATTTACAAACCAACGCACAACGTTATGGTACTTTGCGAGACAAACTGTTAAAAACCTTTATGGATAAGGGCGTATTCTTACGTCCGTTAGGCAATACTATTTATATTCAGCCACCATATATCATTTCTAAACAGCAATTAGAAAAAGTATACAAAACTATTGAAGAGGCTTTAGAAATAGTGTAGTTTTGTGTAGAATTTATGAAGGCACCTATTTCAATAACATCGTTGGCAACCGTTTCTGCATTGGGAATTTCTGAAGAAGAAATTTGGAGAAGCTATTTGAATGACAAACATTATATAACAGAAAAACAATTTGAAAACTCTGATGCATTAGTTGCTAAAATTTCTGAAAAGGATACAAAAGAAATTTTAGAAATTAGAAACTCAGATCAGAAGTATAAAAATTTAGACAATTCTGTCTTGTATGCAATGTATGTAGCAAGAAAAGCTATAGAAAAATCAGAGTGGAAACCACAAGATAATTTTGGAATTAATATTGGTTCGTCTCGTGGAGCAACTTCGCTTTTTGAAAAATATCACAAAGACTTTTTGAATTCTAAAAAAGCAGAAACGCTAAGCTCTCCTACCACTACCTTAGGAAATATTTCTTCTTGGGTGGCACATGATTTACAAACTAACGGACCAGAAATTTCGCACTCAATAACCTGCTCTACAGGATTGCACGCTGTTTTAAATGGTATCGCTTGGTTGCAATCAGGGATGTCAGATAAATTCTTGGTAGGTGCAAGTGAAGCTTCGCTAACCCACTTTACGATAGCGCAAATGAAAGCCTTGAAAATTTATGCTTCTAAAGGCAGAAGTTATCCATGTAAAGCCTTCGATTTACAAAAGAAAAGAAACACCATGATATTGGGCGAAGCTGCTTCTGTACTATGTTTAGAAAGCGGTACTGCAAAAAATGCCATTGCAAAAATTATAGGAGTTGGTTATGCAACAGAAATTTTAGAACATAACATTTCTATTTCTACAGAAGCAAGTTGCTTTCAAAAATCTATGAAAATGGCAATAGGCAACATTCCGATTGAAGAAATTGATGCCATTGTTATGCATGCACCTGGAACTGTAAAAGGCGACACTTCAGAATACAAAGCCATAAAAAGAGTATTTTGTAACAAACCACCATTTTTAACAACTAATAAATGGAAACTGGGTCATACCTTTTCAACATCAGGTATTTTAAGTATAGAGTTGGCAATTTTTATGTTACAACATCAACAAGCGATTGCTGTTCCTTATGTAGAGAAACAAAAAGAACCATCACAGTTGCGCAAAATTTTAATAAATGCTGTTGGCTTTGGCGGAAATGCGGTTTCTGTTTTATTGACAAAATAAATTGCTTATTTCAGTCAAAAAAACTACTTTTAGTAACTAAATTAAAATAATTGCTTTATGTCAGAGTGGTTTTCAGAATTAACATCTTTACAACAAGTTTATTGGGTAATTACTGGTGTGTCAACAATCATTTTTGTCTTTGTACTAATTACTGCTTTTATTGGTGGAGATACAGATGATATTGGAGATGTTGATACAGAAATTGATGCAGATACAGGTGCAGGATTTCAATTTATTACATTTAAAAATTTAGTAGCATTTTTTACCATTTTTGGGTGGAGTGGAATTGCAAGTATCAATGCAGGAAATAGTAAAACACTTACACTGTTTATTTCTTTTGGATGCGGATTGCTTATGATGCTAATTATGGCAGCGTTATTTTACTACATCAGTAAATTGGTTTCTAGCGGAACGCTAAAAATGGAAAACGCATTATATGCTATTGGAGAAGTGTATTTAACTGTTGGTGCCAACAGATCATCTATAGGAAAAGTACAAGTTAAAGTACAAGGTGCTTTAAGAGAGCTAGATGCCTTAACAGATTATAACAAAGACTTGGTACAAGGCAACGTAATTAAAGTTGTCGAAGTAACAAACAACGGAATATTAATAATAGAACCTCAAAATTAAATTACAAGCTATGTTAAAATTAATGCTATTACAGATTGATGGATTTGCAGGACCTATAGGTCTTATTGTTGCTGCCCTGTTTATCTTTATCTTAATTATTACCTTAATAAAACGCTATAAAAGATGTCCTTCAGACAGAATTTTAGTTGTGTATGGTAAAGTTGGTGGCGGGCAATCTGCTAAATGTATTCACGGGGGTGCCGCCTTTATTTTTCCCGTAATTCAAGATTATGAATTTTTAGATTTAACACCTATCTCTATAGAGGTAAACTTAGTAAATGCACTTTCCAAACAAAACATTCGTGTTAATGTTCCCTCACGTTTTACCATCGGAGTTTCTACAGAGCCTGGAGTGATGCAAAATGCTGCTGAGCGTTTATTAGGTCTTGGCTTACCAGAAATTCAAGAATTAGCCAAAGAAATCATTTTTGGTCAGCTACGTTTGGTTGTAGCTTCTATGGATATTGAGGAAATCAATGCCGATAGAGATAAATTCTTGGCCAACATTTCACAAAGTGTAGAGTCAGAATTAAAAAAAGTAGGGTTAAAACTCATCAACGTAAACATTACTGATATTGTTGACGAATCAGGATATATTGAAGCTTTAGGTAAAGAAGCAGCTGCGCATGCAATCAATGCGGCTCGTAAATCGGTAGCAGAAAAGAACAGAGATGGTTCTATCGGTGAAGCAGACGCCGTTCAAGACGAAAGAATTAAAGTTTCTGAATTACAAGCAAAAGCCAAAATTGGAGAGGCAAGAGCTGCTCAAAACGAAAGAACTTTAGTTGCTGCTGCAATGGCAGAAGCCAAAATTGGAGAAGCAAATGCAGATCAAAACGAAAGAGTACAAACGGCTAGTGCAATTGCAAAAGCAAAAATTGGAGAGGCAGAAGCATTAAAAGAAGAAAGAATAAAAACATCAGAAGCCAATGCAACAGCTATTGATGGAGAGAATAAAGCAAAAATTGCTATCGCAGAATCGGATGCTTTAAGAAGAGAACGAGAGGCTGAAGCAGAAAAAAGAGCCTTGGCTTCAGAAAAAGTACAAGCAGCAAAAGCCTTAGAAGAAGCATATGCTGCTGAGAAAGAAGCAGAAAATGCTCGTGCTATTAGAGACAAAGCATCACAATATGCAGATGTGGTTGTGCCTGCAGAAATTGAAAAATCTAAAATAGAAATTGATGCCGAGGCAGAAGCAGAAAATATTAGAAGAATTGCAAAAGGACAGGCAGATGCTATCTTTTTAAAGGCACAAGCAGAAGCAAAAGGAGTCTTTGAAGTATTGACAAAACAAGCAGCAGGTTTAGACCAAATCGTTAAAGCTGCTGGCAACGATTCGCAAAACGCTGCTTTATTATTAATTGCAGATAAGTTACCAGAATTAGTAAAACTACAAGCAGAAGCGATTAAGAATATTAAAATTGATAAAGTTACCGTTTGGGAAAATGGTGGCGGAAAAGATGGAAAAACCTCAACATCAAACTTTATTTCTGGAATGTACAATGCTGTACCACCATTACAAGAAATGTTTAATATGGCAGGGATGCAACTACCCGATTATTTAAAAGGGAAAGACATTTCTTTAAATAAAGATGAAAAAGTAATTAAAGATGCTTCTATTGCAAAAAAACAAGATGACGTCTCGAAGACACCACCAAAAATAGATGATTCTTTTGAAGATACATCTAAAGATTCTTAGAAATTATATACTATAAAGTTCCACTCTTAGAGTGGATTTTTTTATTTTTACCACCACAAACAACTTGAATTTATGAGTGAAATAAGACATGATTGGACGAAAGAAGAAATTCTAGCAATATATAATAAACCTTTAATGGAGCTTTTATACGAAGCTTCTACGCTACATAGAAAATATCATGAACCAAACACCGTACAAGTAAGCACCTTAATCTCGATTAAAACAGGTGGATGCTCTGAAGACTGCGGGTATTGCCCGCAAGCTGCACGTTACCACACCAACGTTGAAGGGAACGATTTAATGACCGTTAACCAAGTAAAAGCACAAGCGTTACGTGCCAAAGAAGGTGGTTCATCAAGAGTGTGTATGGGAGCTGCATGGAGAAATGTAAAAGACGGACCAGAATTTGATCAAGTATTAGAAATGGTGCGTACTATTAACAAATTAGACATGGAAGTTTGCTGTACTTTAGGTATGGTTACTGAAAACCAAGCGCAACGTTTAGCAGAGGCTGGTTTATACGCTTACAATCATAATATTGATACTTCTGAAGATTATTACGATGATGTTATTTCTACTCGTGCTTTTGACGATAGAATTGATACTATTGAAAATGTTCGAAAAACCAATGTAACTGTTTGTTCTGGGGGGATTATCGGTATGGGAGAATCGGTAGAAGACAGAGCAGGAATGTTAGAAACCTTAACGCGTTTTTCTCCACACCCAGAGTCTGTACCAATTAACGCATTAGTTGCTGTTGAAGGTACTCCGTTAGAAGACCAACCACCTGTAAACATTTTTGAAATGGTGCGTATGGTTGCTACTGCTCGTATTGTTTTACCAGACTCTCAAGTACGTTTATCGGCAGGTAGGACACAAATGAGTAGAGAAGGACAAGCTATGTGTTTCTTTGCAGGAGCAAATTCAATTTTTGCAGGAGATAAATTATTAACGACTCCAAATCCTGATATTAACGAGGATATGAAAATGTTTGAAGAGTTAGGGTTGAACCCTCAAAAAGCATTTTATAAACACGAACAAAGAGAATCGATAGAAGCAGAAGACTCTCAGTTTAAATCTCTAGGTGAAAAGCCAAAATGGACAAGGCCTGGCCATAAAATTGAACGTAATGAATTGGCAAAACAAAAAGGTAAAGAGTTGAAAATATAGAAATTTATAGAACCTAAATACAACAGCCATCGTCTTAGATACTAAAGACGATGGCTTTTTATTTTAATTAAGCTTTATTATTTTTGTATTAAAATTGATTGAAATGAGGTTACACTTATCTAAGGTAGATAGAGTTAAAACAATTACAAAAGAAGATTTTATCAAAAAATACTTTAAGCCACAAAAGCCTGTGGTAATTGAAGAACTTACCAAAGATTGGCCCGCATACAGTAAGTGGTCATTAGATTATATGAAAGAAATTGCTGGAGACAAAATAGTTCCACTTTATGATGACAGGCCAGTAGATTATAAAGAGGGTTTTAATGAGCCTCATGCAAAAATGAAGATGCGCGAGTATATAGAGTTACTTAAAAGTAAACCAACAAAGTACCGAATTTTTTTATGGAATATCTTAAAAGAAGTTCCGACGTTACAAAAAGATTTTTCTTTCCCAGATGTTGGATTACGCTTAATGAAAGGCTTACCAATGTTGTTTTTTGGCGGACAAGATTCGCATACGTTTATGCACTATGATATTGACTTGGCAAATATTTTTCATTTTCATTTTGAAGGGAAAAAGCAATGTGTTTTATTTGATCAAAGCCAAAGTAAGTATTTGTATAAAATACCAAATTCTTTAATTACCAGAGAGGATATAGATTTTTCTAATCCAGATGTTAACAAGTGGCCAGCTCTAAAAAAAGCAAAAGGTTATATAACTGAATTAGAACATGGGAATGTGCTTTATATGCCAGAGGGATACTGGCACTATATGCGTTATATTACACCAGGCTTTTCTATGAGTTTGAGAGCTATTGCAAGAAACCCAAAAAATTTTGGTAAGGCTATCTATAATATTCTAGTTATGAGAAACGTTGATAATATAATGAGAAAAATTAGAGGTCAGAAATGGTTAGATTGGAAAAACAATCAAGCCATTACAAGGACCCATAGGCATTTATAATTCTTGTTGTATATTTGCCTTTTGTTTAAGATTAAAAAATTGAATAATGAAAGCATGCCCTAGATGCAAGTCAACATCAAACCATAAAATGAAAAGTAAAGGAATAGTACAAATTTTACCAGCATTTTCAACTTATGCTTGTGATAGCTGTAATCAATATTATATATGGAATAGCCTTTTTAACTTTACACTTAAAATTAAATATTAATAATAAAAAAGCTCTTGAAAAATCAAGAGCTTTTTTATTGGATTCTTTTTAAACTTAGTTAAACAACCTAAAAATATCATTACCGTTAGCAAAGAGTAGTAATGCAATTAGTAATATAAACCCGGTAATTTGCGCATATTCTAAAAACTTATCTCCTGGTTTTTTTCCGGTAATCATTTCCCAAAGTGTAAATACAACATGTCCACCATCTAAAGCTGGTATTGGCAATAGGTTCATAAAACCAAGCATAATTGATAAGAAGGCGGTAATTTCCCAGAAAGCTTGCCAGCTCCAAGTTGAAGGAAATATTTTACCTATAGAAATAAACCCTCCTAATCCTTTATAGGCACCGGTACTTGGATTAAAAATCTTTTTTAATTGTTTTATGTAATCAGTTAATGTTTTAACAGATTTATTCCACCCAGCAGGTATGGCTTCAGAAAAAGAATAATTAAAATCTGCCAATTTATAATACCCTAATTTTTCTAGGTCATCAAGTTTTAATCTCGTTCCAAAAACACCTAATTTTCCGTTCGCAGAAACTTTAATAGGTACTTGTAATAATTCATTATTTCTTTTAATAGTAATTGAAATGCTTTGACCTTTATTCTTTTTCAATTCAGATTCAACTTGGTCATAATACTTTGTTGGTATTTCATTTACGCTAACAATAATGTCCTTTGGTTTTAAATTGGCTGAAGCGTTTTGAGAATCATCTGGTATTTCAGCAATCATAAAAGGAATTCTTGCAGAAACAATTGGGCCTTCATCATTTTTTCTTCGATCTAATAACTTTGAAATAAAATCAACAGGAAGGTTTTTTTCAATAATTTTTCCTTGTCTATCAATAGTTACTTTTTCTCCGTTAATAAAAGCCAACGTAATGCCACGAAACTTTCTGATTTTTTCTCCATCAACAGTTAGTATTTTATCACCGGTTTGTAAACCTAAATTCATAGCCAACGAATCTTGTATCCAGATACCATCTTTTGCATTAATATCATCATTTGGTAAGAACTTTTCTCCATATGCCCACATTAACATAATGTAGATAAAAATTCCTAGGACAAAGTTTACAATAACTCCCCCTAACATTATTATGAGTCGCTGCCAAGCAGGTTTAGATCTAAATTCCCAAGGTTTAGCAGGTTGTTTTAGTTGTTCGGTATCCATGCTTTCATCAATCATACCTGCAATTTTTACATAGCCGCCTAACGGAATCCAACCAATTCCATAAACGGTATCGCCTACTTTCTTTTTTAGTAAAGAGAATTTATAATCAAAAAATAAATAAAATTTTTCTACGCGTGTTTTAAATAATTTTGCTGGGATAAAGTGCCCCAATTCATGCAAGACAATCAATAATGATAAACTTAAAATGAACTGTGATGCTTTAATTACTATTTCCATTGAATACGGTATTGTCTTTTTTAATCGGACAAATGTAAGCTTTTATTAAGAGTTGTAAAACTATGCAGCGATTCTATCTGGTATTTTAACAAAGATTTATTTCTATTTGTGTAAAAACCTTTTATCAAACAGATAATATCGCTTAATTTTGTAGCGGATAACTTAGTAAATTTGTCAATGATTTCTTTAAAAAAATCAATACCTGCACTTATTATATTTGGTGTGTTTTCTGCCATAACGCTTACGGTATTTTATCAATTGTTAGCTGTAGAAAAACGTTTGCCTATATACAATCCTTCAGATGTAAACCCCAAATTGGTAGACCCATCTATCAAACATGTCCAAACCAATCATACCATTGCAGATTTTAAGTTGATAAACCAAAACGGAGTTACCATAACTAATAAAACTTACGAAGGTAAAATTTACATTGCCGATTTCTTTTTTACACGATGTCAGACCATTTGTATTGCCATGGCGTATAATATGAGTGAGTTACAAGAGCAGTATAAAAATGATGTAGATATTATGTTTCTTTCTCATTCGGTTACCCCAGTAATGGACAGTGTTCCGGTATTAAAAGCTTATGCACAAAAAAAAGGAGTTATAGATGGTAAATGGAACGTAACAACAGGCTCTAAAAAACATATTTACGAATTGGCTCGTAAAAGTTATTTTGCTGTATTAGATGAAGGCAATGGAGATGAAAATGACTTTATACATACCGAGCAATTTGTACTAGTAGATAAAGAAAGAAGAATACGTGGGTATTACGATGGTACAGACAAAAAAGCCATGCAAAAACTTATTGCAGATGTTGCTTTGTTAAAACAAGAATATAATAGAAAATAACTTGTTTAGAATCATTCTAAATTCATATCTTTGTTGTCTTTACAAGACAAAGAGATTTGAACACAATTGCAACACTACTTAAAGGAGAAACCGGAATTATTTCTGAAGAATCTCTAGATGTTATTCCGCTTAAATTATTAGAGATGGGATGTTTACCTGGTGTAGAAGTAGCGTTGCTACAAGTTGCTCCGTTAAACGATCCACTGTACATTTGTGTTAATGGTAGTCATTTAGCAATTAGAAAAGAAATGGCTGCTCAAATAAAAATTATCAAAAGCGAATAAATGGATAACTCAAACCCCATCAAAGTAGCTTTAATTGGTAATCCGAATACAGGAAAAACATCACTGTTCAATCAGCTTACAGGATTAACACAAAAAGTGGGGAATTACCCAGGAGTTACAGTAGATAAAAAACAAGGTGCATGTAAGTTGTCCAAAAATCAGTCGGCTATTATTACCGATTTACCAGGTACTTATAGTATCAATCCTACTTCTGTTGATGAGAGCATTGTACTTTCATCGCTGCTTAATACAACAAATAAAGACTATCCAGATGTTATCGTGGTAGTTGCCGATATAGAAAATTTAAAACGGAATTTGTTTTTATTTTCTCAAGTAAAAGATTTAGAAATTCCTGTTGTTTTAGCCATAAATATGGCAGATCAAATGGATAAAAAAGGAATTTCTATAGATGTTGCTACCTTGCAAAAAGAACTTCAAAACGAGGTGGTTTTGATCAGCGCTCGAAAAAATATAGGAGTTAATCAGGTTAAAGAAGCTATTTTAAGAGCGAGTAAAATAGAAAAAGGACACCCTTTATGTTCTATAAATCACAAAATTGACGCAGAGTATTTTAAACAGTTAAAAGCTGTAACACCCAACCATACCTTGTACGAATTGTGGTTGATGATTACGCAAAACAATTTTCCAGAAGACATCACCGAAGAAGAGAAAAAGAAGTTGTTGCATTTTAGACAAGATATCTCTAAACTAAAAAGATACCAGCACAAAGAAACCATTCATAGGTATCAACAAATCAACGATATTTTAAAGAGAACCTATCAAGTAGATCGTACAAAAGCCAAAGATTTGCGTGGAAAATTAGATAAGGTTTTTACACATAAAATTTTTGGATATATTATTTTCTTCGGAATTTTATTATTGATTTTTCAGTCCATTTTTGATTGGTCATCAACACCAATGGACTTTATTGATGCGCAGTTTGCCAATTTAAGTGAATATTTAAAATCAGCAATGAATCCTGGGGTACTGACCGATTTAATTACTGATGGAATTATTCCCGGAATTGGCGGAGTAGTTATTTTTATTCCGCAAATAGCTATATTGTTTTTGTTTGTTTCTATTTTAGAAGAAACTGGTTATATGAGTCGTGTTGTGTTTTTAATGGATAAAATTATGCGCCGTTATGGTATGAGCGGTAAGAGTGTAATTCCGTTAATTTCTGGAACCGCCTGTGCTATTCCAGCAGTCATGGCAACAAGAACCATTACTGGCTGGAAAGAACGATTGATAACTATTTTGGTTACTCCATTTACTACCTGTTCAGCACGTTTGCCTGTGTATGCAATTTTAATATCATTGGTAATTCCCAATAAAAAATTCTTAGGGTATTTTAGTTTACAAGGATTTACTCTATTATGCTTATATGTCTTAGGTTTTGCTGTGGCAATTAGCTCTGCATATTTGTTGCATAAAGTATTAAAAGTAAAAACGACTTCTTTTTTTGTAGCAGAAATGCCAAATTACAAATTACCATCATTCAAGAATGTTGTTTTTGATGTGGTAGAAAAAACAAAAGCTTTTGTTTTAGGAGCAGGAAAAATTATTTTAGCCATTTCTATTGTCTTATGGTTTTTAGCTTCAAACGGTCCAGCATCTTTTAAAAATGTTGAGCAAACTGTAAAAGCACAAGTAGAAAATACTTCGTTGACCGATAAAGAGATTCAGCATAAAATAGCTTCAGAAAAATTAAAAAACTCATATATAGGTATCATGGGTAAAACCATTGAACCAGCCATTGAACCTTTAGGCTATGATTGGAAAATAGGAATTGCCCTTATCAGTTCTTTTGCAGCTCGCGAAGTTTTTGTGGGTACATTGGCCACCATTTATAGCGTAGAAAGCGATGATGAGAACACAAGTACTATTAAACAAAGAATGCGTGCAGAAATCAATCCAGATACAGGAGAGAAAAGATTCAATTTTGCCGTAGGGATCTCGTTGTTAGTTTTTTATGCTTTTGCCATGCAATGTATGGGAACACTAGCCATTGTAAAAAGAGAAACCAAAAGCTGGAAATGGCCCATGGCACAGTTAGTAGGAATGGGTGTTTTAGCTTATGTAGCATCATTTTTAACCTATCTAATTTTTAGTTAATGCAACAGATAGCAGTATATATAATCTTGGTATTGGCTATTGCTTTCTTAGTAAAGAAATTCTTTTTTAGATCAAAAAAAAATAAAAAAGGTTGTGATGCCGACTGTGGTTGTGCATAAAATATTCCTTTTATTTTTTGTGTATCTTTACCATAAAATTAATAAAGTTATGTGATAAGGAAATCTATTTTTGAAGCAAACTATTAATTAACTAATATTAGAAATCATGAAAAAAAATGTTTTAGTAATCGCAATTTTTGCGATAGCAGTATTATTCTCTAATCAAATAACTGCACAAAAATTTAGAAGCCTAGATAAAAGTCCTTTAGATCAAGTGACTTATGCTACAAAAGCAGATGGTGTAATAGCTAAGGTTTTTTATAGTCGCCCACAATTAAAAGGAAGAAGAATAAATAAATTGATTCCTGAAGGAAAACTATGGCGTCTAGGGGCAAATGAAGCTACGGAAATAACATTTAAGAAAGATGTAGTTTTTGGTGGTAAATCTGTTAAGGCAGGAACTTATACTATGTTTGCTATTCCAGGAAAAACGGAATGGACAATCATTTTAAACAAAGACACTAATGTTTGGGGAGCATATCAATACAAAGAAGCACAAGATGTAGTTAGAGTTAAAGGGAAGGTATCATCTAGTATGGCACCGATAGAAGCTTTTTCTATTGCATTTGATGATAATATGAATATGTATTTGGGCTGGGGATACACTGTAGTAAAAGTAGACATCAAATAAATAAAACGATATATTTAAAAGAGGCTGTCTAAAAAAGCAATTTTGTAGTCATCTCGAGCGCAGTCGAGAGGTCTTAAAAAAACTGATATTCAGTTATAGATCTCGACTCCGCTCGATTAGACAAACTTAGATTGTACTTTTTAGACAGCCTCTTTTTTTATGCTTTATGCTTAGGTTTTTTGCTAATCAAATACACGCCAAATACAACCAACAAACAACTAATAATTTTTATAGCATTGATGTCTTTTGCATATTCAGTTTGATTAAAGAAAGTTGCGTATAGACTAACCATTAAAAAACTGATTGCGGGTTGTAAATACACATAACTACCTGTAACAGCAGCAGAAACATGGTTCAACGCATAAATATTAAATAAATAAGCTAAAAAAGTGGTACCAACCACCACAAATACAATTACTGCGTAGGTATGTAAAGTAAAAGCGCTAAAGTCGGTTTGCAAAATATCGGGTAATCCAAAAGGAAACATAAAGATAAACCCGAATAAAAAGACCCAACTAATAACAGTGATAGAATTGTATTTTTTCATCAAAGGTTTTACCAATACCAAATATAATCCGTAAGAACAGGCATTTAAGAATATAAATAAATTTCCTAAAAAAGAGCTTGTCCCCGCAGCCTTATTTCCATACCAAACCAGTAGTATTGCTCCAGTACCACCTAATAGTAAGCCTAACAATTTATTTTTTGTAATTTTTTCTTTTAAAATGAAGGCGCTAAAAATGAGTACCATAACTGGAATTGCGGTAATAATAATAGACGCATCTATAGGAGATGTTAAGCTCAATCCATGAAAAAATAATAATTGATTTGCTGCCACGCCTAGCAATCCACAAAAGATCAAACGAACAACATCTTTTTTAGCAATCTTTTCTTTGATAAATGATTTTATCAACCAAAATAAAATACCAGCTCCAACAATACGTAAAAAGATAAAAGCAGAAGGGCCAATTTTATTTGGCATAATCCCTTTAGCAATGATATAATTAGCTCCATAAATAAAGTTTGCTCCTAATAGAGCTAAGTGAGCCTTTAAGATATTATTTTTCAAACTCAATACATTTTAAAAGACAAAGAACTAACTTTTTGTTGAAACAAAATCACGAAACAGCACTAAAAAAGCAACATTAAATTTACTTTACTGTTTTAGTAAATTGCTGTAACTTTGGCGCTTCAAAATCACGTCATTGCGAAGTTTTGTGTTGAGCGTAGTCGAAATGAAAGTGAAATAATCTAAGAAAAAGATTACTTCGTCATTTCAATCCTCGTAATGACTGAAATCAAAATAAGATAATGCAATACAATCACCAAGAGATAGAAAAAAAGTGGCAAGAATTTTGGGCAAAAAACCAAACATTTAAAGCTGAAAATAATTCTGATAAACCAAAATATTATGTGTTAGATATGTTCCCGTATCCATCAGGAGCAGGCTTACACGTTGGGCATCCGTTAGGGTATATCGCATCTGATATTTATGCACGTTACAAGCGTCATAAAGGGTTTAATGTATTGCATCCACAAGGGTATGACTCTTTCGGATTACCAGCCGAACAATACGCGATTCAAACAGGGCAGCATCCTGCAATTACCACAGAAACCAATATTGCTACATATAGAAATCAGTTAGATAAAATCGGATTTTCATTCGACTGGTCTCGTGAAGTTCGTACGTCAAATCCAGAATATTATAAATGGACACAGTGGATTTTCATCCAACTATTCAACTCTTGGTATAATAAAGATACTGACAAAGCAGAAGATATTGCAACCTTAGTGGCTAAATTTGAAGCAGAAGGAAATGCAACTGTAAACGCAGTTACTGATGAAGATATTAGGATGTTTTCTGCGGAAGAATGGAAGAATTTCTCTGAGAAAGAACAACAAGAAATACTATTACAATACCGTTTAACTTTTTTATCGGATACTGAAGTAAACTGGTGTCCTGCTTTAGGAACCGTTTTAGCGAATGATGAAATTGTAAACGGAGTTTCAGAACGTGGTGGGCATCCGGTAGTGCGTAAAAAAATGACTCAGTGGTCGATGCGAATTTCTGCATATGCACAACGTTTGTTAGATGGTTTAGAAACTATCGATTGGCCACAACCCTTAAAAGATTCTCAAACCAACTGGATTGGTCGTTCGCAAGGAGCGATGGTAAGTTTCCAAGTTGAAAGCCAAAAGTCAAAAGATAAAAGTAATGTCATTTCGAGCGGAGTCGAGAAATCTTTCAAAATAGATGTATTTACCACACGTCCTGATACTATTTTTGGTGTGTCTTTTATGACCTTAGCACCAGAACATGAATTAGTGTCACAAATCACAACTGCTGAACAAAAAGAAGCGGTTGAAGCGTATGTTGAGGCAACAGCAAAACGTTCTGAGCGCGATCGTATGGCAGATGTAAAAACTATTTCTGGGGTTTTTACAGGTGCGTATGCGTTGCATCCGTTTACAGGAAAACAAGTGCCAATTTGGATCGGGGATTATGTATTAGCAAGCTACGGTACAGGAGCGGTTATGGCAGTACCTTGTGGTGACCAACGTGATTACGATTTTGCAAAACACTTCGGATTAGAGATTCC
>JABXHX010000040.1 GCA_013373385.1 Flavobacteriaceae bacterium
CGAGGTAAAAAGAGTAAAGCACCCAATGTACGGAAAGTTTGTATTAAAAACGAAAAAGTACGTTGCACACGATGAGACAAACGATTGTAATGTTGGAGATACTGTAAGGATTATGGAAACAAGACCTTTAAGTAAATCTAAACGTTGGAGATTAGTAGAAATCCTAGAAAGAGCTAAATAATATGTTACAGACAGAATCAAGATTAAAAGTAGCAGATAATACTGGAGCTAAAGAAGTTTTAGTAATCCGCGTTTTAGGAGGAACAAAAAAGCGTTATGCTAGTGTTGGTGATAAAATTGTTGTTACAGTAAAAACAGCAACACCAAACGGAACTGTAAAAAAAGGTCAAGTATCTAGAGCAGTAGTTGTTCGTACTAAGAAAGAAGTTAGACGTAGAGATGGTTCATACATCAGATTTGATGATAATGCTTGTGTACTTTTAAATCCAACCGAGGAAATGAGAGGAACACGTGTGTTTGGACCTGTAGCTCGTGAATTACGTGAAAAACAATTCATGAAAATAGTATCATTAGCACCAGAAGTGTTATAAAAAAGATAAGACGATGACAAAGTTTAAAATCAAATCTGGAGATACTGTTACAGTAATCGCAGGAGATCATAAAGGATCAGAAGGAAAAGTTTTACAAATCATTAAGGATAAAAACAGAGCTATTGTAGAAGGTGTTAACATGATATCTAAACACACAAAGCCAAGTGCTCAAAATCCACAAGGAGGAATTGTAAAGAAAGAAGCTTCAATTCATATCTCAAACTTAGCATTAGTTGAGGATGGAAAAGCTGTAAGAGTTGGATATTCGATAGAAGGAGATACAAAAACAAGAATCTCTAAGAAAAGTAAAAAAGCAATATAATCATGAGTTACGTACCAAGATTAAAAGCAGAATATAAGAGTAGAGTAATTTCTGCTCTTACAGAAGAGTTTGGTTATAGCAATGTAATGCAAGTACCTAAATTACAGAAAATTGTAGTAAGTAAAGGTGTTGGTGCTGCTATCGCTGACAAGAAATTGATAGATTATGCTATTGATGAGTTAACAAACATTACAGGTCAAAAAGCAATTGCTACTGTTTCTAAAAAAGACGTTGCAAACTTCAAATTACGTAAAGGAATGCCAATTGGTGCAAAAGTTACGTTAAGAGGAGAAAGAATGTACGAATTTTTAGATAGATTAGTTACAGCTTCTTTACCACGTGTAAGAGACTTTAACGGAATTAAAGCAAATGGTTTTGATGGTAGAGGTAATTATAACTTAGGTATTACTGAGCAAATTATCTACCCAGAAATCAATATTGACAAAGTAAATAAAATTAGTGGTATGGATATTACGTTTGTAACATCTGCAAACACTGATAAAGAAGCAAAGTCATTATTAGCAGAATTAGGTTTACCATTTAAAAAAAATTAAGACATGGCTAAAGAATCAATGAAAGCCCGTGAGGTAAAAAGAGCAAAAACAGTAGCTAAGTATGCAGAGAAAAGAAAAGCGTTGAAAGAAGCTGGAGATTACGAAGCATTACAAAAGTTACCAAAAAACGCTTCTCCGATTAGAATGCACAATAGATGTAAGCTAACAGGAAGACCAAAAGGGTATATGCGTCAATTCGGAATTTCTCGTGTAACATTCCGTGAAATGGCAAACCAAGGATTAATACCAGGTGTTAAAAAAGCAAGTTGGTAGAAATCAAAAATAAAGCTTAAAAATAAAAATAGAATGTGTATCTTTGCACGCTCTATTTTTTTTGAGTATAAGAACATTAACTGATTTTAGGTTTAATTATCACAGAGAAATCTGTAGCATAAATAGAGGTAATTAAAAACCGAAATCGCAATTTAAATAAATATGTATACAGATCCAATCGCGGATTTTTTAACGAGAGTTAGAAATGCTATCTCTGCTGGACACAGAGTAGTAGAAGTTCCTGCTTCAAACTTGAAGAAGGAAATGACTAAGATTTTGTTTGATCAAGGGTATATTTTAAGCTACCAGTTTAAAGACGAAACTGTTCAAGGAACTATTAAAATAGCTTTAAAATACGACAGAGAAACAAAAGAGTCAGTTATTAGAAAAATTCAAAGAATCAGTACACCGGGTTTACGTAAGTATGTGAGTGCTACTGAGATGCCAAGAGTATTAAACGGACTTGGAATTGCTATTGTATCAACTTCTAAAGGTGTGATGACTAACAAGAAAGCACGTCAAGAGAATGTTGGAGGTGAAGTAATTTGTTACGTATATTAAAACTATAGTAAGATGTCAAGAATAGGAAAAAGCCCAATTAGTATTCCAGCTGGTGTTGAAATAAACATCAACGGAAACGAAGTTACGGTAAAAGGAAAATTAGGAGAATTAACTCAAACAATTTCTGACGGTATTACTGTAAAAGTAGACGAAGGTAACATTGTAATTGAAAGACCATCAGATAGCAAACCACATAAAGCAGCTCACGGTCTTTACAGATCATTAGTTAGCAATATGGTAGAAGGTGTAAACAAAGGATTTACTAAAGAATTAGAATTAGTAGGTGTAGGTTACAGAGCTTCTAACCAAGGACAAAAATTAGATTTAGCCTTAGGTTTTTCTCATAATATTGTTTTAGAATTAGCTCCAGAAGTGAAAGTAGAGACAGTATCGGAAAAAGGAAAAAATCCAATCGTTAAATTAACTTCTCACGATAAACAATTAGTAGGGCAAGTTGCAGCAAAGATTCGTTCTTTCCGTAAGCCAGAGCCATACAAAGGAAAAGGAGTTAAGTTTGTAGGAGAACAATTAAGAAGAAAAGCAGGTAAATCTGCATAATTAAAAAGATAGAAGATAAAAGATTTTAGAAATACAACGTATAAGATATTATAAAGAGTAACAAAACTAAAATCTAACAATCTAAAATCTAAAATCTAACATATTATGGCATTATCAAAGCTTGAAAGAAGACAAAGAATAAAAAACAGAATCAGAAAGATTGTTACTGGTACACCAGAGCAACCAAGATTATCTGTTTTTAGAAGTAATAAAGAAATTTATGCTCAATTAGTAGATGACGTTGCTGGAGTTACTTTAGCGGCTGCATCTTCTAGAGATAAAGATGTTGCATCGGCTACAAAATCAGAAGCTGCTGCATCAGTAGGTAAAGCTATTGCAGAAAAAGCTGCAAAAGCAGGTATAGTTAATGTTTCTTTTGATAGAAACGGATATTTATACCATGGTAGAGTTAAAGTATTAGCAGATGCTGCTAGAGAAGCTGGTTTAAAATTTTAATAAGGTTATTATGTATCAAAATTATAAAAACGTAGAAAGAGTTAAACCTAGCGGATTAGAACTCGTAGATCATTTAGTAGGTGTACAAAGAGTTACTAAAGTAACAAAAGGAGGTAGAGCTTTCGGATTTTCTGCAATTGTAGTAGTAGGAGATGGAAACGGTGTTGTAGGTCACGGATTAGGTAAATCTAAAGATGTGGCATCAGCAATTGCTAAAGCAATTGAAGACGCAAAGAAAAATTTAGTAAGAATTCCAATTTTTGACGGTACTTTACCTCATGAACAAAAAGGAAAATTTGGAGGAGCAAAAGTGTTTTTAAAGCCTGCATCACACGGTACCGGAGTTATTGCTGGTGGTGCTGTACGTGCGGTATTAGAATCTGTTGGTGTACATGATGTATTATCAAAATCACAAGGTTCTTCTAACCCTCATAACGTAGTAAAAGCAACTTTTGATGCGTTGTTACAATTGCGTAGCGCAGCAACAATTGCTAAGCAAAGAGGTATATCATTAGAAAAAGTTTTTAACGGATAATATTTAAGACGATGGGAAAAATTAAAGTTACACAAGTAAAAAGCCAAATAGGTCGCCTTAAAAATCAAAAAAGAACGTTAGAGGCGTTAGGATTGCGTAAAGTGAATCAAACCGTTGAGCACGAAGCAACTCCTTCAATAATCGGAATGGTAAATACAGTTAAACACTTAGTTTCTGTTGAAGAAACTAAATAAGATATTATAAGATATGAGTTTACATAACTTACAACCAGCAGAAGGATCTGTAAAAAAAGAGAAAAGAATCGCTAGAGGTGAAGGTTCTGGTAAAGGCGGTACAGCTACCAGAGGTCACAAAGGGGCTAAATCTCGTTCAGGTTATTCTAGAAAAGTAGGATTTGAAGGAGGTCAAATGCCACTTCAAAGACGTGTTCCAAAATTTGGATTCACAAATATCAATCGTAAAGAATACGTTGGCGTTAATTTAGATAAATTACAAACATTAGTAGACGAAGGTAAAATTACAGATACTGTAACTTTAGATATCTTAGTTGCTAATAGAGTAGTTAGCAAAAACGAACTAGTTAAAATATTAGGTCGTGGAGAGCTAAAAGCTAAATTAAATATTACTGTTCACAAATTTACTGCAAGCGCAAAAGCTGCTATCGAAGCTGCTGGAGGTGAAGCAGTTACTTTATAATAAGTAAATGATGAAGTTAATAAACACCCTAAGAGATATTTGGAAAATAGAAGAGCTTAAACAAAAGCTTCTTTTAACACTTGGTTTAATTGCTGTGTATCGTTTTATGGCGCAAGTTCCGTTACCAGGAATTGACCCATTACAATTAGCAGCTTTAAAAGATCAAACATCAGATGGACTTTTAGGTTTATTAAATGCGTTTACTGGTGGAGCATTCTCTAGAGCCTCTATTATGGCTTTAGGAATTATGCCTTACATTTCTGCATCTATTGTAGTACAGTTAATGGGAATTGCGGTTCCGTATTTACAAAAGCTACAAAAAGATGGAGAAAGTGGAAGAAAAAAAGTTACACAAATTACACGTTGGTTAACTATTGGTATTACCTTAGTACAAGGACCAACCTATATTACTGCAATTAAAACTCAGTTTGGATTACCACAAGAAGCTTTCTTAGTAAGTGGTTTTGAATTTTGGTTCTCTTCAATGATTTTATTAACTGCAGGGACCATTTTTGCAATGTGGTTAGGTGAGCGTATTACAGACAAAGGTGTTGGTAATGGTATTTCATTATTAATTACCGTAGGTATTATAGCAAACTTTCCAGGAGCATTTATGCAAGAGTTTGTTGCTAAAACAACAAATGCTGGAGCAGGTGGAGTAATGATGATATTGTTAGAAATTTTTGTGTGGTTTGTAGTGATTTTATTATCTGTGTTACTAGTAACAGCAGTACGTAAAGTAGCAGTACAATATGCAAGAAGAACTGTTGTAGGAGATATTAAAGACGTTGCAGGCGCTAGACAATACATTCCGTTAAAATTAAATGCAGCGGGTGTAATGCCAATCATTTTTGCACAAGCAATTATGTTTTTACCTGTAGCATTGGCAAGAAAGTTTCCTTCATTAGCAGAGCTACAAGATATTAATGGATTGTGGTACAACGTATTATTTGCTGTATTAATTATAGTGTTTAGTTATTTCTATACTGCAATTACAGTGCGTACAGATGAAATGGCTCAAGGATTAAAAAGAAGTGGAGGTTTTATTCCAGGTATTAAACCAGGTTCAGAAACTTCAGAAAGATTAGATACAATCTTATCTAGAATCACATTTCCAGGTTCATTATTTTTAGCTGGTTTGTCAATATTACCAGCAATTATAGTACAATTTGGTGTTCAGCAAAACTGGGCAATGTTCTACGGAGGTACTTCTTTAATTATTATGGTAGGAGTTGCAATAGACACAATACAACAAATTAATTCGTATTTATTAAACAGTCATTACGATGGTTTAATGAAAACAGGAACCAGTAGAAAATCATTAAAATAATATGGCTAAACAACCAGCAATACAACAAGACGGAACAATTACAGAAGCATTATCTAATGCAATGTTTCGAGTAGAGTTAGAGAATGGGCATATTGTAACAGCACATATCTCTGGTAAAATGCGTATGCACTATATTAAATTGTTACCAGGAGATAAAGTAAAATTAGAAATGAGTCCTTACGATTTATCTAAGGCAAGAATCACTTATAGATATTAAAAACACATACAGATGAAAGTAAGAGCATCAGTTAAGAAAAGAAGTGCCGACTGCAAAATAGTTCGCAGAAAAGGTAGATTATATGTAATCAATAAACAAAATCCTAGATTTAAACAAAGACAAGGATAATAAAAGAATTGAGTCATTAGTAATTAGTAGTTAGATGAATCTGTTTGAAATAGAAATGTTTAGGATTCTAACAACTAAAAGCTGACAGCTAAAAACTAAGAATATAATATGGCAAGAATAGCAGGAATTGATATTCCAAAAAATAAAAGAGGAGTTATTGCTTTAACTTACATTTTTGGAATAGGAAAAAGTAGAGCTAAAGAAATTTTAGCGAACGCAAAAGTTGACGAAAGTATCAAAGTTCAAGATTGGACTGATGATCAAATCGCAGCAATTAGAGAACAAGTTGGGGCTTTCACTATAGAAGGAGAGTTACGTTCAGAAGTTCAATTAAACATCAAACGTTTAATGGATATTGGATGTTACAGAGGTATCCGTCATAGAACAGGTCTTCCATTAAGAGGGCAGAGAACTAAGAACAACTCTAGAACAAGAAAAGGTAAAAGAAAAACTGTAGCTAACAAAAAGAAAGCTACTAAATAATAACTAGATATTATGGCTAAGACAAGCACAAAAAAGCGTAAAGTTATTGTTGAGTCAGTTGGTGAGGCACACATCAACGCTTCTTTTAATAACATTATTATCTCTTTAACAAATAAAAATGGCGATGTAATTTCATGGTCATCAGCAGGTAAACAAGGTTTCAGAGGTTCTAAAAAGAACACTCCGTATGCAGCACAAACTGCAGCAGAAGACTGTGCAAAAGTAGCACACGAAGCTGGACTTAGAAAAGTAAAAGTTTTTGTTAAAGGACCAGGTAATGGTAGAGAAAGCGCAATAAGAACATTACACAACAACGGAATTGAAGTTACTGAAATTATTGACGTTACTCCAATCCCACACAATGGATGTCGTCCTCCAAAAAGAAGAAGAGTTTAATCAGAGATATTCTGATTAAATACTGAACTTGTTTCAGTAACACATTCATCAAGAGAATTAAATTAATATTTTAACTAAGTTGGATTTTTAAAAGATTATCGAAGGAGTAAGCCTTAATTCATAATCCCAACTTTAACAACTAAGAAATGGCAAGATATACAGGACCAAAAACTAAAATTGCTCGTAAATTCGGAGAAGCAATTTTTGGAGATGATAAAAACTTTGAAAAAAGAAATTATCCTCCAGGACAACACGGAGCTAATAAGCGTAGAGGAAAAAAATCTGAATACGCAATCCAATTAGCAGAAAAGCAAAAAGCAAAATACGCTTATGGTATTTTAGAGCGTCAATTCTCTAACATGTTTAAAAAAGCACAAAGAGCTGGTGGTATTACTGGTGAGGTGTTATTACAGTTATGTGAATCTCGTTTAGACAATGTAGTATACCGTTTAGGTATTGCAAACTCTAGAAGTGCGGCACGTCAATTAGTTTCTCACAGACATATTACTGTAAACGGAGAGATTGTAAACATTCCTTCGTATTCATTAAAAGATGGTGATGTGGTTGCAGTTAGAGAAAAATCTAAATCTTTAGTAGCTATCGAAAGCGCTTTAGCAGCAAACAGCAGTGTGTACGAATGGTTAAGCTGGAATGCAGATACAAAATCAGGAACCTTTTTAAAAGCTCCAGAAAGAATACAAATACCAGAAAATATCAAAGAACAATTAATCGTAGAGTTATACTCTAAATAATAAATAATCTTATTGGTATTTGGCCAAAGGGTTTATAAGACTTCTTCACTCTTTTAAACCGCGCAACCAAATAACAATTAAAACGAAGAAACATATCATATGGCAATTTTAAATTTTCAAAAACCCGACAAAGTAATAATGATTGAATCTACAGATTTTTCTGGAAGATTTGAATTTAGACCATTAGAGCCAGGTTTTGGGTTAACAGTTGGTAATGCATTAAGAAGAGTATTACTATCTTCTTTAGAAGGTTTTGCAATTACATCATTACGTGTTGATGGTGTAGAGCACGAATTTTCTACAATAGAAGGTGTTGTAGAAGACGTAACAGAAATCATCTTAAATTTAAAACAAGTACGTTTTAAAAAGCAGATAGATGAAACAGATAAAGAATCTGTAAGCATCAACGTATCTGGTCAAGAGCAGTTAACTGCTGGAGACTTACAGCGTTTTATTTCTGGTTTTCAAGTATTAAATCCAGATTTAGTAATCTGTAATATGGATAAATCTGTGAATTTAAACATGGAGATTTCTATAGAAAAAGGAAGAGGATTTGTACCTGCAGAAGAGAACAAAAAATCTGGTGCTCCATTAGGAACTATTTTTACAGACTCTATTTACACACCAATTAAGAATGTAAAGTATGCAGTAGAAAACTTCCGTGTAGAGCAAAAAACTGATTACGAAAAATTAATTTTTGACATAGATACAGATGGGTCAATAAACCCTAAAGATGCTTTAACAGAAGCAGCTAAAATCTTAATCCACCACTTTATGTTATTCTCAGATGAGCGTATTACATTAGAGGCAGATGAGATTGCACAAACAGAAACTTATGATGAAGAATCATTACACATGCGCCAGTTGTTAAAAACTAAATTGGTAGATATGGATTTATCAGTGAGAGCATTAAACTGTTTAAAAGCTGCAGAAGTAGATACTTTAGGCGACTTAGTATCATTCAATAAAAACGATTTAATGAAGTTCCGTAACTTCGGTAAAAAATCTTTAACAGAACTAGAAGAATTAGTAAATGTAAAAGGATTGAATTTCGGAATGGATTTAAGCAAATATAAATTAGATAGAGATTAATAATTTTAGAGATAAAATTAGAGATTAAAATCAAACATTAAATTAGATTAATCCTTTCATAATTTGCTCCCAATAAATGGTATAGAGCAAGATGAGAGCTAAAAACAAAGGTCATGAGACACGGAAAGAAATTTAATCACTTAGGTAGAAAAACTGCACACAGAAAAGCAATGTTATCAAATATGGCTTGTTCTTTAATAGAGCACAAGCGTATTAACACAACAGAAGCTAAAGCAAAAGCATTGCGTAAGTTTGTAGAACCTTTAATTACTAAATCTAAAAGCGATACTACGCACAACAGACGTGTGGTATTTAGTTATCTTAGAAACAAGTATGCTGTTACAGAATTATTCAAAGAAGTTTCTGTAAAAGTTGGTGAAAGACCAGGAGGTTATACTCGTATCATCAAATTAGGAAATCGTCAAGGAGATAACGCTCCAATGGCAATGATTGAATTGGTAGATTATAACGAGTTGTACAACCCGAATGGTAAGAAAGCGAAGAAAACTACTCGTAGAGGTAGAAAGAAAGCAGCTCCTAAAACAGAAGAAGTAGCTACAGAAGCTACAGAAACTGAAACGCCAAAAGCATCAGAAGAATAAGATGATAATACATCATTTATATAAAGGGATAAACAGTACTGTTTATCCCTTTTTTTATACAATTTTATAAACATCAAAATGATAATAATATTCTAATTATTATTTTTGTAAGCAGAAAAGTCAACACAAGAACACACAACCAATTATATGAAATATCAACAACAGAAAAAGGCCTTAGTTTTATTAGCAGACGGAACCATATTCTATGGAAAATCTATTGGAATAGATGGAACTGCTACTGGAGAAATTTGTTTTAATACAGGAATGACAGGTTATCAAGAGGTATTTACAGATCCATCGTATTATGGACAACTAATGGTAACTACCAATGCACATATTGGTAACTATGGCGTAAATGATGAAGAAATAGAATCTGAAGGAATCAAAATTGCAGGGTTAATTTGTAGAAATTTCAGTTTTACACATTCAAGAGTAGATTCTGATGGTAATTTAAAAGACTGGTTTATTAAGCACAACACCGTAGCAATTTCTGATGTAGACACCAGAGCTTTGGTGTCTTATATTAGAGATAATGGTGCAATGAATGCAATCATTTCTACCGAAACAGAAAATATAGAAACCTTAAAAGAGCAGTTAGCTAAGGTGCCTGATATGAACGGATTGGAGCTTGCATCAAAAGTTTCTACAAAAGAACCGTATTATGTCGGAAATGAAAACGCAACCTATAAAGTTTCTGCGTTAGATATTGGTATTAAAAAGAACATCTTAAGAAACTTAGTTAAAAGAGATGCTTACATAAAAGTATTTCCATACAACAGTAGCTTCGAAGAGATGAGTACTTTTAATCCTGATGGTTATTTTATCTCAAACGGCCCAGGAGATCCAGAGCCATTGACCGACGCACAAAATACAGCTAAAGAAATTATCAAAAGAGATTTGCCATTATTTGGTATTTGTTTAGGTCATCAAGTAATTGCATTGGCAAACGGAATTTCAACCTATAAAATGCACAATGGTCACAGAGGGATCAATCATCCTGTAAAAAATTTATTGACAGGTAAAGGAGAAATTACTTCTCAAAACCACGGATTTGCAATCAATAGAGAAGAAACAGAAGCGCACCCAAATGTAGAAATTACACATGTGCATTTAAATGATCATACTGTTGCAGGAATTCAAATGAAAGATAAAAACTGTTTTTCAGTTCAATATCACCCTGAGGCAAGTCCAGGGCCACATGATGCAGAGTACTTATTCGATCAATTTATAGAGAATATTAAAAAGGCTAAAAACTGAAAACGTTTTCGTAATTAGGTACTGTAAAAAGGAGTAAAAGGAGTGTCTTTTTGTAACTTAGCAAAGTAAAAACAACAATAGAACAGCTCTTTATTGAGCAATAAAAAAATAAAAATGGGAATAATAGTAAGCGTTCATGCACGTCAAATTTTTGATTCAAGAGGGAACCCTACAGTAGAAGTAGATGTAGTGACAGAAAACGGAGTTTTAGGAAGAGCAGCAGTGCCTTCTGGTGCATCAACTGGTGAGCATGAAGCGGTAGAGTTACGCGATGGTGGAGATGCCTATATGGGTAAAGGTGTGTTAAAAGCAGTTGAAAATGTGAATAGCATTATTGCTCAAGAGTTGTTAGGGACTTCAGTTTTTGAACAAAATCAAATTGATCAACGAATGATTGATTTAGATGGAACACCAAACAAGTCTCAATTAGGAGCCAACGCTATTTTAGGAGTTTCGTTAGCCGTTGCAAAAGCAGCAGCGAACGAACTAGGAATGCCTTTGTACAGATATGTTGGTGGAGTTTCTGCCAATACCTTACCAGTTCCTATGATGAATATTATCAACGGGGGCTCGCATTCTGATGCACCAATTGCATTTCAAGAGTTTATGATAATGCCTGTAAAAGCAAATAACTTTACACACGCCTTACAAATGGGTTCTGAAGTGTTTCATCATCTAAAAAAAGTATTACACGATAGAAACCTATCTACAGCAGTTGGAGACGAAGGAGGTTTTGCACCAACGTTAGATGGGACAGAAGATGCTATAGAAACAATTGCTTTGGCAGTGAAAAATGCAGGCTATACTTTTGGTGATGAAATAAAAATTGCTTTAGACTGTGCTTCTGCCGAGTTTTATGTTGATGGAAAATACAATTACAAAAAATTTGAAGGAGATGCTGGTGTTGTTAGAACTTCTCAAGAACAAGCAGATTATTTGGCAGAGTTGTGCCAAAAGTATCCGATTATTTCTATCGAGGATGGTATGGATGAAAACGATTGGGATGGTTGGAAATACTTGACTGAAAAAGTAGGAGCTAACGTACAATTAGTTGGCGATGATTTATTTGTAACGAATGTTGAGCGTTTAGGGAAAGGAATTGAAAACGGAATAGCGAATTCAATTTTAATTAAAGTAAACCAAATTGGTACTTTAACAGAAACCATTGCAGCTGTGAATATGGCGCACAATGCAGGGTATACCTCAGTAATGTCGCACCGTTCTGGAGAAACCGAAGACAATACCATTGCAGATTTAGCTGTGGCATTGAACTGTGGGCAAATAAAAACAGGTTCTGCGTCTCGTTCAGATAGAATGGCGAAGTACAATCAATTGATTAGAATCGAAGAAGAGCTAGCAGCCATTGCTTATTTTCCGCAAGAAAAAGCGTTTAAAGTGCTGTAGTACATAAAATAAATATTGAAGAAACCTTATGATTTTTATTATAAGGTTTTTTTATGCTTAAAAATTAATTAAATATCTGTTTGGATAATAAAAATCTATATCTGCAAACTTTTAAAATCCTTTGAAAATTGGTATCTTCGCAATTCACTTCAACAAATTAAAATTCGATTAGAATGTCAGATAAAGCAACATTACATATAGATGGAGAATCGTTTGATTTTCCGCTTATAAAAGGTACAGAAAATGAAACTGCTATAGATATTAAAGCGCTAAGAGCAGCTACAAATGGAGTAATTACCATTGATCCTGGTTATAAAAATACAGGTTCTTGTAAAAGTGCGATTACATTTTTAGACGGTGAAAAAGGAATTTTACGATATAGAGGATATGCTATAGAAGAACTGGCAGAAAAAGCCAGCTTTTTAGAAGTTGCTTATCTATTAATTTTTGGAGAATTACCAACAAAAGAACAGTTAGAAAAGTTTCATACAGACATAAAATCTAAATGTATTGTAGATGAAGATGTAAAAAAGATTATAGATGCATTTCCAAAAAATGCACACCCAATGGGTATACTATCTTCATTAACCAGCGCATTGATAGCATTTAACCCATCATCTGTTAATGTAGACTCAGAAGAAGAGATGTATAGAGCCATCGTTAAAATTATGGCAAAATTCCCTGTGTTAGTAGCATGGGCTATGCGTAAGATTAAAGGCTTGCCGTTAGACTACGGAACAAAATCATTGGGCTATGTAGAAAATGTAATGAAAATGATGTTTGCATCACCAGATGAAGAATATGTAGTTAACCCTGTAATAAAAGACGCTTTAGACAAGTTGTTAATTTTACATGCAGACCACGAGCAAAACTGTTCTACATCTACAGTAAGAATTGTAGGTTCTTCGCATGCAGGTTTATTTGCATCGCTTTCTGCCGGAATTTCTGCACTTTGGGGACCGTTGCACGGAGGAGCGAACCAAGCAGTATTAGAAATGTTAGAAGCCATTAAAGAAGATGGAGGAGACACGAAAAAATACATGGCAAAAGCCAAAGATAAAAACGATCCTTTCCGCTTGATGGGATTCGGACATAGAGTGTATAAAAACTTTGACCCTAGAGCAAGAATTATTAAAAAAGCTGCTGACGAAGTGTTGAACGATTTAGGAATTGAAGATCCAATTTTAGACATTGCAAAAGGATTAGAACAAGAGGCTTTAAACGATCCGTATTTTGTTGAAAGAAAATTATATCCAAACGTAGATTTCTATTCAGGAATTATTTATCGTGCAATGGGGATACCAGTAGAAATGTTTACCGTAATGTTTGCTTTAGGACGTTTACCAGGTTGGATTGCGCAATGGAGAGAAATGCGTTTAGAAAAAGAGCCTATTGGTAGACCAAGACAGGTGTATGTTGGTGAGAACTTACGCTCCTTTGCAAGTATAGAAAACAGATAGAATTTAAGAATATGTTAGAAGCAATAAAATTAATTAAAAATAGGTCTGATATTGGTGCAGGAACCCGTGGTTCTGATATGGGAATTGATGCCATTGAAATAGCAGCAATTAATAAACAGAACAATTATTTTGAGCAATTTGAATTTGTAGATGTTCTAACCGAAAATGAATCTATTTACAATAAAGTAAACAATTCTTTTGCAAAAAGAATTGATAATGTATTAACACAGTGCGTGCGCTTAAGTAACCACGTAAAAGTTACTCTGCAAGAGCATCATTTTCCTATTGTACTGTCAGGCGATCATTCGTCTGCATTAGGAACAATTAGTGGAGTAAAAGCTGCCTATCCAAAAGAAAATGTTGGTGTTGTTTGGATAGATGCACATGCAGATATTCACTCTCCCTATACATCACCTTCTGGGAATATTCACGGAATGCCCTTAGCAGCTGCTTTGTCTGAAGATAATTTAGAGTATCAGATTAATGAAGTTAACAGAGAAACATCTGAGTTGTGGGAGCGCATGAAAAACATAGGTATTTTAGGTCCAAAAATAGCTCCTGAAAATGTGGTTTATTTTGGGGTAAGAGATACCGAAGAACCAGAAGACAAACAGATAGAAAAATTAAACATTAAGAATTATACAGTTTCTGAAATTCGATACAGAGGCTTAGAAAAATGTGTAAAAGAAGCCATAGAAAAACTAGCACATTGTGATGTGATTTATATTTCTTTTGATGTAGATTCAATGGATTGTGATATGATTTCTTATGGAACAGGAACCCCAGTAGCAAAAGGATTTGATCAGCAAGAGGTAACACAAATTATGCAACAATTTATTGAAGCTAAAAAAGTGGTTTGTGTAGAATTTGTAGAAGTTAATCCGTTGTTAGATTTAAAAGGAAATGTAATGGCAGAAACGGCTTTTGAAGTATTAGATAATGTTACTAAAACTATACGGAAAACACTTTAAATAAGTGAAAGTAATATAAATAAAAAAGCGAACTGAAAAGTTCGCTTTTTTATTTAGGATTTAAACTCATTACATAATCATAACTTTCATTTAGTAAAGAAACAATCAAGGCTTCATCTTTCCACAAGTGTTCAAGAATTAACACATAACCTTTCATTACAGCTCCGTATGATTTGTATAAAGTAGTGTTAAATTCTTAGAGATATTTTTCTTGAACTTCTTTAGAAAACCGAATGCCAATTTCTCTGGCTTTATTAAATAAAGAAAACATATAACCGTTGGCAGAAGTATAGGGTATTGTTTTACCTTTGCGTTCAAATCTACTGCATTTTGCAACTAGGTTGTCATATACTTTTAAGTTTAGTACATGTTTTTTTGATTACTTGTCTAAGTAAAAGTTAATATTATTTTTTAGTTGAGTTGTAATAGAATAAATTTTGTTTCAAAGTGTTCAATTAATAAAGGTGCTTCTAATTTTTTTATTTTCTCTTCAAGTACATTTACCTCGGTTACTGAAACAATATTTTTATTTTGAAGTAACTTAGTAACATCTAAGATTGCATGATCTCCTTCAGTCTCTCTAAGGTGTAAAATAATTCCTTTACCATCAGAAGAAGGTCTTGCATTTACTAATAACAAGTTTTTTTGCTGATTTAGATCAATAATTGTGTTAGATAAAGAAATATCTTTTTTTGCATTACCAAAATTAGCTCTTGCAATCATAGGAATCTTATTTTCTACTCCAAAACGTGTTGCAAAAGACAAAGAATTATTAGTTGATGAAGTAAGATTATAACTCCAGTTTAGTTCACCTTCTTGACTTGCCCTAAAGTTTGTTGTCCAATAGTTATTTAACACCCATGAGTATATATGACTTTTTTTAGGTAAGTATTTATAATAGTATCTTCCAGTATTTATTTCTCCAAACTGAGCAAGAGGAATATCGTTAGAAGAAAAAACAATTTGAGAATTGTTACCTATTACCGAAGCAAAATTCTGAATTGTATTCCAGTCAGAAGCGGTTCCTTCTAGTTGATTTTTTCCAGGATAAACAACCCCACCCTGTGCCTCAAAAGCAAGCTTACCTTTAGAAAAAGGAAAAGCAACATAGAGCCCTTCGGGGTTTGTATTTGCTAATTTAGTCATATTATACAAGAGTTTAATTTTTTTTGTATGATGATACATTCTTAGCTCAATTGTAACACCTTTTGAATCATCAGCACAATTAGGAAGCGTTCCTTTAAATATAACGCTTTTCCATATTTCGCCATCTTTTAATTGACTGAATTTGAAATTAGAAAGTTGAGTTAACTTTTTGTCTAAGGGTTTATATAAAGTATCTCTATTTAGATATGTTAATCTTTCTAACTGTGTTCTATTATCTAGAGTTTCATAAATTAGATTTCCTAATTTATGCTTGCTATTTTTGTCTACCAACTCTTTATTTGTTTCTTTATCTATTAAACTAACAATCCCTTTTTGTTTTGAAGATATAACAACTTTGTAGTAGTTATTTTCAAAGACATTAGATGTTGTTTTTCTTTGTTGCTTTTTTTGTAATGGTGTATCTGTACTTATAATGAAGCAAGTTGTATATCCCATAGGTGGTACATCTTTTAACCAAAGAGCCCAATAACTACCTTCGCTTCTGCTTTTAATAATTTGTGTGGGTATTTTATTGCCATTTTTATCAACAATTTGATATGCTTTATCAATAGGAAGAATATCGTGATCAATAAATACTTCAGCTATACCAGAGCGTTTCCAATTTAAAGTGTTAAAAATAGTAATAGATGGTTTTTTTGTTTTTTTAATATAGGGTTCAATCAGCCCAATTACTTTTTCTCTAAGTAGATTAGACTGCTGATTAGCAGACCAAACGTAAGATAGTTTCTGTCTCCATTGGTTTATAGAATTTTCAGAATTAGGGTCTCTAATACTTTCAGCAGCTCCAAAAGTGTGTTCGTCGTAGAACAATAAGTTATCGTAGCATTGATTTATTTCACTTAAAAGCTCACTTGAAACTTTTGCTCCTTTAGCTTGTGCCAAAGCTAAAAGTCCAGTGGTAGCAATCATATTAGAATGTGTTTTTCGAGATGTTTTTGTTTCGTTCATAGCAGAACCAAAACCATCTGTCCACCAATCAGGCCAAGCTACTTTTTTTGTGCTTAGTTTTACACTATTACTTTTTTCTAAATGAATCATAAATTCACTAGCTAAAGAAAGTTTAAGTTTAGGCCATTCGTATTTTTTATTCCATTCTTTTACAATATCACAAGCTTTTGTAGATGGAGGAGAGTTGTCTGTAACGTATCCCGAAAATTGTAGAGAAATACGATTTAAAGGATAGTTTTTTTCTTCTAGTTTAGCTAAGTATTGAGATAGGTTTTTTCCAAATACATCTATTTTACCAGATGTTAAACTAAGCTCATTGCCATGCATATAATGCTCACTTCTATAAGCTAACAGCTTTTTGCCAGAAGGAGATTCCCACCAAAACGAAGTAGGTTTGTTAAAAGGAATTCTGGCACGATGACCGTGTTGCCCCATTGTTAAATATTTAACTCCAGTATTATAGTAATAGTCTATCAAACACCACCCAATTCCATTTACATCATTTTGCATTAATGTCTTTACGTTAATACCATGCTTCTTAAATTGGGTTAATGTTTTGGCTTGAATAGCCAATGCAGTTTCGTCTACTATTTCAGAAAAATTAAAAAACATTCCTGTTACTTCAATCCTACCTTCTTTAATGCGTTTTAATAACCTGTTAATCTGTTGTTTAGGTCTGCTTTTTAGGTACTCTCTTACAGTCCAGGCAGCTTCGCAAGTCCATCTAAACTTAGCATTATCTGGATAATGGTCAGTTATATCACAATAATCTAAGGCATCATCTATATAGCGAAGATGTTCTGCTAAAATTTCAGATTGAGGCCTAGTATATCCAATATCAGTATGGCTGTGTTGAACAAGATGTATAGTCCACTCTTTAATGGGTTTTATGGTGACTAGTTTTTCTTGTGATTTTTTATTGATAATTATTTTGGCATTTAGAGTTGTTGGTTTAAGTACTTTTGGAACTAAAAAATCAAATTCGTTTAACCCGGTTTTAAGATTAAATTTTTTCGTACGATCATTAATAGAAATAGTTGTAGTAGATGGTTTTGCTAAATGAATAATATTAAAACGAAGAATATGAAAAAGTTGATTGTTTACTTTTTTTACAGCTTTAATTTGAGATACATTATACCCATCTTTTAAAGGTAGTTTGTAAGTCATAAACCAAGCATTTGAATGATTATCTACCCCATCAACTTTTATTTTAACAGATGCTCCTTTCTTAATCATTTCTGTTGGAATTGTTAAAACTGCATAGCCCATTTGATCATTATGCTTGTCAATCATAGATCGGTTTAATGTTAAACTACTTCCATTTATCCCTTTTACTTTTATAAGTTCTTTTTTATTATCAATTGGACTAGAAAATGTTAACAAGTGTTTACCATTGGCAAATAATTTGAATTTTTGAGTATCTGGAAGCACATCAATTCCGTATAACCAAATAAAAGAAATGTTTTTCTTTTTATATGAAGTAGAAACCTTTTCTGTTTCCCATTCTATTGCAGGAAAGTTTTTATTAGCTCTAGATAATAAGCTCTTTTGATTATTTGAATAAGGTGAGTGATAAGTAAAATTAAATCCAGAAATTTCTTTTTGAAATCCAACAAGATATTTACTTTGAGTGTAGCTAATTGTACTAGCTATAAAAAAATAACTGAAAAAAAGCCATTTAAACCAATTGTTGTAGATACTCATAAGTACTTATATTTTAAAGAAGTTTTTGAAACCATATTTGAAGCTACCAAAGTTAATTAAAAAAAAAAGCTAAAAACAAGCCATGTTTATTAATTTTGTGCTATGCAACAAACTACTACAACTATTTTAATGGTTCGCCCTGTAAATTTTAGGATGAATGAGCAAACTGCTGTTAATAACTACTATCAGCAAGAGCTAACAGATACATTACCTACTACCATCAATGCCTTGGCGCAAAAAGAGTTTGATAATTTTGTGCTAAAGCTACAACAGCATGGAGTAGAAGTTCTGGTAGTAAATGATATTGCAGAACCAAGTACCCCAGATTCAATTTTTCCGAATAACTGGATTTCTTTTCATGAAAATGGTGATGTGGCTTTGTACCCTATGTTTGCAGAAAATAGAAGGTTAGAGCGTAGAGAAGATATATTAGAACTACTAGAAGCAAACCGATTTACAATTGAAAATATCATAGATTATACAGCTGCAGAAGATGAAGGTGTTTTTTTAGAAGGCACAGGAAGTATGATTTTAGACAGGCAACACCGCAAAGCTTATTGCGCCTTATCTCCCAGAGCAGATGAAGAATTGTTTATTGAATTTTGCGAAGATTTTGAATATTTTCCTGTAATTTTTACTGCAAACCAAACGGTTGATAACTGTAGAGAAGCCATCTACCACACCAATGTTATGATGTGTGTGGCTGAGCAATTTGCTGTGGTATGCTTGGCATCGATTGATGATAAAAAAGAGCGTAAAAACCTTATCAAACACATAAAAGATAGTGGTAAAGAGATTATTGATATTACAGAAGAACAAGTACATAGTTTTGCAGGGAACATGTTACAGGTAAAAGGAAGAAATAATCAGCAATTTTTAGTAATGAGTTCATCTGCTTATCAATCGTTACGCAAAGATCAGCTTCAAAAAATAGAAAAACACAATACAATTATACATGCACCTTTAACTACCATAGAAGCCTGTGGTGGCGGAAGTGCACGTTGTATGATGGCAGAAATATTTTTACCAAAATTTAAAAAATGATGTTATTAGCTTTGGCTTTAGCTCCCGCTTTGGCCATTATGATATTTATTTACTTTAAAGACAAATACGAGAAAGAGCCCATAAAGTTGTTGCTTAAAAACTTTGGTTTGGGTGCTTCTGCCAGTATTATTATAACATTTATTATTGGTGCTTTTGGTAATTTCTTTTTACCAGTTACAGACCCCGAAAGTGTAACGCAGCAGTTTATAAAAGCTTTTATTGTGGTTGCTTTGGTAGAAGAGTTTTCTAAATATGTAATTGTACGTTATGTAGCCCAAAAAAACAAAGAGTTCAATGAGCCTTTTGATGGCATTGTATATGCCGTAATGGTAGCAATGGGTTTTGCAGCCTTAGAAAACATTTTGTATGTTTTTCAATATGGAATGGCAAACGGAATCTTACGTGCGTTTACTGCTGTGCCAGCACATGCAACATTTGGGATTTTAATGGGCTATTATATGGGGACTGCTAAATTTGCAGCTACCAAAAAAGATAAAATCATACTAAACTTAACAGGCTTGTTTATAGCAACCATTTTTCACGGTGCTTATGATTTCTTTTTGTTTATTAAATTCATTCCAGGAATTTCTATCGGTGCATTTGTGTCGTTAATTATCGGAATAGCTTTCTCTAGAAAAGCGATTAGAAAGCATCAAGAGAACTCGCATTTCAGATAGTAAAATAAAAAAAGGTTAAAAATAATGATTGATCAATTCAAGTTTTTAAGCTTTTTTAAGGTAGTCTTTCCTAACGTCAGTCTTGTTGTTATTTAAGGCACTATAAAACATCTATGCAGCCAGTTAATTTTCACATTACAACGGCCTACATTGCCGACAAGCAAGGATTTTTTTTAGCCTAGATGCGTTAGAATTTTAATTTTTTTAAAGATAGTAAATTTATTTCAACGCTTCATCAACAATTTGTCCCGTAGTTCCATTCGGAAACTCTACTTGTAATAAATTGGCTATGGTTGGTGCAATGTCTGTAATCGTATACTCTCTTTTAGAGCTTCCTTTTTTAATTCCGTTGCCATAAAAAATGACAGGTACATGTGTATCATAACTGTATCCAGAACCATGGGTTGTTCCTTTTCTAGTATAACTACTTATAGTAGAAGGTAGAGGAATTAACAAAACATCTCCAGAAAATTTTTGATTATACCCTTTTTGTAGCTTTTGTAAAATACCATCTGTAAAATGTGCACTTTGCATTGTTCTTGCCGTTACTGCCTTATATATGACAGTATGATTGATAGCTTCATCTGCAATTTTTTGAGCTACCGTAGTTGCATCTAATTTTAATTTAGCAATTTCTTTTTTGTTTAAAAAGATTTGAAAGTTAGAGATGTTTTCAACAATCTTATCAGAATTAAAATGTGTTAATGTGATATCATTGATATATTTTTTAAACTCTTCTAATTTTGAATAATGCGCAGGAATCTTTTGCGATTGTAAATAAGAAGGAACTTGAACTGCCGCATGGTCGGCAGTTAAAAATAGCGTATAATTTCCTTTTCCAACTTCTTTATCTAAAAATGTAAATAAGCTTGCTAAATCTTTATCTAAACGCAAATAATTGTCTTGTATCTCTTTAGATGCAACCCCGAATTGATGTCCAATATAATCGGGTGTTGAATAACTAATCGCTAAAAAATCTGTGTATGCAGATTTTCCTAATTGTTCTCCTATAATGGCAGCTTTAGCAAAATCAGTGGTAATCGAATTTCCAGCAGGAATTGCTTTGATCATATCAAAATTTCCGTTTGCCGCTTTTAAAGTCGGAATATCATATGGGAAAGTAGGACTGTTTTTTCCTTTAAAAACTTCTTCATACGGATTATCATCTGCAATACTTTCTGTATAAGTTGTAATATCGTATAAAGTTTCCCAAGGTTTAGATAAGTAATCTGCTGCTTTACCAGAATTGTTAAAATCAGTGACCCATTTAGGTAGTTGATTCATATAAAATGTACTTGTAATCCACTTTCCTTCGGTGTTTCCTTCAAACCAATACGCAGCGTTAGCCGTATGACCTGCTGGTAAAATAGCAGACCTGTCTTTGATGGCAATACTGATGGTTTTTCCGTTCATATTTTGTGCTAGACGTAATTGGTCGGTAAGTGTGGTAGTTTGCATTCTATACGGAGATTTATTACCTCCTTTAGCGCTGCCAACCGTAGTGTAATTTGTATCATCTACACAATAAATCGATTTTTTTGCATACTTATCGTACCACCAATTTCCAATAATTCCGTGGTTTTCTGGAGTGGTGCCAGTGTAAATAGAGGTATGTCCAACAGCAGTATAAGTAGGAATATAATTGTAATGCGCGTTTTCCAACGAAAAGCCGTTGTTAAGTATCCTTTTAAAACCGTCATTCCCATACTTGCTAGCAAACCGAATAAGATAGTCATAGCGCATTTGGTCAATAACAATTCCAACAACTAATTTCGGTTTCTTAATATCCTTTTTTTCTGCTGTGGTGCAGCCAATAAGAATGAATAAGGCGAATGATATAGAGATAGCAATGTTTTTCATTTTGTATTATTTGGTGTATCAAAAGTAATTATTTTAATTTTGATTTCTACAATTTTACAATCAGTTAATGCTTTTTTAATACTTTAGCAGAAAGAAAAATTAATGAACTATCTAGAACATATAGGAAAATACTTTTTAATGCTTTCGCAAGTTTTTTCTAAACCCCAACGAGGAAGGGTTTTTAGAGAAGCAATTTCTAGAGAGGTAGAAGAATTAGGTTCTAAATCTATAGGAATAATCGCATTTATTTCTTTTTTTATTGGAGGTGTAATTGCTTTACAAACAGCACTGAATTTAGAAAACCCCTTAATACCTCAATCACTCATTGGTTTTGCAGCCAAACGCTCAATTATTTTAGAATTTGCACCCACTTTCTGCTCAATTATTTTAGCAGGAAAAGTTGGGTCGTATATTACTTCTAGTATCGGAACTATGAGAGTAACAGAACAGATTGATGCTTTAGAAGTAATGGGTATCAACTCGTTAAATTATTTGGTGCTACCAAAGATTATTGCTACAGTTTTTTTCTACCCATTTTTAATTACATTAGGAATGATTTTAGGAGTTTTTGGTGGGTGGATTGCTGGTAGTTTAACAGGGATTTTTTCTGGAGTAGATTATGTAGAAGGTGTGCAGATGGATTTTGATCCTTATCTAATTCAATATTCTATTATAAAAACAATTGTCTTTGCTTTTTTAATTGCAACAATACCATCTTACCAAGGATATTATGTAAAAGGTGGTTCTTTAGAAGTAGGAAAGGCAAGCACACAGTCGGTAGTTTGGACCATTGTAATTATTGTTATTTGCAATTATTTTTTAACCCAATTATTACTAACATAAAATGATAGAAGTAAAAAGTTTACACAAAGGATTTGGTAATGTTGAGGTGTTAAAAGGAATTTCTACCAAATTTGAACCAGGAAAAACCAATTTGATTATTGGTCAAAGTGGTTCTGGAAAAACAGTATTTTTAAAATCGTTAATTGGCTTACATACCCCAGAAAAGGGAACGATAGAGTTTGATGGTAGAATAAATACTGAAATGAGTTCTGAAGAAAGAAGGCAATTGCGTCAAGAAATAGGAATGGTGTTTCAAGGAAGTGCACTGTTTGATTCGCAAACCGTTGAAGAAAATGTGATGTTTCCTCTAAAAATGTTTACCAAACAGCCTGACAAAGAAATGTTAGAGAGAGCAAATGCTGTATTAAAACGTGTTAAACTGGTAAATGCGAATAAAAAATATGTTGCAGAACTTTCTGGTGGAATGCAAAAAAGAGTTGCGATTGCTAGAGCTATAGTAATGAATCCAAAATATTTGTTTTGTGATGAACCCAATTCTGGATTAGATCCACAAACAGCTATTGTTATAGATAATTTAATCAAAGAGATTACAGAAGAATACCAAATTACAACAGTAATTAATACCCACGATATGAACTCTGTGATGGAAATTGGCGAAAAAATTGTCTTTTTAAAAAATGGTAAAAAAGCATGGGAAGGAAGCAATAAAGAAATATTTAAAACTGATAATGAAGCTGTTGTAAATTTTGTATACAGCTCTAATTTATTTAAGAAAGTTAGAGAGGCATATTTAAATGAAACAAAATAAAAAAAATGTTTGTTTATTAAGATTTTGATTTTATATTTGCAGCCGCTAAGACAAAAGAAAATTGACCTGGTAGCTCAGTTGGTAGAGCATCTCCCTTTTAAGGAGAGGGTCCTGGGTTCGAGCCCCAGCCCGGTCACAAAACCTTTCTATTTTTGAAAGGTTTTTTTATTTGAAATTTTGGTGAGATACTCAAGTGGCCAACGAGGGCGGACTGTAAATCCGCTGCATTTTGCTTCGAAGGTTCGAATCCTTCTCTCACCACCACTTTCTAAACCGCTTACTAAAAAGTAAGCGGTTTTTTTATGTCAATAAAATAAATTACTTTTGTTTAAGTATTTTTAAATATCTTTAAACAAAATGAAAAAAGCACTTGTTATTACATTGCTCTTTTATACTATTGTTCCGTTGTTTTCACAAGGAGTTATCAAAGGAAAAGTAATTGATAGTAAAACTAGAGAAGCATTACCCTTTGTGTCTGTAATTATTGTAGACACAAAAGCAGGAGCTAGTACAGATGATACAGGAAATTTTACAATTACTAACACACCTTTGGGTTATGTAAAATTGCAAGCTTCTTTTATTGGTTATGAAACAGTAATAACAGATGATTATTTAGTAACTAACGAGAAAGTACCATATGTAACAATTGTACTTTTTGAAAGTACTGCTAAATTAGATGAGGTTATTGTGCAAACACGTTTGTTTAAAAAATCGATTGTTAGTCCGCTATCAAAACAAAATTTAGGCATTGTAGAAATAGAGAAAAATCCTGGTGGAAATAGAGATATTTTAAAGGTAATTCAATCTTTACCTGGTGTTGCTTCAAATCCCGGGTTTAGAAATGATATTATTATTAGAGGTGGTTCTACCTCAGAAAATAAATTTTATTTAGATGGTATCGAAGTGCCAGTAATCAATCACTTTCAAACACAGGGTGCTTCTGGTGGTCCTGTGGGAATTATCAATACAGATTTAATTAGAAATGTAGATTTCTTTTCAAGTGCTTTTCCATCAAATAGAGGTAATGCATTAAGTTCGGTAGTTGAGTTTACGCAAAAAAAAGGAAATCCGACGAGATTGAATACAAGAGCTACTTTGGGTACTTCTGATGCAGGAATTACGTTGGATGGCCCTTTAGGAAAAAATACCACTTTCATTGCCTCAGCAAGACAGTCGTACTTGCAATTTTTGTTTAAGCTAATTAAACTTCCCTTTTTGCCAACCTATAACGATTTTCAGATTAACATTAATTCTAATTTATCAACCAACAATCAAATTTCGTTTATCGCAGTGGGTGCAATCGATCAATTTAAGTTAAACGAAAGTGTAAATGACGGTGTTACAGATGCAGAAACTATTAAGAGAAATCGCTATATTCTAAATAACATTCCTGTGCAAGAGCAATGGAACTATACAGTGGGCGTTAATTTTAAACATTTTGCAGAGAACTCAAATCAGCAGTATGTTTTTAGTAGAAATGTATGGAATAACACTTCTACTAAGTATTTTATGAATACCAATAATCCTTCTGATCTATTGTTAGATTATACTTCTAAAGAAATCGAGAATAAATTTAGATTTGAAAACAATACAAGTGTAAATGACTATACAATTAACTTTGGTCTAGGTCTAGAGCAAGCTACGTATACGAACAGTACTTTTAAAAAAGATGCAAATTCTCAAGGAACAAATACAACCGATTTTTCATCAGCATTAGAGTTGTTTAAGTATGCAATTTTTGGTCAGGTTTCTAAGAATTATTTCAATTCAAAATTAGGCGTATCATTAGGCGTACGTTTGGATGGGAACAATTACAATAGGTCAATGAAAAATATCTTCAATCAATTTTCTCCAAGATTTTCGGCAAGTTATAAGCTTGCAGAAAAATGGTCGTTAAATACATCTCTTGGCACCTATTACCAACTACCAACCTATACAGTTTTAGGTTTTAGAAACAATGCAAATACTCTGGTAAATCAGTCTAATGTAAAGTACATTAAAGCAAAACATTTGGTGTCTGGAGTAGAGTATAGGCCTACTACAAGTACTAAAATCACGTTTGAAGGGTTTTACAAATCGTATAAAAATTACCCTTTTTCAATCAGAAATCAAATCAGTTTGGCAAACTTAGGAGCTGATTTTGGGGTAATCGGAAATGAAGCCATAACTTCTACATCAAAAGGAAGAGCTTATGGAGTAGAAATGCTGGTTCAAAAGAAATCATTTGCAGGTTTGTACGGAATTTTATCGTATACATTTGTAAGAAGTGAGTTTCAGAATCAATTGAATCAATTCATTCCTTCTTCATGGGATAACAAACATTTGTTAACTGTTACTACTGGGAAAAAACTAGGTAAGAATTGGGAAATAGGATCAAAATTTAGATTGGTTGGTGGGCAGCCTTATACACCATATGATGCTGCAGCATCAGCAAAAAAAGCAAATTACGATGTTGCCAATAAAGGAATATTAGATTACAGCAAGCTTAATTCAGAAAGATTTGATACCTATACACAACTTGATGTAAGAGTAGATAAAACTTGGTATTGGAAAAAGTTTTCATTGAATTTTTACATTGATGTTCAAAACCTTACGGCTAGTAAATCTACATCACAATCACTATTATTGCCAATTTTAGATAGCAATGGCAATAGGGTTGATGACCCGAATGACGCATCTAAATACCAACTTGAGGAGATTGAAAATTCAAGTGGTAATGTATTGCCAGGTTTTGGATTTATACTCGATTTTTAATTTAAGAATATCACAACCTAGCATACATTTTCTTTTTGTATATTTCCGTAGTGATAAAAACAATATTGTTATATGGAGGATACTAATAAAAAAGACGAAGCAACAGCGCAAAACAAGCAAGACATACAAAAAGAAGCAAAAGGTTTGTTTGAAAGTGTCAAAAAGTTTTTGGTTGAGTTGTTAGATTTTAGAGACGATACAGACCATGAGGCAACCGTTGAAGCAATAAAAGTAGACATCCCATTTAAAGGAGCTACAGCATGGATTTTAATTTGTTCCATTTTTGTGGCATCAATTGGATTGAATGCAAATTCAACTGCAGTTGTTATTGGTGCCATGTTAATTTCTCCGTTAATGGGCCCCATTTTAGGTGTGGGAATGTCTATTGCCATTAATGATATTGATACACTTCGCAAATCGTTGATAAATCTTTCAACCATGATTGTGTTGAGTCTGCTAACAGCCTTTTTATTCTTTTATATATTTCCATTAAACGAAGATACTTCAGAATTATTAGGGCGGGTAAAACCAGATATTAGAGATGTATTAATAGCCTTTTTTGGTGGTTTGGCATTGATTATTGCTAGAACAAAAAAAGGAACTATAGCATCGGTAATTTTTGGTGTAGCGATTGCCACCGCATTAATGCCGCCTTTGTGTACAGCAGGATACGGTTTGGCTGTGGGGAGATTTGATTATTTTTTAGGAGCCTTGTATCTTTTTGTGATCAATGCTATTTTTATAGGCTTGGCTACCTTTTTAGTATTAAAATTATTGCGTTTTCCGATGTTAAAATACGTAAACTCGGCAAAGAGAAAACGTACGGCACAATTGGCATCGGTATTGGCAATTGTAGTGATGATTCCGGCAGTGTTTACTTTTATTACGGTATATAAAGAAAATAAAATAAATAATCAGTACAATGCTTTTATTAAGAATGAGATAAAAAGTAATCAGTCTTTACAATTAATAGAAAAAGAAGATCCTGATATTGAGAATAAAGTGTTGAAACTTAATTTTTTTAATGAGATAAATGAAGCAACAGAGAATGCCTTGCTAAATCAGTTAAGAAACAATAATAAATATTATGCCTTAAAAGAATTTAATCTTAAAATTAAAGGAAGTGACACCAAAAGCTTTGAGTTGATAACAACTGCCTATAAAGAAAAAAGGCAAGAGTTAGAAGATAGCAAGAAAATCATTTCAGGATTAAGAACAGAAATAGAAGATTTAAAAAATACGATTACTGGCTTAAATCAGAAAATAGAACAAAAGGCCATTTTAAATAATGAAAGATCTATTGCATTTAGCAGGGTGGCAAAAGAAGCTAAGATTCGTTATTTTAATATAGAAAGTGTAGGATTTGCAAAGGTTGTTTCTACAGCTGACTTTATAAAGATTGATACCATTCCGTTAGCGTTGGTAAAATGGAATGCTGCTTTGAATGATAGTATTGTGAATTTAAAAGAACAAGAACTTAGAAAATGGATGCAAACAGAACTAAAGCTAGATACACTTTATATTAAAAGAGAAAAATAAAGAATAGAAAATCCGCTAGTATATTTTCGTAAGCAAGCTGAACTAGTCATTAATTATACACTGTGCTAGCATGTGTTATTTTTGATTCATTATTCGAACAAATGTTTCGTGTAAATAAATCCGTCTTAATTGGTTAGCTTTACTCTTATTGTAAATCAAAATTTCAAACTCTGTTTCTGGTCTTAAACCTTTTAAAGGACCAGCAAACATATCAGATTTCACTTTTGCAATTGTGTCCAAATAATTTGTTTTAGCAGATAATATTAAATTTCTGATAATTTATTTGGCTTGACTTATTGTTTTGTTTTCTGAACTTTTAAAATAATCATATTTTTCAATTTCTATTTTTTCTTTATTTAAGTCATACTTAAATCCATAAATACTATCTTTAGTAATTATGGCTCCTTTTTTTACAAAATCATATTCAAGATTTACATTGGTGGAGCGTTGTTCTATAAAAACAAGAGAGTTTAATTCCTTTAAACTCAATTTTAAACTCGAAAATATTTGAGAAATTCTTTCAGCTCTTTTTTTGAGGTTTTCTTTTGCTTTATATAGTAATTCTTGTTCAGGACTTCTACCACTTTTAAGCTTGTAAACAACTGTAGTGTCGATAAATTTTTTCACATAGTTTTTATCTTCGTACACTTTCCAATCGCTTTCAAATTTTTCGGCATAGAGCTCTTTGATATTTTGCCCATTTACAAATGCACAAATGAATATTAATAAGAACGTAATTCTTTTCATAATGTAGGCTAATTTCTTTTAAACAAAATCGTCTCCAAATGTATTTTTAACTTCAGCAGAGATTTCTTTAATGTCTTGCTCAGCAGACATTGGGCAAATTAATAAGACATCGTCTTTTTCTACCACAATAAAATCTTGCAAGCCTTGAATAACAACACGTTTTCCAGATTCAGTTCTTATCATATTACCTTGGGCATCTCTAAAAATTGTCTCACTTCCAACAACGGCATTTTGTTGAGCATCTTTATCAAGTTTGTTGTATAAAGAACCCCAAGTACCTAAATCATTCCAGCCAAAATCAACAGGCAATACATGTACATTGGTAGCTTGTTCCATGATGCCAAAATCTATCGAGATGTTTGCTGCTTTTTCGTAGTTTTCTTTAATAAAATCTTTTTCAGTATCAGTATTCCAAACAGAATCTCCAATCTTAAAAAGAGCTAACATTTCTGGTAGTGATTTTTCAAATGCTTTAATTATACTTTTGGCAGACCAAACAAAAATCCCAGCATTCCATAGATATGCTCCACTTTCTAAAAACTGTTGAGCAGTTGCTAAATTTGGCTTTTCTGTAAAGTTTTTTACTTTTTTAATTTCAGTATTTTCATTTTCAAACTGAATATATCCATAGCCTGTGTTGGGTGAATCTGGCTGAATTCCAAGAGTCATTAAAATGTCATTGTTGGCACAAGCATTAAAAGAAGTCTCAATATTTTTAATAAACTCATTTTCATTTTCAATCCAATGATCAGACGGTGCAACCAACATCACAGCATCTGGGTTTTGCTGATAGATTTTTAATGCAGCGTATAAAATACAGGGCGCAGTATTGCGCATGGCTGGCTCTAGTAGAACCTGATTTTGAGATACAGTTGGTAGCTGCTCTAGTACTAATTTGTTATAACGCTCATTAGTTGCAATTAAAATATTTTCTGACGGTACTAATTGATGAATTCTATCAAAAGTACGTTGTATTAAAGATTGTCCAGTCCCAAGCATATCGTGAAACTGTTTTGGAAATTCTTGTGTGCTGATTGGCCAAAATCTTGAGCCGACTCCGCCAGCCATGATTACTGCGTAATAGTTATTCTTCATAAATCGCTACTTCTACATTTTGATTGAATAGATATACCTTGCTGTTTTGGGTGTTTAAGCATTCTATTCTAGTTCTTCTTTTGTTGCCTCGTCTGTAAATTGATTTTTTGAACTCAAATAAACTTCCGTATGGAACCTCAAAGATATAATTCTTTCCGGTTTCTTTACTGTATTCTTTAAAAGCTAACGATAATTTTACATCTGCATCTGTACTAGCTTTTGGGTTTTTTAAATAATTTGCCAACAATGGGAGTATGTGATTTGGGTAAATGTCTGGCTGTAAGAAAGGTAACATTAAATGCTGAAAAATAGTTTTCCATTCTTTTCCATGAGGTTGTACTCTGCCAAATTTTTGATAGGTAATATGATGCGCAATCTCGTGAATGAAAGTCAATAGAAATTGATATTTATTAAGATTTTCGTTTATAGTGATTTGAAATTTTCCGTCAGGTAGTTTTCTAAAATCACCATGTTTAGTCTGACGTTGATGAACTATTTTTAGTGTAAATTGATGCTGTTCAATTAAAAATTGAACCATCGGAATGGCTTTTTCTGGGATGTATGTTTGATAGTCTTTTTTCAAATTGTTAGTTGTCAGTTCGAGTGAAAATTTGTTGCAAATTTTTGTATCGAGAACTTATCAATGTTATTCCTTCAAAAAGAAATGACACCATTGATTTCTTAAAATTACGGATTTGTACTAGAAACTTGTAAAACTTTACCATTGTAAAATTGATTGCCATTCAAAGAAAAGTCAGCAATATACTGAGCCATTTCTTTTGCGGTTGTTGGTGCTTGATATCCAGGAAAAGCTTCTGCCAACATTTCTGTTTGTACAGCTCCCAAAGCTAGTACGTTAAAAGCAATGCCTTGTTCTTTGTATTCTTCAGCAAGTAGCTCAGACAAGGTAATCACTGCTCCTTTTGAAGAACTATATGCAGCCAATCCAGGGAACTTTAGGCTACCTTGTATACCGCCCATACTACTAATGGTAACCACATGACTCCCTTTTTGTAAAAACGGAAGCATACTTTTGGTTAGGGCTGCTACACCAAATACGTTTACTTTATATACGTTCAGATAATCTTCTGTAGTTAATTTTGTAAAAGGTTTGTTTACCAACATACCCGCATTATGGATAATAATGTCTACTTGTTTCCAATTTTCTGAAACAAAAGCAGTTACTTTTTGTAAAGCATTCTCATCAGAAATGTCTACAGAGATTGCTGTTATTTTTGGGTTTTTAAGTTGGGTTATTGAATCAATATTTCTAGAAATAGCCAATACATTATGGTTGTTGTTTGCAAATAATTGTGCCAATTCAAAACCAATTCCTCTACTGGTTCCAGTAATAATAATGTTTTTCATTTTTTTGGTATCCTTTTTGGAATCGTATTATTAATAAAGGCAATCTACTCATTTTTTAATACATTTATAAACCAAAACCAAGAATCATGAAAAAAATATTCTTCTCAATTATTTTTATAGTAAGCGTAAGTATTGTGTCAGCACAAAAAACATACATACTTTGTGGAAAATTGATTGATACCAAAACGGGTAAGGTAGAACAGAAAAAAACAATTGTTGTTGAAGGGAAAAAAATCACAGCAGTTTTAAACGGATTTGTTCAACCGAAAAGTAGAATAGATAAAATCATCAATTTAAAAAATAAAGTAGTACTCCCAGGGTTGATAGATATGCATGTGCATTTAGAAATGGAAATGAACCCTAAAAAGTATTTAGAAAGATTTACGAGCAATGACGCAGACATTGCTTTAAATGCTTCGGTTTATGCAAAAACCACTTTACTTGCTGGCTTTACAACGGTTAGAGATTTAGGGGGGAGTGGTGTCAATGTTTCTTTGCGTAATGCGATTCAGCAAGGAAAAATAGCTGGGCCAAGAATTTTTACAGCAGAAAAATCATTGGCAACCACTGGTGGTCATGCAGATCCAACCAACGGAATGAGTAATAAGCTAATGGGGAATCCTGGACCAAAAGAAGGTGTGGTAAACAGTGTAGATGATGCTAAAAAAGCAGTAAGACAACGCTATAAAAACGGAGCAGATGTGATTAAAATTACAGCAACAGGCGGCGTGTTAAGTGTTGCAAAAAGTGGTCATAATCCACAGTTTACGGTAGAAGAAATAAAGGCAATTAGCCAGACAGCCAAAGATTACGGAATGCATGTTGCGGCTCATGCTCACGGAGATGAAGGTATGCAAAGAGCTATTTTAGGTGGTGTAAAAACTATTGAGCACGGAACCCTAATGAGTAAAAATACCATGAAGTTAATGCTAAAGCATGATGTTTACTTAGTGCCAACAATTACTGCAGGGGTAGAGGTGACTGAAAAAGCAAAAATAAAAGGATACTTTCCAGAAATTATAGTTCCTAAAGCCTTGGCAATTGGCCCTAAAATTCAGGCTACTTTTGGAAAGGCGTATCAATTTGGAGTGGGGATTGCCTTTGGTACTGATGCTGGAGTTTTTAAACATGGAGAAAATGCAAGAGAGTTTGGCTATATGGTAGATGCTGGCATGCCAGCGATAAAAGCCATTCAATCTGCAACGATTACTAATGCCAAAATTTTGCAAATGGACAAAGAAATTGGTCAGACCAAGGTTGGATTTTTTGCTGATATTATAGCAGTAAATGATGATCCTACAAAAAACATTAAAACTTTAGAGAAGGTTGTTTTTGTAATGAAAGAAGGTAAGGTGTTTAAAGAATAACACTTTTTGAGACTTCTCTTTTATATATCTGTAGATAAGTTGTTGTAGTTCAGATACAATTGGAGTCAATGGTACAGAATTTTTGTAAGTAATTTGTAACAGAGTTCTAGATATTGCTACTAATTAGAAAAACCAAACGATGCGTTTTATTAAAAACGGAAATTTATTTAAAAGCTATTTTATTTCTTTCAGTATTCCTTTACTGATGATAGTTTCAATGATTGTTTTATCGCAATCAAGTTTGTTTTTTAAACATCCAAGAGAATTATCCATCGGAATTACGCTTGACTTAGTACTCACCATTCCGTTAGTGTATTTTCTGCTTATTAGAAAAAAGAAAATTTCTAAAACAACTGTTGTTTCTTTTTTTGGTTTTGGAATTCTTGTCGCAAGCTTTATCATCCCGAAAGATTATCAGACAGTCTTGTCAATTGTAAAAAAAGTTGTTTTTCCAATAATTGAATTAGGAATACTTGCGTTTTTATTTATAAAAACAAGAAGCATTGTTTTAAAGTTTAGAAAAAATAGAAATGAATCAATAGATTTTTTTACGGCTATAGAACTAGCGTCTAAAGAGGTTTTTCCTAAGAGAGTAGCTGCTCTAATTGCAACAGAAGCAGCCATGATTTACTATTTGCTTTTTGATTGGAAAAAACAGCACCTACAACAAAATGAGTTTACAAATTATAAAGAAAGTGGCGTCCTTGCATTGCTTCTAGGTATTGTACTTGTCTTATTGATAGAAACGTTTGCTTTGCATATCTTCTTGTTAAAATGGAGTGTTGTAGTTGCTTGGGTATTGACTTTTTTAAGTGTGTATACAATCTTGCAATTTATTTCATTGGCAAAATCTATGACAAAAAGACCACACTTGGTAGATGCAGAAAACAACAAGTTAATTTTGAGGTATGGCTTTTTTGCTGAAGCAGTGGTGCCGTTTCAATTGATAAAGGGCTTAGAAGTTTCTTCAAAAGATTTACCAGAAAATAAAAGCGTTACTCGTTTTTCTCCCTTAGGTGAGTTAGTGCCTCACAATATAATTCTTCATTTAAAAGAAGAAAATAAGTTTGTGAGTTTATATGGTTTTACGAAAAAATATACATCGCTTGCTTTTTTTGTAGATAATAAACTTGAGTTTAAAAAAATGGTTGAAGAAAACTGTAACGTTTAAACTTTTGTTGCTACAAATAGCTATTAAAACAATTTATATGAATTATGTGTTATTTTTAGGAGCTTTATTAGTGTATTTTATATTAAGAAAAGAAGAAAATAAAAAGCATAAAAGACTGGCAATAGTTACTTTAGGTTCTTTTGCTGTAATTGCGTTATTGTATAATTTTGGATATTTAATAGGAGCGCATTTGTATAACTTAGAACAAGCAATTAAATAAAAATTAATTAAAATTTATATGCTGATACGCACCAATATCTGGTTGGGTAGTTCTATCTTTTTCCAAAATATCTTTCGGAAATAGCAATGCTGCATTGATTGTAGCTTTCTGAATTCCTGTATTATTTTGACCAATTGCAAATTGATTTGCAGTAGGATTTTTAAAATGTGTATTTCCGTTGATGATATTGTTTTGATAATGACTGGTATCATTGAAATTTAATTCAGTATTATTAGCAAATGAGTTGTTGATGTCGTTAAACTGAATCATATTATTTTTGATAGAATAATTGAAAACACTTCCGTTTACTTTATCCAGTACAAATTCAACATTGTTATTTCCGTCAATAATACAATTGGTAAAATTAGCTGCGTGTAAATCTCTGGTTTCTGTAATTTTCTGATTGTTGCTATCTGTGTATTCAAAAAAGTTATTGATTAAAACAGTTGGCAATTGTCTTAAACCATTGTTCCAGTAGTTTGCAAAGGTGCAATGGGTAAAATTGTACGTTCCGCCTATGGTACAAGCCAAGCTAGATTGTCCCGTATTCCCAATGACTAAATTTGCAGCTTTAATGTTTGCCTCTCTAGCTAAAATCCCGTAGTTAGAGTTGTTGTAAAGTTGGCTGTTTTGAATCTGTAAAGTAGGATTTGCAGAGCCAATAGAATCTACCAAAATGCCAATGATACTATTTTTAATGGTTGTGTAATTTAGTTCGTTGTCTTTACTGCCAGCACGCATCCAAATTGTTCCCCATTGTCCAGGAACATCGTGGTAACGATGCTCTAATCTATCGCCCTCAAAAACTACTTGCTCATTTATAGTTCCGTTTACTTTCAATGTAGCTTTTCGGTCAACAATCAAACCAGAATTGTTGTGAAAATGCAATTTAGCACCAGCGTCTACTATTGCTGTTTTGTTGGCAGGAATTGCCGCATATCCGTAGATAACATAAGGTTTGGCTTTTGTAAAATGCAATTCACTATCGGTTAAAAAACGCCCTTTAATAGTGGTAGGTTTTCCATCTAAAGTTAAGGAATCAATTTTCATTGTTATGGGGTCTTTCCCCGGATAAATAAATGTTGCATCCTGTACCAAAGTGACTAAATCTACAGCTTGCTGTTTGTTACCATTGTCAAACAAAATTTTATCAGTGTAAAGAGGATTGCTAACTGAGCTGTAATCAATCGTTGTTTCTATAAAAATGTAGATACTATCATTGGCTAGAATGTCAATGTTTTGAAATGATTTTCCTGGAATTCCATCAACACTAATTCTGTAATTTGAGGTACTACCCTTTTCTAATTCAATTGAAGGAATTGTAATAGCATGCTTGCTTTTGTTGTATACTTTTAAATTATAAGTACTTGAGCCAATATTTGTAAAAACGGTATCTAAATACACCGTGTCTTTAGAGAAAGCTAATTCTCCAAAACTTTGTATAGTGCTAAAATCTTTTCTACACGAACTGATAGAGATAATACCTACTAGAATTAGTAGAATTACAAGAGAATTGATGTTTTTTTTCTTTGCCACTTCGAGTGATTTTGCTTGCAAAATAGTATCGAGAAGTCTAGGCTGCGATGTGTTCTGAAATATTTTTCAGAACTTTTAACCCGACAGTTAAAGATAACATAAAAAAGATACAATTATTGTTTTACCAATTCAATTTCAAAAAGTTTTCCCCAGTGCTTCCCGGTAACAAAAATTCTACCGGTTTCTTTATCGAAAGCAATTCCGTTTAAGACTTCGTCTTGATCAGTGAGTTTTTGTGTTTTTTGAATTTCTTTTTTCAATCCAGATAAATTAGCAACACCTTCAACAACACCAGTTTTGGCATCAAAAATTACAATTGAATTTTGTTGCCATTTATTAGCATAAATTTTTCCATTAATATATTCTATCTCATTTAGTTCTTTGATAGCATATTTATTGGTGTATACTTGAATTGATTTTTTTTCTTTTTGTGTTATTGAATCTAAATACCAGATTTTATGCGTACCGTCAGATTTGATTAACTGTGTTCCGTCGTTGGTCAATCCCCAACCTTCTTGACTCCACGTGTATTTAAATTCTCCTTCTTGAGCAAAGCTTTCTAAATCGTAGATAAAACCTTTTCCAGCTTTCCATGTCAACCAATAAATCTTATTGTTAAAAATGGTCATTCCTTCTCCAAAATATTTGTCGTTTAATTTAACTTCTTGTAGTACTTTACCCGTTTTTAACGCTACTTTTCGCAAAACAGATTTTCCGTGTTGTCCTGTAGTTTCGTATAAATAACCGTTGTAATACTCTAAACCTTGCGTGTATGCTTTTGTGTCGTGAGGGTATACGTTTTTAATTTTGTAACTGTAAATAGTTGGCTCAATTGCAGACAAAACTTCAAATGAATTATTTACTTTTTTTGTTTTTCCAGGAAAAAAAGCCAAGGCAGTTACAGAAAACTTTCCTACACCTAAATCTTTGGTATTTATTTTTATTGAATTACCCTTTGAAGGAACTCTTTTTCCGTTTACAAAAAATTGAATAGAATCTACAGGTTTGTTGTTTTTTTCTGTTAACGTAGCCGTAGCTTCTTGATTGATTGTTAGTTTTTTAGGGGTGTTTAATGTAAATTTATAAGAATCATTACAGGCAGTTAAAATAAAAAGTCCTGTTGCTAAAACAATCAAGTATTTTTGTAAACGCATAATCAATTTAATTTTACACAAATAAAATAAATTATTTCTTTGTATTTTTAAAAAAACAGTTAAATTTGCAGCCTCTAATAACTTATGCTCGTTATGTGAGATTAGTAAGAGTAAGAATTTACCAGCTTAACTCTTTTATAAACAAAGATTAAAAGATTATAAAGTATAATACGATGAAAAAAGGAATACATCCAGAAAATTATAGAATGGTAGCTTTTAAAGATATGTCTAACGGAGATGTGTTTTTAACAAAGTCTACTGCAGATACTAAAGAAACTTTAGATGTAGATGGTGTAGAATATCCATTAATTAAATTAGAGATTTCTAGAACATCTCACCCATTTTACACTGGTAAATCTAAATTGGTTGATACCGCAGGACGTATTGACAAGTTCAAAAACAAATACGCAAAATTCAAGAAGTAACTTTTTTAGAATTTTAAACATATTTAAAAGCCTCGACACTGTAGAGGCTTTTTTTTATGTCAATACTCATGTACTGATTGGTCGCTTTTTTTAGTTTATTGTTAGAGCACGATCTTTCGGGGTGGGAGTGCGTAGCACGGAGCAACAAAAGTTAAGCTTTGCTGAATGTGTTCCAACGGTAAATTGTATGAGTAGTGGTAGATTGCGTGGTACTTTCCTGTCAAACCGTTATGCAGTTTGAGCGGGCTGCAAACGTTGATGTTAACTGCGATAACTGCCATTACTTATACAAAATGTTGTGCTTTCGTGCATTTATCATAATCTTCCTGTTGATTTTTATTCAACATAAATTAACCAGCCTTTTCTTGGCTCAATAGTTATTTTATTGCCAATATTCCATTCTTTTTCAGATTGGAAGTCTTGAATTTTGGGAGCAACAAGTTTTACTTTTGCTGCATCCAATCCCAATTCCTCAAAATTAATTATTAATGAGACACTTTTACTTGAATCGGAGAAATTTCCAATCGAAATTAAAGTTTTTCCTTCCTTTTTATAAACCGTTGTTTTAACATCTGAATTGTTTGTTTTTACTGGACAGCTATCTTCCCAGAAACCAATCATTTCAGCTTCCTGAATTTGAAATTCATCCCAAATTTCCCAAATCGGACGTGGGTCACAAATAATACCATCTGTCATCCATGGGTGGCGGACTGTCATTCCATACAGCATTCCCAACCAACGGTTTCCACCCCGATGAAGCATATCTCCCATCAGTCCAAACGGAATACCGGATACTTCAACAAACCAATTCTCGGGTGGCATTTCATCGTAATGAAAACTCTCGCCAAACCAAAGTTTGTCCATGTACGGAAAGAATTCCATATACTGAGTGGCTGGACCAATTGAAAATCCTGTATTGGAATGCAAATCGAGCAAACAACTTGGCTTAGTATTATCAAGTACTTTACGTATTCGTTTTACCGTTCGACGGTCGTATGAAACATCATCAAGGTAAAGTCCATCAATACCAATGTTTTCAACAAGCCATTTGAGTCCTTCGATGTAGAAATTGTACCAACGCGAATCGCCGGGAGCATTAACAACAGATGCATCAGCACTTTTATCGGGAAACCATTGGTACCATTGCGGACGGTAATCGTTTATTAAATGTTCTCGCAACCATGGATAACCACCACCGCTACCATTACCCAAAATCTCGTCACCCAAGCTACGTAATGCCCAAATTTCGGAGGTATAATTTGAAAGCTCGCGAATGGTGTAATAAATTTTCACCTTTTGTCCTTTGTCATGCACTTTATCGACAAACCATTTCATTGAGTCAACCGCCACAAAAGGGTAATTAATATGAGGATTGTAATTACTTGCATGGTGAAGATTAACAACTTTTATCCCGCTTTTAATATCCTTTTCTTTTGGAATAGGGTCTAACCAATTATGATAATATCTATCCACAAATTGGCTTTTGTAATTAATATCTTTTACTGGCGTAATAAGGAATGACCATTCGAATTCTATCTCTTCTCCTTTTTGAAGTTTCCGGCTGCCAGAGAAAACCGTAGCTTTTACTTCTCCATTCGAACTGTTAATTTCAAAACCACCTTTATTTTCATTATACCATGAAGTTGGAAAATCAGGTTTATACAGGTTTAACATAGGCCCATGGTAGTCACCTCCACGCAGCTCGCACCAAATTCCAGCTTTCTCGCTACCCATCCAAAAGCTGTCGTGAGGGCCTTTCCATTTCGCATTGTGTTTTTGTGGCACAGTAGTTCCTGGTAAATCCATGCCCATCATGTATTTTGCCACTTCGCTTTTAAAGGGTAACTCCAAACGAATGTCTTTTGCATCCACCTTATTCAGGGCTTTCAGTTTCAGTTTGTAGTTGATATACCCGTCAGATTCGATAGTTCCAAGCCCCTCTATTTTTATATTTTCGGAAGTACTTTCCCAGGAGCCAATCATTTTTCCGGGCGAATTTTTCACCAACTGCATATTTTGAGGTGTAGAAAATTTCTCTTTGCCACTTTTTGTTTCCACCACAAAAGAGATGGGGTGGTTCAGTATTTCTGTTTCTTTTACTTTAAAACTACCAGGGAAACCGCTTATTGACATCTGCATTGTTTTCCCTGTAAAACCATAAGTTCTGTTGCCCAAAAATTCAATTGCCTTGTAAGCTTTAGTTGGTTCATCATCAAGCCCCAATGTTGAATTTAACCAGCGCAAGCGAGAATGCCTCCAACCTTCGCTATCGCCACGGTCAGCCAAAATTTCATTGTTAATTCTAATACTAACATTTACCGTTTGTGACTCAGTATTTTCAGAAATAACATTTATGGTTCCTGTATAATTCCCACTTTTAATATCTTCCGGAATATCAACTCCAATCCACAATGGCTGAACCTTTCCTTGTTCCAAATTCAAGCGTTTAACAAAAGGTTCTCCATAAGGCCCAACTCCTCCTGTGTTAAAACAAGTTAAGTTTGATGCCGGAATTTCAAATTCGCCATTTTTCAGGGCTGCAAATTGAACTTTTAAATCAGACAAATCATTTTGAGCAGCAAAAACACCCAATTGAAAGGTGTAGTATTCATTTCGTTGCGCTTCACCTTTAAATTCGTTTGATGGACCGTTTTGAACCCACCGTTGTGGAATTTCATCCAACATTCGAATGGGTAATAAACGGTCTTCCGGAAAAACTAGAAAATCATTACCATGAACTTTTAGCAAAGAGTCTTTCTCTGATTGAAGCGCGATAACTTCCATAGGGTAAAAACTGTCAAATTCGGTTCGTGACTGAAATTCAACAAGTTTTGCTTTGGGGAGTGTGGCAAAATCAATTTTACCAGACCATTTATTTTCTGGCTCTAAATAGCCTTTGTTGTAAAAACCATAGTTTTCCTGAACTTCGTAGGGCAAATAGTAAAAATAGTAGATGCCTTTTTTTTCAACCGGGCCAAAAATCAATGTACATCGTTCGTTATCGACATGAACGCGTTGTATATTTTGCACTGCTACGCCACATTGGTTATAAATAATAAACTGCTTTTTATCTGGATTTTTATCATGACGGCGCCAAAGAATATCTAAAGCAACAGCATCAGCAGGTTCGTCAATTTGGAGTATGGCGCGGTGATTTCCAAGAGTTTCTTCCCAAGGGTTTTCACTAACAGAATAGAACTTTTTATTCTCAGCTGTACAGCTGAGAAACAGAATTGATATGAACAGAACTATGTGTTTCACTTTTAAGTGTCTAATTATAAGGTTATTTATCATCGTATTATTATTCTTTTACTAGTAAAATATTTTCCCCTTTTTGAGTCTCAATCACCAGGTTAGCACCATCAAAGGTAAATTCTTTACTTATATTAAATTTGCTATCCTTAAAAGGGTTTTCAAGAATTATTTTTCCTCCTTTTTCAGAAAGTACTTCAACTTCAGAAACAATTCCTTGTTCTAGTTTTGCAGAAATAATAAATGCTCCAAAAGTTCTAAGCTGATTAAAACTCACATCTTTCCAATCGGCTGGAATTGCAGGGAACAATTTCACAACTCCAGTATGGCTTTGAATCAACATCTCCTGGATGCCTGATGCAAAAGCAAAATTACCCTCCAATGTAAACGGGCGATAAGTCATGTTTGAATGTCCAGCTATACATTGATCTCCATTCACATGAAAGGAATTTTTCAAACAAAAACATTCTGCAAAAATTTTTAAAACTCGCGCCGCATTTTCGCCATCATAAGCACGAGCATACAAATTGCCCAGCCAGCTAAATGAATAACCAGTCCAAGCCGCAGAACCTTCTTTTTCAAGGTTTCTTAGCGTATTATCGATTATGGTTTTATCTGCATCACCGTTCGACACATCGTAAAGCCCCAATGGGTGATAAGCCATTAAGTGAGAAAAATGCCGATGTGATTCATTATAGGGAAAGCCGGGCGCAAACATTAATCCACTTTGTTGGTCGACTGCCAATTGAGGCCACTCTGCCAGAATCTCGTTCCACAGGTTCACCTCATCTGTTAAATTTAATTCGGTGGCTAATTCAGCAGCTTTTTCATATGTCCATCGAATAAGTGCCAAATCGAAATTTGTAGTTTCAGCGAACCATGCTTCTGCTGAATTATTGTATATCTCAGGGCTGGAACTCATCTTTAATTTTCTTTTTCCGTTTTCCTTCACCGAAATTTCGTTGATAAATACAGCTACATCTTTAATCCATGGGTATGCTCGTTTTGCAAGAAAGTCCCTATCCATTGAAAACTTCCAGTGCAGGTAAAAATGATGTCCCAACCATGCAGCAACCGTTTGTCCCATGGAGTATTGTATCCAACCTCCCATGGGTTTGCCTTCAAGCGTTGTTACACCAGGAACATTCATTCCTTCAACCCCAAAATAGTCTTTGGTGTATTTTTTAAAGGCAGGACGGTATTTCCAGAGCCAGTTTAAAAATCCATCTTCTAAATGAAGGTAGTTTCCGGCATAGGCAGGCCAATAACTTAACTGTGTATTTAAGTCGTGATGGAAATCTCCTTTCCAGGGTGGAAGTTTTCCGTGGTCGGCAGTCCAAACCGATTGTAAAGCAATTGGTGGTGCATCAGCGCGTGCTGCAGAACCAAACTTATACATTTCGAGCATGTATTGGCGCTTCAAAACAGAATCGGGAATTTCAACGCTTGATTGTTTCCAGTAGTTTTTCCACCAGATTAAATGGGTTTTGTAGGAAGAATTAAAACCGAGCTCCATATTTTTAGCTACAACTTCACTAGCTTTAGGAGTTTTTTCCCATCCTTTGTTTTCTGAAGATACTGACCAACAACCTGTCAATACTCTCTTCGATTCCTCCCACCTTGTATTAATTTGATATGAAAAATCAACCCATCCATTTTGGTTGTAGGTTAATGAATTTTCCGTCCTTGAAATTTCGCCCTGAGGATATCCCAATTGGTTTAAGTCGGTTTTTGCCTGGCTTGTATAGCCTTCTGTATTTTCACGATTGTAGGCAGGCGAAACTAATTCGATTTCAACACCTACTGGTATGTCTTCAAATTTATACCAACCAAGTGGTTTTTCAGCATGAACGAAAGTGGTCAATTTTGCCCCGTTCTCCCAAACGACTACACAGGTTGCTGTTTTAACATCCAGACTTACTAACTTTACTTTGCCAAGTGCTTTAATATCGAACTCCAAAGCACCGGCTGGTATTTTTGATGGTGCTGGTAAATTATCGTAAGGCACGTCAAATACTTCTTGCACTTTTATATATTCATCGGATTTCCAGTGTTCGTATACATTTTGGAACTTCCATTTATCGAAATCGATGTTTTCCATTGGGCGCAAATCCCACAAATCAGCTCGGTCGAGCGAAAAGCGTAGTTTACCTTCTTTCTGCCAAATTAGATTACCCACTATAGCATTTCCTAGTGGTATGGCTTCATCCCAAACATCAGCTAATTCATAAAAAACAAGGTTGTTTCCTTCATATTTATAAATTGGATCTTGTTTTTGGCTTGAACAAGAAAAGAGCATTGAAACAAAGAGGATGAGTAAATAATTTTTTAATTTCATTATTGTTGTTTTAATATTTTTATGATTAACTAATTATGTTCCTTTAATTGTTTGGAAGAATTGTTCTCATTACTTTGGTTGATAATAATATACTTTCTATTTCAGGATTTCTGACATATTGAGATTAATAATTATTCATTGCAATTACTCTACAAGTATGGTCTACTTCTATTCTGTTACTGCCCGATGTTACCGAAACATTCTTCCAATTGTTGTTGTTGCAAAGAGTAAGATTTATTAGTATTACTATTGCAACCTGTAAAAACAAATCCAATAAATAGTAGTAAGAATTTTATGGTAAACTCAAATTTTTTAATATATGATTTCATATTGTAAGACATAAGCAAATATTTAATACTCTCCATATTTCTGATTTAATTTTGCAAATCTATTCAAGTTGCATTCTGACTAACGTCAAAATTTGTTGTTTTTATTCTGTATCCCTTTATTCATAATAAATTCAGTCATTTTTACAGTTGATTTTTTTGAAAAAACCTAAAAATTTATCGTTAGCATCAGAAATTAATCGGTTACTCTGATGTGGGGAATGAAGCACAACTAATTATATACCTGTGTTTTATACTGCTGCCTAATTATTATATTGAATAATGCAATCTTTTTATTGGCTTATCAATTTTCTATAAATATAATAAAAAACCACTTCAAAAAAGAAGTGGTTTAAATATACTTATAGGCAAACATTGTTTGCTACATATAGTCTTCAATTGGGTTACAAGAACAAATGAGGTTTCTATCTCCGTATGCATCATCAACACGTCTCACAGAAGGCCAAAATTTGTTTTCTGCAATATACTCTAGCGGAAACGCAGCTTCTTTTCTAGAATAGGGTAGCGTCCACTCATCATCGGTCAACATAGCTTGTGTATGTGGTGCATTTTTTAAAGGATTATTGGCATCTTCTTTGGTAGCTGCAGCAATTTCTTGTCTGATAGAAATTAGCGCATCGCAAAAACGGTCAAGTTCTGCTTTGCTTTCAGATTCTGTTGGCTCAACCATAATGGTTCCTGCTACTGGGAAAGAAACTGTTGGTGCGTGGAAACCGTAATCCATTAAACGTTTTGCGATATCTACAACTTCGATTCCGTGTTGTTTAAATTCTCTACAATCTAAAATCATTTCATGTGCAGCACGATTCATTTCACCCGTATACAATGTTTCGTAATGTCCGTTTAAACGCTCTTTGATATAGTTTGCATTTAAAATGGCATTTTTTGTGGCATTTGTTAAGCCTTTAAAACCTAGCATGGTAATGTATCCGTAAGAAATTAAACAGGCCAATGCAGAACCCCAAGGAGCTGCAGAAATTGCAGTAATTGCTTGCTTAGATCCTACCTGAACTACAGGGTTAGAAGGTAAAAAAGGTACCAACTGCGGAGCAACACAAATAGGGCCAACTCCAGGACCACCACCACCATGTGGAATAGCAAATGTTTTGTGGAGGTTTAAGTGACATACGTCTGCACCAATCGTAGCCGGATTTGTCAATCCAACTTGTGCGTTCATATTAGCACCATCCATATATACCTGTCCGCCATTGTCATGAATAATTTGTGTAATTTCCATAATGGCTTTTTCGTATACACCATGTGTAGAAGGGTAAGTAACCATTAAGGCAGATAAATTGTCTTTGTGCTCTTCTGCTTTGGCACGTAAATCTTCTACATCAATATTTCCTTTTTCATCTGTTTTAGTAACAACCACTTTCATACCAGCCATTACAGCAGATGCAGGGTTGGTACCGTGAGCAGAAGCAGGAATGATACAGATGTTTCTGTGTTCTTCATTGCGTGATGTATGGTAAGCTCTAATGGTCATTAATCCTGCAAATTCTCCTTGTGCACCAGAGTTTGGCTGTAAAGAAGTACCTGCAAAACCAGTGATGATATTTAATTGATGTTCTAATTTTTTAAGAACTAATTGATAACCTTCAGCTTGATTTAATGGAACAAAAGGGTGGATATTTCCCCATTGTGGATTGCTTAATGGTAACATTTCTGAAGCAGCGTTAAGCTTCATGGTACAAGAACCCAAAGAAATCATAGAATGATTTAACGCTAAGTCTTTACGCTCTAATTTTTTAATATAGCGCATCATATCTGTTTCAGATTGATACGTGTTAAATACTTCGTTGTCTAAGAATGAAGTGTTTCTTTTTACGTTTGCATCAATTACTTCAAAATCAGAAGTAAACGACTCTTGCGCAACAATTTGATGAAATTCACCATCGCTTTCAGCGGCGGCAGTGTCTGGTTTTTTATTCAGTTCTCCAAACAAAGTAAAGAGTTTCATCAAGTCTTTTTGTGTGGTTGCCTCGTTTAGTGAAATAGAGACTAAATTGTCATTGATATAGTTGAAGTTTACCTTATAAGACTCTGCTATAGGTCTTAATAAAATAGCATCTACTTCAATCAATAAGGTGTCAAAATACGAAGAGTTGAGTTGGTTAATTCCCGCTTTTTTTAAGAAGTCTGCTAACAATTTTGTTTTGTTATGTACAGAATCTGCAATAAATTGGATTCCTTGTTTTCCGTGGTACACGGCATACATTGATGACATTACGGCTAACAAAACTTGTGCAGTACAAATGTTAGAGGTAGCTTTTTCGCGTTTTATATGCTGCTCTCTTGTCTGCAATGCCATACGTAAAGCACGTCCGCCATCTCTATCTTTGGTAACTCCAATAATACGTCCAGGAATACTTCTTTTATATTGTTCTTTGGTCGCAAAATAGGCAGCGTGTGGTCCTCCGTAACCTAGTGGAATTCCGAAACGTTGGGTTGTACCTACAACAACATCAACACCAAACTCAGCCGGAGCTTTTAATTTTACTAAGGATAAAATATCAGCAGCAACAGCTACTTTTATATTATTTTTATTGGCTTTGGCAACAAAACCAGAGTAGTCATATACTTGACCATGCTTTCCTGGGTATTGTAAGATGGCTCCAAAAAATTCATCAGAAAACTCAAACTCTCTATGATTGCCTACCACGAGTTCAATTCCGATTGGAGCAGAACGCGTTAGTAAAACTGAAAGGGTTTGTGGTAAGATTTCTTCAGAAACAAAAAATTTATTTACCCCAGCTTTTTTCTGTGCTCGCTCTCTTACATCAAACAACAATGCCATAGCCTCAGCTGCTGCAGTTCCTTCATCCAATAAAGAAGCGTTGGCTAACTCCATTCCGGTTAAATCACATACCATGGTTTGGTAATTTAACAAGGCTTCTAATCTACCTTGCGCAATTTCTGCCTGATACGGTGTGTAGGCAGTATACCAGCTTGGATTTTCTAAAATATTACGCTGAATAACACTTGGCACAATAGCTTCATGATAACCCAGCCCAATATAACTTTTAAATACTTTGTTTTTGTCTGCCAGCTCTTTAATGTGAGCAAGATATTCGTACTCGCTCATGGCAGGCGCCAATTCTAAATCTTCTTTTAAGCGAATATTGTCTGGAATAGTTTCATTAATTAACTGTTCTAAACTATCTGCTTTAACGGTTTGCAACATTTGCTCTTGTTCCTTTGTATTAGGCCCAATATGTCTTAACTGAAACGTATTTGTGTTCATTTGGTATACTTATTTTTATTGATGCGAAGTATATTTTCCGCGTACCAAAAGTAATTAAAATTAGAGACTTTTTAATGATATGATTTTCATAAAATACAGCATTTTATTAACCAAAAAACTAGGTTATAAACAGAAAGGTTATTTTTGTACGATGAACATTTTAAAAGCACTCTTTAATTTTTACATCAATGCAAGTATACATGTGGCATTGGCAGCCTATGCATTGGTTAGAGTTACTGAATGTTATTGGGAAATTGGGTATAACGAAACGCTCAGTTATGTTGTCTTTTACGGAACCATTACAGGATATAATTTTGTAAAGTATGTCGGAATTGCAAAATTGCACCATAGAAGCTTGACCAGAAATTTAAAGATAATTCAACTATTTTCTTTGTTGAGTTTTATCGCGTTGTTGTATTATGTATGGCAATTGTCAGTAGAAATAGTGATTTATATGGCTCCGTTTGGTGTGTTAACTGTCTTGTATGCAATTCCTTTTTTAAGCGGATTTCAAAAGAATTTACGAAACATAAGTTACTTGAAAATTGTGGTAGTGGCTTTTGTTTGGGCAGGTGTAACTGTGTTACTACCATTAGTTGATGCAGGCTTGCCGCTGACCAAGGTTGTACTGTATCAATTATTACAGCGCTTTTTGTTAGTCTGTGTATTTATTTTGCCTTTTGATATCAGAGACATGCAGTTTGATGCCATTTCTTTACAAACCATTCCGAAGAAAATTGGTGTAGAAAAAACAAAGAAGATGGGCTATGTATTGTTGTTGTTTTCGTTGGTGTTAGAGTTTGCTATTGCTCCGACTGTTGCTGTTAGAAATGGTTTTTTGCTGATGTTTTTACTAAGCTTATTTCTTTTGATGCGAGCAACAGAAAATCAGTCAAAATACTACAGTTCTTTTTGGGTAGAATCGATACCTATTGTGTGGTGGTTGTTGCTTGCTTTATATTAAATCATTAGCATCTGAAAGTTTGAATAAAGGATGCTATGCTTCAGGAGAAAAGAAAATAGACTATTTGTCTTTCAGTTATTTGATATCAGAAAATTATGAGGAGTTTAACGGAAATCTAAAATTTTAATTCTTAAATGGCTGTAAGTGTGCAATTCTCTGATTATTAAAAATCTAATATCTTTTTTCTATAAGTGAGACGGTCTATTCTCTAGAGTTTTGAAATAAAATAGAATTTCTTTGTGAAGTTATATTTTTTCGTATATTGGCTAACAGCAAAGAAGCTATACTTTGTTAAAATTGTAATTAATCATATTTTTAAATTTATTTTGTTATGAAAAAGTTAAAAAGCATTTGGGTGCTTTCTTTGGCACTATTTACTACGTTTATTTTCACTAGTTGTACTGATACAACTGTTGAAGATTTTGTAGTAAAACAAGAATTATTAGAAAAGAAGAAGCCTGAAAAGGTAATTTATTATAAAGGGTTAAAAGTTAGACATCGTTATAAGGCATCAGAAGACGAGCTAAAAATAAAACACAATAAAAAGAGTTTAAAAACTCTTTATAACAAGCTAAGGGAAAAATATAAAAAAGCTAAAAAATCTAAAACCAATTCTTTGACTATTATTAACCCTGATCTTGAAGATACTAGTTTACTCGAAGAAGAATTGCCAGCTAACGAAATTATTTTTGAAGCAGCAAAAACTGTAATAAGCCAATTTCCTTATGAAGAAATTGAGAGTTATAGTGCATTGAATAGAGTTGGTAAAGAACATATATATTATGAAATGATTAAAACAGATTTTCCTGATTTAACTGATGCAGAGATACAAGCAAATGAAAGTGTAATAGATAGTTATTATTCTGATAACCTAGATTATATGGTCTTAGATGAAATTGCACAAAACCCAAGTGTATATGAAAATGTTGCGACTTTACAATCAAAAAACTCATCAAGTATTGATTCTTTTGTGCAGGAATTAGCTATCGCAAATTGTACAATTACGAATGCTTTCTTTAATGGTTTTGGTTTAGTACGTCCTATAATAGCATATACTGCAGCAATTATAGAAGCAAATAACTCTTCTGAAAATCATTACAAGAGTTATAATTTAGCATATTCAAATACTAGAAAAGATGCATATAGACATATGTTATGGAATGCATTGCTGGCACAGTATTATTTTACTATATCTTCCAAATCTAAAAGAGTTGCTTTTGCTAAATGTGTAACAGATTATAGAGAATCAGGCTCTTGTAATACCTTAAATTCTATAGATTCTAGAGAAATGGATTACCATAACAATGCAATTGGAAGAAAAATATGGAGTGATAATACAGGATATTTAGAAGTATTTGGGTTTACCTTTGGATTAAGCTTACCTTTTGTTTCGAGTTTAAAGTATGAAATTTTTGAAAAAGTGGAAAAGTATAGTTGCTATATAGTCAAAAAGCATCCTGATAATAGTGTTTATGACTATACGGTTGAGGAAACAAGAAACTTAATTTTGCAGACTGCATCAAATACTCCTGTGTATTTTGAAAAATATATAGCACCAAGGTGGTATCAAACAACCACCACTTATGATTATTCAGATTGTTCTAACGGTAAACCTATTTTACCAAAGGTTAATAATAGTAGTAATAAATTGAACATTCAATCAAAAGATAAAACAAGTAAATTTTCTGTATTTCTAAATGGAAAAAAGATGAACAAAAAGAAAGTCAATAAACAAGATTTTGTTCAGTTTATACCAAACGATGAAGATTGTGCAAAAGAGGTTACCACTACCACATTAATGAGTCCTTGTTTTATATCTAAAGATCCTAATTTAAATCCATATCAACAATGAAAGTAAAAAAGCAGCTAATCGTCTCAGTAATTAGTATTTTATTCGTTATGACTTCTTGTGATTGGTTTGAAGATGAAAATTATGAAGGGTTTATGGTTTCATTTTCAAACCATACAAGTAAAGTATATGATGGAGTGATGATAATTGGAGGCTTTAAAAATGGAAATTTTGTACCTACAGATTCTGTTGAAGTACCTCAAATTAAACTGGGTAGTGGAGTAGCAAACCCTAGTTATTTTATAGATAAAAACCGTTGGAAACCCAATTTAGATAAAATTAGAAAGATACCTTCCGAACGCTGTTATTTTAAACTTAAATTATCTGACGGAAGGAGCGAACTCATAAAACGATACCAATCATCCGAGTTAATGAGTTTATTGCTGCCTAGTGAGAAATATTTTGAAAATGACTATGGGGATTTGTTGCTTGTAATTTGGGATCAGGAGATAACAGGTCGCGCTGCAAAAGAACTATAAATACAATTAATATGAGAAAAATAATTTTAGTCTTCATCACACTAGCTTTGGTAAGTTGTACTAAATCAGATGAAGAAACTTTAGATGAAATAGTAGGAGTATGAAAACTTACTTCTTTGAAAATTAATGGAGAGGAGAAAATAAACAACTGCAGATCAAATGATAAAATAGAGGTAGGGAACAATGCTACATTTACCATTTATATGTATCAAGATAATGCAAGTTGTAAAGAACAGTCAAATACAGGTACATGGTCTAAAATTTCTAAAACTAGTTATCATTTTACAGCATCAGGGGATACGCAAACATTTACATTGTCTAATAATTCATTAACTTTTAGTGTTTTTGGAGGTTCACTCACCTATAAATTTACTTATAGTAAAGAATAAAAGCTAGAAAAATTAAAAAAGACTAAAAGCTAAGAATGGCTACTATTGCTATAGTATCTTAGCGTTTTTTTTGTAACATCGATATCTGTCTTTTTTTTGGTGGTTACTACTTTTATTAGCTAAATAAAAGGATTTCGTTTTTCTTTTAAGAATCTTTGTGTTGGCGTTGTTTTACTTTGTAAATTTATCTGCTTAAAATCATCTTTTAATTCAGCAAAATGAATCCTGTAAAAAGAAACTATATTTTTGATTTTGACAGTACACTAACTAGAGTTGAGGCTTTAGATGTGTTGGCAGAAATAACCCTTGTAAACAACCCAAACAAAGCAGCAATTATTCAAGAAATCATTGATATTACCAACTTGGGTATAGATGGAGAAATTTCGTTTACAGAATCATTAGAAAAAAGAATTCAACTACTACAAGCAACAAAAGCAGATTTAGACAAATTGATTATTGAGTTGAAAAGACAAGTATCTGTTTCTATTGAAAAAAACAAAGCTTTTTTCGAAAAATTTTCTGAAGATATATATGTGATTTCTGCTGGATTTAAAGAGTTTATTGTACCTATTGTTGCAGCATATAATATCCCGGAAACAAGAGTTTTTGCCAATACGTTTGAGTTTGATAAAGACGATAATATTATTGGATTTGATACAAAAAATCCGCTTTCTGTTCACAATGGAAAAATTCAATGCTTACGCGATTTAAATTTAAAAGGAGAAATACAGGTAATTGGAGATGGTTATAGTGATGCCGTTACTAGAGAAGCCGGCGTCGCAGATAAATTTTTTGCCTATACAGAAAATGTAACTAGAGACAAAACGACTAAAAATGCCGATTTTATTGCGCCAAGTTTAGATGAATTTTTATTTGTAAATAAATTACCGAGAAGCATTTCGTATCCAAAGAATCGAATTAAAATATTATTGTTAGAAAATGTACATCCAGATGCATTCGAAAAGTTATCAAAAGACGGATTTACCGTAGAAACTGTCGCTAAAAGTTTATCGGAAGAAGAACTTATCGAAAAAATTAAAGATGTGCATGTACTAGGAATTCGCTCTAAAACTCAAGTCACAAAGAAAGTAATCCTTGCTGCAGAAAAGTTGATGGTTGTGGGGGCTTTTTGTATTGGTACCAAGCAAATAGATTTAGAAGCCTGTAAAGAAAATGGTGTGGTTGTGTTTAATGCTCCCTACAGCAATACACGCTCGGTGGTTGAGTTGGCAATCGGAGAAATAATTATGTTAATGCGTAGCGTGTTTCATAGAAGCACAGAAATTCACAATGGTACTTGGAATAAAACCGCGCAAGGTTCTAAAGAAGTTAGAGGTAAGAAACTCGGAATTGTAGGTTACGGAAATATCGGTAAGCAATTGTCTGTTTTGGCTGAGGCGCTAGGAATGGATGTGTATTACTACGATGTTGAAGATAAATTAGCCTTAGGAAATGCAACAAGAATGCATCATCTTTCTGATTTATTAGCTATTGCTGATGTGGTTACCTTACATATTGATGACAATGCAGCAAACAAAAATTTTATTGGAGCAAAAGAGATTACGCAAATGAAAGATGGAGTGCATTTTATCAACCTTTCTCGTGGTTTTGTAGTAGATATCCATGCTCTAAAAGCAGGATTAGAAAGTGGTAAAATTGCCGGAGCAGCAGTAGATGTATATCCAGAAGAACCTAGAGCAAACGGGGAATTTTATACAGAATTAAAAGGATTAGACAATGTGATTTTAACACCACATGTAGGAGGTAGTACAGAAGAAGCTCAAAAAGATATTGCTGATTTTGTGCCGAATAAAATAATGGCTTACATCAACTCTGGGAATACTGTAGATGCCGTTAATTTCCCAAATATTAGATTGCCACAGCATCAAGATGCGCATCGATTTTTGCATATACATAAAAATGTGCCCGGAGTAATGGCGAAAATTAATAAAGTGCTCGCTAAGTTTGATATGAATATTATAGGTCAATATTTATCTACAGATGATAAGGTTGGTTATGTAATTACAGACTTAGACAAAGAATACAACCCGAAAGTAATAAAGAAACTAAAAGAAGTAGAAGGAACGATAAAGTTTAGAGTTTTGTATTAATTTGGGAGTTTGAAATTTGCACCAATTGAAAAAATGACAACAGAGAATTGTTTATTGTTCTCTGACAACTGAAATTCTAATCCTTAAATTTTGCAACAGTGTTTTTTAGGTTAATAATTTTAGCATCCTTAACACCTAAGTATCGTCTGCTTCCCAAATACCTTTTTTTATTAAACGCGTCGTAGTGTTTTTCATTTTCATTGATAGAACTCAAATGCACATTTTTAGAGGCATGAATAAATTCTCCTTTGCCATTTCCTAGCCAGATACCAACATGCGTTACACGTTGCTTTTTGTTTGCTGTTGCTGGAGTGCCAAAAAACAATAGATCACCTTTTTGTAAACTTTCAAACTTCAATTCTTTATCAACTATTTTTCCAGCATGTACTTGTTGTGAGGCATCGCGCGGAATAACAAATCCGTTCATCAAATACACCATTTTGGTAAAACCACTACAATCCATTCCTTTGGTTGAGGTACCTCCCCACAAATAAGGTGCACCTAACATATTCTTTGCAGAAGCTTCAATAAAGTTAGCGTCAGACGGATTTTTTTGTAGCCAAACATTATAAAAAATAGCCTCGTCTTTTTTTATAAAACCGATTCTCTTATCAGGATACTCAACCTCAAAAAATAAATCATGCTCTTTTTTAAAGACCAAGACGCAACCAAAAACAATATCAGATACTTTGGTAGAAGAAGTATTGGCATCACTATACACAAAACCAGTGGTTGAAGTATAAATAATTTTATTAGCATCATTCCATTTTTCCAATTCATCACTAGTAAGTAATTGTATACCACCGTGGTCTACCCAAGAAATATAGTTGTCTGGAGTTTGTACTCTGTAAAAATCACCTTTTTTATCCAACACTTTTAGTTGCATGCCTAACAAACCTTGCGTACCTAACTCAGCCGAATGTTTTGGTTTAGAACGTATATTTATTACAGAATTATTCCCTAGAGCATATATCTTTTTACCAACAGCAGTATCTGGTAATACGCGTACATTATTTTTAAAATCTATCTTTTTTGTTTTTAAACTGTCTATTAAAAAACTCAATGCTTTTGCAGTAGTAGTTTCACCTTGTAAAACGATTTGATTATCAGCTAAAGTAAATTGAATATCAAATAATTCGACACGCTTATCTGGAGCAAATTCTTTTTTTAATTGCTGATGAATTGTCTTTAACTCAGAAATTGTGTTTGCAGAATCTTTGCAAGATAGCATCAAGATAAAAGCAAATAATAAAAGCACTTTTGATAAGTTCATAAAAATGATTTTCAGCTAAAATACAAAATCAATTAATTCAGAATCATTATATCTTTTTAAATGATAGAATTTTTTATAGGATTATTTTATCTTTGAGAACAATCTTTTAAAATTAATGAACTACCAAGCAACGTTACAGTACGCACAACAATTAGACAAAGAAGATACACTAGCTTATTTACGGGCACAGTTTCATATTCCAACAGATGCAAACGGAAATGACTGGTTGTATTTTACAGGAAACTCTTTAGGATTACAACCAAAGCAAACACAACAATATATTCAACAAGAATTAGATGATTGGGCAAAATATGGAGTAGAAGGGCATTTTGAAGCAAAAAATCCATGGATGCCTTATCACGAATTTTTGACAGAAAATATGGCAACAATAGTTGGGGCAAAACCATTAGAAGTTGTAGTGATGAATACCCTAACCACTAATTTACATTTGTTGATGGTGTCGTTTTATCAGCCAACCAAAATAAAGTATAAAATTGTGATTGAGTCAGATGCTTTTCCGTCAGACAGGTATGCCGTACAATCACAATTACAATTTCATGGTTTTGATGCAGAAGATGGTTTAATAGAATGGAAACCGCGCGAAGGTGAAGAGTTGTTAAGGATAGAAGATTTAGAGCAAATTGTATCTGAACAAGGAGACAAAATTGCATTGCTGTTAATTGGGGGAGTCAATTACTATACTGGGCAATATTTAGATTTGAAAAGAATAGCTGAAATTGGTCATGCTAAAGATTGTGTGGTTGGGATAGATTTAGCGCATGGAGCAGGAAATATATCACCAAACTTACATGATAGCGGAGTAGATTTTGCGGCTTGGTGTACCTACAAATACTTAAATTCGGGACCAGGAAGTTTAGCAGGATTATTTGTACACGAAAAACACGCTAACAACAAAGACTTACCTCGCTTTGCAGGTTGGTGGAATCACAATAAAAAAACACGCTTTAACATGCGTCAACCATTTGATGTTATGGTAGGGGCCGAAGGTTGGCAATTGTCAAATCCACCCATCTTATCTATGGCAGCAATTAAAGCGTCTTTAGATATGTTTGCTGAAGTTGGTATGGAAGCATTAAGAGAAAAATCAGAAAAACTGACAGGTTATTTTGAGTATTTAATCAATCAGATAGCTACAGACCGAATCAAAATAATTACGCCAAGTAATCCAAAAGAACGCGGTTGTCAATTGTCCATTCAAGTAAAAAATGCAGACAAGAGTTTACATCAAAAACTAACCGAAAATAACATCATTACCGATTGGAGAGAGCCAGATGTAATCCGTTGCGCACCAGTGCCAATATATAATAGTTTTGAAGATGTGTTTAGAATGGTAGAAATTTTAAAAGGATTGTTGTAGTAAAAGTCATAAAGAGAAGAGAAACAACGAAGTAATCTCTTTAACTAATTAAAAGATTGCCACAGCAAATTTTTATTTGCTTCGCAATGACAGATGAAAAATGAATAAACAAGATAAAATATTAATTGTAGGTGCTGGGTTATGCGGCTCACTATTAGCATTACGATTAGCACAAAGAGGTTATAAAGTAGCAGTTTACGAAAGTCGCCCAGATTTACGAACCACAGACATTTCAGCTGGACGCTCAATTAATTTGGCATTGTCTGATAGAGGTTTTAAAGCCTTGAGATTGGTAGGTGTAGAAGAAAATGCACGTAAAATTTGTATTCCGATGTACGGTCGTTTGATACATGATGTTGAAGGAAACACATTTGCCTCTAATTATTCGGGTAGAGAAGGAGAATACATCAATTCTATTTCGCGTGGAGATTTAAACGGCATGCTGTTAACAGAAGCAGAGAAGCATGAAAATGTAACCCTACACTTCAATACAAAGTGTACATCCATAGATATTGAAAACACGAGTGCTAGTTTTCAAGATTATAAAACAAAAAAAACGTTTACTGTCGAAGCCGATGTTATTTTTGGAACCGACGGAGCAGGGTCGGTATTGCGTAAAAGCTATTACTTAGAAAAGAAGTTTTTGTTTAGTTATTCGCAAGAATACTTAACGCATGGTTATAAAGAATTAGAGATTCCTGCAGATAGTAACGGTAAGCATCAACTTAGTAAAGATCATTTACATATTTGGCCGAGAGGGGGTTATATGCTGATAGCCTTGCCTAATATGGATGGGAGTTTTACGGTTACCTTGTTTTTAGGACACGAAGAAGGCGTCTATAACTTTAAAGAGCTGAATACCGAAGAAAAGATAAAAAACTTCTTTAAAGAGCAATTCCCAGATGCCTTGGCATTAATTCCGAATATAGCAAAAGAATTTGCTAACAATCCGACCGGAGCTTTAGGAACCGTAAAATGTTTGCCTTGGTATTACAAAAGCAACACCTTGATTCTTGGAGATGCTGCGCATGCAGTGGTTCCGTTTTACGGACAAGGGATGAATGCTTCTTTTGAAGATGTAACAGTTTTAGATGAAGTTTTAAATGAATGTGAAGGAGATTGGAGTGTTGTTTTTAAATCATACCAAGAAAAAAGAAAACAAAATGCGGACGCGATTGGAGATTTGGCGGTTGAAAATTATTACGAGATGAGAGATCATGTAGCCAATCCGTTATTTCAACAAAAGCGTAAAATAGAAATGGATTTAGAAAAACATTTTCCTAAAGAGTATTTTTCAAAATACGCGATGGTTACCTTTAATGAAGAAATAGGGTATCATGAAGCGATGCTAAAAGGGAGAGCGCAAGACAAAGCTTTGTTAAATCTGCTTGCAGATAAAGACATCTCTACCGCTATCAACATGACCAAAGAACAATTGGAACTCGTCTTAAAAAAAGTACAAGAAGAAACCAATACTATTTTAGAAGAAGATAAAGTAGCAGATTTAAGATAATTAGTCATTCCGAACTTGTTTCGGAATCTCATAATGAGAAGCTGAAATAAATTCAGTTTGATAAAAAAATGAATGTAAATGAAAACATATATCGTTTTACTTCGAGGAATTAACGTCTCTGGAAAAAATAAAATTCAGATGGCAGAATTAAAAAACTTGCTATTAAAATTAGAATTTCAAAACATTAAAACCTATATACAAAGTGGAAATATAGTGTTAGATGCTAAAGAAACAAAAAGCAAAGTCTGTAAAAAAATACAAGAGATTATAGCATTAAGGTTTGATTATGATGTGCCAGTATTGGCAAAGACAGTTAAAGAATGGGAAAAAGTGTTTCAAAAAAATCCGTATGTAGATAGAGAAGATTATAGTAAAGTATATTTTACATTTTTACAAAGAAAACCGAAAGAGACCTTGATAGAGGTAAACAAAGCACCAGAAGATGAATACACAATTATAGATGATGTTGTATATTTATACTGTGGTGGAGGGTATGGCAATACCAAATTGAGCAATCGTTTATTTGAAAAGAAACTAAAAACAAAAGCAACTACAAGGAATTATAACACAACAGTAAAGTTGTTAGAATTAGCAACAAATAAATAAAAACAGAGTCTCATTCCGAGCGAAGCGAAGGAATCTTTTACTAAAAGAAAGTGTATGGATAATAAAACAACCAAAGAAAAAGTAACACCAAGAGGAGCGTATCCGCATGTAAAAGTTGTGGGCGATTTTATTTTTGTATCAGGAACAAGTTCTCGTAGAGCAGACAATACCATTGCAGGAGTGGATATTATTGATGAAATGGGCACCAAAAGGTTAAATATAGAAACTCAAACTAGAGAGGTGTTACAAAATATTGATAAAAATTTACAAACAGTAGGTGCCAGTTTAAAAGATGTGGTAGATGTGTCTACCTTTTTGGTTAATATGAACGATTTTGCAGGCTATAATAAAGCGTATGCAGAATTTTTTGATAAGAAAACAGGGCCAACTAGAACAACCGTAGCTGTGCATCAATTGCCACATCCAGATTTGGTAGTAGAGATTAAAGTTACAGCGTATAAAAAACAGAATTAGAAAATCTAGAACAAAAAGAGAAAAAGTTCAAAACGAACAATTAATACCTATTCATTAATAACTGATAATTGTTCACTGATACCTGATAATTGAACCAAGCAACATGCAAAATATCCAAAACTATATAAACGGAAATTTCCATAACCCAATCAATAATGAATGGATAGATAATTATAATCCATCAAACGGAGCAGTTTATGGTCAAATACCAAATTCATCAAAAGAAGATGTAGAGCAAGCCTATCAAAGTGCCAAATCGGCTTTTAAGCAGTGGTCGCACACTTCCTTTGAAGAGCGCAGCAGAATATTAATTAAAATTTCAGAATTACTAGAAGCTAATTTACAACGCTTTGCCGAAGCTGAGAGCAAAGACAATGGTAAACCCATTAGTTTAGCTAAGTCAGTAGATATTCCGAGAGCGGCAAGCAACTTTCGCTTTTTTGGTAATGCCATCACTCAATTTGCAAGCGAAAGTCATGAAAGTGTAGGGCAAGATGCCATAAATTTCACATTACGCCAACCCATCGGAGTAGTGGGCTGTATTTCTCCATGGAATTTACCATTGTATTTATTTACGTGGAAAATTGCTCCAGCCATTGCTGCAGGAAACTGTGTAGTAGCAAAACCAAGTGAAGTAACACCATTGACCGCTTATTTATTAGGAGAAATATGTAATGAAGCAGGTTTACCTAAAGGAGTGTTAAATATTGTTCAAGGATTAGGAACCACCACGGGTCAAGCTATTGTTGAGCACCCAGATATCAAAGCCATATCGTTTACAGGCGGAACAGCCACAGGAGCGCACATTGCTCGTACCGCAGCACCTATGTTTAAGAAATTATCACTTGAGCTCGGAGGTAAAAACCCAAACATCATTTTTGCAGATTGTGATTATGATAAGATGTTAGAAACCACAGTGCGTTCATCATTTGCCAATCAAGGTCAGATTTGTCTCTGTGGAAGTAGAATTTTTGTAGAAGAAAGTATCTATAAAAAATTCAAAGCAGATTTTGTTCAAAAAGTAAAACAATTAAAAGTCGGACACCCTTCAGATGAATCTACAGATATTGGAGCTTTGGTTTCTAAAACGCATTTAGAAAAAGTAGAATTGTATGTAAAAATAGCAGAAGATGAAGGTGCAAAAATCCTATGTGGAGGTTTAGAGGTAACCGTAAATGGTTACGAAAATGGCTATTATTTTCAGCCAACCATCATTGAAGTCCAAGATAATGTATGCCGTATCAACCAAGAAGAAGTATTTGGCCCAGTAGTTACAATTATGTCTTTTAAAACAGATAAAGAAGCATTGGTGTTGGCAAACGATGTAAAATACGGATTATCAGCTACCGTTTGGACAAGCAATTTAAATAGAACAATGCAGTTTTCTCAAAAACTACAAACAGGCATTGTGTGGGTAAATACTTGGATGATGAGAGATTTACGTACACCGTTTGGTGGAACAAAAGCTTCAGGTGTAGGTAGAGAAGGAGGTTTTGATGCCTTGCGATTCTTTACTGAGCCTAAAAATGTTTGTATAAAATATGAATAAAGAGATAAAGCAAAAAATCATCCAAGTTTGTGATGAGAAGATTGCTAAGAAAGGAGAAAATGTAGGGCTTTCGTTTTATGCATTTTTCAAAAATAAAAATGATAACCCGAAAGTGCTGATGGAAGTGGCTACTTGGTGGATCCAGACACATCAGTTAGATCATTTTGAGAAAGCAGTTAAGATTAAAAGAATTCTTATAGAAAATGAGTGATGTAGATTGGATAAAAATATTTGAATTTATCATGCCAGTTATCCTTCTTTTAATAGGAGGTTTTTTGGCAGTAGATAAAATGAAAAGAAATATAAAGTTAGAGGCTAAATTAAAATGGAAAGAGGAGTTTAGAAGGAAAGTAGTAGATTTTGTTAGAGAGTCGATGGAGTTGCATAATAAATCTATTTTTTTAAAAGTAAATTCTGAAGAAAAAAGTAGCCCTGAGGTTGCAAGTAGGTTTGTTGATATATCACAAAAGTTTGATTCGGCTTTTTATGCAATAGATTTAATGTTGAAAAAAGAAAATGATAACACACATTTCTTAGCTGTAAAGTATAGAGAAATAAAGGATGAAGTTTTTGAAGAGTTTGAAAATGAATCAGGTTCGACTCAAAGTGATACAATAAATGAATTTTATGAACTGGCGAAAGAAATTTATAATGATGAAGCTTATATAAATAGAAACTTATAATGAATTTAGAAATACAAGATAAAAACGCATTAGTGTGCGGTAGTACACAAGGAATAGGAAAAGCAGCAGCAATACAATTAGCTCAAGAAGGCGTAAATATAACTTTAGTAGCTCGTAGTGAAGAAAAGCTAAAAGCTGTGTTGGAAGAACTACCAAAAAATAATCAAAATCACGGGTATTTAGTAGCAGATTTTACCAATCCAACAGATTTAAAAGAGAAGTTAGA